>DAIMJI010000010.1:0-35708 GCA_036722335.1 Synergistales bacterium | reverse complement strand
CATGTGTTAAGCACGCCGCCAGCGTTCGTCCTGAGCCAGGATCAAACTCTCCATGGCTTTTCTTCCGAACTCCTCGCTGCTCTCTCTCTTTTCGCTTGTCAAGGTGCTGTGGAACTCTTTTCGCGCCGCCCGTCAGGCGACGCGACGGGTATCATAGCCAAGTTCGGTTACGAAGTCAAGCCCTCTTTCGCATAATTTTTTCCCGGGGGATAAAATGGGTTCCTGGGACGGTGGTGAACGCATGGAAAAACCCGGGGAAACCTCCGCATTTCTGCTGCTCGACCTTGACGGGACACTCACGACCGTGAAGAGTCCCTGGCGTTATGTCTATGAAAGGCTCGGCATCTGGCGGTCGGTGGGGGAAAAAGTCCTCGAACGGTACCTTTCGGGGGAAATCAGCTATTCCCTGTTTTGCAGGCTTGATGTGGAAGCCTGGGAAGCCCGGGGCGCGGACCTTCACGTCATCGAGTCGATACTCGATGAAATCCCCATCCCCCCGCAATCTTTCAGGTTTCTCGAAGCGCTTTCCCAGGCCGGGTTTTCAACGACGATCCTCTCGACGGGCCTCGAAAGGGTCGCCCTCAACCTTTCGGGGCGGTTCGGGCAACCCTTTTCCAGGAACCTGAGGCCGGTCATCAACGGGATCAGGCTGAACGGGGGACGCCTTGAACCCGTCCTTCGCGTCCACGAGGGCGAAACTCGGAAGGGCAAGGGGGCATGGGCCAGGCGCCTCGTCCGTCTGTCAGGTGTGCCGCTGCACCGGACCTTCGCCGTCGGCGACGGTTCCTCGGACAGGCTCATGTTCCCCCATGTGGGGAAGGGGTTTGCCGTCCAGGGGCCCGAGGATCTTCCCGAGGTGCTTGAACGGGTCCTCCGAGGGACCCGAGCTCCCTTGCGTTATACCTAAGAAGGTATATATAATAAGAACATATTACCTACTAGGGGGTATGGCGGGAATGGCGAAAAAGATATTGATCATCGGTGGCGTAGCCTGCGGGGGCAAAGTTGCCGCCCGTTTGAGAAGGCTCGATCCGGAAGCGGAAATAACGGTTCTTGAAAAGGGCGAGTTCCTGAGTTACGCGGGATGCGGCCTTCCTTTCTACGTCCAGGGTGTCGTGAAGGAATACCGGGATCTCATGAGCACCCCCATCGGGGTGGTGAGGGATGCCGCGTTTTTCAGGAAGGTGAAGAAGGTCGAGGTCCTGACGAAACATATGGCGACCCGGGTTGATCGCGATAACCGGAAGGTGGCCGCGATCGATCTTTCGACCGGGCAGGAAAAGGAATTCTCCTATGACGAACTTGTCCTGGCAACGGGAGGGAGCCCGATTCGCCCGAAGTTGCCGGGGATCGACCTTAACCATGTCTATACCCTCTGGACGATGGATGACGCCCTGGCGATGAGGGCCGCCCTCGACTCGGGCAAAATCGGGAAGGCCGTCATCATCGGGGGCGGGCTGGTTGGGCTAGAGGTGGTTGAAGCGCTTCACTCGAGGGGAATCGAGGTCTCGGTCGTCGAAGCCCTGGACCGGCCACTGCCCGCGTTGTTCGACACCGAGTTCGCCAACAGGGTGTTGAAGGCCCTCGCGAAGAAGGGGGTCAGGTTTTTCGCGGGGGAAAGGGTCACCGAAATCCTCGGCGAGGGAAGCGACGTCACCGGGGTCCGCACGGACGCCCGTGAACTGCCCTGCGACATGGTCCTCCTGGCGATCGGGGTCAAGCCCAACACGCTCCTTGCCTCGGAAGCGGGCCTGGCGATCGGCCCAACCGGCGGAATTGCGGTCGATGCCCGGATGCGAACGAGCGATCCCCATATCTACGCGGGGGGAGACTGCGTGGAAACCTTCAACCTCCTTACCGGAAAGGCCGCCAGGCAGCCCATGGGATCCACGGCAAACAGGCAGGGCCGGGTTATTGCGGACGGGATCGCTGGAAGGAAGGCCGAATTCAAGGGCGTGCTCGGTACCGCCATCCTTCGCCTTTTCGAGTTCACTGCCGGGAGGACGGGCCTGAGCATGGAAGCGGCACGGGAAGCCGGCTTTGAGCCCGTGTCCGTTACGATCATGAACTCCGACAAGCCGCACTTCATGCCGGGTTCCGCCCCTGTCATCATCCGGCTTGTCGCCGACGGATCGACCGGCAGGATACTCGGGGCGCAGGCATTCGGGCCCGGCGACGTGTCCAAGCGGCTGGATGTCATCGTGGCCGCCATAACGGGAGGCATGACGGTCGATGACCTTGCCGATGCCGACCTGGGTTACGCACCGCCCTACTCGACGGCCCTCGATCCTTTGACCCATGCCGCAAATGCCCTCCGGAACAAGGCCGAGGGGTTGATGAAAACATACAGCCCGGTGGAGATCATCGAAAAGGCCAAGAGGGGAGAGGATTTCATCCTCCTGGATGTCCGGTCGCCTGAAGAGACGCAGAGGGACGGGAGGCTTCCCTTCGAGAACATCACCTACATCCCCCTCGGGGCACTCTGGGAAAAGGGGGCGGACCTCCCGAAGGACAAGGAAATCGTGGCCTTCTGCAAGATCTCCGTTCGTGGTTGGGATGCCCTCAGCATCCTGAGGTCACACGGCATCGAAAGGCTGGCCCTGCTTGAAACGGGGGTCGCCGGCTGGCCCTTCCAACTCGGGGAATAATCGGTTAAAGTGAAAGAGGCCCGGGACCTCCCGGGCCTCTTTTCGCGCGATCAAGAAGGAGATCCTGCTGATGGGCTGGAAAATCGCGGTATTGGAATCAGTCGCCCGATTCTCGGCGCCAGGCTGGAGGGCAAAGGCCCTCGCGGGCTTCCTGGATGTCGCCCTCGCCTGTACGCACCCGAGAAGAAAGGAAGCCCTTGCAAACCTCAAACTGGCCTACCCTGGCTCCGACGAGGCTTCCCGGGAAAAAATCCTCCGGGAGGTCTATCGGCACCTTGCCTGGATGACGGCCGAGTACCTCGCTCTCCAGGAAGACCCGTCGCAATGCCTCTCCTGGGTTGCCCGGGCGGAAGGGGAAGAGCGGCTTCGGGAAGCCATGGACTCGGGAAAAGGCGCGATCATCCTGACGGGACACCTGGGGAACTGGGAACTTTTCGCCGCGTGGCTGTGCCAGCGCGGATTCCCCGTAACCGCGATCGTACGCGACCCTGATGACCCCGACTACCGCCTCGCCATCGAAAGGTTCAGGACACGGGTCGGCCTGAAAACCCTCCCAAAAACCGCGAACATGAAAGCCGCCGTGGACCTGTTGCGGAAGGGAGGCTTCCTCGGGATTCTCTCCGACCAGCTGGCCGGGCGCCGGGAGGGAATAGAGGTCCCTTTCATGGGGCACCCCGCCTACACTTTCGCCGGGGCCGCGTCCCTGGCAATCCTCACCGGCTGTCCCATCCTGCCCGCTTTTTCTTTCCGCGAAGCCCCCTTCATGCACAGGGTCGAAGTCTACCCGGCTGTCCCCGTACCCGACAGCGGGGACCGCAAGGAAAAGGTCCTCGAACTGACCCGGCGTTGCAACGAAGCCATCGAGAACGCTGTGCGCACGGCTCCTGGGCAATGGCTGTGGCTCCACCGCCGTTGGGGGAGGAATGTCCCTGCCCCTTAATCCCTGTCGCAGACGAGGCTCCCGGCGATAGCGTAATCCTCCCGGGGCATCTCTGAAAGGATAATCCGGACCTGTTCCGGCTTAGCCCCCAATGACCGGCAAACGGCTTCCGTCATTTGCCCGACAAGTTCCCTTTTCTGTTCGATCGTCCTGCCTTCCAGCATGTGAACCTCGATGATCGGCATTCTCCCACACCCCCTTTCTCCTTAAGCATAACCCAAACAATCCCTTCACTTTGCCTATCCTTGATGTTATATCGACAACGTGATAAATTGATAGTCTGGAGGTGAGGGCCATGCTTTTCGAACTTTTGTCGAATGGAGAAATCGTCTCCCTTCCAGGAATACATGCCCCCTCGGGCCTCCCGTCAAGGCAAGCGGATGATGTCATCCTGCTGCTGCCCTTCAAGAGGGCCTTGTTGGGACGTTGCCTTTTCGGCTCATTCGAAAAATGGGTATGGGGGAAAATCGGCCAGCCGACGTGGGAAGAAGTCACGCTCTACGATGGAAAGACTGTCATACTCCACCTGCAGGACCTCGGCGACATTTCCATCCCGGGTGAGGCGGTGACGTCCCTTCGGCAGGCGCTATCCAGCCGCATGGACCCTCCGGGAGACCCGGTTTCCTCGATCGTCGTCCTGGAAGACGCGTTAAGGGCCTTCCCTTCATGGAGAGAGGAGTTCGGCGTAAACGAAAAACAGCGCCTTTCAGAAGCGCTCCTCGTCTCCTCGACCCTCCGGACGGCCTTTTGGGGGATTCGTTTCGCCCTGCTCTGGGGAGGCCGTGAAATGCTCCAGAGAATACGGACCTGGCTCCGGCTTTGCCCGTCCGCTTTCGAAGACCGCGTCAGCACTCTACGGCAGTGGTTTTCCCTTGGGGGGACTTTCGAGGAAAACGTCTTCTCCGAGCTTGAGACCCTCGGGTTCAGCGCGCATTCCCTCCGGCGGCTCGATATCGAGGAATCGAATCCTTCCGTGGTCCGCGGGCCGGAGGGGGTCCTGCTCCAGGTCTGGCTGGAATCATCAGACCCGAGATCCGGTCTTCCGGAGCTTTCAATACGCAGCTGGATTTCGATCCCTTCGTCAACGTGGGAGGAATTGCGGGCTAAACGGAGCCTGTCGCTCAGGGAAATAGGCCTTGCATGCTGGGGTTTCCTCGACGCCGTGGAAGGGGAAAAAGTCCTGTCGGCGTGGAACAGGGCAGCCCACCAGAAGCAATCATGAAAAAGAGGGGGCGAAAGCCCCCTCTTTTCCGCTTACCTGGCCCAGGCCAGGTGGAACCTTTTTTTGCCGACCCTCAGGAAAAGGGCCCCACCCGCGAGGCACTCCCCCGCCTCAACGGGCACCTGTGGATCGGTCAGTTTCCTGCCGTTCAAAAGGACACCTCCACCCTGCACCAGCCTGCGCGCTTCTCCCTTGCTGGAACATGCCCCGGATTCCGCGAGGACGTCGGCAAGGGACATCGGCAGGGAGCCGTTGAGCTCCCCGGAGGGGACCTCCCTTGAAAGGATCCCGATCATTTCCTCGTCGAGTTCCGCGGGTTCGAAGTTTTCGCCGAAGAGGATTTCGCTCGCCCTCTTTGCAGCGCTTGCGGCATGCTCGCCATGGACGTTCCGGGTGACCTCGAAGGCAAGTGTCTTCTGGGCTTCCCTCCGTTCGGGGTGTTCCCTGTGGGCCTCGACGAGCGCATCGACCTCCTCGTTCGGGATGAACGTGAAGAGCCTCAGGAGTCGCCCGACCATGGCGTCCTCCGTGTTGATCCAGAACTGGTAGAAGCGGTAAGGGGAGGTCAGCTCGGGTGAAAGCCAGACCGCTCCTTCTTCCGTCTTGCCGAATTTCGTGCCTGCCGAGGTCAGCAGCAGCGGATAGGTCAGGCAGAAGGCCTGCTTGCCCGTTTTCTTCCGGATCAGTTCCACACCGGCAAGGATGTTGCCCTGCTGGTCGTTTCCTCCCATCTGGAGAAGGCAGTCATGGTGCTCCGAAAGGTGGTAGAAGTCGTAGGCCTGCAGGAGCATGTACGTGAACTCCGTAAAGGAAATGGACTTGTCGGGGTCCTCCAGGCGGGACTTGACATACTCCCGTGCGATCATCGTGTTGACGGAAAAGTGCTTGCCGGTATCCCTCAGGAAATCGATCAGGTTGAGGGTACCCAGCCAATCGTAGTTGCTGATCATCATGGCGGAGTTCGGGCCTTCGTTGAAGTCCATGAAGTGGGCGAGCTGCTCGCGTACGGTAACCTTGTTCTTTTCCACCTGCTCCAGCGTCAGGAGGTTCCTTTCCTTGCTCTTTCCCGACGGGTCCCCGATCAGTCCCGTGCCGACGCCGAGGATGGCGATTGGCCGATGCCCGAGCCGCTGGAGCCATGCCAGGCCCATGATCGGTATCAGGTGGCCGACATGGAGGCTCGAAGCTGTCGGGTCAAAACCGACGTAAGCCGTCACCATGCCTTCGTCAAAAGCCGCCTTCAGGTCATCCGGTGAAGAACAATATTCAACGATACCCCGTTCCATGAGGACGGAAAAAGCATTTTCTCTCATCGGTCCGCAATCCTCCCGGCAGTTGTTTTAAACTGCCCTATTCTACGGTTGCCCGCCCTGCGGTTCAACCCCGCTCCAACTGAAGTGTCCCGATTCCGCCGTCTCCATGACCGCGGCCAGCTTGCCAAGGCCGTTCACGAGCCGCTGCAGCCTTTCCGTCTCCAGGGCCTTTTCCTCGAGCCCGAGCAGGCGGAACCCGGGGCTGCCGGGCGCCAGGCTATCGAGCGTCCCCGACAGTGCCTCACCGTCGATCCATAGCCAGGCGACCGAGGGGGTGTTGAACTCCGCGGAGAGGCCACCAGGAACAACCGGGGTTCCCAGGGATTCGGGTTCGAGGTAGCCCACGAGGGCCGTATCCCCGTTTGCGGCAGCCATGATCGTGAACGGAAGGGGAATGGCACCACCCACGTCGAACCCGTTCACCTCTCGCCCGATCAGGCTTGAGATGCCCCATCGCTCTCCCAGCAGGGACCGGACGAACATAGGCCCTTCTTCCCTCCTGCCTGGAAACTCCACCAGGAAGCCCGGGGTTGGAAGGCCCATTGCCCGGGCGGAACCCCCGACCGAGAAGATGATGGGCCCCTTCAGGAAACGGCGCACCCGCTCTTCCGGCAACCCTGTCCAGGTCTTCCAGAAACCGCTTCTGTCGCCGAAACGGCTCATCGCTTCGCCCGACACTTCGCCATCCTCCTGCGCCGGAGGCTCCCCCATCACCCCGACAGCCATGGCGAGCGGGCGCGGAAAAGAAAGCTTCATGTTCCACGGAACCGGCGCCGCGAGGGGGGTTCCCTTTTCGGCGAGCCGGCGGCCGACTCCTTCAGACATCCAGGCACCTTCCCCCCCGTACGGAGGAACATGCCTCCATGCGGCTTCGATTGTCACAGGCACGCTTTTGGCGGCATCCTCCACGCCACCCGGAAGGATCGGGAAAAGCCCCGGTTTCCCGGCGTCGTCCGCCCTTAGGTGTCCCATCCATGAAGGCTTGACGCGCCAGGCCGACTTGACGGGCTCCAGCCGTCCGGCCAGGGAGGCCTCCATCCGGTCAAGTTCTGCTTCCTCTTCGGCAATGAGGAGCAGCGAACCATGGCGCCTGAGAAAGAGTTCCCCCCCTCCCTGGTGGATGATCCTCAGGGATCCCTTCTTCCCCTGGGACCCGGCTTGAAGCCCACCCGCCTCGAAAGCTCCGGCCCAGCTTTCCGGCAATTTCCCCGAGGAAATCCTTTCAAGAGACTCGCGGCCGGGAACGGCGGCGGCCCAGAACCCTGGGGCGCCTTCCCCGAAAGCGACCAGGAAGCTTGCCGCGACTCCGGAATTCAGGTTGATGATCTCTTTCCAGGATTCCTGGGCCAGTGCCGAGTGGACCAGCCCGAAAGGGCCGTCCGAACCCTCGCTGCCCGTAGGACCCGGAATCCTTTCAACGAAAAGGTAAGGCACGGCCGGCCCCGGCTTCGGCAGGCAAGCGGAAGGACGCGGCCCCCGGTCTCGACCAAGAAGCGCAGCCCCGACACCAATCACGACAATCGTGAGCAAAATCGCTCCCCAGTAGATAAACGATTTTTTTCGCATCTTCCTTCCCTCCTGAGAGAAACCGGAATTCCGGCCCTTAAGCCTCTTTAGGCAGGCTTTTCGATTTGCCGCGCCTGCAAACCATCACTTGCCGGAAGGGACGGAAGCCTTCCCGGCCCGTTCACTGGCCGCTTCAAGGAGGGTCTTCGTCGAAACCAGCAGGGGCATGACTTCTGCCGAATCGCCGATCTCCGTGGCCTTTTCCTTGAGTGAAGAGACGAGGCTTGAAATCTCCCCCAGCACCCTGACGGCTTCCAGGCACGGCGCCGTCGGCACCCTGCAGGGAATGGTGAGGGCTTCTGGCCGGGCTTCCGGCGTCGTGGGGCGAACCTCAACCTCCTGCCCGATTACAGGCACCACCGCGGAGCGGCCCATGGCGCGAATGGCTTCCGCCAGGGATTCTGCGGATTCCGGCTCGCCATGGGTGACAACGAAAAGCGGGCCGTTCCTGAAATTGGAGGCCCAGGTCAGCAGGTCGTCCCTGTCAGCATGGGCGGAGAAGCCATTTATCGTGTGAAGGCTTGCCTTCACCTCGATTTCTTCCCCCGCCACCCGGACGGTCTTCTCCCCCTCCACCAGGCGCCTGCCCAGGGTTCCCTGGGCCTGGTAGCCCACGAAGACGACGTGCGTGTGCTCTTTCCACAGGTTGTGCTTGAGGTGGTGAACGATCCTCCCGCCGTTGCACATCCCGCTCCCCGCCATGACGATGGCGTTTTCGACCTGGTTGATCGCCTGGCTGTCTTCCACGCTCTCGACGTACTTCACCCCGACGGGGTCGTATGGGTCGACATCACGCCTCAGCTGCTCCTGGATCTCCGAGGACATGAGGGACATGTGGTCCTTGTAGATTTCCGTAGCCTTTACGCCCATCGGGGAATCGAAGAAAATCGGCAGCCCGTTGCTGAACAGGCCCTCCTGCTGCATGAGGGTCAGTTCGTAGAGGATTCTCTGTGCCCTGTCCACCGCGAAGGTCGGGATCAGAACCTTCGATTCGCCCCGAAGGGCTTTTGCCATGACTTCCCTGAACTCCTCCCGCGTTTCGAGGTTGGACTTGTGCAGCCGGTTCCCGTAAGTCGACTCGATCACGACCACGTCGGCTTCCTCGATGAATGCGGGGTTGCGTTCCATGACGGTTTCCTGGGGCCCGAGGTCGCCTGAAAAGACGATCTTGGCTTCCCTGCCGTCTTCCTTGACCCACAATTCCAGGATCGCGCTTCCCAGGATATGCCCGGCATCACGGAAACGGACCCTGAAACCCGGGGCAGGTTCCAGGATATCGTCGTAACTGACGGCGGAAAGGAGGGAGAGCGCATTTTGCGCATCATCCATGTCGTAAAGGGGTTCCACGTCCCCGAGTCCCTTGCGGCGGTTCTTCTTCGTCCTCCATTCCGCCTCTTCCTTCATGAGCTTGGCCGAATCCTGCCAGAGGACCTCGCAGAGCTCCGTCGTGGGGAGCGTGGCCAGGACTTTCCCCTTGAACCCCTGCTTGACCAGGAGGGGGATACGCCCCGAATGGTCCATGTGAGCATGGGTCAACAGCACTGCATCCACTCCTGACGGAACGAAGGTGAAAGGCTCCCTGTTCCTCCTGTCCTCATCCCGCCCCTGGAAGATCCCGCAATCGACAAGTATCCGCCTTCCCCCGGCCTCGACCAGGTAGTTCGAACCGGTCACCTCTTCAGCCGCACCCAGAATTCTCAGTCTCATCGATTTCCCCCGCGGGGGTCACCCCTTTCTTCAAGGATTCCATCCCGCCGGCTGCCGGTCTCCTCGGCCGTCGGCGGGTATTTCCGCCCTTATGCGAGTCCCTTTTCCCGGCGTCGAACTCACGGCCAGGACCCCGCCAACGAGCGCCATCCGTTCTTCCATGTTCGCAAGCCCCCGGTGTCCAAGCACCCGGAGTCGCGCCAGGTTCTCCGGCACGTTGAAGCCGGACCCGAAGTCCTCCAGCTCCAGGACCAGCTTTCCCCCTTCCAGGAACAGCCGCACGTAAACCTCCCTCGCCCCTCCGTGCCTGACGGAGTTGTGGAGAGCCTCCTGCGCGACCCGGAAAAGGGCGAGGGTGTCTTCTTTCGATAGGCCGTCCCCCACGCCGGAGTCCGCTTCGACCAGTATCTTCGCTCCGAGGTGCCTGGAAAGCCTTTCCGCAAGCTCATTCAGGGCCCCCCCCAGGCCAAGCTCGAGCCAGGGCGGGGAAAGCTCGTCGCACAAGGACCTTAATTCCCTGACCGCGGACTGGGCCGATTCCTCCAGGAGGTCCAGGTGCGCGGCCTTTTCCTTTCCATTCGAATCGGAAGTTGCGGCAAGGCGAGCCCTCTGTATCATGGCGGTCACATCCTGGAGGGGCCCGTCGTGCAAATCCCTTGCCAGCCTCGATCTCTCGTCTTCCTGTACCCTGACGAGGTCGAGCGCGTAGCGTTTCCATAACGTCGCCCTGTCTATGGCCGTCTGCGCGAGGTGGAAAAATTCCGCCCTCAGCTTGCCGATCTCGGTGACCGCGGCATCATCCCTGGGACTGGGCAAATCCTTGCCCCACTCCAGGGAGGAGACTTCCTCCTCCAGGGACTTGAGCGGGGAGATGACCGCCTTCCAGAGGGCATAAACCCCGACGAGCCCCGCCAACCCGACCAGCCCGACCAAAACCGGCCATAACAAGCCGAAACGCAGCATTGGCCCCAAAAGCTCCCGCCAGGAAACGGCCGCCATGACAAAAAGGCCTGTCTCCCCGACGGGATAGGCCGCGACGGTAAAGTCTTCCCCATTGCCGTTACGTGCCTCGACAGCCTGCCCTATCGGCATTCCCGGGCGCCAGAGTTCCGAGAGTATCTGGGCTCCGGGAGTTGACGCGATGACCTTGCCATGGGGATCGAGGACAGCAATCCAGCCAGGGATGCCCACCCCGCCTGAAAAGAGCCGGTTTCCCCAGAAACGGGACGGCGGTTTCGCGGAAAAGAGGCTCTCGGTCAGCCCCCACCCCATCTCGATCCTTGAAGCGGTGCTTTCCGCAAGATCCTGGACATACGTTCTCGCGACGGCCTGGATAGCCCGCTGGTGGTGGTAGATGCCCACTCCGGCGGCGAGCAGGACCGAAAGCGAAGGAAGCAGCACCGCGAGGGTGAGGACGGCAAGAAGGCGTCGCCTCATTCGATCAGTTCCTCGAGAGTCATGACGCCGTACTTCAGGGCGAGCAGCATGGCCTCGGTCTTGTTCCGGGCGCCGAGCTTGTCGTAGACGGACGCGAGATGGGTCTGGACCGTCCTTTCGCTGATGAAGAGCTTTCCCGCCGTTTCCTTGCTGGAAAGCCCTTTCGAAGTCAGGATGAGGACCTCGCGCTCCCGGTTGGACAACTCCTCCGGGACGACTTCCTGTCCTCCCACCACCCTGGAAACCTCGGCGTCGAGGTACACGCCCCCCCTGGCGACCGTCCTGATGGCCCTGGCCAGTTCCTCTGGCGAAGCCGTCTTCAGGATGTAGCCCTTTGCCCCCGCCCGCAGGGAAGCCATGACGTATTGCTGGGCGTCGTAAGACGTCAGCATGAGAGAACGGATCGGCAAGCCGGAGTCTTTGACCCTTCGCACCAGGCTGACGCCGTCTTCACCGGGCATCCGGATGTCCACGAGCGCGACATCCGGGACCTTCTCAAGCATGGCCTGCCAAGCCTGGGTCCCATCCGAAGCCGAACCGACAATCTCGAAATCCTGTTCCCTTTCGAGGGTCGCAAGGAGCCCTGCCCTCGTCATGGGATGGTCATCCGCAATAAACACCCGGATTCCCATGCCTCTCGCACCCCCCTTTTCCTGGATTTGCCGCTACCCCTTTCAAGTTTAACGGACGTGGGTTTAAATGCATCCGCACCTTTACCGACCGGTTAACGGCCAAGGCCGTAATGACCGTAGGCAGGCTGGGCGGAAAGGACCGCGGCCCTGATCGCCTCTGAAACGGCCAGCCGGGCCATGGCCCCGACCCGCAGGGGATCGGCGTCGGTGTCTCCCGCGGAAGCGAAGAACAGCGTATCTCCATCGTATCGCGTGTGGACAGGCCACAGCGCGTCAGCGAAACCGTCCTGCCCCTCCATCGCCGCGCGCCTGCACTGCGACTTGCCCAGGCTTGCGTTGGTCACGACCGCCCCAATCGTGGTGTTGGCTCCCCAGGCGCTTGGCAAATCCTCTCCCAGCAAGGCCCTGACGGGCGATTTGATCTCGCCGTCGTCCCCCGTTTCGCCGGCAATAAAGCGGCCTTCCCCATCCTTCGCCGCGCCAAAGGCGTTAACGGCAACCACAGCCGAAACCCATATCCCCGCCGCCTTGACCGTGTGCCAGCCGAGCCCCGATTTCATCGCCTTCCGGGGATCTCCATACTTGCCGATGCTGGCACCCGTCCCTGCCCCGACGTTCCCCATCGGGCTTTCCTCGAGGGGATGGGCCGTCTCGCAGGCTTCAAGACCCATCCGGGCAGTCGGCCTGGCCGATGGGCTACCGATGCCAAGGTCGAACAGGCATGCGGCGGGGACGATCGGCACAATCCCGTGCCCCGTGTCGAACCCCCACCCGTTCCGCTCGCAGAACCCCATTACCCCGTCAGCCGCTGCAAGTCCGTAAGCGCTGCCTCCCGCAAGGACAATGGCGTGCCCCTTTTCCATGAAGCAACTGGGGTCAAGAAGATCCGTCTCCCTCGTCCCAGGGGCTCCCCCCCTGACATCGCATCCAATGGCGGCGCCGCCGGGAAACAGGAGGACCGTCACCCCGGTTCCCCCCTCCGTATCGCTCGAATGACCAACCAGGAACACACCCATCTTCTTCCCTCCCAATCCGCGCAAACTGCCGCTTCCCTTAACACTTTTCATTTCCATGATAAACTTTTCGTGAGAAGAAGCAATGACTTGAAACGCCGTAGAGAGAGGGGGCCCTGCCTTGAGAAGGATCGCTGTCGCGTCGTTGGTCATCCTGGTCTTGATCCTTGCCGGAACCGCGCTCCACTTCCGGCAGATTGCGGGCGAACAGGGCGCGCGACTTGAAGAATCCCTTCGCCAGGTGGAAAGCCTCAGGCATGAAGCCTTGTCCGGCCGGATCCCTCCCCCCGACTGGAAGGCGATCGGGCGCGAGATGAAGGTGGAGGAACCCGAAGCCGCGCTACGCGAAGACCTGATGTCCAGGACTGAACTCATCCCCTGGGAGGGAGTCCTCGGAGGGAGGATGGCGATCCCGGACCCCGACTCCATCTGGTTTTTCGCGCCAAACTGGGCGCTCGTTTACGTGGAGGACGGCCACATCGCCGGATACATGCTTCTCCGCTTCGGGATAAAGTCGGGCAAGCCCTTCTGGAAACTCGTGGATTCGGAGGCTCTTTAGGCAGGAAAAAGGGAACGGGGGAAGGCTTTTGGCCTTCCCCCGTTCCCTTTTTCCTGCCTGTCGCCAGCAGCCTCAAACTCCGAGGCCCAGGTCCCTTTCAACCGGCCTGAGAGCCGCCAGGGTTTCCTGGATCAGCCAGTCCACCGGCTTGTCGAGAAGCTCGGCGCCCCGGCTGATGACCTCCCTGTTGACTCCCCTCGCAAACGCCTTGTCCTTCCACTTTTTCATGACGGACCGAACCTCCAGGTCCGCCAGTGAACGGCTTGGCCTGACCAGGGCAGCGGCCGTCAGCAAGCCCGTGAGCTCGTCCACCGCGTAAAGGGTCTTCTCCATGAGGGATTCGGGCCGCGTCCCCGTATATTCCCAGGCATGGGCTGAAATCGCGCGGCAAACCGTCTCGTCGTACCCGGCTTCTTTCAGCCATTCCATGCTCTTTTTCGCATGCTCGTCGGGGGCTTCTTCCCAGTCCAGGTCGTGCAGGAGTCCCACCAGCCCCCAGAGTTCCGGGTCCTCGCCGGCCAGTCCCGCGAAATGCCGCATGGTCGCTTCCACCGCCAGGGCATGCTTGAGGTGCATGTCCTCCTTGTTGTGGGCTGAAAGCAGTTCCCAGGCCTTGCTTCGGTCGATATCCATCTCGTTCAACCTCCCAGCGTTTTCTAGGCCCTCACGAGCAGGGCCGATTCCGGCAGCATGCAGGCCACCACTCCCGCCTCTTCCCTGAGTTGCCTGGCTAGAGGATCCGGGTAGGGGTGTACGAAGAAGACCCGCTTGATGCCCGCGTTGATCATGGCCTTCGTGCAGAAGGAGCAGGGTTCATGGGTGCAGTACATGTCGGCCCCGGCAGTGATGGACCCGTTCGCGGCCGCCTGGGCGATGGCGTTGATCTCGGCGTGGGCTCCCCTGCAGATTTCGTGCCGTTCTCCGGAGGGTATACCCAGCCGTTCCCTCAGGCACCCCGCTTCCGCGCAGTGAGGGACCCCCTTGGGCGCGCCATTGTACCCGGTGCTGATGATCTGCCGTTCCCTGACGATGACCGCCCCAACCTTGCGCCTGAGGCAGGTGCTCCGGGTCGCGACAACGGAAGCGATCGCCATGAAATAGCTGTCCCAGTCGGGACGAACGCCCTCGGCCATCCTAGAAACCTCCGGGGAAACCGGGAACCGAGAGGGGGATTTCCGGCCTGGGGCCTACGACGGAACGCGTTTCCTCAAACTCGAAGTCGTGCAGGAGCTGCGACATGGCCAGCTGGTTCACGTCGTCGGTCTCGTAGGGAATCGAAAAGCGACGATAGCCGAAACGCTCGGCGTAGAAAGAGGCCTGGCGCTTATCCCCGCCGGCTTTCGACATGACGTCTTTCAGGGCCTCCAGGAATTTCTCCTCCTCGAAGAGCGGATTGTCGCTCACAAGGGCAATGACCTTGCTTTCGTCCAGGAGGATTTCACGATCCCAAATCCCGCAGAGGGTCACCCCCGCCTTCAGTTCGAGACTGGCCTTGGAAACCAGGTGAAGGACGGCTTCCATGACCCTTGAATAACCGAAAACCATGGAGAACCCGAGGTTAAGCCTGTGATCCCTCCCGGGATCGATCAGGTTCTCACGGAAGAGGGTTCCCACGCAGCCGCTCCTCATGCTCCGCAGGTAAAGGAACTCGCTGTCCATTTCCAGCGAGAGGGCGGCGATGGACTTCAGCGTTTCGCTATGCATCCCGTTGACGGAAACCGGGTTGAAATCGAGGCAGTAGGGAAGCCAGTTGACGACGTCCAGGTCGACATTCTGGTCCCAGTAAGGCAGAAGGCTCATGGAATCCTTGCGGGCCCCTTTCTAAAGGTCTTTCGTTCATCCTGACCGAAAAGCGGGCAAAAAGCAAGGGGCCGGCTCCCGGCCGGCCCCTTGTCCATCCACTCCTACACAGACTGGCCGCAGAACCTGGCGGCTGCCAGCGAATAAACCAGGACAGCCTGGACGATCTGCTCTGCCGGGCAGTGTTCTTCGGCCCCGTGAGCCACCGCGATCGTTCCAGGGCCAAGCACAAGCGCGGGAGTCCCCCCCTGGTTGGCGAAGAGTGCCGCGTCCGTCCATCCCGTGCAGCAGGTCAGGTCCGGCTTCCTCCCCGTCACTTCCTCAACGGATAGGTCAAGGATGCCCTTCAGGGGATGACTGAGGGGGAATTCCATCGGCAGGTGATCCATTGTCGCCATATTGTCGGGGATCCGCCGCAGGACCGCCTTGAACTCCGGGTCCTCGGCCCGGCAAAGGCCGATGATTTGCTCCAGCTCGGCGAACACCGACTGCCAGGTCTCCCCGGGGGTCAGGCGGCGGTCGACCTGCAGGATACAGCGGTCGGCCACGCTGCTGGGCTGCATCCCTCCCTGGATGACACCCAGGTTGAAAATCGGGGGACCCATCAGGGGGTGTGTCCTGGCCTTAAGCCGCGGGGGCAGCTCCACCTCCAGTTTCCTGATGAACGCCGCCATCTTCGAGATCGCGTTGATGCCCAGGTGGGGGCGCCCCCCATGGGCGGCACGCCCGATCACCTCGATCTCGATCCACTCCAGCCCTCGGTGCCCGGCACTGATGTTCAGTTCCGACGGTTCGCCAACGATCACCGCGTCGGCTTTAGGGCCGTTAAGGACGATGTCCTCGCTGCCCTCGCTTTTCAGTTCCTCGTTGATGACTCCCGTGAAGAACAGGTCCCCCTCGAGCTCGACCCCGCTTCGCTTGAGGGCAACGAGAGCCATCGCCATGGCCGCGCAGGCTCCCTTCATGTCGACGCTGCCCCTTCCCCAAAGCTTGCCGTCCTTCACTTCCCCCGAGAAGGGATCGATGGCCATCGTATAGGGAGGGACGGTGTCGAGGTGACCGTTCAGCATCAGTGACGGCCCTTTCCCCTGACCCCGGAGGGTGGCGATGACATTAGGCCGTTCCTCCACGACAGGACGCAGGACGACATCGATGCCATTCCTTTCGAGCCAGCCGGCAAGGAAACGGGCAACGGCGGTCTCCCTCCCGGGCGCCTGGGAGTGGCTGGGGATGCGGACAAGGTCACCCGCAAGGGCCAGGACTTCTTCGGGCGTAAAAGCCTTTTTCAGTCTTTCCAGGATCTCCACCTTCACCGCCTCCTCCGCTTAAAGGACGATCTTTGCTTTCTCCGCCCGGAAATCCTCCCGCATCTTTTCCCTGAGCTCAGGCGACAGGAATGTCCGCAATGAAGCCGCCGCAAGGAGCCGGGCCCCCAGGACCAGGGCTTCGTGTGCCTCCGGCTTCACCGTTGCGGCGGCGAAATCCCGGGTGTGCCAGGCATAGGGATGCGGGGTGATCGAAAGGGTCGGCTGGAGTGTGGGGCAACGCTTGCTGACATTTCCGACGTCCGAGGACCCCTGTGCCCCAGGGCAAGGCCCGAACGGTGCCCCGAATTCCGTGAACACCTCTTCCATCATGGTTTCTGCCGCTTCGTTAGGCTGGACATCGTCGAACGAGAGTTCGAAATTTTCCCACTCGACCTCGGTCTCTGTTGCCATCGCTGCCCCTTTTGCCGCCTTGTGGGCCTTCTCGACGAGCCTGTCCAGGAGGCTCCGCCAGGGGGCCCGGAAATAAAACCGGGCTGTCGCCGATTCCGGGACGATGTTGGGGGCTGCCCCCCCCTGGGAGATGATCCCGTGCATCCGGACCTCCGGGCGGACATGCTGCCGGAGCATATCGACGGCATGGAAGAAGAGGGTGGCCCCGTTAAGGGCGTTCCGGCCCTCCCAGGGCGCCCCGGCGGCATGGGCGGCTCTTCCGGAGAAGTGGAATTCCACCGCGTCCATGGCCAACGCCCTGTAGCGAACATAGGTGTCCTTTCCCCCGCAATGGATCATGAGGGCCAGGTCCACGTCGTCGAAAAGCCCGCCCGCGGACATGGGAATCTTCGCGCCGTTCGTCTCCTCCGCCGGTGTCCCGGCCACCCAGAGATCCCCGCCGATTTCTCCCATGACGGGCGCGAGTCCCGCTCCGGCAAGCAGGCTCATCACCCCGTGGACGTTGTGGCCGCAGGCATGCCCGATCTCAGGCAATGCGTCGTACTCCGCCATGAGGGCGACCCGGCCGTTTGTCCCCCTGTCGATCCGGCCCCGGTAGGCCGTGGGGATACCGTAAAAGGGGATCTCCACTTCGAAGCCCGCCTGGCGCAGGAAGTCCGCGTGTTTCTTGCAGGTTTCGAACTCCTTCTCTGAAATCTCCGGGTTTTGGGCCAGGTCATCGCTCAGGGCGATGGCCTCTCGCGCGAAACGGTCTATTCCCTCGTTCACCTTTTCCAGCAGGATCTTGTAATCGTTCAAGCGAACCGCCCCCCTTCGATCGCAAAGCCCTAGCGCAGCAAAAGGCGGCCCGCCGGTTGAGCCGCGAGCACACCACGCTCCACCGCGACCTTCCCGTTGACCACCACGGCTGAAATGCCTTCAGGGCTTGCCAGCTGGTCTTCGAAGGTCGCCCGGTCCCTCAGGTCGTCGGGAGAAAAGACCACGATGTCGGCCGGGGCCCCCACTTCGAGCCTTCCTCCCGGCAGCCAGGCCATCTCTGCCGGGAGAGCCGTGGCGTGGGCAACGGCTTCGGGCCATGAAAGCCCCTCTTCACGAAGCCATCGCATGGCCCTCGGGAATGCCCCCGCAGCTCTCGGATGCCCCTCGCCCCCGTGCAGTACGCCGTCGGAAGCCACCGCGCAAAGGGGGTGCCTGAGGCAGAGCCTGATCTCGGGCTCGTTCATGACGTGGGCAATGATCAGGGCCTCCGGATCGTTTTTCCTCATGTCTTCGTAAATCGGGGGAGTCAGCCTTTTCCCCCTGTACTTCCCGCTTGCCGCCTCCAGGCTTTCGAGCCCCTTGCCCCAGCGCTCCTCGAATCCCGGGTCGAAAACCGTGGAACCGATAAAGGTACAGAACGCCGAGTAGGGATAGCAGTCGAAAGTCACGTCGGATCCCCGCCCGCGGGCCTCCTCGATGAGCTCGATCGAACGCGCCGTGAAACCGAAAGCCGTCATGCTCCCGAGGTGGGAAACCTGAACCCGGATACCGAAGCGTTCGGCAAGGCCGATCACTTCCTCCACCGATTCAAGGCAGTCGGGACCATCGTGGCGAATGTGGACGGAGACAAAACGATTGTCGTAACCCCGCAAAACCTTGCAAAGGGCCTCGATCTCCCTGGAGCTGGTGTTCGGGGCGTACTCGAGACCGAAAGAAAGCCCAAAGGAACCAAGCGCAAGCTCCCTTTCCAGCAGCTTCTCCATCCGGGCAATCTCGGGTTCCGTGGCCGGCTGGTAGACATCCGTGATGCCGACCTCCTCCCGGAGCGCACGATGGCCCGAGAGATAGCCCAGGTTGAGCCAGGGGAATTTCCTTTTTTCCTTGACCAGGCCCAGGCTCGGCCCGGACCCGCAGTTGCCCGCCAGCGCCGTCGTCACGCCTTGCAGGAGGAGGGCCTTCTGGATCGTTCCGGGGTCTTCCAGCTCTTCGTCATGCATATGGGTGTCGATGAACCCTGGCGAGACAGCCAGGTCAAAGGCTTCAATCACCTTTTTCGCCGGTGGTTCCTCTTTACCGACCAGCGCGATCCTGTCGCCGGCAATCCCGATATTGAGACGATCCTCGGTTTTCCTGACCGGGTCCAGCAGGATCCCGTCACGGATCAGCAGGTCCAGTTCCATACTTATTACCCCCTCCGAAAATGACGGCAGGGGGAGTTCCTCCCCCTGTCCGCCACAACGCAATTCAAGCCTCAGGCTTGTTTCTTATTGCCAGCCGATGAAGACCGATACGGCCACGAAGATCATCTGGGCGAGGAAAATCAGCCCGAAGAAGGGAACGAAGTAGCGCCACCAGCGTTCGATCGGGACCTTGGCGATACCGCAGATGACAGGAAGCAGCGTCGTCGGCCAGAGGATGTTGGAGAACCCGTCGCCGTACTGGAAGGCCAGAACCGCCGTCTGCCGCGAGATGCCAAGAAGGTCCGACAGGGGCGCCATGATCGGCATGGTCGTTGAAGCCTGTCCCGAGCCCGAAGGGATGAAGAAGTTGATCAGGGTCTGGACAAACAGCATGCCTTCGGCGGCAACCCACCTCGGGAAGGCCGAGAGAGGCAGGGACATCCCGTAAACCACGGTGTCGATGATCTTGCCTTCCCTCATGACGACGAGGATCGCTCGCCCCAAGCCAATGACCAGGGCTCCAAAGACGATGTCCTTGCAGCCTTCCACGAAGGTCATCGCAATCTTGCTGGGGGTCCACCCGGCGAGGAAGCCGGACACCACGCCCATGATAAGGAAGAGCCCGGCGAGTTCGTCAAAATACCAGCCTTTTTCGATGACGCCCCATATCAAGAGGGAGACCGTGCCGACGACCCACCCCAGGATCAGCTTGTCGCGGGCATGGAAGTGCTTCGTGACCAGTTCGTTGTGGTCGAGTGCCAGTTTCCCCATGTCCACTCCGTACATGATGCTCTTTGTGGGATCAGCCTTGATCTTGGCCGCGTAGCGCAGCGTCCACCAGACGGCCATCGTGACGAAGACAAACCAGCTGACCATGCGGAGGGCCATGCCGGAGAAAAGGGGCAGCTCGGCGAACTTCTGGGCCAGGCCCACGGTGAAGGGGTTCATGAAGGCGGCGGCAAACCCCATGGCGACTCCCAGGGAAACCATGCTCATCCCGACGATGGCATCGTAGCCCATCGCGATGGCCAGTCCCACGAAAAGAGGGATAAACCCGAAGGTCTCCTCGAACATACCGAAAATCGATCCTCCGAGGGCAAAGAGGTACATGAAGGTTGGGATCAGTATCACTTCCTTCCCCTTCAACACCCTCAGCAACCATCCTATGAAGGAGTGCAGGGCCCCCGTCTGGAGGACGATGTAGAAGGACGCGTAAACGAAAAACACGAAGAAAACGACTTCCGCGGCGTCGATGCTGCCCTTCTGGACGGCGATGAAGGTATCGAAAAAGCCCAGGGGGTTCGGGTCAACCTGGTGATAGGTCCCCGCCACGACGATGGTCTTGTTCGTCTTGGCGTCCTTGACCCGGTCGAATTCACCTGCCGGCAGAAGGTGGGTTCCGATGACCGCGAGAACGATGAGAGAAAAAAGCAGGACAAAAGTGTGTGGCACCTTGCTAAGGCGATTGCTGCTCATTCAGATCCTCCTCTCTTCCTTATGGGATTCAGATTTCTTCCGGCTCGCAAAGCGACTCGGCCGAACTGGCCGCACGGCCGCAGTGCCTGCAGACGAAACGGGGAGACCTTACGAGCTCCTTGGCTGCTTCCGAGGCTCCTTCGAAGACCCCCGCTCCAGCGAGTGCGCACAGGTGACGTTCATGCCCTTCGTGGGCCGTCCTTCCTTTCGCCATGTCCCACTCTCCTCCCTTTGAAGAGATGCATTGACAGCGACAGAAACATCCAGTCCAGTTTAGAAGAGGACCACTCGAATTACAATATGCCGAAGGTTAACTGTGAATGCAAAAAAGCCGCTTTAATGGGCTAGAATGGAGCGAGTTCGTGAAGGGAGTGACCGGCTTGCCTCTTTCGAAGGATTGGAAAGCCTTTATGGCCGTTGCCGTGACCCTGCTTTTGTGGGCTTCGGCCTTTGCCGGCATCAAGGCGGGGCTTGCGGCCTACACTCCCGGCCAGTTGGCCCTGCTGCGCTTCCTGGTCGGTTCGGCCGCTATGGCTTTTTTCGCAAGGCTGAGGGGGTTCGGGCTACCCGACCGGAGGGATTTCCCAAGAATCCTGTGCGTTGGGTTCCTGGGCTTCACCGTTTATCACCTGTTCCTCAACTATGGGGAAAGGACCGTTTCAGCGGGTTCGGCCAGCCTGATCGTTTCCTTTACCCCTGTCATGACCGCGCTCCTGGCTGTTTTACTTCTCAAGGAGCGGCTACGGCCGGCGGGATGGGCTGGAATCTCGATCAGCGTCGCCGGCGTTGCCCTGATCTCGTTCGGTGAAAAAGGCGCGTTCGCCCTGGACGCGGGCAGCCTGATGATCCTGGTCGCATCCCTGGGCAGCAGCCTTTACAACGTTTTCCAGAAACCACTCCTGCGAAGGTATGACCCGATCGCTTTCACGGCCTATGCAATGATGGCGGGAACGCTTTTCATGCTCGCCTTCCTGCCCGGCCTTTTCAAGGCAGTCGGAACGGCACCTCTGGGAGCTACGCTCTCCGTCGCCTACCTCGGGATTTTCCCGGGGGCGATCGCCTACAGCACCTGGACCTACGCCCTCTCCCGAATGCCGGCTTCGAGGCTGTCCACCTCGCTTTACGTCTCACCCGTCCTCGCCATCGTCATCGCCTGGGCCTGGATCGGTGAGGTCCCGACTTTCCTATCCCTCCTGGGAGGTGCCGTTACGCTCGGCGGTGTCCTTCTCACCAACACGAAAGGGAAATAGGCAAAAAACAAGGAGCGGCATGAGTGCCGCTCCCGAAGAACCCCCTGGCTAGCCCAGGATCGCTTTCAAGTCCTCTTCCGCCGTCGTGATGGGCATCACGTTCAGTTTCTCGTGCAGGACGCCAAGGACGGGCCCGGTGATGAAAGCGGGAAGGCTCGGCCCGAGCCTGATGTTCCGTATCCCGAGATGCAGGAGCGTCAGGAGGATGCAGACCGCTTTCTGTTCGTACCAGGACAGGACCAGGGACAGCGGCAAACCGTTGACGTCCGTCCCGAAGGCGTTCGCCAGGGCCACGGCCACCTGGATGGCCGTATAGGCATCGTTGCACTGCCCGCAGTCCAGCAGGCGGGGAATTCCCTCGATCTCGCCGAAATCGAGCTTGTTGAAACGGTATTTCCCGCAGGCAAGGGTCAGGATGACCGTGTCGGCAGGCGCCTTCTGGGCAAACTCCGTGTAGTAGTTCCTGCCGGATTTGGCCCCGTCACAGCCGCCTATCAGGAAAAAGTGGCGGATCCTGCCCTGCTTGACGAGTTCAACGACCTGCCCCGCTACCCCCAGGATCGCATTGTGTCCGAACCCGACCAAAATTTCCCCGGGAGGGGCATCATCCGGGAAACCGGGAGCGGCGAGGGCCGCATCGACGACCGGGGCAAAGTTCCTGTCCGCGATATGGGTCACCCCGGGCCAGGCAACCAACCCCGAGGTAAAAATCCTCCCGGCATAGCTATCCTTTGGTTTCTGGATACAGTTGGTCGTCATGAGGATGGATCCCGGGAACTTCTCGAACTCGTCCCTCTGGTCCTGCCAGGCTCCACCGTAGTTGCCGACGAAATGCGGGTACTTCTTGAGCCCGGGATAGCCGTGGGCGGGAAGCATCTCGCCGTGGGTGTAGACGTTGATCCCCATCCCTTCCGTCTGCTTGAGGAGTTCTTCAAGATCACGCAGGTCGTGCCCGGAAACGAGGATCGCGTGCCCCTTGACCGGCGTCACCCGGACTTTCGTGGGTACCGGGTGCCCGTAGGCCTCGGTGTTCGCCATGTCTAGCAGTTCCATGATCCTGAGGTTGACCTCGCCGCACTCGAGGGCGAGACCGAGGAGATCGTCGGCCCGCATCGGGTCTTCCGCCAGTTTTTTCAAAGCCTTGTGGAAGAACCCGTAAACGGAATCGTCCTCCCGGCCGAGGATCATCGCGTGGTCGGCGTACGCGGCCATTCCTTTCAGGCCGTATATGACCAGCCAGTGAAGCCCCCCCGCGTCCTCTCCGAGGCGCTGGATCTGCAGCTCCGGGGAGACCGCCTCGCCCTGGTTGACCAAGGCGGACAAACCTTCGGCAGGCGACCAGGTCGCCGGCCCCTCCAACCGTTCCGGGAACTTGCCCTTTTCGGCGCAAGCCCGCTCGTAAAGGGCGCGAGCCCGTTCCTTCACCGCGTAGGAATCCAGCAGGATCAGCTCCAGGCGTTTCGGGTCGAAATTGACGTTCGTGACTGTCGTAAACAAGGCCTCTATCAGGAAGACATCGACTTCGTGATCCTTCGCGCCAAGTTCCCGGGCTCTGTGACCGTACTGGGCAATGCCCTTGGCCGCCCAGATGAGAAGGTCTTGCAGCGCGGCGGTTTCAGGGTCCTTTCCGCAGACCCCGAAAGCCGTGCAGCCGGTTCCTTTCGCCGTCTGTTCACACTGGTAACAGAACATTCTGTCGTTCTCCCCTTTCCACGTGGTTTCCTAATTACAGACTATCATTTTACCACGTTGTCTTGCTGCCTGTTCTTTATGCAAAACGATACTTGACCACTTCCCTCTCAAGGACGTCTCCTTCTATCCCAACCCTGGTCAGGACAAGCGACAGGGACGCGCGGGCCTTTTCCACGGCTGACTGCGCAAGCCGGACAAGCCCCCCGCAGCATGGGACCTCCATGTAGACGACTTCCAGGGAGCGGATGCCGTTCCCCGAAAGGATGGAAGCCAGCTTTTCCTCGTAGAAGGCTGCGTCATCGAGTTTCGGGCAACCCGCCAGGAGAACCCTGCCTTCGAGGAAACGCTCGTGGAAACCGGGACAGGCGAACGCGGTGCAGTCTGCCGCAAGGAGAAGGTCGGCCCCCTTGAGGTAGGGTGCGTTCACGGGAACGAGGGTCAGCTGTACCGGCCAGTTTCCGAGCCTTGACGCTTCCGCCGCGGATTTCGTTTCGTTTTCCCTTGGGGGTACCTCGGCAATGTCAGGCTTGGACAGCCCCTTCAGGCTCCTGGCCTGGGTTCCAGGACAGCCGCAGGGCAAGGGCATGACGGTTTTCTCTTCCTTTCGTGCCCTGGCCACCGCTTCTTCGTCAAAGGCTTCGGCCTCCCTTTCCTCGATCGTTATGGCTCCACGCGGGCATTCTCCCAGGCAGGCCCCCAACCCGTCGCAATAGGTTTCACTGACAAGCCGCGCCTTGCCCTCAACAATCGCGATTGCCCCCTCATGGCAGGCTGTGCGGCAGAGTCCGCACCCATCGCATTTTTCCTCGTCGATCCTGATGATCGGCCTTACGCTTTTCTTCACATAAATCCCTCCGTCTTTGTCGGCCCTATTTCGGTATATAAATACCTAATACCCTTTATTTTGTCAACCCGGCGGATTTCCTCTTTGATTCGGGCGCGGCTTGACTCATAATCTGGAAGGGATGGAACCTGCGCGACCACGCGGGAAGGGGAAACGGAATGGATCGCCTTTGCGGGAACAGGAAGCTCCTGGGCTGGGTTCTTTACGACGCGGGGAATTCGGCCTTCGCAACGACAATCATGGCAGCGATCCTGCCTGTCTATTACCGTGAGGTGGCAGCCCGCACCCTCCCGACAACCCATTCGCTGGCATTCTGGGGATACGCGTCGGCGCTGGCGCTCCTTCTCTCGGTCCTCTCCGCTCCTTTTTCCGGGGCGGCTGCGGACGCGAAGAGATGGAAGAAAAAGGGCCTGGCCCTGGCAACCCTGATGGGCGTAGCGGCTTCAGTGGGTTTGTCACGTGTCGGGGAAGGCCAGTGGATGCCTGCTCTTTTGCTTTTGGTCGTGGGAACGGTCGGTTTTTCGCTGTCCTCCGTCTTTTACGACTCCCTGCTTCCCCACATCGTGCCGGCCCGTGACCTGGACCGCGCTTCCAGTGCCGGCTACGCGGTGGGATACCTTGGCGGCGGGATCCTTCTGGCCGTCAACGTCGCGATGGTCGCTTTCATGAGCCCCGAAAAAGGGATGCGGCTGAGCTTCCTCTCGGTCGGCATCTGGTGGGCTCTTTTCACCCTCCCCGTTATGGCCTTCGTTCCCGAGCCCCCGGGAAACCCCGTCGGGACGGCGACCCCGGGAAGGATCCTATCGCGTCCCTTCGAGACTCTCCGGTCCCTTCGCAAGTACCGGGACGCCTTCTTTTTCCTTGTCGCCTTCTGGTTGTACAACGACGGCATCGGGACCGTGATCAAGCTCGGGGCCCTATACGCATCCTCGCTCGGGATCGGGAGGAATCACCTGTTGGGAGCCCTCCTGGCCACC
The DNA here is from genome assembly GCA_036722335.1 of Synergistales bacterium. Classification (GTDB taxonomy): domain Bacteria; phylum Synergistota; class Synergistia; order Synergistales; family 79-D21; genus 79-D21. The sequence goes on along the minus strand of DAIMJI010000010.1, from coordinate 10,755 downwards.
CAGTTCGTCGCGATTCCCTGCGCTCTCGGGTTCGGACGCCTTGCGGAAAGGATCGGCGCAAAGCCCGCGATATCCATCGGCCTTGCCGGTTACGTCTGCCTTTCCGCCTGGGCCTTTTTCCTCGTCCACCCCTGGCAGTTCTGGGTTTTGGCAATCGGTATCGGGACCGTGCAGGGGGGAACCCAGGCCCTTAGCAGAAGCCTTTTCGGCTCGATGATCCCCCCCGGGCAAAGCGCGGAGTTTTTCGCTTTCTACGACCTTTCGAGCAAGTTTTCGGGAGTCGCCGGGCCCGCCCTCTTCGCGGTGATCCTCCAGGTCACGGGGTCACCCCGCCTTGGGGCGCTGGCCTTATCCCTGTTCTTCCTGGCCGGCATGGCCGTCCTCAGGCGCGTGGATGTCAACCGCGGCAGGGCCGCATTGAGCGAGTAGGTCCTCGACCCTCAGGTCATCCCTGATACCGAACCTCGTCAGGACGAAGTCGTATCGTGCGGGATCTTCCGGGACGAGAGCCGAAAATCCTCTCGTCACCTCAAGGGCGGCCTTGAGGTCGGCCGTCTTCCTCCGGGTGAAGCCCAGGGCCCTGCCGATCCTGTACATGTGCGTGTCCAGGGGGATCAGGAGCCTTGCCGGGTCGCACCGGCCCCACCCCCCGGGATCTACCGCATCCGACCTGACCATCCATTTCAGGAACAGCCAGTGCCGTTTGCAGGCGCTCCCTCCCGAAGGAAGGCAGAGAAGGCTGTTTTTCCCTCCTGCGCCGGACGCTTCGCCCAGTTCTCGAAGGAACGTTTCGAGGTTGGGGATGTAATTCTCCCCGGCCGGCCCTCCCGCAAGAAAGGCGTTTTCAAGGCTGCCGTGGATACGGCAAAGCTCCAGGATCCCGGTAAGAAGGGAGACAAGGTCTTCGGCAGGGGTGAACCTGTGCCTGAATGAAGAAAAATCCCGCTCGAGGCTCGAGCGGGACGAACGCTCAAGGTAAACCCTGGGAGAAGTGCCCATCTCTCCCAGGACTTTCCTGACGCTCTTCATGATCTGGCGGACACGTCCGTAGGCCAGCCCGGATGCGACCAGGCCTGCGATTTCGCGGTCAAGCGGGTTTTCGTAAGGCCGAACGCATTCCACTGGATCCGGGGAAATCCATTCCGGCCTGTTGTAGGTCTCGTAAAGGCTTTCAAGGGTTTCCTCGAGGCACGGCCATTTTCCCCCCGGTCCTCCTCCAGGCCTGGCGCCTCCCAGCAGGGGCATCAGCGGCCGCCGGCAAGCACCTCGTCGGCGACCGTATACCCCAGCTGCCGGCAAAGGTCCAGGTCCTTTTCGGCCGGGACGTACTGGACCCGCAAGCCCTCGTGAACCCGGCGGACCTTCATTTCGTCGAGGGCCTCGTTCAGGAGCTTGACAGCCTCCCCTCCCCAGCCGTAGGACCCGAAGGCCGCTCCCAGGCGCCCGGTGAACCTGAGCCCCTTCGCGTAGCAGATGATATCCGCCAGCCTGGGAAGCATCCCGTTGTTCAGCGTCGGCGACCCGAGGACAAGGGCGCGTGAATCGAGGAGTTCCGTGACCACGTCGCTGCGGTGCCAGCCGTGGAGATCCATCACCTGGACGGAAACGCCCTTTTCCAGGAGTCCCTGTCCGATCGATTCCGCCATCTTCTCCGTGCTGTGCCACATCGAATCGAAGACGACAATGGCCTTATCCCTGGTCTTCTGGGCTCCCCAGGCCGCGTAGGCCTCTAGGATGCGCCCGGGGTCCTTCCTCCAGATGACCCCGTGGTCGGGGGCGATCATGTTGATCTTGAGGCCCAGTTTCCGGACCTGTTCCAGCAGGCCGAGCACCAGCGGGGAGTAGGGATTCAGGATATTGGCGTAGTATTTTGCCGCCTGGTGCATGAGCTCCCCCGTCCCGACCTCGTCGTCGAAGCGTTCGCTCGAGGCGTAGTGGGCACCGAACGCGTCACTGGAGATCAGGAGCCCGTCCTCTTCCAGGAAGGAAAACATGCTGTCCGGCCAATGCAGCATCTTCGTTTCCAGGAAGCTGACATTGCGCCTTCCCAGGTTCAGCCGGTCTCCCGTCCTCACCACGCGAACCGGCCAGCCCTCGTAATGGAAGTGGGCTTTCAGGGCTTTTTCGCAGGCGGGTGAAGCGAACACCCTTTCCGGCTTGACCCTCTCGATGAGGCGCCCCAGGCTCCCGCTATGATCCATTTCCGCGTGGTTGACGACAACCGTGTCGATGCGTTCGGGATCGATGACCTGGCCGATCCTCCAGAACATTTCTTCGGTGTGGGTCGCCTTGACCGTGTCAAAAAGAGTGACATGGTCGTCCACGACGAGAAAGGCGTTGTAAGTTGACCCGAGTTCGGTGGAATAGCCGTGGAAATCCCTGAGCCCCCAGTCGATCGCTCCGACCCAGTAAATTCCCGGCTTCACTTCAATCGCGCTGCCGCTCATCTTTCCAATCGACCTCCTTACTTGACTGCGTTAAGGTTATAGGTGGGCGCCGATTTCGGGGATTTGCCCTTCTTGACAAGGTGATAGTTCGCGTAGGTCAGGGGGCAGCCCTCTTTCAGGCAGGAAGAGGAGATCACCTCTCCGAAAAAGACGCTGTGGGTATAGACGTCCACCCGGTTGAATACCCGCGCCTCGATCCAGGACAATGCGTGGTCCAGGACGACGGGCGTGCCCCCCGGGGCTGCCATCCAGCCGCAAGAGGCGAACTTGTCGATATCCCTGCCGCTCTTGAAACCGAAAGTTCCGATAAAAGTCATGGGAACTTCCTCCTCGAGGACAGTCACGGAAAACTTCCCGCTCTTCTCGAGGAGCTCCCAGGTCAGGTTGTCCTTGTTCAGGCATACGGCCACCGTGTTCGGGCTCGCCGTCACCTGCATCACGGAGTTGGCAATCTGGCCGTTCTTCCTTCCCTCCCATTCAGTGCTGACGATATACATGCCGTAAGTCAGGTTGAAAAGGGCCTTGACGTCAATGGCGGATCCGACCTCCATGCTCGTTCCTCCTTTTTTCCGGGATTCCCGCGAAGTCCCTATCGAAAAGCGGGGGCAGCAGCCCGCCCCCGCTTCTCAACCCATGGATGGACGCGCCCCGTTATATCGTAACACCCGCAGGGACTGTGAAAACCCTCGCGGCGAGTTCCTTGTCCAGCATGAAGAGAGCGTTCCTGGCATCCCCGATCAATTCGAGTTTCCCGAGCAGCTCCTCGGCATTCGCCTCTTCCTCGACCTGCTCGGTGACAAACCACTGCAGGGCGATGGCGGCAGCATGGTCCTTCTCCTCGAGGGCCAGGTCCATCAGCCCGTGGATGCAGGAAGTGATGTGCTTCTCGTGTTCGAGCGTATCCTTGAAAGCCTCAAGCGGCGAGGTCCAATCGATCTTGGGGGCTTCGATTGCCTGCAGCCTGACCTGGCCTCCCCTTTCGACGATGTGGTTGAAGAAAATCTTCGCGTGGACCGCTTCCTCCTGCGCCTGGACCTTCATCCAGTTGGCAAACCCCTTGAGGTTCTGCCTCTCGAACCATGCCGACATGGAAAGGTAAAGGTATGAGGAGAAGGCTTCCTCGTTGATCTGCTTGTTGAGCGCCCCGTTCATTTTGTCCTTGATCATTCCCGATCGACCTCCCCTTGATTTGAGGCTTGTTGCCTCGTTATTGATAATGTTTTTAGACTAAGGGCATTTTAACCCGACTGACGTTCCCTGTCAAGGAAGTCCCTCGCCACGACGAGCCCGCTTGCCGATGCCTGGACAAGGCCCCGCGTGACACCGGCTCCGTCACCCGCGGCGTACAGGCCTTTCACGGATGTCTGGAGCCCTCGGTCCAGAGCGAGCTTCAGGCTGTAGAACTTCACCTCGACCCCGTAAAGAAGCGTATGGGGACCGTCGATCCCCGGCATGATGGTGTTCAGCGCCCCCAGCATCTCCAGGATGTCGGTAAGGTGCCTGTAGGGCAAGGCAAAGGACAGGTCTCCCGGTTCGGCCTGCCTGAGGGTCGGCCTGACCAGGCCCCGCTCGATGCGTCCGGCGGTGGAACGCCGTCCCGCCTTGAGATCGCCCAGGCGCTGGACCAGGACAGTCCCGCCGAGCATGTTAGCCAGCCTTGCGATGGCCCCGCCGTAACCGTTCGGATCCCGGAAAGGCTGGGTGAACTCGGTGCTGACGAGGATCGCGAAATTCGTGTTCTGGGTCTTCCTGTCCCGGTTGCTGTGACCGTTCACGATGACCAGCCCGGTGTCGCTCTGGTATTCCGTCACGACTTCACCATGGGGGCACATGCAGAACGTCCTCACCCTGTCGTCGAAAGTCGGGGCGTCGAAAATCGCCTTCACCTCGTAAAACTGCTCGGTCAGGTCATTGGCGATCTCGTCGGGTATCTCGACCCTCACCCCGATATCCACAGGCAGGGAATCGACCGTAAGTCCCAGTTCCGAGGCCACCCGTTCCATCCATGGAGCCCCCTCCCTCCCCGGGGCAAGGAGGACGCCCGAAGCTTCGACCCTCGTTCCGTCGGCCAGGACAACTCCTTTCGCACGTCCGTCCTCAAGCATGACGGACTTGACCTCGACTCCCGTCCTGACATCGCAGGAGGCGCCCAGCTCATCGTAAAAGGCCTGCAGCACCTGTTTCGCACGATCCGTGCCCATGTGCCGGATACGGGCGGGCACGACCTGGAGCCCTGCGGACCTGCCGCGCTTGATGACATCCGCGGCGAAGACCGGGTCCGGTTCGTAAACGGGAGAGTCGGCCCCGAACTCCACGAAGGTGCGGTCGACCTCGCTGATGAGCTCGAGGAGGTGTTCCCTTCCCACGCTGCGTTCGAGATTCCCCCCGAATTCCGGTGTCAGCGTCAGCTTGCCGTCGCTATAGGCTCCCGCCCCTCCCCAGCCACAGATAATCGAGCACGGGTTACAGTGGACGCAGGTCTTTGTCGCGCCGGTCTTGATGGGGCAGTTCCTCTTCGAAATCGGCGCGCCCTTGTCGAAAACGGCAACCTTCTTTCCGGCCCGCGATAGTTCCAGCGCGGAGAACAACCCCGCGGGGCCGGCTCCAACGATGACGAAGTCATATCGTTTCATTTCATCCAATTCCCCTTTCACCGAGCAAATCCATGATACCGCAAAAAAAGGGGCGGCGGGATATCCCCGCCGCCCCTGGCTTTTCCCTTCGAGTGCTTTCCTAGCGGGGTTTCACACCGATACCGCGCTCTTCGGGCGTGCCGGGGATCAGGCTGTCCCAGAAGGCCGCGCACACCCCGGCCACGGCCATCGGGGTCTTCAGGATCGCCCAGAGGACCTGGCCGGGAATGCCGATGGCGAAAAAGGCCTCCTTCTGGCCGTCAACCCACCCGGGAAGCCCAAGGGCCATCAGGAAGGCGAAACCGACGATGAGGACGTTCCTCTGGCTTCCCATGTCGGCCCTCATGAGCACCTGGATGCCGAGGGCGCCGATGATGCCGAAAAGGGCGATGTAGGCACCGCCGATGATGGGGCTGGGGATCGTGGCGACAAGGGCCCCGAGCTTTCCGATCATGCTCATGATGATCAACAGGACCGCCCCGGTCCTCACGACCCAGCGCGACGCCACGCCCGTAAGGCCGATCAGGCCGATGTTCTCCGTGTAGGAAGTCGTTCCCACGGCTCCGAAAAGACCCGCCAGCATGCAGTTGACGCCTTCGGCCCCGATCCCCCGGCTGATCGTCTCGGGGCTCGGATCCTCCAGGCCTGACGCGTAGGAACAGGAGTGGTAGTCACCGATGGATTCGATCATGACCGCGAAGAAACCGGCCAGGATGGCCCCGAAGGTGAGCAGGCTGAACTTGGGCGCGCCCCAGGGCATGACGAGGGTCCTGAAATCCCTGAGCCAGGGGGCGGCTGCGATGCTTGCCAGGTTGATATGGGCCGGGTGCCCTTGCGGGAAGAGGCCTCCCAGGGAAGCGAACAGGCAGATCAGGTAGGCCATGACGATCGCCGAGAGGATGGCGAAGATGTTGATGTACTTGTTCTTGAGGACGAGGCTGAAGACGAAGACGCCGCCCACGACCAGAAGCGAGATCGGCCAGTAGTTCGCCGCGTTGAACTGGACAGCCACGGGAGCGAGGGAGAACCCGATCGCCATGATCGTCGGGCCGATGACGATCGGGGTGATGACCTTCCGGATCGCCCCGATGAGCCTCGTGTAGCCGAGGACCGCCAGCACAAGTCCTCCGGAGATCAGGGCGCCCCCGACATTCTGCATGATGACGGCCGGGCCCGCGGCCTTGAACGTGCCGATGATGGTCATGATGGGGGGGATGAAACTGAAGCTCGACCCCTGGACGATCGGAAGTCCCGACCCGAGCTTGGGATGGGTCTGGATCAGGGTCGCGACGCCCATCGCGAAGTAGACGCAGGAAATGAAGAAGCCTATCTGGACCGTGTCCATGCCCATTGCCGGGCCGAAAATCAGGGGAACCAGGGTGGTCGCCCCGAACAGGGTAAGCACGTGCTGCAGCCCGGCCAGAACCATGATGGGGAATGGGGGACGATCATCAACGCCGTAAACGATCTTTCGCAGTGCCATTTTTTAGGACACCTCCCGTGAGTTTTGCACCCGCTTGCACAGAAATATACCATGCACGAAAGCGCCCTATCAAGTGACGCCGGTCCCGGAAAAAGGGGATTTCCCGGGAGGGATGGCCAGGAGTAAACTGTGGCGGGAGGCGATCGATCATGAACCATTCCTTGACAGGCAACGCGGCCCGCTGCGGCGAGCTGATCCTCGGGGCGAGCCGCATCGCCCTCTTAAGCGGGGCGGGAATGTCGACCAGCGCGGGGATCCCAGATTTCCGCGGGCCCGACGGCCTATACCGCAAGCTGGGAATCGACAACCCTGAAAGGATATTCGACATCGGGGTTTTCCGGGCCGACCCTTCGTTCTTCTACGGTTTCCACCGCGAGTTCCTCCGGCAGGTCGAAGCCGTCAAGCCGACCTTCGGCCACCGTTTTTTCGCTGGGCTCGAAAAGGAAGGCCGCATGAAGGGCATCGTGACGCAGAACATCGACGCCCTGCACCAGCGGGCAGGATCCCTGAATGTCCTGGAAATTCACGGGAGCATCTGGAAAAGCCACTGCACGAAGTGCGGGAAGGGATACGGCTACTCGGAGAGCTGCAGGAAGGTCTTTGAAGAGGGCGTCCCGGTTTGTGACCGATGCGGTTCCGTCGTGAAGCCCGACGTTGTCTTTTTCGGCGAGAACGTCATGCAGTTCGAGGCCTGCCAGGAACTCGTGGCGGGAAGCGACCTCCTTTTCGTCGTGGGGTCCTCCCTGGCCGTGACCCCCGCCGCCTGGCTTCCATCCCTTTGCCCGGGACACATCGTCATCGTGAACAAGGGGGAAATCTCAAGGACCTGGCTTCCCTCCTCCCGAGTGGCACTCCATGTCGAGGAGGACATCGACGCCTTTTTCCGGCCCGTAGCCAGCCATCTCGGCCTGGATTTGCCGCCTTTGGGCTAGGCCTCCGGCGGCAGGACCCTGACCTGCAGTTCCCGCTTGAAGGTTTTCCGGAACCCTTCCGCCTGGGAACGGACTCCCCAGACTTCCATCTGGACGTCCCCCTCGGCCCGAATTTCAAGAAAGACCCTGCCGCCTTTTCCTGCCTTGAAACAGGCCTCGGTTACGACGCCCGTATGGGTGCGGTCAAGGCTTTCGGAAAGGCGGACAAACATCGAGAGGACCCTGACGACTTGCCTTGATCCCTTGTCGAGGGCCGCGAAATCAGGATTTTCCTTGCCCGGCATCTTCTTCCTGTGGAAAAGGGCAACACAGGCGATGATCGAGATTTCCGTCTGGTTGAACCCCAGCAGTTCCGAGTTCTTGATGATGTAGTGGCTGTGGGCGTGGTGATTGCTGAAAGAGATGAACATCCCGATGTCGTGGAGAAATACCGCATGTTCCAGAAGTTCCCTTTCCGCCGGCCCGTAGGCGTGGAGGCCCGTTTCCCGGGCCGAATCGAAAAGCCCGAGCGTCAGGCGGGTCGTCGTGCGGGCGTGATCCTCGTCCAGGCCGAAGCTCCTTGCCAGCCTAAGGACGCTTTTCTGGCGGACGGTCATTTCGGCCATCTGCGGAAAATTTTCCGTTCGCGAGAGGTAGTCCACCAGGAGGCCGTCCCTCAGGCTCCGGTCGCTGACTTTGATTTCCTTCAGGCCCATGAGGTCCATCAGGGTCTCAATGACCGCCGCCCCCGCCACCAGGATGTCCGCCCGCTCCGGGTTGATGCCGGGAATGCGCTTCCGCTCCTCCAGGGGAAGGGAGCAAAGCGTTTCCACGACCTTCCGCAAAGCCTCCCTCCCGAGCCTGTTTTCAGACGCGGGTCCCTTCAGTTTCATCTCGCGGGCAATATCCGCGAGGTTCATGATGGTGCCCGAACTGCCGAAAGCCATGTCGATCCGGTGCTCGTTGACCCTCTGCGCGGTCCGGATCGCCGCGTTCTTCACGTACTGGCCGATGAGGGCATAGCGCGAAGGGGAAACGGGACCTTTTTCCTCCGGCAGGAAGAACATCTGGGTCAGGCGGATCGCCCCGAGCTTAAGGGTGTCCAGGTAGGCGTGTTCCGCCTGGTTCCCCACGGCCACCTCCGTGCTCCCCCCCCCGATATCGATGAAAACGGCGTTTTTAGCCCCCATGTGGACGCCGCTCGAAACACCGAGGTAAATGAGCCTGGCCTCCTCCCGGCCTGAGATGACTCGAACCTCCAGGCCGGCCTCCTTTTCGAGGCGTGCGAGGAACTTCCCCTGGTTTTCCGCGTCCCGTGTCGCGGAGGTGGCGACGGCAACGAAATCCTCCGCCCCGTAAGCGCGGGCCAGGTCGTTGAATTTCCTGCAGACGAGCACGGCCCGGTCCATGGCCTCCGGCTGGAGCACCTGTTCCTGGAACTCTCCCTCACCCAGCCTGACAACCTCGCGCTGCCGGTTGAGCACGGAGTAGACGCCCCCCGGCTCCACCCGGACCACCAGGAGGCGGACTGAATTCGTTCCCATGTCGAGAAAGGCCGCGACTTTCGCTCCCGAAGGCTTCAGGCCTGTAACCATTCGATCCTCAACTCTTTCCCGTAAGTTTCTTCGAACAGGTCCTTTTTTCGCTCGGCCGCAAGCCTCTCCATGCAGGCTGCGGAAGAGGCCCTGCATTCGAGGCGGATTCGCCTCGGCTCTATCTTGCACCCCATCTCCGTGACCACGGAACCGTGGCTAGCATCCAGGCCATCCGCCAGCCTGAGCAGTGAAGCCAGCTTCCGTACCACCGTCTTGTCCGGTTCCGAGAGTGTTTCGAAATGGGCATGGGTGGTTTTCGGCAAGGCTCCCCGGTGATAACGGGCAATCGAGCCGATTATCTGCCTTTCCCGGGGATCGAGGCGCAGGAGCGGGGATACCAGGATCAGCCTCATCGAGGCCTTGTGGTGTCCTGCCCCTCCCTCTACCCAGCCGATGTCGTGCAGGAGAGCGGCGGTCTGGAGCCAGGAGCGCTCGAATTCACCCAGCCCGTGAAGCGGCTGGAGCAGGTCGAACAGCCGCAGGGATATCCGCTCGACCTGGCTGGGATGCCCGGCTTCGTCCCCGCAGACCCTCACGAGCCTCATGACGGACTCGAAACCGCTTTCACCTCCCCCGCTGCTCGGCTCGTCCGAACCGGGCACGGGATCCCCGCCTTCAAGCACATCCTTGAGGCTCAGCCCTCTCTCGAGCATCCTTGAGAAGGATTCCGGCAGCTTCCTTCGCCGCGCCTCGCCAACGGCCCTTTCGACATCGTAAGGAACCCGGTAATGCTGGATGCGCAGAACCCCGCGCTTGAGGGTAAGCGTGGCGTAACTGGCCCTGGGGTCCCCGTCGTCGGGCCTTCCGACCGAACCCGGATTGATGAACCAGGTCCTGCCTGAGCGCAGAACGAACGGCACGTGCGAGTGCCCGCAAACGACGATGTCCGCCCCGGCGGCTTTTGCGAGGGCCTCGAACCGCATGGGCGGCGTCTCGGGCCCCAGGTGCTCCTTGGCGGACAGGGGAGAGGCGTGAACGATCAGTATACTCCGGCCTTCTTCCTCCAGCCGCAGGCTTTCCGGCAACCCTGAAAGCCACTTCCGGTTTTCCTTCGAAAGGTTTTCGAAAGCCCAGTTGAATGCCATCCACTTCTCGGGCACAAGGCTTTTCTGCCATTCCTCCTTCCTCTTTCCGGCATCGAGGACCTTTCGGTCGTAATTCCCGATGATGTTGAGGCCCAAGCCGCGAAGAAGGCCAGCGACCTCGTCAGGAAAGGCACCGTAGCCGAGGCAGTCCCCGGCGTTCCAGAAAACCCCGCATCCCCTGCTTCGCGCATGTTCCACCACTGCCTCGAGCGCCGGCAGGTTGGCGTGGACGTCCGCAAGAAGGGCCGCTTTCAAGGGATATCCCCCCGAAGCACGGACGGCAGTTCCACCCACGACGGCAAGGCCCTGGAATCGCGCCAGAACTTCCTGAAGGAGGAAAACCGTTCCGCGCGCCTGTCCCGGAACATCTCCTGCAGATGGACGATGCCCGGGCGCAGGCGCGAGAAGGGGCGGGCATGCCCGAAATAGTCCAGTGTCTTCCGTCTTTCTTCCTCCATGAAGGCCGGAAGCCTGGCAATCCAGACGTCGCAGTCATGAATCACGCCAAGGAGGTCCTGCATTTCCTTCAGGCGTTCCAGGAAGGACTCGGCGCTTCCCGGGAAAAGAGGCCGGAAGTTTTCCAGGCTGTAGCGAAGGTGCT
>DAIMJI010000009.1:0-37594 GCA_036722335.1 Synergistales bacterium | reverse complement strand
ATCAACGGAGGATTCTTTTCGTCTTCGGGCCCGGTCGGGACCCTCGTGGTGAATGGAACCCTTTTCCACCAGTCCTACGGCGAACGCTCCGCAATTGGCCTGGCTCCAGGCAGCCCACCTGTTTTCGGAAACGGCGGTCTTTCTCTCCGGGCGGATATGAAGAATGGACCCATCAACCTCGATCGCCTGAATGAGTTGCCCAGGAAAGATGAAATCTCGCTGTTTCTAGAAAACTCCCCTTTCCAGGATCCTGACGGCCTTGAGTCGCGGGACCTGGCAGGCATTCCCGTTACTGCGGAGATCGTCGGCGGCCTCCCCGTGCCTCCTATGGGAGGTGTCCTTGTTTATCCAGGGGAATCAAGGCAAGCCGAGGGGATAGAACCGGGAAGCCTGATTACCGTCGGCTGCGTTTGGAGCAATCCCCGCTTCGAGGGCAGCCAGTTCGTGCTCCAGGCCGGACCTGGAATCGTCGAGAATGGGCAGGCCAACAGCGCTTCGGAATCGTTCGACGAAAAAACACGCCTCGAAAGGCATCCCAGGTCCATGGTGGGATGGGACGGCAGTGCCTTGTGGTGGATCGTCGTCGACGGCCGGGATCCTTCCCACAGTCTCGGCTTGACTCTCCAGGATTCGGCGGCATTGGCCCTCTCCCTCGGGCTCACCGAGGTCCTCAACCTTGACGGCGGGGGTTCCTCGTCCATCTGGTGGAGAAACGGGCTGGTTTCTTGCCCTTCCGGGGGCAAGGAGCGTCCGATCCCTTACGCGATCCTTTTCGGAACGCCTTCCGCCAATCCCTTGAGATGAACGTCGAGCTGCGGGAAAGAGATCGAGATACCGGCCTCGTCGAATGCTTTCTTGAGCCGAAGCCTGTATGCTGCCGCGATTTCCCACTGGGCTCCGGGAACCGTCTTCAGGAGAACGCGCAGGGTCAGCGCGCTGGCTTCGAAACCCAGGATGCCTTCGAGGACCGCCGGAGTCTCGATGATTTTGCCCGGCATTTCCGCCGCCAGCTCTTGGGCGACCCGCCCCATCGTCGCCAGCGCTGCCGGTATATCGGTGGCATAGTCCACACCGACCTCGATACGGGCCCTCGACCACTTCTTCGTAAAGTTCATGACCGTCGCGATGCTGCCGTTGGGGATGGTCACCAACTCTCCGTCAAGGGTCCTCAGGCGAGTCGTCCTCAGGGTAAAAACCTCGACGACCCCCGAATTGCCGTCAATTTTCACGACATCCCCGACGGCGAACTGGTCCTCGAAAATGATGAAGACCCCGTTCAGGAAATCCCTTATGATGTTCTGCGCCGCCAAGGAAAGCGCCAACCCGGCAATCCCGAGCCCTGTCAGTATCGAGCGGACGTCCACCCCAAGGCTCCCGACAAGTGTCAGCAGCGCGATGGCGGCAAGCGTCCAGCGGAACAGCTGAAGCGAAATCCCCCTGAGTGTCCGCAGCCTTTTCAGGCTTGCCTCCCGCTTGGGCTCTCCACCGTCATCGACTTCTATCCCGGCTTCGGCTTTGGTGAAAAAGCGCCTGATGCCCCTTGCCCCCAGCCGGTCAAGCAGCCACCAGGCAAGTAGGATGGCCCCGGGGCGAAACAAGTCATGCGCGAATTGGATCAGCGTTTTGAATTCCAATGAATTCCCTCCCTGCCTGAAGCGTCTTGTCATTCAAAGGGTACCACGACGAGGGCGGTCCCCACAAAAAACAGGGGAGGCGGTTCCCGCCTCCCCTGCCGCCTTTAGTCCTTTTTCACCTGTCCCCGTTCTGCCGCCCTCTCCCGCCTCGCTAGGTGGGCCGGTTCGAGAGAAACGCGATCCCCCTCGAAGAGCGGGATGAGTCCCTCACGGGACAGTTTTTTCTGCTTCTCGCAGAAAGCGGCGCAGTTCGCGGGGCAGTGGCTGATCTTGTCCTCGGGTTCGGTGTAGGTCGTGAAGACCCCTTCGTAATTCCTGAGGATGACCCGCTTGTCCGACATGGAAACGATGTAGTTGGGGAGAACGGGGATCTTTCCTCCCCCATTCGGCCCGTCAACGATGAAGTAGGGAACGGCAAGACCCGAAGTGTGCCCCCTGAGGTATTCCATGATCTCGATCCCCTTGGCCACCGGTGTCCTGAAATGCTCGATGCCCTGGGATAGATCGCATTGGTAGATGTAGTAGGGGCGAACCCGGATCGTCAACAATTTCTGGTTCAGCTCCCTGAAGGTGTAGGGACAATCGTTGACCCCTTTTAGGAGAACCGACTGGTTCCCTAGTGGAACTCCCGCATCCGCCAGTTTTTCACAGGCTTCCTTCGAAGCCGGCGTGATCTCGTTCGGGTGGTTGAAGTGCGTGTTGACCCAGACGGGATGGTACTTCTTCAAAATCGCGCAAAGGTCGTCCGTCACGCGCTGGGGCATGACCACGGGCGTCCTCGTGCCGAACCGTGCGATCTCGATATGAGGGATCTTGCGGACTTCCCCCAGCATCCAGTCGAGCATTTCGTCGCTCATGAGGAAAGGGTCTCCCCCGGTGAAGAGGATGTCCCTGAAAGTCGGGGTCTTCCTGAGGTAATCCAGGCAGGCCGAAATCTGCTCCTTGGAATACGCTCTGTCCGTTTCTCCCGCCTTCCTCCTGCGAGTGCAGTGACGGCAGTACATCGAGCACTGGTCGGTGACCATGAGGATTCCACGGTCGGGGTAGCGATGGGTCAATCCCGGAACGGGGGAATCCGTATCCTCGTGACAGGGGTCTTCCAGGTCCGAAGCGGCGATGTGGGTTTCGTGAATTGTCGGGACGGCCTGACGCCGTACCGGGTCTTCGGGATCCTCCGGGTTGATGAGGGAAGCGTAATAAGGCGTTATGGCCATCCTCAGCTTGTTCAGGCTATGACCGATCACCTCTTCCTCTTCCGGTGAAAGCGGGAGGACCTGCTTCAGCTGTGAAACAGTCGTGATGCGGTTGTTGACCTGCCAGTGCCAATCCTTCCATTCTTGCTCGGTCACGTCTTTCCAGAGCGGAATCGTGCGGTAATCCCTCACGGTAGTGCACCTCCTCTTCGAAAAAGCCGGCGGGAGGAAGCCCCGCCGGCAAACCCGTACATTTCATTCTATAGAATAACCGAGGGTTTCGCTACCCTTTCTTCACCTTCACCGTTTCCTTGTATACCAAACCTCTTGCCGCCTGTTCCTTCATGACGAATTCGTAGAGGGCGTCGTCCGCAGCAAGCTTTTCGGGCGCAAGGACACCTTTTTCCTTTATGAGGCCCATGTGGATGGCCCTGGCAAAGATTGCGCAGGTGCACCCCGTGCAGCGTCCCATCGAGTTCGTCCATGACTTTTCGTCGAAACGGTCCCAAAGGTCCCAGGTATAGGTGATTTCGTCCTTGCCCTTGAACCCGTGGACTTCAACCTGCATGATCGTGAGGTCACGGTCACCCTTCTCGGGTTCCATTTTCCACATCGGGAACAGGAGGTCGCACGCCACGTCACGGGGAACGATCTCGACTCCACCAAGTTTCCTTGGAGTTTCATCGAAGAGGCCCATCGAGCGGAGGAGCCGCATCTGCTCGACGTGCCCAGGCCACCTGAGCGTCCTTTCTTCCATTCTTTTCGCCTTGAGGTTCGTGATCAGGGAACGCAACCCGTCCGTGATGAAGGTTTCGAGCTCTCCCACCTTGGGGAATTCCCTCAGGGTAAGGCGGTCCATCGCATCGACCGTCACAGGCTCGCCGTTTTCCACGAAACGGGCAGGCCTCGTGTATTCCTCTATGACGTCCGCGGGAGACCACGTCACCTGGTAGTTGAACGGAGGGACCTTCTTTTCTGGAATACCCCCGACATAGATGACCGCGTCTTCCACTTCGTCGAGCAGGGCACAGCCGCGTCCCATAAGGTAATTCGACATCCCGGGCGCGACCCCGATATCGGGAACCACGACGACGCCCTTCTCCTTCGCCAGGCCGTCGAGAAGCTCGAAATCCTCGGCCATGAAGGAGATATCGCTAAGGCTTTTACCCAGTTCGATGACGGTTTCCATCATCTTGTAGCCAAATCTGCCCGGCACACCTGCGGTTACGATATCGGCATCCTTAAGGAGGGGCGCAAGGACATCCTTGTCGATGCAGGAACCGACGACCGTTTTAACCGACGGCGCTTTCGCCTTCAATGCATCCAACGCCTTCTCGTTCAGGTCGACAACCGTCACCTCGCAGTCTTTAGCCAGGTCGGTTGCGATAACGCTCCCGACCAGCCCGCAACCCAGTTGAACCGTTCTCATGCGAGAACCTCCCTTTGTCTTGGACGGATTTTATTGAACGGGCTCAAGATAGCATACAATAATACAAGCAGTCAAGGGTGCACACTTCCGCACTTTCAGTTTATTCTGAGAAATCATTCTTGATTTTCGATACCTTTATTGACCTCTGAAATTGCCTTGACTCTCCTATGGCTAGGGACTTAAACTGTACAGGAGAGTGTGCAATATGAATGATTGTGAAGATTTTTTCATTTTTCTCGAAAGGAGGGTAGTCTTTTTACATCCCCATTAATCCAGGCTACTGCCTGTAAACCGGGGCCAGCACCTGGCAAAAAATCGAGAGGAGGCGACCCTTTAATGGCAATTGAAACCAAGAGAAAGGCTCCCAGTTTCGCCCTTTCACTGGGGGTTTTCGCCGTTGCGGCATTTTTCATCAGCTATGGAATCCTTAAGCTTGAAGCGGAAGCCCACATGCCGATCCTGGCAGCAGCCGTTTTTGCCGCACTCGTAGGCCGGTTTATCCTTGGGGTGCCCTGGAAGGAAATGGAAGAGGGCATGATCAACAACATCGCCGTGGCCTTGCAGGCGACCCTCATCCTCATGATCATCGGCATGATCATCGGTGCCTGGATCCAGTCGGGAGTCGTCCCTGGACTCATCTACTACGGACTCATGATCCTGAAGCCATCCATATTCCTCGTGGCGACGCTGCTGACCTGTTCGGTCGTCTCCCTCGCCACCGGGTCATCCTGGACCACGACGGCGACGATCGGCATCGCGATGCTGGGCATCGGGAACGGCTTGGGAGTCCCGGTCCCGATCACCGCGGGCGTCATCATCTCTGGCGCCTATTTCGGCGACAAGATGTCCCCCCTCTCCGACACGACAAACCTGGCCCCCGCAGTATCCGGCGCCGAGCTTTTCGATCATATCAAGGCCATGTGCTGGACCACTGGCCCGACCTACATCATTGTTCTTGCCGTGCTGACCTTCATCGGCTTCCGTTACGGCGGTGGGACTCTTGACGCCTCCCGGATCCACGCGATCCAGTCCTTCATGAACGCGGAATTCCCGATCTCCCTCGCCTGCCTGATCCCACCGGCCCTGGTCATTGCCCTGGCGGTCATGAAAATGCCCGCGATACCCGGGCTCTTCGCCGGGCTCTTTGCCGGAATCGTCATGGCGTTCCTTTCAGGTTCGGGCATCGGGGATATCATGAACGTCGTGCAGAACGGCTACGCGGCGAGTATTTCGGACGAGGTGGCCAACGCAGCCGACGTGGCCGCAGCCGCGGCCGCGATGACCAAGGCCGGCATCGCCGGGGTTGCCCCCGAACTCGGCCAGGAAGTCGCCGCGACCGTCTCGAAACTCGTCTCCCGCGGTGGGCTCCAGTCGATGATGTGGTCGATCTCCCTCATCTTCGTGGCCCTCTCTTTCGGGGGCGTCATGGAAGCCTGCGGCTTCCTGGAAACGATCATCGGGACCCTGACGAAAGGCATTCGTAAGGTCGGGACCCTGATCACGGCTGTCATCGGTTCCTGCCTGATCTCCAACATCTTCCTGGGTGACCAGTACCTTTCCCTCGTCGTTCCCGGCAGGATGTTCCGGAACACCTTCCAGAAGTCCGGGTTGGCCCCGCGCATGCTTTCCCGTACCCTCGAGGACGCCGGCACGCTGACCTCGGCCCTCGTACCCTGGAACACCTGCGGCGCCTACCAGACCAGTGTTCTCGGCGTCGGCCCCCTTGTTTACGGGCCTTACGCCTTCCTGAACTGGGGCAACCCCTTGATGGCGATTCTCGTCACTTACATGAAGATCGGCATCTACTGGAGGAAAGAAGACGGAACCGACGTGGTCGAGAAGAAAGGCACCTTCGAAATCGCGGATTAGGCGACCATCCGTGCTCCTGGCATAAAAGGAAGAGGCGGCCCCGGGGCCGCCTCTTCCTTTTTCATATTGTCGTGATCTCTATTCCCGGGGCATATTCTTCCAGGATCTTCCGCAGCGACTCTTCCTGTGAACGGTCGAAAAGAACTTTCCAACCGAGGATGTCCCTTTCGAAAAAAGCCATCATCTGGTTCCGCCTGAAAGCCAGCCCGACATGGGCCAGTTCTTTCCACGAGAAGATTTCCCGGTTCCTGTTCAACCAGGTCCTGGTTTCCCTTATGATGCCCTCTTCGGAAAGGTAGATCCTTTTGCGGTAGCCACAGGCGTAAAGGATCGCCCCTCCCACGAAGAAAGCATGAAAGCTGAGGGACTTCACCGTCAGGAAACGCCTCAGGGAATCCCCTAGAAGATAGATCCCTATCACGCCGAACGTCCAGCGCATCCACTCCGGGAACGGAGTGTTCGATCTAGATTCGAGCAGGACAGACAAAGGAAACCTCCCTCCAATCCTTCGATGAAAAACGGGGAGGGGGAACCGGGTCCCCCTCCCCGCCATTGTCTCATGAAACTGTTTCCGTTTGCTACAGGTTCGCGGGTTTCTCCTTGGTGATGACGGGTTCCCCATCCTTGCCCTTCCAGGCGGTCCCGATGCCAAGGTAGGTGAGGAGAATCGCCATCAGCGGGTTCAGGTAGTTGAGGAAGGCGTAGGGAACGTACTCGATCGTCGGCACGCCCAGGACTCCGCTGTTGTAGGCACCGCAGGTGTTCCAGGGGATCAGGACCGAGGTCAGGGTCCCAGCGTCTTCCAGGGACCTGGAAAGCATCCTGGGATGAAGTCCCTTTTCCTCGAATCCAAGCCTGAACATGCGTCCCGGCATGACGATGGACAGGTACTGGTCGCCCAGGAAGACGTTGCAGATGAAGCAGGAGGCAATGACCGAGGCGACAAGACCGCCCACGCTCCTGACACCCTTGAGGATCGTCCGGAGCATGACTTCGAGGAAGCCGCACCTCTCCATGATGCCTCCGAAAGAAAGGGCGCAGATGATCAGGGAGATTGTCCAGTTCATCGACTGCATCCCGCCGCGGGTCAGCAGGTCGCTCAGCATCCCGCCGACTTCCTTCGCCATTTCGGGGGTGACGCCCATGATGTTGTTTTCGGCTAGCGCCTTAGCGACCGCGGTCAGGTCTTCCGCTCCTGACAGGGTGGCGGAAAGGGTGGCGGAATAGCCGTTCTGGATGACGTTCATGATGTCCCCGATTCCCAGGCCCTGGAAGGCCGCGATGACGGCTCCCGCCACGACCCCGGCAAAGAGTCCGGGAATGGCCGGCATCTTCATCACGCAAAGGGCGATGACAAGGACGGGAGGAACGAACCCGAGAAGGCTGATGTCGAACTCGTGGGACATGACCGACTGGATGGCCGAGATCTTGGCTGCGTCAAGCGTGCCGCCGCCGTATTTCATCCCGAGGATGATCGTGATCGCGCAAACGAGCAGGTAGGTCGGGCCCGTCGTCCAGATCATGGCCCGTATATGCTGGAAGAGATCCGTTCCAGCGATGGCCGGTGCCAGGTTGGTCGTGTCGGAAAGCGGGGACATCTTGTCGCCGAAGTAGGCTCCCGAGATAACCACGCCCGCCGCCAGGGGGGCCGGAATGCCGAGTCCCATGGCCACGCCCATGAGGGCGATACCGACGGTTCCCGTCGTCCCCCAGGAGGTCCCGGTCGAAAGCGAGACGACCGAGCAGATCAGGAGGGTGGCCAGCAGGAACCACCTCGGCGAGAGAAGGTCGAGCCCGTAGTAGATAAGGCTGGGAACAACTCCGCTCTGGATCCAGGCTCCGATAATCATGCCCACGATGTAGAGAATGAGGACGGCCTGGAGTGCCAGCACGATACCGTTGATCATGCCTTCCTCGATGGTCTTCCAGGGGATGCCCAGGACCCAGCGCCCGACAAGGGCTGCGAACAGGGCACATAGCACCAGCGGGATATGAACTTCCGCTTCGAGCTTGAGGACGCTATAACCGATGATTAATGCCGCTACGAGGACAACCATTACAGCAATGCCGAAACTAGGTTTCTTTCCCACCGCTTCTTCCGTCATGACCATGATTTCCCCCTTTCTTTTCTCCCATGTTCAGCGTTCGTTTTCCTCCTGCATCCTGAACCTAAATACACCCCCCAGTTTCTTTTCCTGCCACCCTAAACATTATAAGGCCATTGGCAGGACTGTCCAGCACCAACCCACGCGCCTTCCAGCAGACGCAGTGAGGGCCGGGAAAGGAACCCGGCCCTCCATTGATCCTTTATTGCCCGAACTTCGAAAGCTGTTTTTCGTCGATCGAAAGCGGAGTGCCCGCCCGCAGTTTCGCCAGTTCCGCTTCCAGGTAAGACTGCTGAAGGTCCCTTCCGACGCTGGGCTTTGCGTTCTCGTATACCGCTTCGGCCGCCGGGCGATATTCAAGGACCTGGATCACGTGCCAGCCGTATTCGCTCTGGACGGGCCCGGCAAAGCTTCCCTTCTTCGCCGAGAAAGCAGCCTGCTCGAAGGAAGGCACGGTGTTCCCCTTTTCAATCCAGCCAAGATCGCCGCCCTTCTCAGCGGATCCCTGGTCCTGGCTGAACTTGGCAGCCAGGACTCCAAAGTCCTCTCCCGCAAGGGCATTCAGCAGCAGGGTCCTCGCCCCGGCTTCCGATTCGACGAGGATGTGCCGCACATGGACCGCTTCCTTAACCGAATAATCCGCCTTGTGGGCCTCAAAATAGGCAAGCAACGCCTTTTCGCTCATGTCCCAACCCGCGGCCTGCTTTTCGATATACGCCTTGGCTACCGTATTGACCGCGTCCCAACGCAATTTCGCGGCTACGGCCGGTTCCAGCTGGACCCCTTTAAGCTGCCCGGCCTGGAAGACGAGGAGTAGATCACCGATATCCTTGAGGAAATCCCGTTTCTCTTCCATCGACATGCGGGACGCGACCATTCCCGCCATGGCCTCGTTCCCCCCTGCCTTCTGCGTGAGGAGGTACAGCAGGTCGTCAAGCGTGACATCTTCCGTTCCCACCCTGAGGGCCGGCGGTTGGTCCGCGGCGAGGGCCTGCACTGAAGAGAAGGCCAATGCCGCTACCGCGATTCCGATCAAAAGACGAGAGATTTTCAATTCCATGTTCCTCCCCTACGGTTTATTTTTTGGGTTACCGGCTTTTCAGGCCTGGATTTCCCGGAAGCCCAGCTGTTCGCCATCCGGCTCGATTTCGACTTTCGCACCCTGTTTGAACCTTCCTTCCAGGAAAAGATCCGCCAGCCTGTCTTCGACCAGGCGCTGGATCGTCCTCCGTAACGGCCTTGCCCCGTATTTCGGGTCAAACCCTTTTTCCAGCAGGAAAGTTCTTGCCGCCTCCGAAACAATGATCCCCATTCCCCTGTCCATGACCCTTTTTTCCACCTCGGCAAGCATGAGGTCAACGATCTTCAGCAGCTCATCCTTCGAAAGCGACCGGAAAACGACAATGTCGTCCACCCGGTTCAGGAACTCCGGCCGGAACGCCTGCTTCATCGCTTCGAGAACCCGTTCCTTCGCCTTTTGGTGGTCGCCTTCGCTCAACCCTTTTTCCGCTGCGAACCCAAGGCCCTGCCCTTTTGCCAGGTCCCTTGCCCCGACGTTGCTCGTCATGATGACGACCGTGTTACGGAAATCAACGCTGCGTCCCTGGCCGTCAGTCAGCCTTCCGTCCTCCAGGATCTGGAGAAGGAGGTTGAAAACGTCCGGGTGTGCCTTTTCGATCTCGTCGAAAAGGAGGACTGCGTAAGGACGGCGGCGGATCGCTTCCGTCAGCTTGCCTCCTTCCTCGTATCCGACATACCCCGGCGGAGCGCCGATCAATTTGGAAACCTCATGCCGTTCCATGTACTCGCTCATGTCGTAGCGAACCATGGCCTCTTCGCTGCCGAACAGGAACGCGGCAAGGGCCTTCGCCATTTCGGTCTTTCCCACCCCGGTCGGCCCGAGGAAAAGGAAACTGCCTACCGGGCGTTTCGGGTCCTTCAAGCCGCTTCTGGCCCTCCGTACAGCCCTGGATACGGCATTGACCGCCTCCTGTTGCCCCACCATGCGCTTATGGAGTTCCTCCTCCATCCTGAGGAGCCGGGCCGTTTCCTCTTCCGTCAACTGGACGACCGGGATCCCGGTCCATTCGGAAACGATCGTCGCGATATCTTCGCCGTTGACGACGGGTTCTTCCTGGTTGCGCCGGAGAAGCCAGCTTGCCCGTTTTTCTTCCAGCTCGTCAGAAACCTTCCGCTCCTCGTCTCGAAGCCTTGCGGCCTTTTCGAACTCCTGGGCGGAGACAGCCGATTCCTTTTCCTTCAGGACATTCTCCAGGACTCTTTCCAGTTCCTTGAGGTCGGGGGGCGTTTCCATCGTCTTCAGCCTCGCCCTTGCGGCCGCCTCGTCAATGAGGTCGATCGCCTTGTCAGGGAGGAACCGGTCGGAAATATACCGTTCGCCCAACCTGGAAGCCGCCTCCAGTGCGCTGTCCTCTATTTTCACCCGGTGATGCGCTTCGTACCGGTCCCTCAAACCCTTGAGGATCAGGATGGTATCCTCAACCCCCGGTTCCTTCACAACCACTGGCTGGAAACGTCTTTCGAGAGCGGCGTCCTTTTCGATATGCTTCCGGTATTCGTCGAAGGTTGTGGCCCCCACGACCTGGAAATCCCCCTTCGAAAGGCTCGGTTTCAGGATGTTTGCGGCGTCGACGGCCCCTTCCGCGCCCCCTGCCCCGACGATCGTATGGATTTCATCGATGAAAAGGACCACATCCTTGGACTCCACAAGCTCCTTAACGAGTTTCCTGAGCCTTTCCTCGAATTCGCCGCGGTATTTCGTGCCGGCAACCAGGTTCCCCATATTGAGCTGGACGACTCTCTTTCCTTTCAGCACCTCCGGGACATCCCCGGCAATCACTTTCTGGGCAAGCCCTTCGACGATCGCGGTTTTCCCGACCCCGGGCTCCCCTATCAGCACGGGGTTGTTCTTCGTCCGCCTGGAAAGAATCTGGATAACCCGCTGTATTTCCTTCACCCGCCCGATGACCGGGTCAAGATCCCTCTTTCTTGCCATTTCCGTCAAGTCTATCCCGAGAGAATCCAGTGTAGGCGTACGGGAACGGCTGACCTTCCCAGCCGTTGTCCCTGCCGTACCTTCAATGCCCGCTGCCCCTCTCGCCGGCCCCATTTCCCCACCCGACAGGGTGCTCGTGATTTCTTCCCTGACGTTCTGGATTTCAAGCCCCATCGAGGTCAGGACCTGGGCAGCGACTCCCTCCCCCTCCGCAAGAAGCCCCAGAAGGATATGCTCGGTGCCGACATAGTTGACCCCCATGTTTCTTGCCTCTCTCATGGCCAGGTCAAGTACACGCTTGGTCCTGGGGCTTAAGGGCAGGTCAAGCGGTTTTTCCCTCGGATGCCCCTTACCGACCGCCGCTTCCACCCTGCTTCGCACTTCGGAAAGTTCCACCCCCGAGTTCCTGAGGACCTGGGCAGCGACGCCCTCTCCCTCCGCAACCAGCCCCAGAAGGAGGTGCTCGGTACCGATGACATCGTGCCCAAGCGCTAGCGCTTCCCTGTGCGCCAGCTGCACGACACGCTTTCCCCTCTCCGTGAAGAATTGCCACATCGCTTCCAGCCCCTTTCGGCCTGGTTTCGGCTCCGGTTAGATCTTCCCCATAGTTTCCCTTAGCCAGCCGGCCCTTACCGCCTCCGCCTCTTCTTCCGGCAGTGGACGAGCGCCCCTTGCCTGGAGGTGGGCCGGCTGTATGCCAAGGAAAAGCCTCCCCCAGGGCACTTGGTCAAAGGGAGAGCCGATCCCGGCTTCCTGCCCCATCCTCAGTAACGACAGGCACTCCATCGCTTCTGGGAGAGCCATGCGCCTGGCATACGCCAGGGTCCCCCAGGCACGCCATATACGGTCTTCGAGTTCATGCTGCGCGTTCAGCAGCGCATCCCGGGCGTTTCCCTCCTGCTCGGCAAGGCGTGAAACGACAACCTCCACCTTTTCTACCAGTTCTTCGGGCGAAAGGCCGAGGGTCACCTGGTTGGAAACCTGGAAAAGGCCTCCCGCAGATACCGTCCCCTCACCGTAGGCCCCCCTCACAACAAGCCCAAGCCTGCCTGACTGGGCGATGATCTCAGGCATGGCCCTGGACATTTTCAGGGCCGGCAAATGGAGCATGACGGAGGCCCTTAAACCTGTGCCGACGTTCGTCGGGCAACTGGTGAGGAAGCCGAACTCCGAATCGAAGGCAAACCCCAGCCTTGACAGGCTGCGGTCCAATGCCGAGGCGATTCGGTAAGCTTCTCCCAGGGCGCTCCCCGCCATGAGCGCCTGGATCCTGAGGTGATCCTCCTCGTTAACCATGACGGAAACGATCCCCCCGGCGTCAAGGACGAGGACCCTCTCCGGGCATCCCTTCACGAACCCCGGGCTCATCAGGCGCCTTTCGACCAGCAGCCCCTTCGCTACCGCGTCCATTTCACAGACTTTGCAGAAAGAGCATTCGCGAAAAAGAGGTTCCATTTCTATCGCGTGCCTGACGGCTTCGACAACGCCCTCTCTTTCTTCTGCCGACGCCCGGCTGACAAAGGTGAACCTTTCCAGGTTCCGCGCGAGCCTGACCCGGCTGGAGACAACCACATTACCGGTTCCTTCCTGCTTTTCCGCCCAGGGAACCGGCATCGACAGGATATCCTCAGCTTGCATCCGGGCACCTTCCTTCCAGGACGCGAATCCTGTCCCTCAAAGTGACCGCAAGCTCGTAGCGTTCGTCTTCAACCGCCCTCTTGAGCTGTTCCTTCAGGTTGGCCAGTTCAGCTGCTTCCTTTCCCGCCTGGATCGATCCTTCAGGGGCAGGCCCTTTGTACGTTTCGGAGCCGTGGATCCTGAGGAATAGCGGGCGAACCCACTCCCTGAAGGCCTCGTAACAGCCTGCGCAACCGAAACGCCCTGACTTCCGGAAATCTTCGAATTCAAGTCCGCACCTTTTGCATGGGGGAATGTCACGGCAGGTGGTTCCATTTTCGGGCTTGGAGGGTCCGAGGTTTTTGCAAAGGTTCTCAATGAACGTGCCGATGGAGTACTCCAGAAAACCTGCACCGGGCTTCCAGCCCGGCGACATCTCATGTGCGCAATCCTTGCATAGGTGGTGTTCCGTGGCGATGCCCTGGATCACTTGCCTGATATGGACCTCCGCGGCCTTCTTACCGCATCTTTCGCAAAGCATGGCCGCAGTCCTACGACAGGACCAGGCTCCTGAGCATCCTCTTCAGGAGTTCAGCGTTCATGACGTCACGACGATACGGGGAGAGGTCGAAAAGCGAACGGGCCACTTCTTCCTGGTACCGAAGGGCGACCTCGATAAGCAGCCTTTCCCTGCCAGTGATCATCTTCCGGTGCTGAAGGTTCAGAAGGAGCCTCTTCGCCTCCCCTTCCGAAAGCGTTTCACCCACCAGGTCCTCGATATGGCTCACTCTTTCCTCGGGAAACCTGAATGCGAGCCTTAGAATGCGTATGTAGCCATGGCCTCCTCGCTGGCTTTCAACAAGGAAACCCCTTTCCGGGGTGAAACGGCTTCTCAGCACGTAATTGATCTGGCTCGGGACACAGCCGAAAAGTTCCGCGAGGTCCTTCCTGCGAAGTGCGACAACCTCTTCTTCGGCTTCCTGGAATAACTGGGTGATATGGTCTTCGATAATCTTCGTCAGGCTTGCCATGAAAGCACCCCCTGTGGTTCCATGAAGGCCATTCTACCCTGAAGGTCAGTATTAGTCAATTATCCGTTTGAAGGGCCTTTGTCCCTGTCGGAGCCCGTTCTTCTTTCCGTTCCGTCCATCAGGCGCCGGATGTTTTCCCTGTGCCGCCACACGGAAAGGGCCAGCAGGAAAGCGGCAGCGTAAATA
Source organism: Synergistales bacterium (assembly GCA_036722335.1). Taxonomy (GTDB): domain Bacteria; phylum Synergistota; class Synergistia; order Synergistales; family 79-D21; genus 79-D21. Next base: position 23,514 of record DAIMJI010000009.1, on the reverse strand, counting down.
TAGGGCAAGGGGGCGCCCAGGACCCAGAAGGAAAGAAGGACAACGGAAAGAGAAACCATCGAGGAAAGGGAAACGGTCCTCGTCCCTTTCAGGAGGATGAACCAGGCGGCTCCGCCTATAAGGGTGGCCAGAGGGTCGAGAAAGAAAAGGACTCCAAAGGTGGTTGCAACGCCTTTTCCTCCCTCAAAACGTAGCCAAACCGGGTAATTGTGGCCAATTACCCCCGCGATCCCCGTCGCGGCGAGAACCCAGGGAGAAGAAACACCCGAACAGACAGCCGTAAGGACAACGAGCCCCCCTTTTGCCATGTCGAACACGGCGACGAAAACAGCCCAGAATTTTCCCGCGACGCGCCCGACGTTCGTCGCCCCTGTATTGCCGGATCCTACCGTGCGGATGTCCACCCCTTTAAGGGCCTGGACCAGGAGGTAGCCGGTCGGGACGGACCCGGCGAGATATCCCAGCAACGGCCAGAGCCACAACATGGTCATCTCTTCCTGACGACGAGGGCATCCACAGCAACGGCGCCTCGCCCCTCTTCAAGGACCATGACCGGGTTCACGTCGAGCTCCATGAGGTCCGGTTCATTCTGTACCATGGACGACACGGCTTCAACGAGTGCGGCAAGCGCCTCCAGGTCACGGGGAGGGTTTCCCCTCGCCCCTTTTAGCAAAGGCAGTCCCTTCAGTTCGCCCAGCATGTCCATGACCACTCCCCGATCAACGGGGGCCAACCGGAACGACACGTCTTTCAGGATCTCCACAAAAATCCCGCCGAGGCCGAGGGCGATCACCGGGCCAAAAAGGGGATCCCTCCTTGCCCCGACGATGCACTCCTGTCCACCCGACACCATCTCCTGGACCAGGACACCCTTAATCCTGGCATCCGGCCTTGCCTTTACCGCCCTTTCAAGTATCCTGCCGTACGTATTGCGGAGCTCTTCCTCGTCACGCACCCTAAGGGCGACAATCCCGGCTTCGGTTTTGTGAAGGATATCGGGCGACATCACCTTCAGGGCTACGGGGTAGCCGATCTCCTCCGCCGCGGAAATCGATTCGGCCAGGCTGCGGCAAAGCTTTTCCCGGGTGATCGAGACTCCGTAGGAGGCCAGCATCTCTTTAGCCTCGGCTTCAGTAAGTTCTTCCTGCCGTTCAGAAAGCCAGGGAAGGCGCTTCTCGGCAGAAACCTCCGGGGGAAGCTTCGGCCTCTCTTCCCATTCGGCAAGCTTTGCCAGGGATTTGGCAGCCCTTCGGGGGCTCGAAAAGACGGGAACTCCCCTGTTTGCGAGCAGTTCCCGGAATTCTTTCCCGTGTTCGTCGTCAATCAGCCAGCAACAAGCGACAGGCTTCTTCCCCGTTTCGAAAGCTTCCGCCAGGTCCCTCGCCATCTGCAGGCCGGAATCGCCCGTGATCATCGAGAGAACCGGGAGGATCATGTCGACCTCCCCGCTTTCTTCCATGAGGGCAAGCAGCCGCCGGAACCCCTGCGGATCGTTGATAACCTGTGCCGTCATGTCCACTGGGTTGAGGCTGGAACCGAACGGTGGGATGTATCCTTCTACCTGCTTCCTGAGTCCCGCGGAAAGGTTCGGTACGGAAAGGCCAACCTCGGAACACGCGTCCGCCGCGATGATGCCCGCTCCCCCTGAAGTGCTCAGGATTCCTACGCGTCTGCCGCGGGTGCGTTTCGGGGATCCGAACATCCGGGCGACATCGGTCACGTCGTCCGCGTCAGTCAGGGCCAGGACACCGTATTGCCTGAAAACCGCCTCCCAGACCTTTTCGTCCCCTGTCATCGCAGCGGTGTGGCTTTTCGCTGCTTCCCTCGCAACCGGGCTTCTTCCCACTTTCAGCACTGCGACCGGAAGATCTCTCGAGCGAGTGGAGCGGAGGAGTTCCAGGAACTTTTCACCGTTGCCTATCCCTTCCAGGTAAAGCAGGAGAAGCCTCACCTCCGGATCAAGGGAAAAAGCGTTGGCGAAATCGATCACGTCAAGGTCGGCCTGGTTGCCGGTCGTGACCACATACCGGAAACCCGCCCCCGCATCTGCCGCCATGGCAAAGGAGGCGAACCCGAAGGCCCCGCTCTGCGAAACGTAGGCAACATGCCCCGACGGCCGGCGGTCCGTGTCAAGTGAGGCCGAAAAGCTCAGGGGTACACCCTGTGACAGGTTGACAAGCCCCTGGCAATTCGGGCCGAGGAGCCTCACGCCACCGGAGCGCGCGATACCGACAATCCTCTCCTGCGCCTGGGCGTCGTCCGATTCCGCAAAGCCCGAGGAAAATATCACGGCAAAAGGGACGCCCCTTCCCGCGCACTGTTCGATGACTCCCGGGACCATGGAAGCCCGGACCCCGACAAGGACAACATCAGGAACCTCCGGCAGCGTTTCCAGGGAAGGGTAGCATGGGATGCCTTCTATCGCTTCGTACTTTGGGTTTACCGGGTAGATTTGCCCCTGGAAACCATACCGTTTCAGCAGTTTCAGGGGCCTGCCCGAGATGCTCTCCAGGTTCGCGGACGCGCCGACTATCGCCACTGCGCGGGGAGCTAAGAGACGACCGAGTTCGGCCTTTTCATTCATCAGGACTGGTCACCTCCGGTCGGATGCTGGAAGGTAAATGAAAAGGCCTTTCTCACGCCCTGACGGCAATTGCGTGGAAAGGCCCTTTTTTCATCGATCCAGCCAGGGCGAACCTGCCGAACCGATCGATTTCAAATGGTGCCGGGGACGAGACTTGAACTCGTACGGGTTTCCCCACACGCCCCTCAAACGTGCGTGTCTACCTGTTCCACCACCCCGGCACGTGACGCCCATTATAGCAGGCTATCTTGGTGCGTCAACACCCCAAATGGCCTGTTGGTTAACGGCGTTCCTTGATGCGGGCGGCCTTTCCGCTCAGCTTCCTGAGGTAGTACAGTTTCGCCCGCCGCACAAGGCCCTTCCGTACGACTTCGATCTTCTCGATCGAAGGGCAGTGAAGCGGGAAGATCCTCTCCACGCCGACACCGCCCGAGATTTTCCGGACGATGAAGTTCTCTTTCAATCCGCCCTTCTGGCGCGCGATCACGATTCCCTCGAATACCTGGATACGCTCGCGGTTGCCTTCCTTGACCTTCACGTGGACCTTGACGTTGTCACCCGGGCGAAATTCCGGCAAATCATCCCGGAGGAATTTCTTTTCAATCAATGCGATCCTGGGATCCATTTTCCTTTCCCTCCTTGCTGGTATTTCCAGTCAGAATTTTAACGGCATCCGAAAAAACGGTCTACAAAAACCGATAGAACCAATACGGGGTCGACCCGTTCCTCGCTTTCAAGCCCTCCCCTTAGCGGAGCCAGTGTTATCCCGTTCTCCGGCAGCTCCGGCAGGAAACAAAGGACGAGAGGCCTTTTCGTTTCAAGTACCTGCCTTTTTGCTTCCATCCAGTGGACGCGGGGCTTCCCTGCACAATCATTGACCCCTACCGGGAAAACGCTTCCGCCTTCCCTTTTTGAAACCCATTGGAAGGCCTGCCTTGCAGTCTTGAAGAACTTGACCTGGGGATGCCCTTCCCCCTGGGTACCCGTGAGCACAGAGGAAAGTTCTCCCCGCCTGTCTTCATCCTGCTCGACGATCAGCACCCTTTCAAGGCCGTAAAGTTTTGCGAGCCCGACAAGTTGCCCGAGTGCGCCAGGGAGACAGGCAAGATTCCCTGGAAGCAGCACGTAGGGACGTTTCGACAGGTAGGGCCTGATATTCGCTGTTCCCAGAAGGTCCGGCCGCCTGAGAATCGTCCTGGCCACGGCCTCTTCCTTCCTCCACCTGTCGATCGAAGCCGCATCGCCGGAAAGGAGAACCTGTGGGACGGGAATCCCCCGCCACTCTGCCGGCCTCGTGAAATGAGGGTGGTCGAGCATGCCGCGGAAAAAGGAATCATCCTCCACCGCCTCGATCCTGCCGACGACCCCCGGGACCAGCCTCGACACGGCGTCCACCAGGACCATCGAAGGAAGTTCCCCACCTGTCAGGACAAAGTCTCCCAGCGAAACCTCAAGGGACACGTGCTTCTCCACAAAACGTTCGTCGATCCCCTCGTAATGCCCGCAAACCAGGACCAGGTGATCCCGCGCGGCCAGGCTTTCGACCAGTTCCTGGCTAAGCACGACCCCTTGCGGAGAAGGGTAAATGACCGCCGCTTCCGGGTCCGCAAGGCTTTCCAGTGCCTCGGCAAGCGGTTCGGCCATCAGGACCATTCCCCCGCTGCCGAACGAATAATCATCAACCTGCCCGTAGCGGTTTACCGCGAAATCCCTCAGGTTGACTACACTGGCCTCAATGATCCCTGCCCGGACGGCACGTCCGACGACGCTGTGGGCGAGGAAGCTCTCAAGAAACTCCGGGAAGGCTGTAATGAACGTAACCCGCTTCAATCCCAGAGCCCTTCAATCAAGGAAACTTCGACAAGGCACGATTCAAGGTCGATCTTCCTGACAACCTCTTTAATCGCAGGCAAGGCTTTCAGCTTCCCGTCATTGGCGCGAACCATGTAGCAGTCGTTACTGCCCGTCTGCAGGACCTCCTCGATGATCCCCAGGGTTTCCCTTGTCGACTGATCCACGACATTCAAACCGACGAGATCGTCGATCCAGTACCGCCCTTCCGGCAGGGGGACCCTTTCATCGGGCTTGACCTTCACAAGGGTACCCTTCAGCAGGTCGGCGCCCGTGCGGTCTGTTATTTCAACCGTCGTCACGAGCAGCATGCCCTTTCCCTCGAGCAGCCTGAAGTGGGTCGGGTGGAGTACGCATGCCTCCTCCCCCCCGGGCCGGAAAAGCCTAAGGCTCTTCATTTCGAGGAACCTCTCGGGAAAATCCGTGAGGGGCATGATGCGCAGCTCCCCGTTCAGCCCGTGACCGCCGCAAACCCGGCCTATCTCGACCATGTCCTTATGGGCCTGTCTTTCAGTCCTCAAGGATGTCGACGACCACCTTTTCGTTCACTTTGACAGCAGCCGCCTTTGCCAGGAGCCTAAGCGCGTTGACAGTAGCCCCTCTTTTGCCGATCACGCGTCCGATGTCTTCGGGGGCCACCCTGATCCTGACTTCGAAGACTCCGTTCCCCTGGGCGGCGCTTTCAACGCTGACCGCTCCAGGGTTCCTGACGAGGCGTCTGACGATTGTCTCGACCAGCGCTCCGTAATCCGGCATGGGATCTTACTTCCGCTTCCCTTCGAGGAACCGGTCCCATACCCCGCTTCTTTTCAGGACCATCCTGGCCGTGTCGGATGCTTGCGCTCCCACCTGGAGCCAGTAAAGGGCCCTTTCCTCGTCGACCTTGATCTCAGCCGGGTCGCAGAGGGGGTTATAGTGACCGATCATCTCGATGAATCTTCCGTCCCTCGGAGACCTTGAATCCGCTACAACCAACCGATAAAACGGAGCCTTCTTTCGCCCGTGACGGGCGAGACGAATCTTAACCGCCATCCTTCCATGCACCTCCTATGGTGTCTTACCTGAACAGGTTCTTTAGGCCCGCTAGCCCTCCGCGGCGTCCCTTGCTGCCCAGAGTCTTCCAAATCTGTTTCATCTGATCGAATTGCTTGAGGACCTGGTTCACTTCCTGGACGCTTGTCCCGGACCCCAGCGCAATTCTCCTCCGACGGCTTCCCTTGATGATGTCGGGATTTTTCCGTTCCTTGGCGGTCATCGAGAGGATCACCGCCTCGACCCTCTTTATGCGCCCTGGATCCAGGTCGGCCCCCTGCAGGGCTTTTGCTCCCCCCGGCAGCGGGATCATTTCCAGCACCTTCTCCAATGGCCCCATTTTCTGGACCTGCCGCAGCTGTTCCAGGAGATCCTCCATTGTGAACCGGTTTTTCCGCAGGTTTTCGGACATTCGTTCTATCGACGCGCCGTCCGTTACAGCCTGCACTTTTTCCATCAGGCCAGCCAGGTCCCCCATGCCCATGATGCGCTGGGCCATGCGCCTGGCGTCAAACTCTTCGAAATCCTCAATCTTTTCCCCAACGCCCGCAAGCTTGACCGGTACCCCCGTCGCTGCCCTTACGGCTAAGGCTGCGCCTCCTCGCGCGTCTCCATCGAGCTTTGAAAGGATGACGCCCGTAAGCTCCAGTTTCTCGTGAAAGCTCGAAGCGACGTTGACGGCCTCCTGGCCGGTCATCGCATCGACAACGAGAAGCGTTTCATGGGGCGCCACGGCCTTGCTGATCGCGGCAAGCTCATCCATGAGAGGCTCGTCCACGTGGAGCCTCCCTGCGGTATCAAGCAGGATGACATCCGCCAGGTGTTCCTCGGCATACCTTACCGAAGCGGCAGCAACCGCCAGCGGCGTTTCCCTTCCCTCCCCGGGGCCGAAAAAGGGAACCTTCACTTGCTCCGACAGGATCCGCAGTTGTTCCACCGCAGCAGGGCGCTGCAGGTCGCAAGCGACGAGAAGAGGCCGGTGCCCTTTTGAAAGGCGCTTTGCGAGCTTGGCGGCTGTCGTCGTCTTTCCTGACCCCTGCAGCCCGACCAGCATGTAGACTGTCGGGGGTTTGGGAGAAATGGCAAGCCCGGAGGGACCTTCACCCATCAGCCGTGCAAGTTCTTCGTAAACGACAGCGACAATCTGCTGCGCCGGAGTGATCGAATCCAGGACATCCGTTCCTACGGAACGGACCCTGATCTTCTCGACGAGGTCTTTCACGACCTTGTAGTTCACATCCGCTTCGAGAAGCGCCCTCCTCACTTCGCGAAGGGCTTCGACGACATCCTGTTCACCGAGCTTCCCTTTGCCCCGGAGTCCCTTGAAAACAGACTCCAGCCGTTCTTTCAGGGCGTCAAACATCCTGCTCTTCCTCCTCCGCGTTCTCCCCGAGGACCCCTTCCATCTCTTCCAGGAATGGCCGCGGCAGGTTACCCGAATAACGTGAAAGGATCAACCCGATATTCCTCGCCTGGGATTCGAGACGGGAACCGAAACCGAGAATTCCTTCCAGTTCCAAGAGCCTTAGCCTTGCCCGCTGGACAAGGTCGTAAACTCCCTGGCGTGTCCCCCCGATCTTGTCGGCCACTTCCTGGAGGCTCCAATCCGAGAGATCATGGAGCTCGAAGGCTTTTCTCTGTTTCTCCGTGAGCAAACCCGAGTAAAGGTCGAAAAGCCTTGCCAGCCGGGTCCTGTTCTCAAGTTGCATCTCCGGGTCCATGGCTTTTCTCCCCCTTCCAAGGCATGCAGATTATAGAGGGCAGGTCTCTCCCTGTCAAGGTCTGTACCTTTACAGTCTATGACAAAAAAAATGGGCCCCTTGCGGGGCCCCGGAAAGCTTTTTTTCAGTGGCTGTGGGAGTGGCCGTGCGCTTCCCCGGACTCGAAGAAACGGTCTTCCACCCGCCTTAGCATGAGCCAGAGGTCATCCGTAATTCGGCGTTTTTTCTCTATGAGGTGAAACAGTGCGTGAGAGACTTCCGCATCCTCGATCAATTGCAGCCTAGCCATCAGGTCTCCCGTCGTTTCAAGTTCCCCGATGAGGGATTCCCTCAAAAACTCGGCAACTGCAGCCGGTTCGTTGACGGGTCCGTGATCGTGCCCTTCACCCGGAGTGATTACCTTACACATTCTTACGACCCCCTTCTATCCGCATGTTAGTCTTTTACCACCTCCCGCCGCCTTTCGCAAGGAAGGATCCATCTGTACCCGATAAAACGCCAGTCTGGTATAGTCATTTTTGTGGGGGGAGCGATTTCCCTGCCGCTTCGGCGAACTTATTCGACAGGAGGAAAAGCTAAAGATGGCCCAGTCTCCGGTTGATTGGAACAAGCCCAGGAAGGAGTACTACCGTACGGTCGGTGCCACGGTTATCAAGGCCCTGACGGCGAACGGTTTCCAGGCGTCATACGCCGAGTCCAGGGATGAAGCCGTAAGGTCGGTTCTTGCCCTCATCCCGGAAGGTGCGTCTGTTGGAATCCCGGGATCGGTGACGATCAGGGAGCTCGGGCTCCCTGAAATCCTCGCGGAAAGAGGGAACCCGGTCATCCAGCACTGGGATCCGAGCCTTCTCCCTGAAGACAGGGCCCAAAGATGGTCCGACGAGTTGGCCAGCGATATCTTTCTCACGAGTTCCAACGCGGTCACCCTTGCGGGAGAGCTGGTCAATATAGACGGGACCGGCAACCGGGTCGCGGGAATGTCCTGGGCAAGGAACCGGGTGTGCTTTGTCGTCGGAATCAACAAGGTCTGCCGGGATATCCAGGGCGCCCTGCAGAAAATTAGGGACTGGGGAACACCGATAAACGGAATCCGCCTGGGGATGGACCTCCCCTGCATCAAGGCAGGGTTCTGCGTCGACTGCAAGGCTCCTCAAAGAGCGTGCAGGGCGGTTTCCATCCTCGAAAGGGCGCCCTACGGACGCGACGCGCACATCATCCTGGTTGGAGAAACCCTGGGCTACTGATTTTCCCGGAACAGGGAATTCAAAGGGAGAGTCTCCAGAAACTGAGGTGAAGATTTTGCCGGACCTGCCGAAAATCGGTTTTATCGTTGCGGGCGGAACGATCGGAATGCTGTACAGCGAGAGGCACGGCGGGCACGTCCCGAACCTCGGCGCCGAGGAAATGCTAAGGTGGCTCCCGAAGGACATGCCGTGCGAAGTCGTTCCTTACGACTGGGCCCGACAGCCCAGCTGCCACTACACGATCGGGATGACGACCGATCTCGTTGAGCTTCTGCGAAAAACCATTAAGGACGGCGTCCAGGGAATCGTGGTGACCTGCGGAACCGACTTGATGGAAGAGATGGCTTATCTCACCGACTTGCTCTGGCCCTATCCCCAACCCGTCGTCTACACCGGGGCCATGCTGCCCTCGGACTGCCCGGGATCCGATTCCGCCATCAACCTGTCACAGGCCTTCCTGGCCGCCGCTTCAGAAAGAACCTGGGGGCAAGGGGTCATGGTCTGTTTCCAGGACCAGCTTTTCGCGGCCTCGGAAGTCAGGAAGGTTCACAGTTCCCGGCGCGACGCATTTGAAGCCCCGGGCCGGGGACCAGTCGCCGAAGTCCTCCAGAACAAGATCCACCTATACAGATCCCCGATTAGAACGGCAACCCTTGGGGAATACGTAACCCCCGCCCGCGAGATCGAGCTCGTCTGGGCTGCCCTGGGTTGCGGCGAGCGGCTGCTGGGTTGCCTCTCCAAGGGACCTGACCTTGACGGCCTCGTCCTTGCGGGTACGGGGTCCGGGAACGTCCCTCCTTCCTGGCAGCCTCATATCCGTTCTTTCCTGAAGAGGGAGATCCCTGTTGTCATTACATCAAGGTGCTCGCAAGGAAGAGTCGGGCGAATGTACGGATACGAGGGAAGCGCAAAGCGGCTAATCGAGATGGGGGTGCTTGACGGGGGCGGGCTCAGGCCCACCCAGGCCCGGCTAAAGCTTGCCGTTGGCCTGGGCGGTGGACTTAAGTCCAAGTCCCTCCAGCTCTACCTTCTAAGCTGAATGCAGGGAGTTTCCGGCCTGACGGACAGACGGCAGGGACGTCGATTCACACTCGGCTTCCCTGCTCTTCCTTTACCGAACGGTACTCAGGCCCCCCCAAAGGCGTCCCAGAGCATTTTCGCCGCGCTAACCATGACGGTTACGGCGAGGACGAAGCGGATGACCCGGTTTCCCTTGGCCATCGTGAAGCGTGCCCCCGCATGGGCTCCAATCATGCTGCCGCAGGCCAGGATCAGGCCGGTGCCAAAACGGACCATCCCGTTCGAGGCAAAAAGAGCGAGGCTTACGGCGGTGAAGCACCCGACGATGAAAACTTTTGCCCCATTCGCTTCCACGAGATCCCTTCCCCCTATGCCTGCCAGGGCCCAGATCAGGAAAAACCCGACCCCCGCCTGGATAAACCCTCCATAAATGCCGATCAGGAAAAAAATGAGGAACGACAACCAGCCCGGCAATCTCACCGCCCGTTTCTCCTCCCACATCGCGGGCCTGAAAACCAGAAGCCCGGCCATGACGGATATCATCAGGGCAATGGCAACCCTGAGCAACCTTTCGTCCAGCTGTATTGCCACGAAGGTTCCAGCAAGGGACCCGATCACCGCCGGCAGTGCAGTTGGGAGGATTTCACGGACATCAAGCGTTCCCTGCCGGATAAAACTGCGACTCGCCGTTACGCTTTGAAGAAGAATGGCAACTCGATTCGTCGCGTTGGCAATTCCCATGTCCAGTCCCGAAAAAACGAGAAGCGGAAGGACGAGAAGGCTTCCTCCTCCCGCCACGGTATTCAGGAAGCCGGAAAGGATACCGGAAAGAAAGATCAAGATTGGGAAAAGTCCAGTCATAGGGCCCTCCACCTTTATTATGGTAAACTAGTGTTGCGATCTACATTTTCTCCGGGGGTGATGCAATGCGATACGCAGTCACGAACGAGCTAATCGCGATACGCCTTTCCGAGGGTGAGGAACTTAACCGTTCCATCAGCCAGGTCTGCGAGGAATACGCGATCGACTCGGCTGTCGTCCTTTCAGCAGCCGGCTTTGTCCGGAACGTCACTTTCGGCTGGTTTACCGGCAAGGAATACCTCATGGAGACCCATAACGAGATTTTCGAACTCCTTTCCCTTAGCGGGGACATCAGCTACAAGGAAGGGAAACTCTATCCCCACATCCACACCGTGCTGGGCAGGAAGGACCACTCCACTTTAGGAGGCCACATCCTCTCGGCCATTGTCGACCACAACCTGGAAATCTTCATCAAGCCCCTGCAGACGATAAGGCTTGGCAGGGCTTTCGATGGATGGTTCGAGGCGATCGTTCCCGAAAGGCGAACTTAGCGTTCTCACTCGGGGAGAGGGCTCGACAGCCCTTTCCCCTCTTTTTTTATGGAAGCGACCTGCCCGCAAGTCAAGGCCGCCAGTTCTTCGGGTGAAACCGGGAAAAAGGCGTGATCCGTGCCTGCCGCGGCCCAGACGGTATCCTTGGTGAACAAGTCTTCGTCGATAAAGGCAGGTAGTTTTTCGGAATAGCCGACTGGTGGGACCCCCCCCACTGCAAATCCCGAAAAGGCAAGGACCTCGTCAGGATGAGCCATGGATACTTTTCTTGTTCCCGCAAGAAGTCTCTTTACGGCTTTCAGGTCAACACGGTTCGTTCCGCTCATCAGGGCAAGCACGAAAGACCCGTCGGCCTGCAAAACGATTGTTTTCAGGATAGCCTCGGGAGGCGCGCCCACCGTCCTCGATGCATCCTCCACCGTAAAAATCGTTTCCTCGCTTTCCAGGATTTTTCCCCTGTAACCTGCCTTTTCCAGTGACCGTCGCACTTTTTCGACAGGTCCATACGATTCCGGCTTGCTCGCCACTTCCCATTCCTCCCTGGAAGATGGAGTCATTCGTGCCCTCCATCGAGTGCTCTATAGATCGAAAGGTTGCCCAAAACTTTCTTGACGTATTCGTTCGTCTCGGGGTAACCGATTTCCTCCACCCATTCTTCCGGATCTTCCGAACCCTTGTCTACCCACCTTCTGGCGTTCGTCCCACCCGCATTATAGGCCGCCAGGGCCTGATCGACTCTCCCAAAGGAATCCCTGTGGCGAGCGAGGTGCGCTGCGCCTAGCAAGACATTCGTTTTAGGGACAAGGAAGTCTTCCTTCTCATCAAGTCCAAGCCTTGATGCCTCGTCCCTTGCGGTTTGGGGCATTAGCTGCATCAGTCCGGCTGCCCCCGCAGAGCTGACCGCAAGGGAATCAAAACCGCTTTCCTGGCGCATCGTCGCCCAGACAAGGCCAGGCTCGACCGAGAACCTTGTTGAGGCCTCCAGCACCTCCCTGGAATAAGCCCGCGGATAGGAGAGGGATAGAAAGGCCGGGCTGAGGCTTTCACTTTTCGAAAGGAGCGGACGGGCCCTCGAGGCCAACCTGAAGGATTCCGCGTAGTCTCCATTCCAGGCTGCCAACCATGCCGCGCGCGCGAGCTTTTCTCCCTTTGCGCTCGCTTCCAGCCGGAGCATGGAATAGACGGGGAAACCCCAGGATTCCAAGGCATCCCTGCCGCTTGTCCATTCCTTCCTGCCTTTTACCGGGATCCCGGGTGGCCCCTTCGGAAAAACGCGCCATGCATAATACGAAAGTGGCTCCTCGGAAGCCAGCCTCGCTTCCCAGCGGCGGGCTTCCTCTTCGTCCCCAAGTTTTCTGGAACATTTCGATAACCAGAAAAGCAGCCTTGCGTTTTCCAGGCCTTCGGGTGCTCCCTGCAGGGCTCTTTGCCAATCGGACTGGGCCCGCCTTGTCTCTCCTTCAAGCCAAGCCTTCCATCCGGATTTCCATAAAAGCCTCGAGGCACCCGCAGTTCCGGGAAACTTCGACAGCAAGGCCTCAACCCATGGGGAAGCGCTTTCCTCCCCCTCGGAGGAGGCCAGCGAAAAAAGCGCAGCTTCGGCGACGTCGCCGCTTCTCATCGCCAACCTTTCCAGCGCAGGCCTGGCACCCACGGTTCCCGAAGCCGCGGCTGAAGCCATCCGTCTCGTGGAGGAAACGGCATAGGCTCCACCGGAATCCGCAAGATCTTCCCATAGCAGGACCGCTTCTTCTCTTCGGCCGCTCCTGTAAAGGGAAAGTGCCAGCCAATACCTTCCCTTCGGCGAGAGCGCAGAGGGATCGCCGTTTGCGGGGACAGCCCTGCCGAAAATCACCACCGCCTCTTCGGGATCCCCTGAAAGGGCAGACGCCAAACCGAGCGCTTCCAATGCTTCCCTCGATCGTCCCTTTGTCCTGAGTGCGTCCAGGGCGATCCGGTCAAGCGGCCGGATTTCAAGGAGTGCCAATGCCTCCGCTTCCGTCCCCTTTCCCAGTGAGAGAACCTGGGAGAGCGCTTGCGTTTTCCTGCCGCTGTCACTTCCGGCTGATTCAAGCATTTTCCTTGCCCAGCCGGCTTTTTGTGCGGAAGGGGCTTGCCTCAGGCAAAGGTACGCCACGTAAAATCGCAATTCAGCAGGGGGAGTCGCGTCCCAGATCCTTTTCGCCAACCTTCCCGCTTCTGTTCCCTTGCCTGTGCGTTCCAGCCCCAGGGCCCTGAGAAGGTCCGCGTAAGGCAGGATTTCACCCGGGATTTTCTTTCTATGGCGATTCAGTATCCGGAGGGACTTCTCCCAGTCCTGCCTAAGCCAGGCCGCATTGGCCGCAAGGCAAGCCTCCCTTGCGGTCCAGTCCGCCTTCAGTTCCAGGGCCTGGTCGAATTCTTTCCATTGCCTTCCGTAGAAAAGCTGCTCTAGCGGCGGAGCGGCTTCCGCAGCATGCCCCGCCAATGTCGCGACGAGGACCAGGATGCAGGCGCATCTTGCGAACATCCTGTCATTCAGTCCTCTTCGCCATGACATCGCCACAGGGAGCCTCTCCCCTCAACGCACATGTGCAGGGCCTGCTCTCCCCGGTCTCCACGAAGTGCCGGAACTGCTCGAGCCATCTCGGCCGCCCCCACTCGCACAGGTCGACGAAACGGATAAAGGCGAGGAATCTTTCAAGGCACACCGGGGAAATATAATGCTCCATCGCGCAGGCATTGTTTTCCGCCTCCTCCTTTTCCAACCCGAGCACTTCCCTGAGGAAATCCCTTATCGAGACCTCCTTTTCCACCAGCTTTCCCGCCAAGGCGCTCCCTTCCTCGGTCAGGGTTAGGTAGCCATACCGCTCCTGCTGCACGTATCCCCTGGATTTAAGGGTCGTCAGGATTCCGACCACCGTCGGGGCCTTCACGTCCATGATCTCCGAGAGATCCTTCACTCGGACGACCTTGCGTTCTTTAAGCAACTTGTATATCGTTTTCAGATAATCCTCGCCGCGGGCCGTCAACTCCATCTATTAGCCCTCCCTATTTTTTTTAGGACACATTGATCGAGTATGCCCCAGGAGCAGCGGCGAGTCAAGGAGCCGACAAATGAACTTCGAAACCATGCTGGGAACCTTCGCAACCCTTGCTTCCGCCTGGGAAGTCCAGGCCGGGCCCAAGCCCGGGCTGGTCGATCCCTTCGGGAGCGGAGCCCATGACGACATGGACTACGTGACTTTTCTCCTCAGCACCTGTGCCCTCGCCTCTTACTGGAAGCGCCAGGCGAGGGTCGGGCTCGACGGCATATCCCCTGGAAAAGCGATGGCATTCCTTCGACCGACAGGACTTGAAATGGAATCCGCCATGGCTCGGGCAACGGGAGGCGTCAACACTCACAAGGGGCTCATTTATGCCATGTCGCTTTTGCTTTACGGCGCCGGGTGCTGTCTTTTTTCGGGACTTCGGGTGGACCCCTGCGCGGCTGCCCGCATCGGTGCTGAATCCGTTTCCGAAATTGTTCGCGAAGAATTTTCGGCCCTTTCCGGGTCGGTTTCCCATAAGAGCAGGTCGCACGGGGAAAGGCTTTTCCTCGAATTGGGAGTTAAGGGCATAAGGGGAGAAGCTTCCAGCGGATTCCCTTCCGTTCTTGGCAAGGGACTGCCCGCCCTGCGGCGCTCACTGGAAGGGGGAGCTCCCTTAAACGATTCGGCCCTTTGCGCATTTTTCTCGATCGCATCGGTTTGCGAGGACAGCAATGTCATCATCCGTGGCGGTTACGATTTCTGGAAGGACACTCACCTCCCCCTTATGGAAGAACTATCCGCGGTCAAACCTCCCTACGACGCGGTTTTTTTCCAGAAACTCCACGAACTGGACAGGAAATATTCTTCTCTCGGAGTGAGCCCTGGAGGAGCGGCAGACCTTTTGAGCTGCACCCTCTTCCTTCATTGGGCACAGCTTGTCAACAAGTTCGAGTTGAGTTAGATTATTTGAAAACAGAAGAGGGGGGATAAGATGAGCCTGGGCCTTCGTCTCAAGACCTTGAGGAAATCCAGTGGAATGACCCAGCAGAACCTTGCGGAAAGAGTCGGGGTAAGCCGTATCTATATCCAGGCCCTCGAAAGCAACCGCCGCCTCCCATCGATGAAACTGCTTCAGAAGCTAGCCCAGGCTTTGGGCGTGGAAGCAGCCGACATCGTTGAGACCTTCAAGGGCGAGAGGCAAAACCGTTTCCAGCTCGAGGAACTCTGGAATTCGGGCGAAGCCGTGGAACTTTGGTACAAGCGGAAACGCCTGTCCCCCGAGGAGGTCGTCCTTGTCCGGAGGCTGGTCGACGCCGCGCTTTCAGACTGGGACGATGCCCGCGAAGACCGAAAGGATTCCTGAACGGGATTCCGCCGGCAGAAGCTTCCCCAGCCCGCCGGAAAGCCTGCCGGATTGGGCTTTGAAGGAAGCCCGGCCCTGGTGGAACCTCGACGAGTTCAACATCCTGGTCCGCGCGGAGAAAGCCAGCGGGAAGACCCTGGAGATCAAGAGGGTTCCGCTGACCGATAACCTGTGGGGTCTTCATGTCGCTCGGGGCAATCGGGCCCGGATCTACGTCAATAGCCTTCTGCCGCCCTTCTGGCAACGTTTTGCCTGCTATCACGAGCTCTATCACCTCCTCTCCCATCCGCGCGGGGAAGCCTTTTGGACCCATACCGCCACTCCATTGTCCAGCTTCGAGTACCAGGCCGACCTTTTCGCGTGGGCCTGCCTGCTCCCTGAATGGCAGGAACCGTTTTGAAAGGGCACAGGACGCTCCCCTTCTTCTTTGCGATGGCCGGTTGCCAGAGGCATTGCATCTATTGCGACCAGTCGAGCATCACCGGCAAGTCGGCTGCCCCCTCTCCCGACGACATAAGGCGATGCCTCGAATCGTTGGAAAAACCCGTGGAAATGGCCTTTTTCGGGGGCAGTTTCACCTGCTTGCCGACAAGACTCATCGAAGACTACCTGGAGGCTGCAGCCACCGCACCGCGAGGCAGCACCTTGCGTTTTTCCACCCATCCCCTTTGTCTTTCAACGGGCCTCCTCGATAAAATCAAGGCAATCTCTTCCGGCAGGTGCCCCATCTCCTGCATCGAGCTCGGCATCAGTTCCCTCGACGACCAGGTCCTGGAAACCTGCCTGAGAGGCTACTCGGGGAAACAGGCCTTGGGAGCGCTGTCCTCGCTCATGGAAGCCGGATTCCCGGCAGGGGCCCAGCTCATGGTGGGACTCCCCGGCCAGGACGAGGCTTCCACCCTTAACGACATCAGGCTTTTGGCCCGGCTGAAAGGCCCTCTTTCGATGGATTTGCGCCTTTATCCCTGCCTTGTGATCTCCGGTACCCCTTTGGAAAAGCTCTGGCTCCGGCAAAAGTACCTTCCCCTTGAAACGGAAACAGCCGCCATCTGGACGGGGCGTTTACTGCTGGAGGCAATGGACCTTGGGTTCAACGTCCTCCGGGTAGGCCTTGCCGAGACGGAGACGCTGGCCTCGTCCGTCAAGGCCGGACCCCATCACCCCGCGTTCGGGGAACTCGCGTGGGGAGAATGCCATGCCCGTTTGTTGACAAGGAACTCCCCATCAGGTCCCTGGACCGAGCATCGGAAACAGCAATCCCTGTTCGCCGGCCACGGCCAATGGGGCATGGAAAGGCTCGCGGCCTTGTCCGGGAAGAGAAAACCCAAGGCTCAGACCCTCCTTTCCTTTTGGCCTCCGCTGCATTCACGCAAGAAGGACTGACCGGCGATGAAGACCACAATCATCGACATGGGCCGGGAAAGCGTAGGGAAAACCCTTTTCCGGCTTGCCCTCCCTTCCGTGGTTTCCATGTTCTTTCACACTCTTTTCCACCTCGTCGACACGATTTTCATTTCCTGGCTCGGGGAAGCCCCGCTCGCGGCCATGTCCCTGACTTTTCCGGTCATGTTCGCTGCTTTCGCCCTTTTTAACGGCATCTCGGTCGGGAACACCAGCCTCATGTCGCAGGCATTAGGGGCGGGGAATAGCGAGCAGGCCGGCGATATGGCCCATACGGCATGGTGGCTGGTGCTCGCGATTTCGATCCCTCCTCTCGTCCTCCTCAACAGGGTGGCCAGCGGGCACTTTTTCACGGCTCTCGGCGGAAGCGGCAACGTCCTTTTGGAATCCTACCGTTACAATGCCTGGCTCGTGGCAAGCTTCCCCCTCATGGCCTATTCGCTCGTGGCGGATTCGCTCTTCAGGAGCCAGGGCGACACCGTCACCCCCATGGTCAGCATGCTACTCGGCAACATCCTGAATGCCTTTCTTGATCCCGTCTTCATTTTCTCCCTGGATCTCGGAATTTCCGGAGCAGCGCTGGCGACGCTACTGAGCCGTGCCGTGTCCTGTTCCTACCTCGCCCTGCGAATGAAGGCCCACAGTCACTATAAACTGGACTTCAGCCGGCCCTCCCCCGGGTTCGTCCACAGGACCAGGCTTCTGCTCGCCGCGGGACTGCCCGTTTCGGTCTCACAGGGCAGCATGGCCCTGGGAATCGGCATTTTCAACCGCATCCTTTCCGGTTTCGGTCCAGCCGCGATAGGGGCATGGATGCTGGGTAACCGGATAGAGGGACTCGCCTTCCTTCCCGTCTTCGGGATAAACGGGGCATTGATCCCTTTCGTTGGCTTCAACCTGGGCATGAGGAATCTCGGTCGCGTCAGGCAGGCCGTAAGGATGGCGGGAACCGCGTCCGCCCTGTTCATGGTCGGAGTCGGAGTCCTGATATTCGCCTGGCCTCACCCGATCCTAGCCCTGTTTCGCCCCAGCCAGCATGTTGCGGACCTTGCCGTGGCTTCTATCAGGGCTTCGGCTACGGGCTACCTTTTCGCAGCCCTGGATATCACTTTCTGGGGTGTTTTCCAGGGAACGGGCCATGCCGCCTACGGCATGGTCGCCCAGTTCGTAAGGACAATTGCCGTAAGGGTTCCGCTCGCTCTCTGGTTTGCCGGCAAGTGGGGGCTCGAAGGCCTTTGGTGGTGCCAACCCCTTTCTGTGCTTGCTTCCTTTATGGTGTCTTTCCTGCTTCTTGGCCGTCTTTTCAGGATGCTTGAGCACCAAAGCGCACGGCAGGTTTCCCTAAAAGAAACGGTTGACAATCAGGGGACCGAACTCTAAACTGAATGCGGTATACTTGACCTTTTGTTTAATGTTACGGGAGGAATGCCGTGATGGATAGCAATGAACTTCAGAAACTGATGCGGGAAAAACTCGAGAACGTTCCCAACAAGGCCCGCCGTGTCATCGAATACCTTTTGACGAACACGAGGGAGGCGGCTTTCCGTTCGATCGGCGAGGTGGCTGACCAGCTGGAGGTTTCAAAGGCCCAAATGGTCAGGGTCGCCAGGCTTCTCGGGTTTACCGGCTACGCCGAACTCAAGGATGCACTCCAGGGAGCCATTCTCGAACAGGTCAACCCGGCAGCGATGCTCGCAAAGGCAACGGTGATCCAGAATGACCTGCCTGAGTCCATTTACCGCATGGAGCACGCGAACCTCGATGAAACATGGAACCAGCTAAAGCCGGACCTGATGTCCCGTTTCTGCGAAACCGTCAAGGAAGCCGGATGCGTTTACTGCCTCGGCTGGGGCATCTCCAGCCTCGTCGCCGATTCCTGCATGATGCGCCTTCGCGTCCTGGGGATCACTTCCATGCTTATGCAGAGGAGCGGCCTTGCCCTCCTTGAACAGGCCAGGGCGGTCAGGAAGGGCGACGTGGTGATCGTTTGCGAGTTGCCCAGCTATGCGGTGGAGGTCACCGAAACGGTCGAGCGATGTGCCGCGCAGGGGGCGACCATCATCACCATAACAGACAGCCTGGCGGCCCCAGTATGCCGGTACGCCAGCCTTTCCCTCTTCACAAGCGCCGCCAGCCCGACTTTCGGCAGCAGCGTCCTTGGGCCCCTTTTCCTTGTCCACGTGCTGACCTCGGTTCTTGCCGTCACGATGGGCAACAGTGCCAAGACGGCGCTCGAGGAACAGGCCGCCTTCCTCCACGACTCGCGATATTTCCACCCCGCCTTCGGACTCAAGTATTCCTGATTTTCCAGGAATCCATGCATTGAGGGAAAAGAGAGGAGGCCCTCCCGGGAGGGCCTCCTCTCTTTTCCGGTCATAGAAGCCTTTCGGCAATCTGTACCGCGTTCAGGGCTGCCCCCTTGCGAAGGTTGTCCGCCACAACCCAGAGGGCAATTCCCTGGCCGGGCCCCGTGTCGCGCCTTATGCGCCCGACATGGACAGGATCCGTCCCGGCCGCTTCAAGAGCCGTGGGATATTTTGACACGCCGGGCTGGTCCATCACCCGCACGCCCGGGGCCTTCCCAAGGATTTCCCTCGCCCTTCCCGGTGTGAGCGGCTCCCGGAAAACGGCCGTAATCGCCTCCGAATGCCCCCTTAAAACAGGGACCCTCACCGTGGTGCAGCTCACAGGCAAATCCGGAATATGCAGGATCTTCCTCGATTCGTTGATCATTTTCCGTTCTTCCTCTGAGACTCCCTCTTCGTCAATCGCTCCGATCTGCGGCAATACGTTGAACGCGATAGGGTGAGGGTAGACTCTGGTTTTCGCTTGCTCACCCGCCATGGAGGCGATCGTACCCTCCCTCAACTCTTCAAGAGCCGCCTTTCCCGTGCCCGAGACGGCCTGGAAGGTAACCGCGCTGAAAGAGGCAAGGCCCGCTTCGGCATGCAGCGGATAGAGTGCCATGAGCGCCTGTATCGTGGCGCAGTTCGGGTTCGCTATGATTCCCTTGTGGCCTGACAGGTCCGATGGGTTGATCTCCGGCACGACGAGGGGCACCGAAGCGTCCATTCGCCAGGCGGAACTGTTGTCCACGACCACAGCCCCCCTCGAGGCCGCAAGAGGGGCCCATTTGCGTGAGGGGCCGCCTCCCGCCGAGAAGAGGGCGATGCCCACGCCTTCAAACGATTCTTCCTCCACCTCACGGACCGTCCATTCCCTTCCCCTGAAGAAAACCTGTTTGCCCGCGCTTTGCCGAGAGGCAAGGGGAATGAGTTCATCCACCGGGAACTCGCGTTCTTCCAGCACCGAAAGCATTTCCCTGCCGACAAGGCCCGTGGCTCCGAGGACGGCAACTTTCATCTGCCTGCCCCTTCCTCGATGAAAGCCCTGTGAAGGGCCAAGGCCGCGTCATCAAGCCTGTCAAGGGCTACAACGCAAGTGATTGAAACTGAAGAGGAAGCGATCATGTCCAGGTTGATTCCTTCCCTGGCCAATACCGAGAACATCTTTCCGGGAACATCGACATGGTTTGCCATGCCCGCCCCGACAATGGATACCCGCCCCACTTCGACGTCGAAGTTGACTCCCTGCGCATCGATTTCCCTGGCAACCTCGCGGCAGGCGTCGATAGCCTCTCCCAGGAGCCCCTTCTTGACGAGGAAGGCGATATCGTTCACCTGTCCCCGCATGGTGCTCTGGATGATCATTTCAACGTTGATCCCACGGTCGGCGAGTCCGGAGAAAAGCCTGGCCGCGATTCCGGGAACATCCGGAACGCCGAGAACGGCCACTTTCGCGACACCCCTGTCCGGAACCACCGCTCGGACGACAAGGTCTTCCCTTACGCACTGTTCCTGCACTTTCGTCCCTCCTCCCCGGTTAAAGCTTGACAGGACAGTCACAGGCACACTGTACCTGGCTGCCATCTCCACACTCCTGGCCTGCAGCACCTTTGCCCCCAGGACCGCCATTTCCAGGCATTCCTCGTAACTCAGGCAATCGATGAGCCTCGCTCCAGGAACCTTGTTCGGGTCCGCGGAGAAGACCCCGTCAACATCGGTGTAGATGAGGCAATCGTCTGCCCCCAGCGCGGCTGCCAACGCAACCGCCGTCAGGTCGGATCCTCCCCTGCCAAGAGTCAGGGTTTCCCCTCTTTCCCCCTGCCCCTGGAAACCCGCCACAATTGCGCATTCTCCCCTTTCAAACCCTTCTTTTACGGCAACCGGGTCGATGGCGGAAATCCGCCCTTCCATGGACATGCCTTCCGCCCTTATCCCCGCCTGGGCCCCTGTATAAGACCTGGCCTTAAGCCCCATGTCCTTCAGGGCAAGGGAGAACAAGGCAGCGCTTTGCTGTTCGCCGGAGGCAAGCAGCTGGTCCAGTTCCCTCCTGTCCCCTGAGCAGGACACCTCTCCGGCAAGCACCAGAAGCCCTTCCGTCGTTTTACCCATGGCGGAAACGACGACCGCCAGGGAGGCTCCCTTTCTCGCTTCCTCGGCGACTATCCTCGCCGCGGCCTTGATCCTTTCACAACTTCCAAGGGAAGTCCCGCCAAACTTCATCACCTTGACCGTCATCTGCTTGCCTCCCTTGCCCGCGCACCCTGCATGTCCGTATCCAGAACATAGAATCGCGAGCGTACCCCGCTCTCGGAAAAAGCCCGGCACATGGCGATGGCCACGCGTTGCGGGTTACCCTTGGCAAACGCCAGCATGCTTGGCCCAGAGCCGCTGATCGCCACACCGAGGCACTCGGGAATCCTGCCCATCCGTTCCAGGATCGCTTCCCCACCCGGGAATAGCCTGGCCCGAAATTGCTGGTGCAGCCTGTCCTCCATGGCAAACATCAGGTTGGCCCAGTTTCCTGTCGCCCAGGAAGCCGCAAAAAGCGCCGCACGGCTCAGGTTGAAAACGGCCTCTCCCAAAGGGACTTCCCTCGGGAGGGCCTCGCGGGCCTGGTGGGTGAGGACCTTGAAATCAGGAACGGCCACGACTGCGCTCATCCCCTGCGGCATCGAGGGCAGCCGTACATAGCGGACTTCGGTCCCATTCCAGCAGCTAACCACCATCCCCCCTATGAGGCAGGGAACCGCGTTATCCGGGTGTCCTTCCAGTTCTGTCGCCATGAGGAGGAGTTCGCCGGCCTCCACGGGTTTTTCCATTAAGGCGTTCGCGATAAGGATGCCTCCCGCGACCGCGGTTGCGGAGCTTCCCAGGCCCCGGCCCAGGGGGATGGCGTTGATCGAACGGATTTTCAGGCCGCGTGCCGGTTGTTCCCATTTCCTGCAGGCGTACTTGTAGCTTTTTACAAGAAGGTTCCGGGAAGGATCGGCAAGTTCGGAAGCCCCTTCCCCGATTGCCTCGATCTCGTAGCGCCCCTCTTCGAGGATATCCAGGACCTCCACATCGTTATAGAGCGAAAGCGCCAACCCCATCGTGTCGAAACCTGAACCCAGGTTCGCGCTCGTGGCCGGCAACCTGAAACTTAAAACAGGCTCGCTCATGAAAGAGCCCCCCGGAGGGATTCCCAGGTTCCCTCGATTTCCACCGCCCCCTTGAGATTCCTTGTTGCCGTCTCGGTATCCTTTAACCCGTTCCCCGTAAGGATGGCGACAACCCTCACTCCCCTGGGCAGTTTCCCCTCCCTGTAAAGCTTGTACAGTCCCGCAATGGGCGCGCACGAGGCTGGCTCCGCGAAAACCCCCTCCCCGGCGGCCAGGCGGGATTGGGCTTCCAGTATTTCCTCATCCGTGACAGCGTGGAATCCCCCTCCGCTCATCCTGGCTGCGGCTGCGGCCTTCACGCCGCTTACAGGGCGGCCGATCCTGATTGCCGTGGCAACCGTCTCCGGGTTCAGGACGACTTCTCCCTTGACGAGAGGAGCGGATCCCTCCGCCTGGAAGCCCATCATGCGGGGAACCGAGGTGGTTTTCCCAAGGTTCCTGTACTGGACGAAGCCTGTCCAATAGGCAGTTATGTTCCCGGCATTGCCTACAGGGATAGCCAGCCAGTCCGGAGCCTTTCCAAGCTGGTCCGCCACTTCCCATGCGCCGCTTCTCTGCCCCCAGAGACGGAAAGGATTCAGGGAATTGACCAGGGTCAGGCCCATCTCCTTGCTCGCTTGCACGGCGAGGTCAAGAGCCTGGTCGAAATTTCCCCGGACGGCGAGGACGCGCGCGCCGAGGGCAAGGGCTTGTCCAAGCTTTCCCTTGGCGACTTTGCCCGCGGGCAACAGGACAAAACACGGAATTCCCGCCGCCGCCGCATAAGCGGCTGCAGAAGCTGAAGTGTTCCCGGTGGAGGCGCACACAACCGCACGGGTATTCGCCTCGATCGCCTTCGATACCGCCAGGACCATGCCCCGGTCCTTGAAGGACCCCGTCGGGTTCATTCCTTCCACTTTGACGTAAAGGCTGATGCCAAGTTCCTCGCCCGTCCTCTTGAGCTCCAGGAGGGGCGTGTCCCCTTCCCCCAGATTCAGGCGCGGCGTTTTCCCCGTGAGCGGGAAAAGTTCGGCATAGCGTTCAAGTATTCCGGCCATCTTTCATCCCTCCTGAAAATACAAAAAGTCCCCCCGTCAGGAGACGAGGGGACTCGCGGTTCCACTCCCATTTCGCCGGCCAGGCCGGCGACTCTTGAGCACGCTGTAAGGGGCGTTCCCCGGCCGCTTATCCGCACCATTGGCTTCACGACCTGCTCCGGGATGGTTTTCTCCCTTCATGCCCCGTGGAAACCTTCCAGCCGTCGGGTTTCCTTCTCTGGCGAAGCATCGCAAGGGATACTCTTCCCTTCATCGCATCCGGATATTTCCGTTTGAGCGTTGTCGGACTTTATATCTTTTTTCGATCTTCTTGTCAAGCCTTGTACGGACCGCCAGACTTTGATAAAATACGCCATCGAGTCCAGCATTTGTCTTCCTTTTCAAGGAGGCCC
>DAIMJI010000008.1:0-40165 GCA_036722335.1 Synergistales bacterium | reverse complement strand
ATGAGGTTTTCCCGACGATTGCAAGCACTCTCCTGCGTGACGGGTTCGACATCATTATTGACATGGAGAAGTCGAAGGGTAGCCATATCGTAAACGTCAAGGACGGGGCGGAATGGCTTGACTTCTATACCTTCTTCGCATCGGCCCCCTTCGGGATGAACCATCCGATGCTTACCACCGACGAATTCAAGGAACGCATTTTCCGTGCCGCCATCAACAAGGTGGCGAGCTCCGACATCTACACGATGGAAATGGCCGACTTTATGAAGACCTTCAAGGAAGTGGCGCTTCCGGAGGGCTTCAACCACACGTTCTTCATCGACTACGGCACGCTCGCGGTGGAAAACACCTTCAAGACCTCCATGGACTGGAAGGTTCGCAAGCTCATGAAGGCCGGCAAGGTCAGCAAGGGCGATGCCATCGACGGCAAGAAGGGGACGAAGGTCATCCATTTCCGAGACGCGTTCCACGGCCGCAGTGGCTATACCCTGTCGGTGACGAACACCTATGACCCGAACAAGTACCAGTACTTCGCGAAGTTCGACTGGCCCAGGATCATCCCGCCGAAGATCACCTGGCCTCTGGAGCAGAACCTGTCGAACGTGGAGTGGCTGGAAGAAGTGGCGGTCAGCCAGATCAAGAAGGCAATCTGGAACAACCCCGATGACATCTGCGCTCTGATCATCGAGACCATCCAGGGAGAGGGCGGAGATAACCAGTTCCGTACGGAATTCTTTAAGCAGCTGCGGCAGATCTGCGACGAAAACGAGATCATCCTGATCTTCGACGAAGTCCAGTGCGGAATGGGCATTACGGGAAAGATGTGGGCCTGGGAACACCATGCACCCGTCAAGCCGGACATCTTCAGTTTCGGCAAGAAAGCCCAGATCTGCGGTTTTATTGCGGGTCACCGTTTCGACGAGCTCGAAGAGAACTGCTTCACGGTATCGAGCCGGATCAACTCGACCTGGGGCGGGAACGTGGTCGACATGGTGAGGGCGCAGCGCTACCTGGAGATCTACCGTGAGGAGAAAATCCTGGATCACGTTAGCAACGTTGCCGGTCCGCACCTTCTCAACGGCCTGATGGCGATCCAGAAGGAATTCCCCGACATGGTCAGGAACACGAGAGGCAAGGGCTTGATGTGTGCCTTCGACCTCGTGACGCACGAGCTTCGGGACAAGGTCCTGCGCGCCTGCTGGGACGAGAAGATGCTTATCCTGCCCTGCAGCACGCAGTCCATCCGCTTCCGTCCGGCTCTCAACGTGCCGACCTCGGACCTGGACAAGGGGCTTGAGATCGTCCGCAAGGCCCTTAAGAAGGCAAAAGGGTGCTGCTGCTGCTAATTCGGCCCTCCTGTAAGTGCTGAATGCGGGGAATAACGAGGGGAGACGGTATTCCGTCTCCCCTTTTTATCCTGAAGAAGCTAGGTAACAATGCTGATTTGCATCATGCCGTTTTTATGGTAGGCTTGAGCCGATCCGAAACCCCGATTCGGAAAGCCAAACTTGGAAAGAGGACGGGAAATTGCAGGACTTCCTTTCAGAGCTGAATTGGATGCTGATCCTGTCTCTCATAGGAGCCAGCGCTGTAGTGGCTTATGTTGGCGATGTTGTCGGGATGAGGATCGGTAAGAAACGAATCTCACTTTTCGGCCTTCGTCCACGGTATACTTCCTCCTTCATCACTATCCTGACCGGTATCATGATCACGATAGTGACCCTTTGGTTCCTCTCCATGACATCCGAGACCGTAAGGACGGCCCTTTTTAGCATGAAGTTCGTTCAGAGGCAGATCACGCAGTTGACATCCCAACTCCAGGATAGCCGCCAGGAACTCCAGGAGATGGAGTTCAAGCTTTTCGCGAGCCAGGAAGACCTCCAGAAGAAACAGGAGGAGCTCAAGGCCGCGCAGGCCAAGTTCGAATCTGTCCTCGGCCAGTTGAACGAGATCCGGCATGAGCTGAAGAACCAGACCGACCGGTTCGCCGCGGTGGAGGCCGAAAGGCTACGCCTTGAAATGGAGCTCAAGGGATTGGTTTCAAAGCGGGATTCGCTGGAAAAATCAGTCGGAAAACTGAAAGCGGAAATGGAATCTTTGAAAAAAGGCTTGGAGCAGGTTCGGGAAGGAAGAATCATCGTCCTTGCGAAAGAGGTCCTGGGGCAGGTGGCCTTGCCGGCGAAAAGCCGCAACGAAGAAGCGAAGTCGGCACTGAAGACCCTGCTTGAACAGGCACGTGTCGAACTTGCTCTCAGGTCGGGCCTTAAACCTGAACAGGTAAAGATCATTTCGGAAAGAGAAGGCGAACTGGATAATCCGGAGCCCTTCATGGGAAAGCCATCCCGTGTGGTCATCAGGCTTGTGGCGGAATCCAACGCGGTAAGGGAGGAGCCAGTCCTTGTCTCCATCGATGTGCATGAAAGCCAGCTCGTTTTCAAGAAAGGGCAGGTCCTTGGGAAAAGAGCCATTGCTTCCCCCCTGAAAAGGGAGGATGCTGAAAGGGAACTCTTTGCGCTCCTGAAAGAGGTGAATGCCCTCTCGGTCCAGAAGGGTGTGATCCCGGATCCCCTGAGGGGGACGGTCGGGAACCTCTCCGCTGGGGATTTCTATGGTTCCGTGGAAAGGATAGTCGAGGCGCAGAAGGCCTTGACGATTCTTGTGGAGGCCGAAGAGGACATCTATAGCGAGGGGCCTGTCCGGGTTAGAATACTCATTAGGCAGTCCTCCTGAAAAGGATAGAGTGGAGAAGGGGGAACTAAAATGTTGATCGTTGCGTGCCAGGTTTGCGGAGGGGTCAAGATTTTGCCGGGGACTCCCGATAACGACGGGATGGCCCGTGCTACCTGGATCTGTGAGTGCTGCGGGACGGGACAGGTCATGCAGCTGGCTGTCAGTGCCGATGCCAGGGGAGGAGACCTTCGAAGGATCCTTGGCGGGATGTCCTTTGCCTGCAGCGATGAACCGGTGGGGACCAAGTAGGACAGTATGCCTCTTGGAACAGGGTACCTGTTTTATGACAGCAAGCTGGCCGTCAGGTCCGACGAGCTCCAGGACCTCTATCGGTTCACGCGTTGGGGGAGAAGCAGGTCGCTCGAACAGATCGAGAGAATGCTCAAGGGAACTAGCGTTTGTTTTTCGGCCAGGTATGAAGGAAAATTGGTGGCGTTCTGCAGGATACTGACCGATTTCGTTTTCAGGGCATCGTTATGGGATGTTCTTGTTCACCCCGACCACCAGGGAAAAGGGTTGGGAACATCACTTATTCGATATGCCGTTGAGCATCCTGCCTTGAGGGAAATTCCTCTGGTCGTCACCTATACCAGCGAACTGGCGCCTTTTTTGGCTCAACTTGGCTTTGAACCGAAGGAAGGGTTGCTTATGCTCCTTCGTTGCCCTATAGAATATTCTTAGGGGATCGCGAGAAACGTGCGTCAACTACCCGCTCACCGTTAAGGCTTCAACTGCCCTTAACCCCGAGAAGGACACGGGGGAGGGCTACTTTTTTGAGGAGGTGCAACACGTCAATGCTTAACGAGAAGAGTTTCATCACGTCGGAGTCCGTTACGGAGGGGCATCCCGACAAGCTTGCCGACCAGATTTCAGATGGTGTCCTGGATGCCATCCTGAAAGAAGACCCTATGGGAAGGGTGGCCTGTGAATGCATGGTGGCCACGGGTCTTGTGATGGTAGCAGGACAGATCACGACCGAGTGTTATGTCGACATCCCGAACCTCGCCAGGAAAATCGTGAAGGAAATCGGTTACACGAGGGCGAAGTACGGTTTTGACGGGGACACTTGTGCGGTTCTTACAGCCATTGACGAACAGTCGAAGGATATTGCACAGGGCGTTGACAGGGCTCTCGAGGTCAGGGAGTCGCACATGAGCGACGAAGAGATTGACCGGATCGGGGCAGGAGACCAGGGGATGATGATCGGGTACGCGACAAATGAAACCGAAGAATATCTCCCCATGCCAATCGCGCTGGCCCATCGGCTCTCAAGGGGGCTTGCTTCGCTGCGGAAGGAAAAGACGCTGCCCTACCTGCGGCCCGATGGCAAGACCCAGGTTACGGTAGAATACCATGGCGACAAGCCGGTGCGAGTAGAGACCGTGGTCATTTCGACACAGCACCATCCTGCCGTTGACCAGGCGGAGATAGAGACTGATCTCGTCGAAAGGTTGATCCTCCCGACAATCCCGGCTTACTTGAGGGAGAAGAAGCCCAGAATCCTCGTGAATCCAACCGGGCGCTTTGTCCAGGGAGGCCCTCTGGCTGATACGGGCCTGACAGGCAGGAAAATCATCGTCGATACCTATGGGGGAGTCGTTCCTCACGGCGGAGGGTGCTTCTCAGGTAAAGACCCGACCAAGGTGGACCGCTCGGCGGCTTACATGACCCGGTACGCGGCCAAAAACCTCGTTGCGGCGGGTCTTGCAGAACGATGCCAGATTCAAGTGGCCTATGCAATCGGTGTGGCACACCCCGTATCCCTGATGGTTCATACCTATGGAACCGGGAAATTGCCTGATGTGACCCTCACTCGGCTGGTTTCGGAAATTTTCGATTTCAGGCCCGCCGCCATCATCAGGGACCTGGATCTTCGCAAACCCCAATATCGGAGAGTCGCGGCTTACGGGCACATGGGACGGGTTGACCTAAACCCACTCCCAGCCTGGGAAAAACTGGACCGGGTCGAGCATCTCCTTTCCGCGGCGGCAAACGCATAGCGGGATTCCTGGCCGCTGTTCATGAAGGGCAAGTTGCGGGTACTGGCAACAAAGGCATGGGAACTCTTTTGCCACTTTGTCTGGCCCGTAACCTGTCCTATATGCGGAAGGCTTGGAACGGTCGGATGCCCCTCCTGTCTTGACAGTCTTCTTGCCGAAATGCCGGATCGCTGCCTTGATTGCGGAGGAGCTCCTTTCCCGTGTGGAGTGCAGGGACATGTCGCATTCGTCAGGGTCGCGACATGGCATGAAGGAAACTCACGGGTCGTTGTCCACTTGGCGAAGTATGCGGGCAGGCGCAGATTGGCCTTCGAAATGGGCAAAGCGATAGGGCGTTTTTACAGCGAAGCCCCCTCCGTTACGCTCGTACCTATTCCCCTTCACGAGGGATCAAGCCGCTCCTACAACCAATCGGCCTGCCTTGCAAGGGGAATGGCGCAGGTATGGGGAGGGGAAATCCGGGAAGGGTTAAGGTGGACGCGGGCCTTTCCTTCACAGGTGGGGCGGAATTCCTTCGAGAGGCGGGCACTACCGAAGGATGCCTTCCGCTGGGAAGGTCCTCCAATCGAGGGCCCGGTGCTGCTCGTAGATGACGTCTTTACGACGGGTACAACCCTTTTAAGGGCCTCCGAGGCTCTTGAAAATTCGGGGATGCATTTGAGAGGGGCCTATTGTTGGGCGGTAAGCCCGCTTTCGACCCTGACGGTGACTTGGAAAGAGGATAAAGTCCTTGTTTAAGCTTCCCATGCTTCCCAGAAAAGGCTGGCATTTGCTTCTGTCCGGGGGGGCTGTCCTGTTCGCGGCCGGCTGGTTTCTGAACCACCTGTTGCCGTCAGGAAAGGTTCCCCACAATGGAGACGGGCTCTTGCCTTTAGGAAACACGCAAATGGCCACCCTTGCCGTTGCCTTGGCTGTTGCCGGGCTTCTCTTGTGGTGGGGGCTTGAACAGCTTTTCTGGAGGAAATACTTTCCAACCCAGGATACACCGGAATCTACACGAAAGAGGGCGTTTGAGAAAAAGCCCTAAAATGCCGGGTTATCCTCTCCTTACAGGTGATGGAGTCCCGCGGTTTCGATTTTCTGGTTGAGGCATAGGGTGATGACCGCCTCTTCCTGATCGCAGGGATAAGTGCAGGCTAGCCCGCAGCTTGCCGAGAGCTCCCTTGGAACAGGGACGATTCTTGCAGGCAGTCCTGAAGCGCGGCAGGCCTTTTCGAAAACCAGGGCCATATGAGTTGTGTCGAACGTCGCAAGGCATTCCATGACGAAGGTTCCTCCAATCCGCTTGAGGGAAAGACTGTTACGTAATTATACCTAGACTTGGGATGCGCGTGAGAGTAGAATCTAACACCGTAGCCCGGAAAATTCCAAAGGAGGGTGTTCGATGGTTTCGAACAAGAAAACGGTTCTCCTGGCAGTACTCGCAGCTTTCATCCTGACGATGGTCGCAGGTGTGGCTTTCGCGGATGAAAAGATCGGGGTCATCGAGCCGCAAAAGGTCCTTTTCCAGCACCCCAAGATGACCCAGGTTCAGAAGCAGGTTCAGGCAGTCGTCCAGAAAAAGCAGGAAGAAGCCAAGGCTGCGATCGACAAGGAGCAGGATAACAAGAAGAAGGCGGAGATCTACCAGACGAAGCGCAACGAGGCTGCCACCGAGGAGCAGAAGCTCATGGCGCCCCTCTTCAAGGACATCGATTTGGCTATTCGGACCATTGCGAAGGCCAAGGGGCTGACCATTGTTCTGGATAAGGCACAGGTCTTCATGGGAGGACTGGATATCACCGATGACGTTATCCAGGAACTGAAGAAGAAATTCTCCAACTAGCGAGCGGACAATACAGGCGAGGAGATAAAGGAAGGGCCCCTTGAAAGGGGCCCTTCCTTTATCTCCTCGCCAAATTTCGCGGAGTCATTCCCTAATGAGTCTTTTTGCCGGTTCCCAGGTAGGCTGCCTGGATTTCGGGATTGTGGAGGAGCTCCTTTGCGTCTCCCTCCATGACCAGCTGTCCGGTCTGCATGACATATCCCCTATGGGAGAGGAGGAGCGCTTGCCTGGCGTTCTGTTCGACAAGCAGTATCGTTACCCCTTCTTCGTTGATTCTCTTAAGTTCCTTGAAGATGTCCTTGATAATGATAGGGGCGAGGCCCAGTGATGGTTCGTCAAGCAGCAGGAGCCTCGGGCTGGCCATCAAGGCACGGCCTATAGCCAGCATCTGCTGTTCCCCGCCTGAAAGGGTTCCCGCGTATTGGGACATCCTTTCACGCAGGCGAGGAAAAAGGGTGTAAACCCACTCGAGGTCTTTCTTGATCTTTTCCTTGTCGGTAACCGGGAAAGCGCCCATCATTAGGTTCTCGTAGACGGTCAATGGGGCGAATACCTTTCGACCTTCCGGGGAAAGGGAAATGCCTTTCGTGACAATTTGGAAGCTCTGTCCCTCTAGGGGTTTCCCTTCGAAAAGGACTTGCCCGCTCTGTCTTTTCACGTTACCCATGACCGCATTCATGAGTGTCGATTTTCCCGCGCCGTTTGATCCAATGACGCAGACGATTTCTCCCGGGTAAACGTCAAGGTTGAACCCACGGACAGCCTTGATGGCGCCGTAGGAGACGTGCAGTTCCCTTACGGAAAGGAGCGGTTGTTTCTTGTCCTGGGAATCGATCATGCTTCCAACACCTCCTCGCCGAGGTAGGCCTTCAGGATTTCCGGGTGGTTCTGGATATGATCAGGATCACCCTCAGCGATCTTGGCGCCGAAATTCATGCAAACGATATGTGGGCAAATCTCCATGACCAGTTCCATGTGGTGCTCGATGACCAGGATGGTCAGCCCGAAATCGCGGTGAATGGACGTGATCAGGCCGTTCAAGTCCTGGACCTCGTCCGGGTTCATTCCTGCGGCGGGTTCGTCGAGGAGAAGAAGCCGAGGCTGCAGGGAGAGAGCCCTTGCAATTTCAAGGCGGCGCTGGTGTCCGTAAGGAAGTGTGCCTGCTGCCTGTTCGGCAAGTGAATCAAGCCCCACTCGTTCCAAAAGGGTCATGCTTTGCTGGCGAATTTCCTTTTCCATGGATTTCCAGCGGCCCAAGTGGGAGGCAGCCTCTAAAAAGTTGTACCCATAATGTTGCTGGCAGGCGGTCATGACGTTTTCGAGAACGGTCGACCTGGGGAAAAGCCGCAGGTTCTGGAAGGTTCGGGCGATTCCCTTGCGTATAACCTCGTAGGTCTTGTAGGGCGTGATGTCCTCGCCTTCGAAAAGGATACTGCCGCTGTCTACATCGTAAACACCCGTAATCAGGTTGAATATCGTGGTCTTCCCGGCTCCATTGGGGCCGATCAGGCCTGCGAGCTCGCCCTTCTCAAGCGAGAAACTCATATCCTGGACGGCGTGGACTCCACCGAAGTACTTGTTGACGTGATCAAGCTTGAGAACGGTTTCGCTCATAGCCCGTCACTCCCTTCCACTGCTTTTGGCTCACGACCCTTCCTCCTGAAGAGGGATTTGATGAAGCGGGGGCCTAGCTCGTGCTGGCCCATGATCCCCTCCGGGCGGACGACCATGATGATGACCATGACAGCACCGTAAATCAGCATCCTATACTGGGAGATAGGCCGGAAAAGTTCCGTCACCAACGTGATCACGGCAGTGCCGATAAGGCTTCCGCTCAAGGAGCCCAGGCCCCCGAATACGACGACCGCCGTAAGCTCGGTAGACTTGTTGAGGTCGAACATGACCGGCTGGATAAAGGTCAGGAAACCCGCCATGAGAGCACCTGCCACGCCACAGTAGAAAGCTGAGATCGAAAGGCTCAGGACACGGTAGCGGGCCGTATTGAAACCCAGAAGGGAAGCCGCCACATAGTCGTCCCGGCAAGCCTTGAACGCCCTCCCGAAATTGCTCCTGATCAGGAAGAACATCAGTAGCGCCATGACGACGAAAAACGCTGCGGCAACCGAGAGGTTTGTATAGTTATCTATCCCTGGGTATCCTCTTGCGCCGCGGGTGAAGGATTGCCAGTTTTCCAGGATTAGGCGGATGGATTCTCCCAGTCCTATGGAAGCGATGGCATAATAATCGCCCATCAGGCGTAGGGTCGGGACGCCTATGAGGTAGGCGAGCACCATGGCGATAACGCCACCGGCCAGGATCGCGGGAAGCCAGTGAATGCCGAACCTGACCGTCATGATGGCAGCGGTGTAGGCGCCGATCGCCATGTACCCGGCATGACCAAGGGTGAACACTCCCGTGAAGCCCGTCAGCAAGGAAACTCCCATGGCGGCGATGCCGTTGATGAAAAGGAGGATAATGATCCCTTCAACGTATCCAGACATGGAAAAGCCCCCTATACCTTTTCACTGACTTGCTTGCCCAGAAGGCCGGAAGGCCTCCAGAGAAGCGTCAGGACCAGCATGCCGAACACGACCAGATCCCGCATCTGGCTTGAGATGAATCCCGCCGTAAGCATTTCCGCCAGTCCGAGAATCAGGCTGCCGAGTACGGCTCCTGGAAGGCTTCCCAGTCCGCCGATGACGGCGGCAACAAAAGCCTTTATCGTGATGAAGCCCAGCTGTGGATAAAGCGTGTAACGGACCGAGAGAAAGATGCCGCCTACAGCCGCGAGAAAGCCGGCCACGAAGAAAACGATCGAGATAAGGCGATTCACGTTGACCCCCATCAAGCCGGATGTGCGGAGGTCGTATGATGCGGCCCGTATGGCAAGCCCCCATTTCGTCTTGCTGAGGAAGAGCTGCAGCCCGGTGAGGAACAGGACGGCCATTCCCAACGAGAGAAGGTCAAACGCGCTTGTCGTTGCCAGACCGAAGAAATTCACCGGGTCGGTGGGGATGACAGGAGGAAGCGCCCTGAAGCGGCCTCCCACGGTAACGACGAAGATGTTTTCTATCACGATGCTCATGCCCATGGAGGCAATCAGGAGGTACAAGGTGACGTTTGTCCGTTCCCTGATAGGCTTGTAGGCGAGACGTTCCACGAGAATTGCGATCACGCCCGCACCGACCATGGCCAAGAGGCCAGATAGCCAAATGTTGTTGCCCATGGCAGCCAGGGTGTAGTAGCAGATATACCCTCCAATAACAAGGAAACCGCCATGTGCGAAGTTGGAGAAGAGCAGGATGGAATAAACCAGGGAATACCCGACGGCGATCAGGGCATAGACGGATCCAAGGGAAAGACCGTTGATAATCTGTTGTATCAATGTGTCCAAGTGGCCAACACCTCTCTTACCTATGGGATACAACGCATACCTAGTATACAGTAGGTCATAGATCCTGACTATAGGAATTGGCAAGGCGGACGCGGATTTCCGCGGCCGCCTCGCCTGGAACAGATTCCAGAAAAACTACTTAGGCTGGACCTTCGTGTAGTAGACTGCCTTGCCGCCCTTGGCGAGAAGGACGACTGCCGTCTTGTTCATCGGGTTGTGGGTCTTGGGATCTGTGGACATGACGGCGTGGTGCAGCTTGACATCCTTTGTTTTCTCGAGAGCATCCCGAATGGCTGTGCTATCAACCTTCCCGGCGCGCTTGATCGCATCGGCGAGCCAGTATACAGAATCGTAGGCAAGGACGCCGTTGACGAATTCCTTGCACTCGTCGTTGTACTTCTTCTTGTAGGAATCGAAGAAGGGCTTCATGGCGGGGTCGGCCGGGTCAACGTGGTTGATCCAGTAACTTCCTTCCATGGAAGGCCCGGCGATTTCCCACATGAAGTCACCATAACCGTCTCCGCCGATGAAGATGATATCCTTCATGCCGAGTTCGCGAGCCTGCTTCATGATCAGGGCCATCTCCTTGCCCATGTTCGGTAGAACGAGGACGTCGGCCTTGCTGTCACGGATCGTTGTCAGCTGGGCGCGGAAGTCCACGTCGGTCCCGGCACGGAAGCCCTGGTCTGCGACGACCGAACCGCCGTACTTCTTGTAGTACTGCATGAAGAACTCACGGAGGCCCTGGGAATAGTCGCTGCCGACGTCGTAAAGGACCGCGGCTTTCATCTTCTTGAGGTTCTTGGCGGTGAAGTAGGCGATGACCTGTCCCTGGTAGGGATCGGTGAAGCAGATGCGGAACATGTAGGGGTTCAGCTTGCCTTCAGGTGTCACGGTGACGTTCAGGTTCGTGGAGACCGTGCCGATTTGGGGAATCTTGTACTTCGTGGAGAGAGGGGCGGTCGCGATGTTGATCCCGCTTCCGTTGGCTCCGATTACGGCGACAACCTTGTCATTCTCGGCCATGCGGCGGAACGCGTTTACCGCGTCCTCCGGACGGGTGCGGAAATCGTAGGGAACGAGCTCGAGCTTCTTGCCCAGGATACCGCCCTTGGCGTTGATTTCGTCAACTGCGAGCTTAGCGGAGTTCAATTCTGTCTGACCATAGGCAGCCCAGTCGCCCGTCAGTGCGGCCAGGTACCCAACCTTGATTGTGTCCGCGGCCATAGCCGAACCGGCGAACACGAGCGCCAGCGCAACTGCAACCAGCAGCAGGCCCAACTTCCTCAAAACCAACCACCTCCAATGATTGTTTGGAACTTTCAAACGCGTCCCGATTCTATCACAAAACCATTGGAGGAGGGAGGTTTCGGAAGGGTTGCCCCTGATGTATGAGACCCCCTGCTGGTAAAATGAGTCTGCCGGGAAGGGGGGGCGAAATGAAACTCCTTGTGACAGATATTGATGGGACGCTGACCGACCATAACAGCGTTCCCCGGGCAGTGGTTGAAGCCTGCAGCCGCCTACGAGGGATGGGGTGGAGGTTCATGATCGCGACGGGCCGCATCTGGGCTTCGGCAAGGCCTTTTGCGGAGGCCGTGGGATCGGACTTGCCTTCCATCGTCTACGATGGCGCCAGGATCATGAAGGGCCGGGGGGCGAATGCCGCCGTTCCCTTCCCTGAATGGAAGATCCAGGCTCGGACGGCCTGCGAGGTCCTGGAACTCGGATGGGAATCATCGCTGCTTGTCCAGGCCTATGGAGATGAAGAAGTCTCCTGCCGGCCAACCGACGAAGTCACCCGAAGATTCTTCAGGGAACTTGGTGTGGCGGTCAGGCCTGACCTTGCCGCTCCACGCTTGTCTTTCAACCCGTACCGCATCATTTTCTACGGTGATCCTGCCGAAGCCAAGGCAATCGGGGAAATGATAAAGGCAAAGATGCAGGGGAAGGTGGAGGTGACCCTCGCCGGAGAAGGTTTCCTGGATATCCTGGCCCCAGGTGTGTCGAAAGGAACGGCCCTAAGGGCCTATATGGAAGAGTCCGGAATGAAGTTCGAAAGGGTCGTGGCTGCGGGTGATCACCTGAACGATGTGGACCTTCTGAGGGAGGCAGACCTTGCCGTGACCTTCCGGGACGCTCCCGAAGAAGTGCTGCAGGCCGCCCACCTGGTTCTCCCCCCGGCCTCGCGCATGGGGTTCCTTGAACTTTGCCGTTTCCTGGAGGAGTCTGAATCGCCCCTTTCCCCCTCGGGAAAGGGATTGACATACAGGAGAGGATGCCCACTTCACCTCGGAGGGGCAACCGCCTGAAACAAGCCGGGAGGTGCGGGAATGTCTGAAGTCAGGGGTTGGCAAGTCGTGCGCATGGAAATCCCAGAGGGATGCAATATCATCCTGGGACAGAGTCATTTCATCAAGACCGTGGAGGACCTTTTCGAGGCCCTCGTCACTTCTTCCCCGAGCCTTCAGTTCGGAATCGCCTTTTGCGAGGCCTCGGAACCGTGCCTGGTCCGCCGTGACGGGAACTGTCCCGACCTGGAGGAAGCAGCGGTCCGGAACGCCGTGGCCCTTTCGACAGGCCATGCGTTCATTGTGATCATACGGAACGGCTAC
Source organism: Synergistales bacterium (assembly GCA_036722335.1). GTDB lineage: Bacteria > Synergistota > Synergistia > Synergistales > 79-D21 > 79-D21. The sequence continues at coordinate 27,601 of DAIMJI010000008.1, read as the reverse complement.
CCCATCAACGTCCTGGATCGAATCAAGGGCGTGCAGGAAGTCTGCGGGATTTTCGCGGCGACGGCGAACCCGCTCGAAGTCCTTGTTTTCGAGACAGGGCAAGGCCGTGGTATCGGTGGCGTTGTCGACGGTTTCTCGTCACGGGGAGTGGAGGAGGAATCTCACATAAGGGCCCGAAAGGGCCTTTTGAGGGATATCATTGGTTACAAGCGGTAAGCTGCACTCCTTGGAGTGAAAACCAGGAAGGCCCCGTGATGGTTCAGACCGTCCGGGGCCTTTTTTTCCAACCCGCAAGGCAGCAAAGGGCGGAGGCACAGAGCCCGGTTACGAGCGGGTCGCCCGGCAGCCCGGTCAAAGGCCAGGCAAGAACGATCGCCAGTCCCGAAAGGGAAGAAATGAAGGCCCAGGAGGATTTAAGGCTGGCGGGAAAAAGGAGGGCAAGGGCGAAGGGAAGGAATGTTCCCGCACCCCTGAGCCCCATGCTGAGGTAACTCCAGGAGAGGATCATCGAACCGGGAATAAGCCTGGCCAGGAGAGCCGCTGCAATAACGAGCCCGAGCAAGGTCATCCGGCTGAGAAAAAGGAGTTTCCGGTCGGAATGCCTTTTACTGCCGAAAACCGAGGGCAGGTCCCTGGAGAGGTTGGTCGCGATTCCAAGGCAGAGTCCAGCCGCGGTCCCGATAATGGTTATGGCGATGCCGCTCCATAGGCACCCTGCCAATAGGGGAGGGAAATTCTGTGAGATGAACCGGGCTAGCACCTGCGAGGGGACAAGCCCCGGCTGCCGGATTTTCATCCCCATGCCCACCCATATGGCCAATACGCCCAGGGGAGGCATGAGGACAGCGGAAAGCAGGGCTCCTTTCCGGGCCGTCCTTTCGCTGGAAGAGGCAAAAAGGGCCTGTACGTAGATTTGCGTCGTCATGACTCCCACAACCAGGGAGAGGCCGGCGTTTAGATCCTTTCCCAGTCCTCGCCCAAAAAGGCTGAACCATGGATGCGAAGGAAGGGCCCTCCAAAGGGAAACCGGGGTGATCCCCTTCAAGGCGGAGATCAAGGCACAGGTCGCGAGGACAAGGTAGAGAAACGCGATCTTTGCCTTGCCGAGCGCTCCGTAACTCTTGAGCCCGCCAAGAAAAATGAAGCCGAGGACCGCGAGGGCCACCCCGGCGGCTGCGGCCGTATCGGACAGGGGCAGGACGCCCTGGAGCATCGCGAGCCCGGCCAGGAATTGGGCGACCACGGAGATGAACGTCCCGATTGTCGATGCGGCGAGGGAAGCGATACAGGTTTTCCTCCCATACTGGGCTTCCAGGAGTTCCGGGATGGTCGAGAGCCCCGTTCTCCTTATCGGACCCGCAAACCAGACGCCGAGGATGAGGCACCCGATTCCTCCGCCAAGGGTGAACCACCAGGCGGAAAGGCCGAACCGGTATGCCATTTCGACGGTTCCCACGGTGCTTGCGCCTCCCACCAGGGCTCCGAGGAGGATGCCGCTGACATCGAGGGTGCCTGCCCTGCGCCCTGCCAGCGTGTAGTCGGAAGCGGTGCGGACTCCCTTTGCGGCAAGGGTTCCCAGCAACACAAAACCCAGGATGACGAGCCCGACACCGAACCCGAAGGCGACCATGGAAATTCCCTCCCGTTTTCGCGATGAAATTGTCCCGCAGTGGACATTGTAGGCGTCATGACGTTTCGGAGCCAATATGTTATTTTTATCACAGAGATTCACCATGCTTACACTGACCGGGGAGGTCGAACTGCGTGAAGCTTAAAGATATCGCATCCTGCATCAGAGCGGAAATCCTGAATGGGGAAAGCCGTCTTGAAACAGCCGAAATCGAGAACGCCTATGCTTCTGACCTGATGAGCGATGTCCTTGCCTTCGCCTGGCCTGGAACGTTGCTCCTGACGGGTTTGACGAATGTCCAAATCGTAAGGACGGCCCAGATGATGGATATTCCCGCCGTCGTATTTGTCCGGGGGAAAAGACCCCAGGAAGAGGCTATCGCCCTTGCAAAAAACGCCGGAATACCTCTGTTGGTCTCCTCGATGAGCATGTATGAAACGTGCGGGCTGCTTTATAAGGCCGGACTTTTGCCGTGCACCATTCCCTCGCGGGAGGCATAGTGTGTGGATAGCCATTACGAGGTTGAGTTCACTGTAAGGGGAGACGATTTCCTGGCTGCGGGGGAGGCCTCGAACCAGATCAAGGAAACGCTGATCATGCTTGGCGTCCCGTCCCCGATTTCGCGGCGGGCCTCGGTCATCACCTATGAGGCGGAAATGAACCTTGTCATTCACTCCGGGGGAGGGATCATCAGGGCGGCCATCACCCCCGAACAACTCACGATCCAGGCAAAAGACCAAGGTCCGGGAATTCCCGATCTGGAAATGGCCATGCGGGAGGGGTTTTCCACCGCTTCGGATAGGGTCAGGGAAATGGGGTTCGGCGCGGGGATGGGACTACCCAACATCAAGCGGAATGCGGACAGGCTGGAAATTGATTCTACGGTTGGCAAAGGGACGGTCCTGACGGCGACAATCTTCTTCAAGGAATTGGCAGGGAACGGGAGGTAAGCCGATGGAAACGGGAATAAAAATCCTTGAGGGGTCATGCAAGGGGTGCGTCAACTGCATCAAGTCCTGTCCCACGGAAGCCCTCAGGGTCGTGGACGGGAAGGTCAAGATCCTTCCCGAACTGTGCATCGATTGCGGTGAATGCCTGAGGACCTGCAGGGAGAAGGCTCTGGCCCTCGACGAGGATGACTGGGACATCCTCAGGAACCACGGTCCCGCAACCCTCATGGCGGATCCGACATTTTGCGCCCAGTTCGCCCATTATTGGAGCCCGGGGCTTGTAAGAAAGGCCCTTGCCTCCCTGGATATGAAGGACCTTTTTGACGAGACGGCGACTGCATTTGACCTTGCGGCTTACGCGACGGCCAGGCAGATCGAGGAGACTTCGACTGAGAGCCTGCCGCTCATCTCCGTATACTGCCCGGCGGTCGTCCGGTTGATCCAGGTCCGCTTTCCCGAGTTATTGCACCGGCTCGTTCAGACGGAGAACCCTCTTGAGGTGGGGACCCAGCTCTGGAGGAAAAACACCGGGTCGAAGGACGGAGTGATCCTGGTGACCCCGTGCAGTGCCAAGGTCATGCTGGTCAGGGGTCCTGTCGGAAGGGGAAAAAGCACCATGGACCACGTTGTGTCGGTCAAGCGCCTGGCAAGGGACCTCCTCGCCGCCGGGCCGAAAGTGGACGGTTCCAGCATCGACCCGGTCGGCAGCCGCTGGCTCGCTTGGGCGCTGAGGGGCGGAGAAAGCCGGCACGTCAGGTCCTTTTCAAGAAAAGCACTGACGACGATGGCCGTTTCCGGCCTCAGGAACACGATCGACCTCCTGCAGGATCTTGAATTGGGCCGGCTGAAGGGAGTCGATTTCGTCGAGTGCCGGGTTTGCGATCTTGGCTGCATCGGGGGAATCGGGAACGCAGAATCGCGCTTCCTTTCCGAACTGAGGCTTTCGCGACAGCTGGTCAACTGGGTGGCGGGTGAAGAAGAGGAGAGGAAACTCGCGGCCCTCTATGAAACCGGGACTTGGAGGCTTGAGCAACCCATCGAGCCCCGTCCCAGGCCCTCGCTGGCGGATACCCTTGATGAGGCAATGAGGAAACTGAAAACGATGCAGGCCGTTTACTCCGAACTCCCGCATATCGACTGCGGAGCCTGCGGCCGTCCCTCGTGCCGTGCCCTGGCGGAAGATATCGTCAGGGGGGACGGGGAAATCACGGATTGCGTCTTCAAGCTCCGCGAAAGGATCGCTGACCTCGGGGAAGAAATAACCGCTCTCAGCGGCAAGCTGCCGCACGCGTTCCACGAAAGGAAGCATGCAAAATGAACGTTTCTTCTTTGGTCGAAAGCCTGGGGCTCGTTTTGCACAACGAAGGGGACGGAAAACGTCCCGTTTCCAGGGGGGTTGTAGGGGATCTTCTGAGTTTCGTCATGGGTGGCGCCCCGGAAGGCTCCGTTTGGGTCACCCTCCAGACCCATGTCAATCTGGCCGCCGTTGCGGTGTTGAAGGAGATTCCCCTGGTCATCCTGGCTTCCGGCAGGATTCCCGACCAGGAACTCGTCGAGCGCTGCCGAAAAGAGAATATTACCCTTGCCACCGCCGCCCAGTCTCCCTTCGACGTCTGCGGAGCCCTTCACGACTTGGGACTGAAAGGCTGATCCCATGCGCCTGGTCCGTGCGGACCTCCACATCCATACGGTCCTTTCCCCCTGCGGTGGGCTCGACATGGGAGCCCCGGACATTGTCGAACGGGCACTGCAAGTGGGGATCGACATTATCGCGATCACGGATCACAACACTTCGCGAAATGCCTTGGCGGTGATGGATGCCGCGGAGGGTACAGGCCTTGTTGTACTGCCGGGGCTTGAAGTCCAAAGCGCGGAGGACATCCATGCCGTGACGCTTTTCGAATCGTTCGGGCATGCGCTTGATTTCGAGGCGTGGCTGCGCAAGGGGTTTCCCGAGGTCCTGAACCGTCCCGAACTGTTTGGTCCGCAGATCCTGATCGACAGCCAGAACAGGATCCTCGGGGAGGAACCTCTTTTGTTGGTGCAGGGAGCTCGTTGGGGAATCGATGAAATCGTCAGGGAAAGCAGGCGCAGAGAGGCGATATGCTTCCTTAGCCACGTTGACAGGGAGGCGTTTTCATACCCGGCGATTCTTGGCCCGATTCCTCCAGATTACCCGGTCGAGGCCATCGAGTTGACCTGCAGGGCAACTAGGGAAAAGGCGGTGTCCTTCAAAGAGGCTTTTCCGGGGAAGGCTGTCCTCAGGAATTCTGACGCCCATTCGCTTGAGCAGATGGACAAACGCTGCACGACACTCATCCGGGCTGAGGGAGCCGGCTTTTCGGAACTGAAGCTTGCCCTTATGGGGGTTGGGGGAAGAGGAATCGTGGATCCCTGGGAATGATGCCGTTAAAATAGCTAGAGCAATGAAGTGGTAAAATGAGAGTAGTCAGGTTGGGGGGGTGTTCGGCATGGACGAAAACAACCATGATGAGCTCAGCGTCCCGGCCACGAACCTGAGGTGCTGGTGTGGCCGAAAGATGATCCTTGTGGAAACCTTCCCGGACGATGGCACCTTCCGTTACGCGTGTCCCTTGTTCCTGGACGGCGACACGGCTCATGACCAGCTTTTCAGCGAGGAAGAATACGTGGAGGAACCTGAGGAAAAACGCTAGAGCGACAGTGTCAGGGGTTCCTGATATACCAGAGTGCGAAGCTGTCTGTTGATTTGAATGGCGTTACCGTGAAATTCCCCTTCGAGTTGCTTCCCTTGAGGGGGATTTCTTTTGTCATGCTTTCCAGGCGCTGTTTGACGAGATTATCAAGCAAGGTAGCGTCAAGCATGACCGCAACCTCGTCTTTTGAGGTGCTCGCGACCCCGATCCAGTAGTTGCCTCCTTTGGGCAGCCTTTCAAGGTATTTGTTCGGCAGGGATCCTTCGCTGCCCTCGAAATAAGTTCCGTCAGGCCGTGTCATCCAGAGGGGCCACCTTCCATGATCCGCATGAAAAAACACCGCGGCGCATTTCATCGACCTCATGTCCTCTACGATCCGGGTGGCCTCTGCTTTGGCGGTGGCAGAGAAGGAAACGAGCATCATCGCCCCGGCGAGGATACCGATCAGAAGCAGCACCATAAGGATCTCGACGAGAGTGAATGCCCGATTCCGTGACGATTGTCCCTTCATTTCCCTGCCCCCTTTCCCGCGTAAGTCGGAATTCTGGATTAAAGTCTTCCTCAAGGCATTGAAGAACGATCCGCCCGGCCTTCAAGCTTTCCGCAGGGCCTGATCGCCTAAACCCAGCTGTGAAGGACCTTCCCGCCGGGATAGGTGTAGCCCGAGCTGAAGCGGTAGGCTCCCATCACCTCTATCGGGGCAAGCGGGAGATGCTCCTCGAGGTCGGAGGGGAAAAAGCGAAGCTCCCCTTCCCCTTTCCACGCCTTTTCCCCGAGCCTGACATCAACAGCCCCCAGTTCCACCAATTCCAGGACCGACGGGGTGGCATCCGCCTCTATCGATGGGAAATGACGGATGTGGAAAAGAGGGGCCCTCAGGGGGTAGGGGAGGCTTGACGGGTCAATTTCCTCCCTTGCGGTCATTCTTCCCTCGACAAGGCGTTCCCCGTGAGAGGCGACATAGCCCTTCAACCGGGTTCCGTTTCCCAAGGGACCCATGACCGGGTTCAGGGGATGGGGTTCGGTCAGAAAGACCTGGCCCAGCCTTTTCGGGAAGCCCATGAACCAGCCGCGGGCCATCGAGAAATCGTTATCGACCCAGATATGAAGGCATATCTGTCCCGGTCTTCCCTCGAAGGAGCATCCTGCCCATATGGCCGCCTCACGGTACTGGGTCCTTTCCGGGTTTTCGAAAGCGAGATCCTTCCTTTCTTCCCAGACCGAGGTCCAGCGGCTGAAAACGACGCTGCACAGCCCCGGTTCCGGGGCGGGTGCGAGGGGTTCGGGCAGATAAGCGCTGACCGCATCGGGATTGGCCCGATACACGAAAGAAAGATATTCGGTCCCGTAGTGCCAGGGCAGTGGACCGACCAACGAGGTCTTTCCGAGAGGCGTCAAAGGATAACAGAATCCTTTAAGGTCTTCGATGTGTGCCATCTTTTTCCTCCGTGAAGAAAAGCGACTTTTTGTAGTCTATCCTATCCAGCTGGTAAAGGGAACGGGCCGACTCCTTCCGAAGAAGGAAATGTTAAGATATCCGCATGGGAAAGAAACAGAAGAAACGTGTCGAGTTTACCGAGGGGCCGCTAAGCCAGCCGCTGCTGGGCCAACTTCTTGAGGCCGGAGGCGTGGTCCTTCCCGCGGGGGAAAACCCGGGCGAGGAAAAACCCGGGCCTGCCGCCGCCCCTACTCCCGCGGGGGAGAGCCTTTCCGCCGTTGGCCGGGTCGTGCTTCGATTCGAAAAGAAGGGGCATGGGGGCAAGCAGGCGACAAGGGTGGAGGGGCTTCCTTTTCCCGCGGAGTCACTCGCCAACCTCGCCAGGGAACTGAGGAGGGAAATGGGGTGCGGTGCCTGGGTTGACCAGGGGACAATCCTGCTCCAGGGAGACTTGGTGTCAAGGCTGAAGGACTGGTTTACCCGCAAGGGTGTCAAACGTGTCGTGGTTTCCGGAAGGGGAGGAAGCGCGGGATGAATCAGAAGGATTTCGAAAGAACGGACCTGGAGAGACTGGTCCGGGAGACGAGGCCCCTGGCAGCAGGGGGAAGAGTGGCGACCTACATCCCCGAACTGGCCGGAAGTGACCCCAACGCCCTCGCTGTTTCCGTGATGGACGGCGGGGGGCATCTCCTCGAGGCGGGGGACAGGGACGTCCGGTTCACGATGCAGTCGATATCAAAGGTGATCTCGCTTTCCCTGGCGCTGATGGAACTGGGTGAAACGGAAGTTTTCAGCAAGGTCGGGATGGACCCCACCGCGGATCCCTTCAATTCGGTGATGAGGCTCGAAATGGTCAGCTCCCACGTTCCGCAGAATCCACTGATCAACGCCGGGGCGATCGTCATCGACTCGATCCTGCCCTATGATGACCCGCAAAGGGCTTTTTTCGCCGTAAGGGAAATGGCGCGGCGCCTGACCGGCAATCCGGAAATATGCGAGAACGAAGCCGTTTATCTGTCGGAGAAGCGTACTGGAGACAGGAACCGGTCTTTGGCCTATTTCCTGAAAAGCGTCGGGACAATAACGGCTGACGTGGAGGCCGTTCTTGACGTGTACTTCAGGCAGTGCAGCCTGGAAGTGACGGTAGCGGACCTGGCGGTGCTGTCCGCGACCTTGTCCATGGACGGGAGAAACCCCATGACGGGTGAGATGGTGCTTCCGCGGAAAATCTGCCGCACGGTCAGGGCCCTTATGGCCACCTGTGGGTTGTACGACGGGTCGGGAGCCTTTGCCATGAAGGTCGGTCTGCCGGCGAAAAGCGGCGTGGGAGGAGGCATAATCGCTTCCGTCCCCGGGATCATGGGAATCGCTGTTTGTGGTCCGTCGTTGGACAACCAGGGAAATTCGATCGCGGGCATTGCCTTGCTGGAGCGCATTTCCGACGAATTCGGTCTCAGGGTTCTCTAAAGACCCCGCCTGTCGAAAAAAAGCCCCGGCTCATGAGCCGGGGCTTTTCTAAGTTATTACCCGTTCTTTCCTAGTCGATCTTCCTGTAGGCTTGTTTCCTGGCACCGCAAATCGGGCAGCTTTCAGGCGCATCCCCCTCCGCGATATGCCCGCAGACCGTGCAGAGGAAGAGTTCTCTTGTTTCCTGGCTTGCGATGCCTTCCAGCGCTTTTTTGTACAAGCCCGCATGAACTTCTTCAGCCTTCCCGACCAACTCCAGCTTTTTGGCGATTGAGCCCTCGTCTTCGTTCTTTGCGTCGACAATGAATTCCGGGTACATTTTCGTGAACTCGTAAGTTTCACCTTCGACTGCGGCCTTCAGGTTTTCCTCCGTGGACCGGACCATTCCCAAGGCTTTCATGTGATCGAAAGCATGTATCGTTTCCGCTTCAGCCGCAGCCCTGAAAAGTTTCGCGACCTGGGGGTATCCCTCGGCATCGGCTTGCCTGGCGAAGGCAAGATATTTACGGTTCGCCATGGATTCTCCCGCGAAGGCTTCCTTCAGGTTCTCATGGGTTCGAGTCATTTCGATGATCCCTCCCTTTTAAATTGTAATGATTATAAAAAACAACCTCCCCCGAGTCAAGGTCTAAGTGTCAGGATCCCATTGCAAAAAGATTCAGGCAGTCCATTATGGCCTTGAAGTGATTTTCGCCGTGAGTGTAGGGCAGAGGGAGCCCGACGGTCGTTTGTGCGGCCCTGTATTCTGCCGGGAAAGCATACTTAAGCGAAGGGTTCAACTCCCAAAGACAGGGGCATTCCAGGCCTGCCTCCTGGAAAATGGACGAAAGCCTATCCTTTCCCCTGCTTACCCTAGCGGGAAGAAGAAGAGGGACGGAGCCAGCGGGCAGCGAGGGATACAAGGGAACAAGCACATCTTTGAGAGCGTCAATCCTTTCGATGGCGGCCAGAAGTTCCCGGGCACCCTTCCTTCGTATCCGCGATTCAGTCCTCAAGCAGGTCTGTCCGAGCGCAGCCAAGGACGCGGCTGTAGGGTGTCGGGGCAGTGTCGAAAGGGCCCTGTCCAGCCTTCTCTCCGCTTCCCGCAGAAAGTAGAGTCCTTCGTGTCGCCTGTTCCTTTCAAGGAATCGGAATGCCCTGTTCCTGGCCCTGGCCGTGTCCATGTCCCCCGGGCCTAGAAAAGCGGTCGAGGGGAAACGGGAAACAAGCGCCCCCCCATCGGGGACGTCAAGGAACTTCCTGAAGCTGAATATGGCGAAATCGCATCGCTGCCCGATTCCGGGTGAAAGAGAGGAACCTGCGCAGTCTTCGATAATGAAAGGCCGGTCTTGGCCAGTCCGGGAACGGATCCAGGAAAGCGCTCCATTGTTTGGGAATCCGAAATAGTGGATGAAGAGGGCGACATCTTTCCTCCCGGGGGCTTGAGAGGAGAAAACGGGGCTGAAATGGGGGGTTGTTCCGTATCGTTTCAGCGTGAATCCTTCATGCCTGAAGACTGATGGGAGAGAAGGGCAGGCATAGGCGGGGATCCAGGCTGTACCCGAAGCCCCTTGTTCCTTTATGGTCCTGAGGGCAAGGACAAGGGAAGATCTCCCGCTGTCGGTCGGGATTATGGTCATGCCCCTGTCCCGGTAACGGTCAAGAAAGTTCTTGACTCCATAAAGCATCCTGCGACGATGAATGTCGATAGCCATGGCGATATGATATCAGCAGAAATTATCCTGGGGAGCATGGACCGGTTACCGGAAAGAAGGGGGAGGGTTAGCATGAGTAAGGCTTTTGATCGGCTGGCCCCTCATTATGACCGATGGATCGGGCGATTCATGTCGAACCGCATGGACCGGATGGCAGAGCTTCTTTCCTGCTCTCCGGGAGAGATCGTCCTGGACCTGGGCGGGGGAACCGGGCTTCTGGCACGGCGGCTGGTGGGCCGCTGCACTGAGGTCCATCTTCTCGACGAGAGCAGGCCCATGCTCGAACAGGTCCATGACCGGAAAATCCTGAAACAGATCGGCTGCGCCACGAAGACTCCCTACGAGGACGATTCCTTCGACGCGATCATCCTGTCCGACGTATTCCATCACGTCCGTTTGCAGGAAGCGCTCCTCGATGAAATCTTGCGCCTCTTAAAACCCGGGGGAAGGCTGCTGGTCAACGAGGTGGACCTTGACCGTTTCCTGGGCAGGCTCCTTGCGCGAATGGAAAACTCCTTTTTTGTCCGTGTTTACCCTACCGGCTACGAATGTTTCTGTGAATGCATGAGCCAAAGAGGTTTCCGCCTCACCCGCTCTTACCGGGATGCCTGGAGCTTTATCGGTTTATGGCGACTCGAGGCAGGGTCACCTGGAGGGGGTTCGATGCCTCACCCGGAGTTCCCTTAAAACGTCTACCGGTTTCAGGTCCAGTGAAATCAAGGCGACAAGCAAGTGGTAGAGGAGGTCCGCGGCCTCGTAAAGAGTTCCCTTCCGGTCTTCGAGGGCGACTGCCAGGGCTGTTTCGACACCTTCTTCCCCCACTTTCTGGGCGACGCGGGAAGGGCCTTCCGATAGCAGCCGTGCCGTATAGCTTTCATTGACAGGGGCGTGGCGCCTCTCCTTGAGAGCTCGCCAGAGCTGTCCCCAGAAGGTGCAATCCGTTCCCCCCTCCCCCCAAAGGGATCTAAAGAAACAGGTCCGCTCGCCGGTATGGCAGGCCGGGCCGGATGGTTCGACTAGAGCGAGAAGTGTATCCCCGTCACAATCGATCTTCATCTCGACAAGGCGCAGGGTATTGCCGCTTGTCTCCCCCTTTTTCCATAACCTGCCGCGTGATCGGCTGAAGAAAGTCAGTTCGCCGGAACGAATCGTTTCTTCCAGGGCCTCCAGGTTGGCCCACGCAACCATGAGGACTTCCCCTGACTCTGCATCCTGCGCGACAACCGGTACCAGTCCCATCGCATCAAACCGGACTCCTTCGAAAAGGGTCATGAAAGTTTTCCTCCCCGGGTTCCCAGGCGAACAGGGATCTTCGCCTGCGACAAGGCGGACTTTACCTCGCCTATCTTCAATATGCCGTAATGGAAGATCGAAGCCGCAAGGGCGGCATCAGCGCCCGCTTCGAAGGCGCGGCGCATGTCTTCCGCCGATCCTGCGCCACCGGATGCAATCAGTGGAACCGAAACGGACTCCGAAACGATTCTCACGAGATCAAGGTCGTAGCCGTCGTTAGTTCCGTCCCTGTCCATGCTGGTTAGAAGGATTTCCCCACATCCCAGGCGAACTCCTTCCTTCGCCCATTCGACGGCATCGAGACCCGTCCTGGTCCTGCCTCCCTCGATGAGGACTTCCCAGCCTCCCTTTTCCATCCTACGTGCGTCTATGGCGAGGACCACAGCCTGTCTTCCGAGCGTTCTGGCGCATTCGCCTATCAATCCAGGGTTACGGACAGCGGAGGTATTGAGGGAAACCTTGTCCGCTCCCATGGCCACGATCTCCCTCGCCTGGCCGGATTCCGAGATCCCGCCACCAACCGTGAAAGGGATGAAAAGCCTGTCGGCTACAGATTTCACCCATTCCGCCATGGTTTTCCTCCTCTCGGCGGATGCGGAAATGTCAAGGAAAACGAGTTCGTCCGCACCTTCATTCATGTAAGTTTCGGCAAGCTCGGCCGGATCGCCGGCATCCCTGAGGTTAACGAACCTGACTCCCTTGACCACACGTCCATCCTTTATGTCGAGGCAGGGAATGATCCTTTTCATGAGCATGGGGTTTCCACCTCCAGCGCCCCTGCAAGGTCGATTTTTCCCTCGTAGAGGGCCTTTCCCACTACGGCGTCCGTAACGCCAAGAGCCTTGAGGGCGAACAGGTCTTCCAGGCTGGCGATGCCGCCCGCGGCCGTTATTTCCATTTCCGGGAGTTCCCTTCTCAACATACCGTAAAGCGCGAGGTCGGGCCCCTTCCCGGTCCCGTCCCTTTCCACCGAAGTGACGAGGCAACGGCGGAACCCGGCTGGGAAGAGACCTTCCAGCGCGGTCAGGGGGGAGCAGGCGAGATTCTCGGTCCACCCTCGTATGGCAACCTTGCCTTCCTTCACGTCAACCGCTGGAATGACTTTTTCCCCGAACCGTTCGAAAAGTTCGGTGGGCGTGGCAGGAGAAGCAAAGAGGAGACTTCCGACCATCGCGAAATCAGCACCGGAGGAAAGGACCCTGTCTATGGAACCAGCCGAGCGCAGCCCTCCACCGTATCGAACGGAGAGCCCCAATGAGGCCAGCTTCGGCAGGAGGGCTTCATGCTTCGGTTCTCCCACCCTGGCGCCTTCAAGGTCGACCACGTGCAGGCGGGGGCACCCGACGGACAGGAAGGCCCGGGCCACGGCCAGGGGATCTGTCCCGTAATCCGTTCTTGCCGAAAAGTTTCCCTGTGTGAGACGGACGACTTTCCCTTCGTAAAGGTCAATCGCGGGCCAGATCTTCATGGAAGTGCCTCCGTAAGGAACCCAATAAAAACGGATAGGAGCCTCAAGCCTTCCGGACCGCTTCTTTCGGGATGGAACTGGAAGCCGGCTACGTTTCCCTTCAGGGACACGGAACTGAAAACGGCGTCGTCGACTCGGGTCTCCGCGATCGAGTCTTCAGTGACGGGTGCGGCGTACCCGTGGACGAAATAGGCGTCCATCCCTCCTGGAAACAAATCCGGGACTCCTCTTGCCCCGCCTCTCCAAAGCACGCGGTTCCACCCCATGTGGGGTGATTTCTTCAATCCCCGCAAGGGTTGGACTTCACCCCGGAAAAACCCGAGGCCTTCGCTTCGCCCGTCTTCCAGGCTTGCTTCATAAAGGAGTTGCATGCCCAGGCAAATCCCGAGAAGAGGTTTTCCCGAACTTGTCCATGAATGGAGCCTGTCCGGCCACCCTCTCCGGCAAAGTTCGTCACGGGCAGGCGGGAACGCTCCAACACCGGGAAGGACGAGAAGCCTGAATCCGCTGCCCAGGTCCTGTGGCCCGGCCAGCAGCCTGGCATCATGCCCCAATTTGGCCAATGCCCTCAGGACGTTTCCCAGGTTGCCGGCTCCGTAGTCAATAACCCCGATCATAACCAGAGGCCCTTTGTGCTTGCTTCGCGGGACGAGGGAGCAAGTGCTTCCTTCAAGGCCCTGCCCACTCCCTTGAAGATCGCTTCGGAAAGGTGGTGGGAATTGTCCACAGCGAGCGCATGGATGTGCAATGTGAGGCGGCTTTCTCTTGAGAACGCCGCCCAGTATTCCTTGACCAGCTCGGTATCGAAATCCCCGCACTTTTGAGTCGGGAAGTTTGCGCTCCAGGTCAACCCTCCTCGTCCGCTTATGTCCAGCGCGACAAGGACGAGTGTCCCGTCCATGGGCAATGCGATCGAACCGTACCTTTCGCACGGCCCCGTGCGAAAAAGGTCGAGGAAAGCGGCGCCCATCAAGATGCCCACATCCTCCGCCAGGTGATGGGCATCCACTCCGGTATCCCCGGAGGCTGCCAGGTTTCCGGGGACGCCCGCGTGATGAAGGAGGAGATCGAGCATGTGGTTGAGGAAGCCGCAGGGGCTTTCGATCCGGTTTTTCTCCCCTTGGGGGAGGAAGGAGAAAGAAACGTGTGTTTCTGTGGAGTGCCGTTCATAGAGATTCTTCACTTCGATCGCCCGCTTTCTTCGAAGGTGAAAACTTGCCGATAATCTCTTCGATGTCGTCCCAGGCCAACTGGAGACTCTTCCTGCTTGCGACGAACTTGAGGCTGACCGGGGCGATCTCCGCGATGACCGACAGGGAGTTTGCCTTCAGGGTAGACCCGGTCTGCACGATGTCCACGATGCAGTCGCTAAGACCGAGCCTTGGCGCCATCTCGATCGAACCGTTCAGGTGCACGAATTCCACCTGGATCCCCTTGTCGGCGAAATAATCCTCGGCGATCCTGGGATACTTCGTTGCGACCCTCAACCCCATGACCTGGCTCTCGTGCCCCAGGAAAAGGCTCGCCACCTTTCTGGGGCCCGCGAGGACAATTCGGCAGGCGCCTCTCCCCGTATCCCTGAGCTCGACGAGAGAGGCCCCCGTTTCCCAGATAACGTCAGAGCCCGCGAGAGCCAGGTCCGCGATCCCGTAATGGACATAAACGGGTACGTCCATGGGTTTTGCGAGTAAAAAACGGAACCCCTTTTCCTGGATGACCAGGGCACGCCCTCTCTCCTTCAGTCCTGACGTCGGGATGCCCAGTTCCTCCAGGACTTCGACAGCCTCATCCAGAACTCGGCCGGTGGGCAGGCAAAGGGTGAACATCACGGAACCTCCTTTGTCGCCGGTTCAATTTCGTAGGCCGTACAGCCCGAAAGATCGATCCACCACCGATAACCCCTTGTCCTTGCGAGCTGGATAGCGCCTTCGCGGCTTTCCTGCCAGCTCAACTCGACGCGGTACCCCGACGCGATAAAGTCGTCGGCCCTCTCGAGCGCGATTCTCGGGGAAAGGCCTCCGCACCACGCGACAGCCGGGGTTAACCCATCTTCTTGTGAAAGCGAGGCGACGGCTCCGAGGTCGATTCCGAAGCCGAGTGCCTGTCCCACGATCCCGTATTGCTCAAGCAGGCCATCATATCGCCCGCCGCCACCCAGGCTGACGCCGGCGTTGCCGGAAAAGATCTCGAAGACAGGCCCGCTGTAGTACTCCAGTTCCCTGGCCAGAGCCAGGTCAATCCTCAGGTTTTCTCCAAGCCCCAGTTCGCCGAGTGCTTCCACGATCAAAGAAAGATCCCTCAATGGAACGGTATCGCCGAAAAGGGCGCGGGCCTTGTCCAAGGTCTTCACCGCGGTTCCTCTAAGGCGGGGGATGCTTGAAAGGCGGTTCCTCGACTCTTTTGGAAGCCGGGATTCCTCCAGGCATGAGAAATAGGCCTCGTACCTTCGCTCAAGCAGGGCTCTCGTTAGCGGGGCTGAAACTGAACGGTCAAGGCCCGCCAGGCATTCACGGAGAAAGCCGGCATGTCCAAGGACGACGACTGGGGAATGGATTCCAAGCCGCCTGAGAGAACGGAGAAGGAGAGCCGTGATCTCCACGTCCGCGCCTTCGCCTTCCCATCCCAGCAACTCGGCCCCGAACTGTATCCGCTCGAAGTCCGTATCCGGAGGGATGGGTGCCCTGTAGAGAGGGCCAGCGTAACACAGCCTGAGGGGCCTTTCCTGGGGAGAATAGTGGCTCGATAGGTATGCAACCGCCGCAAGCGTCATGTCCGCCCTCAAGCAACAGGCTTCCCCTGCCGGCGTATAGACAGGGATGAGGCGTTTCCGGAAAAGAGCGGGGAATTTCCCCCAGGCCGATTCGAGCAGCTGCAGTCCTGGAGCGAAAAAGGGGATGTAGCCGTAAGAAGAGAAGGTCTCGAATAAAGTCCTCCTGCAACGTTCTATCCTTTCCCCCTCATTTCCGCCGATGGTGCGGGTACCCTTTGGGAAACGGCTCAACTTTTCCGTTCTCCTCTCAGGCGCATCGCGAGAGCGTGGGCCTGCAATCCCTCGGCAAGGGCCATGGTTTCTCCAGGCCCGGAAAGCTCTACGGCGGCTTCCTTTGTCATCTCGAGGTGTGAAAGCGGCCGAAGGAATGAGCCGACCCAAAGGCCGCCGGAAAACCTCGAACGGCCTTCCGTGGGAAGGACGTGATTTGTCCCGGCAATATAGTCCCCAAAAGCTTCCGCGGAGTGATGCCCCAGAAACGCCGCTCCGTATGCGGTGCATTTTTCAAGGACTTCCCTGGGGTTTTCGACGGCAAGTTCGAGGTGTTCCGGAGCCGCCCTGTTCGCTGCCGCTACCGCTTCATCGAGGGAACACACGGAAACCGTTCCGGAGGCTGTCCATGCCTGTGCCGCGATTTTCCCCGTCGAAAGGCTCGACAGCAGGAAGTCGACCTGGGTAAGTGCCTGGTAGGCAAGGGTTTCATCCAGGCAGTAAAGGGATACACGCGCCTGAGGATCATGCTCTGCCTGGGCCAGGAGATCGGCGGCCAGGATTTCCGGCTTTGCGGTGCGGTCGGCGATGATGAAGACCTCGCTTGGGCCGGCAAGGCTGTCAATCCCGACCTTCCCGTACAGTTGCCTTTTGGCCTCGGTGACGTAGGCGTTTCCCGGACCCACGAGGAGGTCCACCGCGGGTATTCCCGGCAGTCCCCGAACCAGGGCCCCTACACCCTGGGCTCCCCCCACGGCAAGGACTTCCTTTACTCCAAGCAGGGCGAGAGTGCCGAGAATGGGTTTGGAAATCCCGCAGTTACCCCTCGGCGGGGAAAAGGCGACGATGCGGGAAACCCCAGCTTCCTGGGCAGGGACCACCCCCATGATTGCTGTGCTGACAAGTGGGTAACGGCCACCCGGGATGTAGACACCGGCACTTTTGACCGGCAGGAAACGCATCCCCGCCCTGACTCCTGGGGCGATTTCCCATTCGCCGTTCCGGAAAAGGGCCTTTTGTTCCTTATGGAAGGAACGCACATGGGATATTGAAATCTCCACGGCGTTCCTAAGGTTCTTGTCCATCTGCGCGAGAGCGGTGTTGAGAGCCTTTTCGCGAATCAGGATCGGGCCTTCGTAATCGTCAAGCTGATGGTTGAGTTCTGACAGTGCACGTTCGCCATCCCTGAACACACGAGCAAGGATGGAACTCACGCGTTCGGTTACGGAACTGTCCAAAACTGCCTGCTCGGCGGGAGAGGGTGCCTTCAGGTTGATCATGCCGGACTCCTTTACTAGTTTAGTATAATAGCATGGTAAGTATTAGCGCGGATTGCATCATATCACGGCATCCAAATTCCTGTAAAGTGTTCAGAGAAAAGCAATAGCATTTTCAATAGGGAGCGAAGGGCGGCCATTCTGTCGACAAAGCGGATGCCAGTTGTTAAAATCTATCGTATTAAATTGTAGAAGTCCCGGAACCCGGTGAGGGAGAAAATCATGGCAAAAAATATCGAAAAAAGGTATCGCTGCACGGAATGCGGTTTCTTCGGAAGAACATGGCTGGGGAAGTGCCCTGCCTGCGGAAGTTGGGGGACCCTCGTCGAGGAGTTCGAGATGGCCGATCAACGAACTGTCTCCCAGGACTCGCGCCCGGTCATGTGCAACCTTCTGGAGGTGAATCCCCCGGGCAGAATTCCCTCGGGGGTGGGGGAGCTGGACAGGGTGTTGGGAGGCGGCTGGGTAGGAGGTAGCGTGGTCTTGCTTGCCGGAGAACCCGGAGTCGGGAAATCGACCCTTCTTCTCCAGGTGTGCAACGCGATGGCCACTGCGGAAAGACGGGTTCTTTACGTGTCCGCGGAAGAATCTCCTTCCCAGGTTGCTCTAAGGGGAAAGCGCCTGGGGGCTTTCGATAAGGGATTTCCATTGGTGTGCCAGGAAAATGTGCTAGAGATCCTGCCGATGCTTGGAGATTTTGATTTCGCGGTTTTTGATAGCGTCCAGGCGATGAAGCACGCAGGGGCCCAAGGCTGGCCTGGAACGCCGAGCCAAGTCAGGGCTGTGGCACAGGGGATTTCGGAAGAGGCGAAAAAGTGCGGTTGTACGGCGGTCCTGGTCGGGCACATCACGAAAGACGGCCAGATAGCGGGCCCCAAGCTATTGGAGCATATGGTCGATGTGGTCCTCCATTTTTCCGGTGATAAAACCTCTCCGTATCGTCACGTGAGAGGTATGAAAAACAGGTACGGGAGCACCGATGAGCTTGGAGTTTTCGAGATGGCGGACAACGGATTGAGGGGAATTCCGGACCCGAGTCGCCTCTATTGGAGCGAGGCGACCTGCCCGATGCCTGGAACCGCAATGACGGTGGTCCTCGAAGGTTCCAGGCCGCTAGTGGCGGAAATCCAGTCTTTATCCTGCGCGACCCCTTTCCCATACCCGAAGAGAACGGCCAGGGGGATCGGCATGAGCCGGATGGGGCTGCTCCTTGCGGTACTGGAAAGAAGGGGAGGACTGGAGTCAAGATCGGTAGACGTCTATATGAACGTTGTCGGAGGATTGAGCATCGAAGATCCGGCGGCGGACCTCGCAATATGCATGTCCCTGGCGTCCTCGCTCGATGACCGTCCGTTGCCGAGGGACTGGGTCTTTGTCGGGGAGGTTGGGCTTAACGGGGAAATCCGGCCCGTGCCAAGAGCTTCTGCACGCATCAGGGAAGCGGCAAGGCTAGGGTTCTCGGTTGCCGTCATGAGCCGTTACCAGGACCTTGAGGCGCCTGCTGGGATCGAAACCCTTAAGGTCGCTGGCTTGGGTGAGGCCTTGAAGGAGTTGACCGGATGATGGAAAAACCCTGGAAGAAGGTCGGAAGAATTTTCCTGCTGTCGTTATTCCTTCTCTTCACGCAGTTGGGGAATGGTAAGGCATCGGCTGAATCCGTGGTGGTTTTCGCCCCAATGGAGGGTGTGGTCGGGGTCACGCTGGAAAACTACCTCGACGAGGCTTTCGATTTTGCGGAAAAGGAAAGAGCGTCTCTGCTGATTATCGGCCTGGATACGCCGGGCGGCCTGGTGACTTCCATGCGGGGGATGTCCCAGAAAATCCTTACGGCGCCGCTGCCTGTCGCGGTATGGGTTGGACCCCCCGGGGCAAGGGCCGCTTCAGCGGGGGCGTTCCTGGTTATGGCGGCTCACATCGCCGCCATGGCTCCCGGTACGAATATCGGTGCCGCACACCCCGTAACGGCTTCCGGCCAGGATGTGCCAGACAAGGAATTGAGCCGGAAGATCACGAATGACCTGGCAGCCCAGATCCGGTCGCTCGCCGAGGAGAGGGGAAGGAACGCCGGGATTGCCGCGGCGATGGTCCAAGAGAGTCTCTCCCTTACTGCCGGGGAGGCGTTGGACAAGAAAGTGATCGATATTATCGTTCCTGACGTGCCATCACTGGTGAAGTGGGCAGACGGCCGCGTCGTCAAGCTCAAGGCGAAAAAAGTCACACTAGATCTGAAAGGCTTCGAGATCCGCCGTTTCGAAATGAGCCCGCGGCTGAGAGCCCTCCACTTCATTTCACGCCCGGATGTGGCCTACATGATGCTGACGCTGGGAATCCTTGCCATCGTCTTCGAAGTCCTGACACCGGGGGGGTTCGTAATGGGGACTTCGGGGGCCATCCTCGCCCTGATCGGCGCATACGGGTTGAGGATGCTTCCTTTCAACTGGGCCGGGATCATCCTTCTCATTGCGGGAATCGTCGTCCTCGTCCTCGACCTCGTCGTCGGGGGTGTCGGTATCCTGAGCCTTTTCGGCCTGGCTTCACTTGCGGTCGGGTCTCTTGTGATCTTCAGGGCGCCGGGAGGTGAGCTCTTGAACGTTTCAGTCGGGTTTATGGCGGGCATGGTCGTGACCCTAGGTTTGTTTTTCCTTGTTGCAGCCGGGGCCGTATGGCGTTCAACGAGAAAGAAGGTCACCTCGGGGACAGAGGGAATGTCCCAGGGAGAGGGAATTGTCGTCGAGGAACTGGACCCGAACGGACTGGTAAACTGCCACGGCGAAATCTGGAAGGGAATATCAGACGATGGAAGCCTTATACCAAAGGGAAGCCGGGTTTATGTCGTCCGGGCGGAAGGACTGTCTTTGCGTGTGAGGCCTGCAGGAAGCGAGACTTTGACACGGAAGGGAGAGGATGGTCGATGATAGGGAATCTTGTCGAGTTCATTTTCAGCGCCGGCAGCACCTTGGGGATCCTCCTGATCGCTGTGGTCCTGCTGACCGCGGCCATAAGGATTATTCCCGAATACCAGAGGGGCGTCGTTTTCCGCCTTGGACGCCTTGTGGGTGCCAAGGGGCCCGGGTTGGTCATCATCGTGCCCTTCGTGGACAGGATGGTGAGAGCCGACCTGCGTGTCGTGACGCTCGACGTTCCTGTTCAGGAAGTGATAACAAGGGACAACGTCCCGATCAAGGTGAATGCCGTCGTCTACTTTCGGGTGATGGACCCGAACAAGTCGGTAGTCGAGGTCGAGAACTACATCATGGCCACCAGCCAGCTTTCTCAGACGACACTAAGGTCCGTCATCGGAAGGGCTGAACTGGACGAAGTCCTGAGCGAAAGGGACAAGATCAACATCGAACTCCAGAAAATCATCGACGAAAAGACGGATCCGTGGGGCATCAAGGTCAGTGCCGTGGAAGTCAAGGAGCTTGAATTGCCGGAAGGAATGAAGCGGGCAATGGCCAGGCAGGCGGAGGCGGAAAGGGAAAGGCGCGCTAAGATCATTAACGCCGAGGGGGAGGCCCAGGCTGCGGAGCGTTTGAGCGAGGCGGCAAGGATTATGGGCATCAGCCCGATCACCCTTCAGCTCAGGTACCTTCAGACCATGAGGGAAATCGCGAGCGAGAAGAACTCAATGACCCTTTTGCCACTTCCCTTCGAGATCTTGAAAGCTTTCCTGGATAGGTCTCCGGCTGAAAAGCAGCAGGATGCCTGATCCCGGCCTGGAGTGGAAGCGCGCGGGCTCCAACGGGGCCCGCGCGCTTTTTTTCCTGTTGTTTTGCGAAGGTCTGTCAAGGTGGTTATAATAATCCAACATCAGGGACTGAAAGGGAATTCGGAAGGGAGAGGCCTTAATGCCGTACGATTTCGAGCGCGTGGAAAAGAAATGGCAGAAGCATTGGGAAGAAACGAGCGTATTCCAGGTCGAGAGCGACCCGGGGAAACCCAAGTTCTACTGCCTTGAGATGTTCCCCTATCCTAGCGGAGCCCTTCACATGGGACATCTGCGCAACTACTCGATCGGTGATCTTTTTAGCCGCTTCCTATGGATGAAGGGATGGAATGTCCTGCATCCCATGGGTTTCGACGCGTTTGGCCTCCCTGCTGAAAATGCGGCCCTGAAATATGGGGTTCACCCGAAGAAATGGACTTGGGACAACATCGAGCATATGACCACGCAGCTCAAGTCGATGGGTTGCAGCTATGACTGGCGCAGGAGGGTGGAGACATGCGCCCCGGAGTACTACCGCTGGACACAGTGGTTGTTCCTGTTGTTCCTCAAGAACGGACTTGCCTACCGGAAACACGCACCGGTCAACTGGTGCGATAGCTGTCAGACGGTGCTTGCAAACGAGCAGGTCATAGACGGCGGTCACTGTTGGCGTTGCGGGAGCCTGGTCACGAAACGCAAGCTGGAACAATGGTTCCTGAATATTACTAAGTACGCTCAGGAGCTTCTGGATTCCCTGGATGATCTCCCCGGCTGGCCAGAAAAGGTAAAACTCATGCAGAGAAACTGGATCGGCCGATCGGAAGGCGTCAGGCTGACGTTCCCTGTGGAGGGAATCGAAACGGGGCTTGAAACCTTTACGACGAGGTTTGACACGATTTACGGCGTGACCTTCCTGGCTCTGGCACCCGAGCACCCGATGGTTGAAGAGTTGGCCAGGCTAAGTCCCAACGGCGAAATGATCCGGTCTTTCGTCCGTGAGACCGTGCAGAAAAGCGAAATTGAGCGGACTGCCGTAGGTGGAGAAAAAACAGGGGTCGACACGGGGTTCAAGGCGGTTAACCCGGTGACGGGAGAGAAGGTCCCCATCTGGATTTCCAACTATATCCTGATCGAATACGGCACGGGGGCAATCATGGGCGTTCCGGCCCACGACCAGAGGGACTTCGAGTTTGCCCGCAAATATGAAATCCCGATCAGGGTCGTCATCAAGCCCCAGGAGGGAAAGCTTGAGCCGGAGTCGATGACGGAGGCCTACGAAGGGGATGGGGTCCAGTGCAACTCGGGCAGTTTCGATGGGCTTCAAACCCGGGAGAGCATTCCGCGCATGGCATGCTGGGCAGAGGAAACCGGCGTGGGGAAGCGCGAGGTCAATTTCAGGCTCAGGGATTGGCTGATTTCACGGCAGCGTTACTGGGGTGCTCCAATTCCGGTTGTTTACTGTGAAAAATGCGGCATTGTCCCGATCCCGGAAGAAGAACTTCCCGTCCTGCTTCCCGATGTGCAAGTGCTGCCGGGAGGCAAGAGTCCCCTCCCCGAAACCGCGGAATGGGTTAACACGGCTTGCCCCCATTGCGGTGGACCGGCCAGGAGGGAAACCGACACGATGGACACTTTCATTTGCTCCTCCTGGTATTTCCTGAGGTTCACCTCGCCGTGGACTGATCAAGGGCCTTTCAAGAAAGAGGACGTCAATTACTGGATGGCCGTCGACCAGTACATCGGCGGCATCGAACATGCATGCCTGCACCTTATCTATGCACGTTTCTTCACGAAGGTGCTTTCCGACCTCGGATATGTCGACGCACGCGAGCCATTCACCAACCTGCTGACTCAGGGAATGGTCATCAAGGATGGTTCGAAAATGTCAAAATCCAAGGGGAACGTGGTGGATCCAGATGAGATCATACGCAGGTACGGGGCGGATACGGCCCGCCTGTTCATCCTGTTTGCCGCTCCGCCGGACAAGGACCTGGACTGGTCGGAAAAAGGCGTTGAAGGCGCCCACCGCTTCCTGAGGAGAGTATGGCGTCTCGTGGAGGAAGGGGGAGAGGCCTTGAGGCAGGCCCCCCGAAGGAAGATACCCCTGGGAGACCTTTCCGCGAAGGACCGCCGGGACCTCAAGCGCAAGATCCATTCGACGATCGAGAACGTGGGAAGGGATATCGAGAAGGAAAGGCAGTTCAACACCGCCGTGGCAAGACTGATGGAATTGAGCAACGCACTTTCAGACTTCAATCCCCAGGATATCGAGGACTGGGCTCTTTACCGGGAAGGGGTCGAAACCTTGCTCCTTTGCCTGTCGCCTTTCACTCCCCATATCTGCGAGGAACTTTGGGAAATGCTCGGAAACAGGGAATGCCTTGCGGGTGCCACATGGCCAGGAATCGAGGCCGAGTGCCTCGAGGCGGAATCGGTGACCATCGTTGTCCAGGTCAACGGGAAAGTCAGGGAAAAGATAGAGCTTCCCGCTGGCCTTGGGGCGGACGACCTAAAAGAAAGAGTCCTTTCACTGGAGATTGTCCGTAAACGGCTTGAGGGGAAGAACATCGTGAAGGTGATCGCCGTTCCTGACAGGCTGGTCAATCTGGTGGTGAAAGAGTAGTGCCTCACCTGATCTTGGCGAGCGCCGCTGGGAATTCCCAGCGGCGCCTCGTTTCGGAAACGGTGAAGCGGGAGTCGGAAAAGGGCTACTCCCTTTCCGTAAGGCGGGAAGGGGGAGAGTGGAAGGACCTGCTTACAAGCGAAAGCGCGGCGGGGCTCTTTGCGGAGCGAAGGCTGGTCCTGGTGGAGGAAGCCCAGTCGCTTGGCAAGTTCCCGCAAGGCCTGGAGTCCCTTCTTGAGGGGCCTGGCGCTCTCGTTCATGTCCTTCTTGTTTATCCGGAAGAACCCCGGTCGGTTTTCGGGAAGGACCTCTATCCCAGGTTAACCTGGTTGAAAGCGGAGGAAATCCCTCGTTTCGGGTCGGGGAAGCAGCGGTGGGCGGAAAATGAGGCAAGGAAACTGGGGATCTCGATCTCTCCGGATGCGCTGGCGCTTCTTCTGGAGTCGGTTGAGGATCCCTGGGAAGTCCTCTCGGAAATGACCAAGCTCAGCCTGGCCGCGGATGACGGCCGAGTTGAATTGGATCTTGTGAGGGCGCTGTGTTTCGACGAAGGAGAAAAAGCGCTCCTTTCACTTCTCGACGGACTCTGTGAAGGGGACGTCCGCAGGGTGACCGCGGCAATGCCTCACCTTAGGAAACGTGAGTTGATTCCACTCGTGGCGGCGCTTCACAACCGGTTCCGGCTGGCCTATTATTCTTGTGCCTTCAGTTCGCCGAAGGCTGGAAAAGGAGTTGCGGAAATCCTGAAGGCCCGTCCCTACCAGGAGAGGCTGGCGACCTCAGCTGCCCGAAGGTACGGGAAAGAGGGCCTGGCTGCGTTCGTCAGGAATCTCTGTGCCGTGAACATCGGAGAGAAAAACGGCAACCGTAACGGATGGGTGGAACTTGAGCTTTCCATCCTCGCCCTTCTGGCCTCGGGCAAGGCATCGAACCGCTAAGGAAAAAAGAAAAAGCCGCCGGCTAGGCGTCGGCGGCTTTCATTGCGTCTTTCGCTCTCTGTGTGAGCATGGACTTGCGTCTCGCAACCGTATTGGGATGGAGCACTCCCTTGCCTGCTGCCTTGTCAAGGACGGACTGTGCTTCATCAAGCCGAGACTGGATCAACTGAAGATCCTTCCCCTCCAGGCTTTCCAGCAGTTTCTTGGCAGCGGTCTTGCAACGACTCTTCCAGAAACGGTTGTAGAGTCGGTTTCTTTCGGAGAGACGGACTCGCTTTTCAGCGGATTTCTTGTTGGGCATTCGGTTCACCTCCTCCCGTGAAGCAAAGCAAATTCTAGCATGCCAGGGGCAACCGGGCAAGGAAGAAAAAGGGATTCCTGCGAAGCCGTATTATACAATAACGAACGAGTTTGTGTTGGGAAAAGGGGCGGGAGGAAATGCTGCATCCTCAAAAACCGGAAGGAAACAAGTGGGGGAAAGCCATCCTGTCAATCGGCCTGACAGGGGTGTGCTTTTCCGGGTTCTTCCTTGAAAGCCGCGGCGTCATTGTGGGGAAGCTCCTATGGATCGTCGGCGGGTCCGGTATTGTGGGGCTGGTCACCAACGTCCTGGCGGTCAGGATGATTTTCCACAAGATTTCCCTGAGGATTGGGGACTGGGAGTGGATTCTCCCGGGCAGCGGGGTCGTGACGCGAAACCAGGAAAGGATTCTAGAAACACTTGCCCGTGAACTTCGGGAACGTCTATTGACGCAGGAAACCCTTGAAAAAGCCGTTTCCGAGGGTAAGTTGCTCAACCGGGTCGGACCGACCTTCCAAAAGGAAATGAGACGGCTTTTCCTGAGGAGGTCCAATCTTCGAAGAATGGGAAGCGCGATGGAAGGGCCGTTGCAGCGCCTCCTATTGGGACCCGAAACCGGGAAGTTCGTAAAAAACCAGGTTGAAAAAGCCCTCCAGGACAGCCTTATCCTCGGAATGGCCGGCAGACTTGGCCTCTTGAAAAGCGAGCTGATTTCAGACTGGGTCATCAGGTCCGCCTCGATGAGCCTGAGCAAGGCACTGCTTACCGAGGAAGGGCTTCGGGACACCCAGCGGAAGCTTGCGGCTTTGCTCGGTGGAGCAAGCCATCTGGGAGAAGAGGAAATAATCGTGATGGTCCGTGACAGTTTCGAGCGTCTCCTGATCAGGATGCTGAGGGAGATCGACCTTGGGGAGTTGGCAAAAAGCTCTTTGCGGAAGGCTACACCTGAGCAGCTTGAAGACTACCTTGAGGCCCTGGCCAGGAAATACCTTGACTGGATCGAGATATGGGGAGGGCTAATGGGGGCGGGCCTTGGCTTTTGCATATGGATCTTCTCATAATGAGTTCCCACCTGATGGATTCATATTTTGGCGAACAGGGACGGCTTTCTGCGACTGAAGGGTTCGAGTATCGCTCACAGCAAGCGGTGATGGCAAGGAAAACCTGGGACCTGCTGTCCGCGGGGGAGGGCGGAAGCCTTGCCATCGAAGCGCCGACAGGCATCGGTAAAAGTTTCGCCCTGCTTGTGCCGTCAATCGCCTGGGCTCTTGGCGGGGAAAAACGGGTCTTGTTCCTTACTGCAGGGCATGCCCTGCAGGAACAACTCACAACGAAGGATCTTCCTTTCCTGGCGGAATTCTTTCCTGGGCGATTTCGTTACGGCACACTAAAGGGAAGGAAAAACTATCTTTGCCTTCGACGCAGCCATGAGCTCGAATCAGAGGGTTTTCTTTCATTCGGCGACGGCGGAAGGACATCGATGGATATCCTGGAGTGGATAAAGGAAACTTCCACCGGAGACCTCTCGGAGTTGGACCTGCCCGAGGAACATCCGGTTCTCGGCCTGGTTTCGGCAAGCAGGGAAGGGTGCCTTGGAAAGCTTTGTCCCCTTAGGGAGGATTGCTTCCTGCAGCGGCTTTACCAGGATGCCAGGAACTGGCAGATTATCGTGGCAAACTACCACCTTTTCTTCTCTCATCTCAAGGGGGGGGAAAGGGCCTTCCCCGTTCATTTCGACGCGCTCCTCTGTGACGAAGCCCATCGTATCCCGGAGGCCGCAAGGTCCGCCTCAACGCGTTCGGCAACGGTCGAAAGATTCCGCCGGGTCCTTTCTCCAAGAAACCTGAACAGCCTGGAGAGATCCATGCGGGAAGCAGGGATTCCAGCCGATAAGCTGGCTACCGACTGGAAAAGGGCCTCTCTATGTGTTGAGCGGATATTCAACAAACTCTCTCTCCTGCCCAGGGGGGAATGGGTTTTCAGTTCGCCGTTAAGTGAACTTGGACATGACTTGGACGATGCCCTAGGCCCCGTCGCGAAAGAAGCGGAGAAGCTCTGCCAGGCAATGGGCAGGGAGGGAGCGGAGAAACCCGTCGGCGAGGATCCTTGCTGCCGCGCGGAAGGCGTCGCGGCAGCAAGTCAGCTGGTTGAGGCATTCGAGGACATGGCCTGGTGCCTCGATGTTGTCCGTTACCCACACTGGGCAACCTGGTGGGACGGGGTTCGAATCCAGAGCTCCGCGGTTCTCGCAGGACAGGAGGTGCAGGAATCCCTTTCTTCATTGCCGGAAATCCCGGTCGTTTACACCTCTGCCACTCTTTCCGCGGGCGGGTCATTCGTTTTCTGGGAAAAAGAAACGGGCATATACCCAGGGGAAGAAATTGTTCTCGACTCTCCCTTTGACCTGCCTGCCCAGATGGCAATCTGGGTTGTCGAGCTCGGGCTAAGGGTGACCGAAAGCGGATATGACGAAAGGGCTAGTCGGGTCATTGAGAGACTTTGCGAGGACAACGAAGGGAGCACCCTGGTTCTTTGCAGTTCACTGAGACTGATGGGAAGCGTTTCAAGAAGGATGAAGGCGAAGAAGAGGGAATATCGCATTTATTGCCAGGGAGAAGCCCCTAAAGGAGAATTGCTGGGGCGCTTCAGGGATGACCCAACGTCGGTTCTTGTCGGGAGCCTGTCCTTCCGGGAGGGGATCGACGTCCCCGGAGAGGGGCTTACGCAGGTTATCCTTGACAGGATCCCTTTTCCACATCCGGATGATCCCTTGGTAAGGGCAAGGCGCGAGCTTGAGGGAAAAAGAACCTTCCTGGACAGCACCCTCCCAATGAGCCGGCTTTTCCTAAGGCAGGCCTTTGGCAGGCTCATTAGAAAAAAGACGGACCGGGGTAAAGTCGTTATTCTCGACGGAAGGGCCCTGGACCGGCCGGATTGGCAGGTCTTTCAGGATTTCCAGGGAGTTCCGCTAAAGAGAATCCGGCTGTCGGGCATGCCTTGATAGCTCTCTAGGGGCTGTGTTATAGTATCAAGGCTCTCAGACAAGGCCATTTAATTTATTTAAGATTTTCCGATAGCAAGGGGGTGTCGTCAATGAAGCGGACCTTTCAACCCCATAAAACGCGCCGCAAGCGGACAATGGGTTTTCTCGTGCGTTCCAG
>DAIMJI010000007.1:0-40671 GCA_036722335.1 Synergistales bacterium | reverse complement strand
AGCTGGAAAAAGACACCGACGCGGTGTGGGACGTGCTGGTGGACGGGGCAAAACAAGGCTTGTCCTCCCCGAATAACAACCTGGCCCTGGCTTACCTCGTCGAGTTGGCCAGGATAGGGAACCCCATGATCCCCTTACCCGTGAGGCGTGTCGGCGCCGGTTACCATTCCAGGGAAGGGGGCGTCCTGGCAAGTGCTTCCGCCTTGCGCTACCGAACCCGTTTAGGCCGGCTGAATGAAATCAGGGATTCGATCCCGATGGAAAATTTTTCCATCCTCTTGAGGGATTTTCATTCGGGCCGATGCGTTTTGGACGAAAGAAGGATCCTGGCTGCCTACCGGGTGATCCTCGCGAGATCGACACCGGAAGAAATCGCTCTTACGGCGGAAATGGGGGAAGGTATGGAATACAGGCTGAAGAAAGCGACAAGAAAGGCGGAAGACCTTGAAGGACTAATCGCCAGCTGCGTATCGAAGCGCTATCCGAGGGGAAGGATAAGCAGGCATCTTGTCCATGTTCTTATTGGTCTGGACCATTGGACGAACCGCTCTTTCCAGCGCCTCGGCCCTCCTTGCATCCGCGTCTTGGGGATGACCCCCGCAGGAAGGCGCCTCCTTGCGGAAATGCGCGGGAAGACGTCGCTGCCGGTCATTTCACGTTGTGACGAAACAAGGTCCAGCCTGGTCGCCAGGTTGATGGAGCTTGAGCGAAAAACGACGGATATCTGGGAAACCTTCGTTGACTCCCCACGCCTGGACTCGGAGAAAAGAGCGGTTCCCGTTTTCAGGGCCTGAATTGGCCCTTTGGCGGGAACCTTTCACGCAGCCTCCTGAAAACCCCGGGCGGAACCATGCCCTGGATCGATCCACCAAAATCGAAAACTTCCTTTATCGCTCGACTCGAAAGATACGAATACTGTGCGTCAGTCACGATGAAGAGAGTCTCTATCTCCGGCGCGAGCTGCCTGTTCATAAGGGCCAGCTGAAATTCATATTCGAAATCCGACAGGGCCCTCAGTCCCCGGATAATGATCCTGCTTTGTTCCCGCCTCATGAAGTCGACGAGAAGCCCCTCAAAGGACTTGACTCTCACATTCGGAAGGTGGCTTGTCGCTTCCCGGGCCATGGCCTGTCTCTCGTCCACGCTGAAAGTCGCCCTCTTCTGGGGGTTGTGGAGAACTGAAACGACAAGCTCATCGAAGAGTGAAGAGGCTCTTTCCGCTATGTATATGTGACCATTCGTTATGGGGTCGAAGGATCCGGGGTAAACGGCTCTTATCATGCGGATTCACTCTCCCGTCCTGCCAGGCTGAAAAATGAGAGGCAACTGTCACCGTATTGGCGGGTTCTAACTGTTAAACCCACAAGGTTTTCGGGAATCTTTTCCCTAATCGAATGCTCAAGGACGAAAACTCCCTCTTCTTCCAGGAGGGGGATCCATAGGAAAGCATCCCCCCTCAGCAGTTCCCTCACCCAACCGTTTTCGTAAGGAGGATCCGCAAATATGACCGAAAACTTGCGGGATTTCCTCGCAAGGGAAACCATTGCCCTTCTCACGTCCATGCAGAGTATTTCCAAGGCCAGGCCGTCGGGGGTCTTTTCCGCCTGGGAGCGTATGGAGGAACAGGCCTTTCGTTCTATCTCCACCGCAATGACACAGTCGAAGCCTTTCTTCACAGCTTCGAATGCGACTCGCCCCGTTCCGGAAAAAAGATCCAGGAATGCCCCATCTTGCGCTGGTCCTATTATATTAAAAAAAGTTTGCAGCAATTTGCTTGATGTGGGTCGAACAGGATTCATCCCGCCTCTCACCACGATTCCTCAAGACAAGGCTTAATGTCGAGGATCGGCGAACCGTCCAGAGCGTCAAGGCCCTCCACCTCGAAACTCAATCCCGTTCTTTTCGTAACGAGGCAAGCCGTACAACCTATAAAATTGGGTCTTTTAGGTGAACGGGTAGAAAAAACCCCCTTAAGAGGCCTGCACCTATCCCCCTTGGGGTGGACTTTGCACGGCACCGCCTCGGAAAGATGGAACCTGAAAAGAACGAGTATCCTATCCCCTTCTTTAATATCTTCCGCTGCCTCGGACCATTCCGGAAAGATCTCGAGCGTGCTTGTCAGGATGTCGGATTCTTCACGCCCGGTATGCGGGGCCCTTCTTGCCCGAACGGTCCCGACAGGGAATACCGCAAACCCCTTCATGAAGAGTGTTCCCCATAGTGTTTGCTGATAAACTCCATCGCCATGGTGACAGAGGGGGTATGAAGCGGAGCACCCGCATCCTCAAGCTTGACCAGAAGTTCCCCCTCGGAAAAGACGAGCCGGTAAAAGAAGGTTTGCTCGAAACCATCATCCGAGGTGATCGTTTTCAAAAGGGCGTTTCCCTCCGAAGACCAGTAAATGGACTTAAAGGCCCAGTGATGCTTTCCGTTCGCCCCACTTCCAGCAACCAGTTTTTCCGCGTTGTTCCTCGCTGACGCGATATCCCCTGCAAGTGGGACTTTCCTGTGCATTGGCATCGACTCCTTCACATTTTCACACGCAACGCCGCTCAGTCCCCGAATATTCCTGAAGGTCAAGCGGAAGGCTTTTTTCCCCATCGCCTTCCACTTCATCGAGTATTTCGTGGAAATTTCCAGGACCGGGTCGATTTCAAGGGAAACGAATTCAAGGCAAGGGTCCGTAAGAAGGTTTCTCTTGACCTCGTTCACGTACCACTCCTCGTCAGTAACCAGCCGGAATTCGCCCTTCTGTTTCAAGACCTTGGAAAGAATCTCCGGGAATCTCCCATAGGTCACTCTCCTCGAACTATGTCGTGTCTTCGGCCAAGGACACGGGAAATTCATGAATATTGTGGCAAGGCTTCCTTCCGGTATGCAGTTTTCGAGTATATACCTCGCGTCTCCCAGTATCACTCTCGTATTCAGGATCTTCTTTTGAGCAAGCTTCTTCGTCGCCTTCAGGGCGCACACAGCGGAAACTTCCAGCCCTAGAACGAGTGTGTCCCTTCCAAGCGATTCCGATAGATGGACGAGGAAGTCCCCGTTCCCGAACCCTATCTCGACGACTCGTTCACGATATTCATTGAAAAGGGGAATTCCCTTTTCCGAACAGAATTCTCTCGGGGTAAGAAAAAGTGTGCGAAATAAATCGTACATATATGCCCCTCCTTGGCTTGCCTCCCCATTTTATCCGTTCTGCCTTTCGAGGAAAATGTCTTGACCGGGACACCTTTTGGCCCTACAATACACGTCGTTCTCGGGGCGTAGCGCAGCCTGGCTAGCGTACCTGCATGGGGTGCAGGTGGTCGGAGGTTCAAATCCTCTCGCCCCGACCAGGAAATAGGCGGGAAAACTTCGGTTTTCCCGCTTTTTATTTTTGGAGGCCTGACAGTGGAACGTGAAGAGACTTTTTTCAGGGCAAATACCGATATAGGACAAAATTTCCTGGTCGACCGGAGCGTCCTCGACCGGATCGTCGAGGCGGCGGAAATTTCATCCGAGGATATTCTTTTCGAAATAGGGTCTGGAAACGGCATACTTACCGAACGGCTTCTTTCACTGGACCCGAAGTTGCTCTTTTCAGTCGAAATGGACAAGAGGCTTGCACGATTCCTTGCCAGGCTCGAAGAAAACAGCAAACTCGTTCTGATTTGGGGGGACGTCTTGAAGATACCGCTAGTTGAAAGGCTTGACCCCATACCTACGAAACTTGTCGCAAACCTCCCCTACCACATCACGACTCCAGTCCTCTGGAAAATCCTCGAAGAACTGGTTCCCGCAGGCCTCAGAAAAATGGTCATCATGGTTCAAAAAGAGGCTGCCGAGAGAATCGCCTCCGCCAAGCCGGGAAAGACCCGGTCTCCCTTGGGTATTACCCTCGAAAGAATGGGAGAGGTGAGTTGGCTTTTCGATGTTCCCCCGGAAGCCTTCAGGCCTTCGCCGAAGGTGAACTCATCCGTCCTTTCCATCACTTTGCGGAGGGACCTTGAACTGGCAGGCAATTCCTTCTGGCGTGGCCTTCTTCGAGGCGGTTTTTCGCAGAGAAGGAAAACCCTCCTTAACAACTTGAAAGGATGGCTCGCCTCCAGGGGCCTGGACGCGGCTTCCGTAATTTCGGAAATCGGGCTGAAACCACAGGTACGCGCGGAAGAATTAACACTGGAGGACTGGATTTCGCTCGAAGAGACCGTAAAAAAGAAGATGGGCGGCTTATAGCCGCCCATCTTCTTTTTTCTTAAGAAATGAATTCGTTTCGAGAGGAGGATATGCTACTTTGCAACCTGGTCCTTCAGCGCCTTGCCGGCCCGGAAAACGGGAACCTTCTTGGCGGGAATCTTGATGACCTTCTTGGGGTTCTGGGGATTGCGTCCCTGCCGGGCAGCTCTTTCCCTGACTTCGAAGGTTCCGAAGCCTACCAGCTGGACCTTCTCTCCCTTTGCGAGCGCACCCTGGATGGCTCCGACAAGGGCGTCGACCGCATGAGCTGCCATTTTCTTGCTCATATTCGTCGACTTGGCAAGCTCATTCACGAGGTCGGTCTTGGTCATTCGTAACGCACCTCCTCCACAAATTTATGAGGCCTGAAAACGTGCCTCAGCGGTACTTTTATAAGCTATTATTACCAGCTTGTTCCTAGAAGGTCAAGTGGAAGAAAGAAAAAAACTCGTGATAGACAGCTTTTAGTGGCTCTTTCGATCTTGAGCCCTCCAAAAAATCCTTAATGGAGAACCAGAAAAATCTTCCAATTCTCTAAGTTTCCTCTCCACGTGTCTCTTGAACGATGTGCTGATGATCTTCGTATCGTTCACAAAAAAGGCAAAAGAGGGGGGATTGACCGAAACCTGCGTGCAATAAGAAATCCTGAGAACCTTTCCTGTTCTGCTGCAAGGCATCTTCTCGAAGGCCAAAAGATCTTTCAGCAATCGGTTCAGTTTCCCCGTTGAGATCCGGCGGCCCCGGTTTTCAGCGACATCAAGGACCGTCTTGGGAAGTTTTTCCAGGCCGCGCCCACTCCGTGCTGAAACGAAAAGCATGGGAACATGGGTCACGAAAGCGAACTCTTCCCTTATCCTGTCACGGGTTTCATCGCCAAGCTTCGGAGTTTTCGGCAGTAGGTCCCACTTGTTGACAAGGAGGACCAATCCCTTGCCCCTGTCGAGAACCTGTCCTGCGACGCGCTGATCCTGCTCCGTAGCTATTTCCTGGCCATCCATGACAAGGACGCAAACATCGGCCCGGTCGATGGCCTGGTAAGTCCGAACGGTGGAATAGTATTCAAGGGCGGAATCAACGTGGGATTTTCTTCTCAACCCGGCCGTATCAATTATCCGGACGGGTTTTTCGCCGAACGCCACAACGGTATCAACCGCATCCCGCGTTGTCCCGGGCAAGTCGCTAACCAGGGCGCGGTCTTCCCCTGCCAGGAAATTCAGTATGCTTGATTTTCCTACGTTGGGCCGGCCGATGAGGGCGATACGCAGCATCTCGTCCGTTCTTTCCAATTCGTCGGAAGGAAGAAGTTCACGGATATGATCCAGGAGGGTTTCAATGTTCCGCTTATGCTCCGCGCTCACGCCAACGACCCGGTCGAAACCCAGGCCGGTGGTCGACCAGAGCTCGTTTTCATGGACAGGGTCGTCTATCTTGTTTGCTGCCACGACGATGGGTTTACCGGATTTCCTGAGCAGCATGGCAATGTCCCTGTCAACTCCTATTGGCCCTTCCCTTCCATCCAGAACGAATAGAATGACATCGCTTTCTTCTATGGCGAGCTTGACCTGTCTCATGATCATTTCGTCAAGAGGATGGCCGCTATCGGGAAGGAGTCCCCCGGTATCGACGAGGTAGAAATGGAGATCCCCTTCGTTGACTTCGGCATAGAGGCGATCCCTGGTCACTCCCGGCATATTATCGACTATAGCCTGCCTTGAACCCGTAAGACGGTTGAAGAGCGAGCTTTTCCCTACATTCGGACGCCCAACGATTGTAACGATTGACATGACGACCAACTCCCGTTTATTCGAAATCGACGCTTAACCGCGGGTATCCCCTGGACAAGCTTTTTACACCGAAATAGGGACTAAGGATTCGACGGAACTTTTCAAGGTCGTTAACCCTGATTTTGATTGAAGAGTTCGTGTCATCCCCGGTCAAGATTTCAACCCCGTTCTTTTCGAGGACCTTCTCCAATCCTGAAAGTGCGTCTTTATCAGGAAATATTTCGACCAGAAAGGAAAATGGGGGGAACTCAAGCTGTTTTCTTTCATAGAGTTCGTTCTTCCAAAAATATTTGAAACCGGCTTCAATGGCAACTTGCCATCCTTTTTTGGGATTTCTGCTCTGCAGGATCACGATTCTTTTATCCGGGTTCTTCCCGACCCAGCATGAAGACCAGATCAGTCGAAAACCTTCCGCTTTTGCCCCGTAATCAGGTTTCCAGCTTTCCTGGTCCGCGTCAAGCCAGCCAACGAGGCCAATTTCCAATTCCCTTGAAAGCCCCAGCAGGGATCGGGTGCCCAACAAAATTGAAGGTGCTCTCCGTATCTCGCCGATCAGCTTCCTTTTCGCTCTTTTCCCCAGACCGTTATAATCCGCCATGAGGAAAACAGGGAAATCCCTGAACGATTCCCTTGCACGATCATGGGACATCTCCAGGCCGGGGTGCCTGATTTCCAGCATTGGGCTACGGCAGTAAGGACATTCGTCGGGCCAGGGCAGTTGTTTGCCGCAACTCTGGCAAACTCCCTTCGAACTCGAGAGACTCCATCTCGCCCGACCTCCGCACTCTTTGCACGTAATCGTTCTTCCGCAGTCCTTGCAGCGAAGTTCACCCGCATATCCCTTCCTGTCCAGTAGCCAAAATGCGTGAAAACCGTTTTCCAGGCATCGCCTTGTCTCGTTCAGTAGTTTCCCGGAAACCGGGATTTCCTGCAAAAAAGGGACAGGTGCGGATTCATCCCTAAAACCGGAATAAGGCTTGACGAAAAACACACGTCCTTTCGGGCTATCGGGGCAATCCGGCTTCATAGCCATTGCTACCCTTGCGGAAGGTGAAGTCCCGCCAAGGATGAGGCCCGCACCTGAGTAAAAAGCCCTCTTGGCCGCCACAGTCCTCCCGCTGATTCTCGGAAAGGGCGGCATTTGATGGCCCGGGTCCGCCTCTTCCTCCACCACGATGAGTGAAAGGTTCTGGACGGGCGCAAAAATCGCCCCCGATGTTCCCAAAACGATTTCCACCTCACCCAGTCTCACGGCAAGCCACGACTTCCACAATCCCTCCCCGCCCCCAACAGGCCAGACGCAGGTGCGGTTCTTCTCTTTTTCGGGCAGGAAATTATGAAAAGAATCGAGGGATTCCCTGGATGGAAAAAGGATAAGGCATCCGCCTGCTTCATTTTCTATGGCCTCAAGGTAGGCCTTGAAGCGGTCCTTCTCCCTCGCCAGGTAACAAGGGGAAGAACGTTGCCCGACAGCTTTGTTTTCCGCGGAGCGGCTTGGCAGTCGAACGGGTTTCCCTTGCAGGAGCGGGAGGGGGCAGGAAAACCTGAGAGCATGCCCGAGGCCATAGGGTAACCTGTTTCCCAGCCAGGTGATCGTCTTACGGGTTTCGTAGGGTAACGGAGGAACCTCGTCCAGGACTTCGATAATTTCCCGAAGTTTCCCGCCTTTGCTTCCCATTTCCGGATCCGGTTGTTTTTCCCAGACGAACCCGGCCCTTGTCGACTGTCTCAGGGGAACCTTTACACGCAAACCCGGCTCTATGTCTCCGCCATGCCTGTACGTCAGGGAAGGCCACCACGGGGATGGCAGAACCACCTCAATTTCCTGCGGCAAAACGAGGACCGGCTTCCGTGGCAAAATCCCACACGGCCCAGGCAGCTTCTTCCTTTGGGCCGGCAAACTCTCTTTTCTGCCCATTCTTCCCGATGATCGAAATGCTGTTTTCGTCAGCGCCAAATGCCCCGGAAGGGCCAATAATACGGTTTGCGACAATCAAATCAAGGTTCTTGCGGGAAATCTTGTCGGTGGCATTCTTCTCAATGTCATGGGATTCCGCTGCAAACCCTATCAGGATTTGGCCTTCACGTTTTTTGCTGCCGATAAGGGCAGCAATATCGGGGTTTTGGTCCAAAACCAACTCGAAGGCATCCTTACCGAGTCTTTTCATCTTTTCGTCCTTGCGGTTCCTCGGCCTGTAATCTCCAACCGCAGCCGCCTTGACGATAAAATCGGCATTTTCGGATTCCTGAAGAACGGCTTCCTTCATTTCCTCCGCGCTCACGACAGGGATAAAATTGATCCCATGAGGCTTCGGGAGGGAAACCGGACCGGACACAAGGGTAACATCAGCCCCCCGGTACCAGGCTGTTCTCGCCATTGCGTAACCCATTTTTCCCGAGCTGGGGTTCGAAAGGAAGCGCACCGGATCGAGGAATTCCCAAGTGGGACCAGCGGTAACGAGGACTTTCTTGCCCTCAAGGTCCTTTTTCGGGGAAAGCAGTCTCCAGGTCTCGTCAATGATTGTCCCAATCTGGGGCAACCTTCCCTTTCCCTCGGTCCCGCAAGCCAAGGATCCCGAATCGGGTTCAAGGACCTTGTAGCCGTTTGAGAGACAGCCCTCGATGTGCTTTCTTGTTGATGGATGCTCCCACATGTTGTTATTCATGGCCGGGCACAATAGAACGGGTTTCCTGGCCGCGAGCAGAAGCGCCCCCAGCAGGGTCTCGGCTTCTCCGTTCGCGGCGCGCCTAAGCATGTTGGCTGTGCATGGGGCTACCAAAACAACTTCAGCCCATTCTGAAAGGGTTATGTGGGGAATCTTCCACCCGTTTTCGAGACCGAGGAAGTCCTCCTGCCTCCAGGTCCTTCTGCCTGAAAGAGTTGATAGGACAACAGGGCTCACCAGTTTCTCCGCGGCTTCAGTCAGGACAACCTCGACCTCGTTCCCCAGGGTCCTGAAACCGCGAACGAGATCAGGGGCCTTGTAGGCTGCAATTCCGCCGCTTATCCCGAGCAGGATGCGACGGTTTTTTTTCCAGTCCATCTTTAGGCCCCATCCACGATCTTAATCTTCGGTCGCTGTCCTGAAGACGACCTTACCCGTAGCGATTTCCTCGAGGGCGAGAGAGATGTACTTCTCTTTAAGGACGTCCTCGACGAGCCGACGCCCTTTTTGCTCGCTAAGTTGCCTCGCTCTCTCCGCCACCGCGGTGGTCAACTGGTATTTGTTGTCGATCTCGCGATCCCTGATGATCTTTTCAACATCATAGAATTGCATTCGTGGTCACTCCTTTTCCCTTTCTTTTCTGATGATGGCGGCTATTTCCATGGCAGCCCTTTCCACTTCATCGTTTACGACGGAGTAATCGTACCGCGCGGAGAACGCAAGTTCCGTTGCCGCGTTTTGGAGCCGTTCGTTCAAGGAATCGGTACCCTCTGTGCCCCGGCCTGAAAGCCTTTTCCTCAGTTCATCAAAGTTAGGCGGCATAAGGAATATCATCACGGAGTCAGGCATCTTGTCCTTGACCTGAATGGCCCCCTGGACGTCAATCTCAAGGACGACATCCCTGCCTTTTTCAAGTACCCTCGCGATGTCGTCCTTGAGTGTACCGTAAAGATTTCCATGGACTTTTGCCCATTCAATAAAAAGGTCCTGCCCTACATAGCTTTCAAAAGTTTCCAGATCTAGAAAACGATATTGTATCCCGTCGGTTTCACCATCCCTAATTTTCCTTGTCGTGCAGGAGATAGAATATACCAGATCGGGAACCACTTGGAAAAGGCGGGCG
The DNA here is from genome assembly GCA_036722335.1 of Synergistales bacterium. Taxonomy (GTDB): domain Bacteria; phylum Synergistota; class Synergistia; order Synergistales; family 79-D21; genus 79-D21. The sequence goes on along the minus strand of DAIMJI010000007.1, from coordinate 30,880 downwards.
CGAACTGTGCCCTTGCCAACCCCGCTAGGCCCTGACAGGATAAAGAGACGGCCCTTTTTCATCCCGTTCATTCAAATCCTCTTGCGGTTCGAACCTTGAAGAGATCGTTTCCGGCTGTATCGCGGACAGGATCACATGCCTACTGTCCATAACGAGTATTGCCCGGGTCTTCCGTCCCTGTGTCGCATCGATCAAAAGGCCGCCCTCCCTGGATTCCTCCTTGAGCCGTTTTATCGGCGCGGACGAAGGGTTAATGATGGCGACGATGCGTTCAGCGACAACCATATTTCCAAATCCGATATGAACGAGGTGGTAGGCCAAAAGGATCACCTCTTCCCTTCCATTGTCATTCTCTTTTCCAGTAGAACCTTTTCGAGCTCGTTCTTCAAATCCTCAAAACCAATCCTGTCTTTCGCGCTAATGGGAACGACTCTCTCTCCCGTCAGTTCAATTTCCCGAATTGTCCTCGAGACTTCCTCCTTTTCGAGGAGGTCAATCTTGTTCAATGCCACGATTCTGGGGATTTCCCAAGCCCCTAGTTCCCTCAAGGTTTCCTCAACGGATGAAATTACCGTTTCTCTCTCTGTTTTAGTGGCATCGACGACCCAGACCAGCGCATCCGCCTCGAGAACTTCCTCAAGCGTCGACCTGAATGCTGCGATAAGGCCCGGAGGAAGGTTTCGCAGGAAGCCTACCGTATCCGCCAGTAGGGCGGTACCCGAAAACGGGAGACTGAATGTCCTCACTGTCGTGTCCAGGGTTGTGAAAAGCTGGTCTTTTACCCTAACCAGGGAATCACCTGACAAAGCTTTGAAAAGGGTCGACTTTCCTGCGTTCGTATATCCTACCAGTGAAACGACCGGCAGCCCGGAACGGCTTCGCCTTTTCCTCTGGTTATAGCGCCTTTCCGTGATCTCCCTGAGTTTTTTTTCTATGTCCCGTATCCTGCGTTCGATCTTTCTCCTATGGCGTTCAAACTCGGTTTCACCGGGTCCGCGGGTCGCGATCCCGGCCCCGGTCCTGGACATTTGCTGTCCCAACCCTTTAAGGTGCGGGATTTCATAACGGCAACGCGCCAATTCGACCTGTAGCTTCGCTTCGCTTGACCGTGCGTGTCGCCGAAACACCTCCATGATCACCCATGGCCTGTCCCAAACGCTGCAGCCGGTCTTTTCCTTTAGGTTCTTGACTTGTACAGGTGAAAGTACCCCATCGAAGACAATCACACTGGCCCCGTACTCGATTGCGGTTTTCCCGAGTTCTTCGGCTTTCCCCTTCCCCAGGAAAGTTGCCGGATCCTCCTTTTCCCTTTTTTGAACGATCTTTCGAACCACGAAAAGGTCAAGGTTCCCCAACAGCATTTCGAGTTCGTCCATCAACTCCTCCAAGGGATAATCGCGTTTCCCCCGGTCAAGTGAAACGAGCAGGACCTTTTTTTTCGGGAAGCTAGCCGGGGCGTTCGCAGGATTCTGCTTCAAGCCTTCGGTATTCACTGGTTAGCCTTTCAAGGATTTCGTTTCTGGATTCCTTTTCCGATAAACCCGGCGTCACTTTTCCCGGGTCTATTGGAAACCCATAATTCATTACTATTTTAACAGGTCGAGGTAACGTCTTACCTGCGGGCAAGGCTGAAAAGGTTCCCTTGATATGGACCGGGATTATCTGGGCTCCCGATTTCAGCGAAAGGAGGGCAACTCCTCCTTCCAGAGGCTGCAGGGTGCCGTCCGGGGACCTTTTGCCTTCTGGAAAGATCAGGATGTTTTCTCCCCCTTCCAGGAAACGCAGGAACATCTTAAGGACCATGGCTGCCTTGGTTTCATCTTCACGTGACAACGGGACTGCCCCGAGCACTTTCAGGGCATAACCGAAAAGAGCGGGTGAAAAAAGTGAAGCCTTTGCAATATATCGCATCCGTTCCTTGAATACGCTCCCGACTACCGGCGGATCAAAGTTGCTGCAATGGTTTGAGGCAAGGATCAAGGGTCGGTCTCTTGGTATCCTGTCCTCGTGAAGGACGGATAACCGGTTGTAAAACTTGAAGAACAAAAAGTATGCGTTTTTTACGAGCCAATAGAAAATCTTAGGAAACATCCTTTTCCTCCTCGTTCCGGGTCGCCCTCCTCGCTTTTTCGATCAGGAGCGCCACTTCCGAAATGACGGTATCGGCATTTTTTTCCGTCGTGTCGATGATGATCGCGTTCTCCGGTATGACGAGTGGCGCGACTTCCCGTTGCGAATCGGTCTTATCCCTTGAAATGACAATGGAAAGCACCTTTTCGTATTCGACGTCTTCTCCTTTTGCCGATTGCTCAAGAAACCTTCTTTTTGCCCTTTCGCCCGCGTCTGCAGTGAGGAATATCTTGAGGTCCGCAAGCGGGAAAACGACACTTCCCATATCCCGGCCATCCGCAATAAGGCCCGGTGCGCATGCCTGTTCACGCTGGAGCCCGATCAGGATTTCGCGGATCGCCGGAAGGGCTGCGTATTGGGATACGAGGCCATCAATTTTCGAAGTGTGCAAGAATTCTGTCACATCCTTGCCTCCGACTCCTACGCGTCCCGATTGCACGGTTATCCTGGCCTCGGAAAGCGCAATTTTAAGCCCAGGAGATTCTTCCGGGGGGATTCCATTTTCCGAAAGGTAATAAGCGAGGGCGCGGTAAAGTTTCCCCGTGTCCAGGTATCTCAGCCCCGTTCTTTCGGCAGCCCCCTTCGCCACCGTGCTTTTGCCGGATCCCGCGGGACCGTCAATCGTCACGACAAAGGGAGGCCGAGACTTCTCTTCTTTCATTGTTTACCTCCGATACCCGTAAGGCCGACAAGTTCTTCTCTCGTTATTTCCCTGGTTTCGCCCGGTCGAAGGTTCCCGATTACGAGGTTGCCAATTGATTTCCTTATGAGCCTGAGGACCTTGAATCCATAATTTGCCGCAATCACCCGAAGTTCCCTTTTTCTCCCTTCACGTACACGCACTTCTATCCAATGTTTTTCCGGCTTCCCCTGTATCCTCCTCACAGAAAGCGGGGAAACCCATTTCCCCTCGACCATTGCGCCCTTTTTCCAGGAAAGAAGGTCGGCTTCTTCCTGTGGCTTATCCAGCAGCAATTCATAAGACTTGATAACGCCGCATGAAGGATGGGAAAGTTTCTGGGCGACTTCCCCGTCATTGGTCAGGATTAGGAGTCCTTCACTCTCCTTGTCGAGCCTCCCAACCGGGAATAGGCCGCCTGTTTCCATAACCCCTTCAAGAAGGTCGATGACTGTCCGATCCCTTTTGTCCGTTACAGCGCAAATAACTCCTCTCGGCTTGTTCATGAGGAAGTACCTCTTTTCCTTCCTGATGAGCCTTTTTCCCTCCAGAACCACAGTGTCTTCCCCTGCAATTTTCACTCCGGGTTCCGAAACGACTTTACCATTGACAGAGATCTTTCCTGAAATGATCAGTTCCTCAACTTTCCTTCTCGCCCCGAGCCCGCATTCCGCAAGGAATCGGTTCAGGCGTACGGATTTTGGGGGTTCGCCGGGGGCAGGGGCTATCATGGCGCTTTACCCGCTTCAGCGTCATGGCTGTCGTTCGTGGCATCCGAAAGGTCATCGAGCGAAGGAAGGTCAGAGATCGAATCAAGGCTGAAAGCATCCAGGAAACTTGACGTCGTCCTGAAAAGAAGGGGTGTTCCGGTTCCTTTTTTCCTGCCGGCTATACGAACCAGTCCCAACCGGAGAAGAGTGTCGACGACCTTTTCTGAACGGACTCCCCTGATTTCCTCTATTTCCCCCCTCGTCACGGGCTGCTTGTAGGCGACAACGGCAAGTGTTTCAAGAGCCGCCCTGCTGAGCCTCAGCGGCTGGTCCTGGAGGTTTTCCCGGAACCTTGAAACCGTCTCCGCATGTTCCGGGGCAGAAGCAAGCTGCCAGCCTCCCCCGATTCTTACCAACCGGAAGCCGTGGCTTCCTTCGTAATGAGCCTGCAGGTTGGCCAACCCATCAAGGATCTCCCTAACCTCGTATCCCAGGGCCCTTGAAAAACTTTCCGCTTTCACCGGCTCTGAAGAGACAATCAGCATTGCCTCCAGCGCGGACAAAAGCCCCGGATTCTCTTCAAGGCAATTCGAATCTGATTTCACTGAACCTAGCCTCCTGGAGGATCTTCAATTGTCCCAACCTGGACAATTCTAGGATTGCCAGCAGCGTGACGACGATTGCGGACCTGTTCGCGCCTTTCGGGATAAGGCTTTGGAAAACGAGGGAACCGTTGGCTTGAAGGAGGTTCTCCAACTCGGACATCCGGCGCTCGACCTGCAGGAAATCAGGTTCTTTCGATTCAAACCCCAGCATTTCGTCGGAAGGCTGGAACCTTGCTTCGGCAAGTGAGTTTTGCCTGTATTCCAATAACTCCCACCAAAGCCTGGCCAGTGTAAACAGGTCCCCGTAATCATAGACGGCCGGGTCTTCCTCTACCTGCCTCACCACGAATTTCTGCCTTTCAGCAAGCCGGTGTGAAAGCAAGGAAGCGGCGTTGCGGAATGGCCTGTACCTCCTCAGGGCTTCACGAAGGCCATCGTCGTCTTCCTCCCCAAGTTCGAGAATCGGTTCCGCGACACCTTGGGGAATTGGAAAGAGGCCCCGGATTTTCCCGAGCAAAAGCCGGGCAGTCAATGAGATAAATTCGCTGACTGTACGTATAGGAAGGGATTTTTCGACAAGCAGGTATGCCGTGTAGGTCCTGATCAGGTCACTGACACGAATCTTGCTGGCTTCTATTTCCCCGCTCTCGACAAGCCGGCAAAGGAGGTCCAGCGGGCCAGAAAATTCTTCTACCGCGACTTCGAATCCCAAGGCCCGGCTCCGCCGTTTAACGCCTATCGAAAGAGGCCGATTGCCGAGACGACCTCGTCCATCGTTTTCTCTGCCACTGACTTTGCCCTGCGGGCTCCCTCCCTGAGAATGTCGTTCAGTTCGTCCCCGTGCTGTTCAAAGTAGCTTCGCTTCTGCTGTATCGGCAGAAGCAGATTTTCGAGGTGCGCAAAAAGGGCCTTCTTGCATTCGATGCATCCGATGCCGGCAGTCCTGCAACCGGAGTCGAGCATCGCTTTCTGCCCTTCGTCAGGATTGAACACCTTCTGAATGTCCCAGACAGGGCAAACATCCGGATTCCCTGGGTCCTTGCGCCTTTCCCTCTGGGGATCCGTTTTCATCGTACGGAGTTTTTCCCACATTTCTTTCAGGTCTTCGGAGATCGCCAATGAATTCCCATAGGATTTGCTCATTTTCCGGCCATCCGTACCGGGCACTTTCGGCGTCGGTGTTAAAAGCGTTTCGGGCTCAGGGAAGATCGGTCCGTAAAAATAATTGAACCTCCTCGCGATTTCCCTGGTCAGTTCCAAGTGGGCTGATTGATCCTCCCCGACCGGGACCCGGCTCGCTTTGTAAAGCAGGATATCACCTGCCATAAGCACCGGATAACCGAGAAAGGCGTAAGTGCCAAGGTCCTTGTTCTGTATGTTCTTGATCTGGTCTTTGTATGTCGGGCATCGTTCCAGCCATCCGAGCGGCGTTACCATCGAAAAGGCGAGGTGAATCTCGGTATGCTGCGGAACCATCGATTGGACGAAAATACTGCACTTCTCGGGGTCCAGGCCCGAAGCGAGCCAATCAAGGATGACTTCTCTGCAATTTGACTTCACCTGGCTCGTATCCGCGTACTCCGACATAAGGGCATGCCAGTCTACGATCGAGTAGAAACACTCATACTCATCCTGGAGTCTGACCCAATTCGTCAAGGCTCCGGCAAGGTGTCCCAAGTGAAGTTTCCCGGTTGGCCGCATACCGCTAAAGACTCTTTCCATCATGACGAATCACTCCTTAGGAAATCGGGGCGTTTCAAGATCGAAAAAAGCGGTTGCCCCTACTCTTTTTACCTGCTCAGCACGGAGCCCCGTACCGGAAATTATAAGTTCTGCCAGCCTCTCTAGCGAGACCGATTCCATTTCCCCGTGATCACAGGCAAGAATGGAAATTCCGGAGAAAGCCCCTTCATTTTCCTGGTGATAGCGTAAATCCGCCGTTATGAACGCTTCAGCGCCCCTTTTAGCCGCCTCTTGGAGGAAGTCTCCGCCAGAACCCCCGCAAAGCGCGATTTTACGGACGATCCTTCCCGGGTTCCCATGGACTCGAATCCATGTCAGGCCCCATGCCTCCCGGACTTCATGGGCTAGCCGGTAAAGCGGCACTTCCTGTTCAAGTTCCCCTAAAGCTCCCAACCCCCAGGAACCAGTCTTTGCCTCGACTATAGGCGCGATTCCGGATAATCCCGCCTTTTCCGCAAGGGTCACGTTTACACCGTAAGGTGAAACATCCCAGTTCGTGTGGATTCCATAAAGCGAAATCCCGTTCCGGATAGCCTCGAACACGACGGCCCCTTCCATCGTTTCCGGTGTTACGCGCTCCAGTGGACGAAAAAATGCCGGATGATGCGTAATGAGCAGATTGCTGCCATTAGCGGCCGCGGCCTTTACGCTGTCAAGCGTCGCGTCCAGAGAGAAGGAAATTTTTCCGATTTCACTGGAAGGATCGCCTACGAGCAGGCCAGGGCGATCCCAACTTTCCGCCCATTCCAGGGGAAACAGGCTTTCTATCCTTCTTACGAGGCTCTCGAGTTTCATTTTCTTTCCTCCCGTAAAAAGAAAAGCCACCGGACGGTGGCTTTTTTCTAAAAATGGTGGGCCCACCTGGAATCGAACCAGGAACCTTCCGGTTATGAGCCGGTGGCTCTAACCAATTGAGCTATGGGCCCTAAAGAACATCAATCGTTTACCGTTATGCACCCTACAGGGCAGCTATCGGCTGCTTCCTGTGCACATTCCGCACCTTCAGCGCGGACGACCTTTGCCTTACCGGCATCTTCGTCGAGTTCAAAAACCTCAGGGCATATCTGGGCACAAACTCCGCAACCGATGCATTCATCGTAGTTGACCTTGACGAGCATGAAAGGGGGTCACCTCCTTCGCGAGACAGATTTTAACGCAGGGCGGATAGGGCGTCAAACAGGCGCTCCATCGACTATAGATACAAGCGGTGTCCCTTCCGCTGATTTTTCCAGCTTCAGGAGAGCTCTAAAGTCGGTCACGGCCTTTTTGGAGGGTTCGGTTGCAGCGATGAAGACCCCCGTCCCGACCACCTCCGCTCCGAACTCCTTTGCCATCAGCAGCATGCCTGCCGCTGTGCTGCCCCCCCTCATATAGTCATCGACCAAAAGAACTCTTTTACCTTTCTGGAGCTGCCGGGTCCCAAGGTACATCGCCTGGACGTCGCCTGTGCCCGTAGGGTAATGAACGGCAACCGCAGGGCCGTCTGAAGCCCTGTTCCTGAAACGGCAGACAGCAAGGGGAAGGCCGAGCGCGTGCGCCGTAAACAGGGCCAGGGGTATACCTTTGACCTCCGAGGTCATGACGACTTCGGCTTCCCTGTCGGAAAAATCCGAAGCAAGAGCCATTCCCAGGCAAAAGGCATATTTCGGATCAAAAAGAATATCTCCGTAGTAAATCAAGCCGCCGGGCAATACTCTTTCCTTGTCTGACAAAAGGCGGGCGACCGATTCGAGGGTCTCTTTCCTTCTTGCTTGCCCGAGAGTAGGAAGAAAAGATGCCCCTCCCGTTCTTCCCCTGTCCACGGAAATTGCCCCAATCCCTTCTTCCGAGAGAGAGTCGTTGATGATCGACACATCATCGCTAATGACGGTTTTCGATACCTTGAAGCATTCGGCCATCTGGGTCATTGAAATCAGGCGTGATGGATAGAGAAGAAAGCGGGAAGCAATCCTGACTAATCGTTCCGTTCTCTGAATTTTCACGTTGATCACTCCCAGAAGAGGATTCTCTCTATATCGCTTGCTTCGGTGATTTTTGCTGCGAACCGCTGTTTTTCCACATCTTCGCCGAAAAGGGCGAAAATCGAACTCCCGCTACCCGAAATGCCCCAGGCTAGGGCTTTCGTCGTTTCCAGCATTTTGAAGATGTGGTCGTACTCCTCGTGTTCGGCTAAAAGACCCGGCACAAAATCATTAGGCATAAGTCCAACCCTTTCACCCTCCGAAACCGCTGACAAGTATCGCTCTGCCTCTTTCCTCGCTTCGGGCTCCGTGATCCATTTCCCCTTGAGCCTTTCGTCCACGGAATGATATGCCTCGGCGGTGCCGCTCCGCCATGCCGGGACGATAACACAACCCGAGGCAGGGACTTCATGACGGCTTTCTTCGAGTTTTTCCCCCGTGCCTGAGGCAAAAGCCAGGCGCATTCCGCTGCAAAGAAAAGGGACGTCGGCTCCTATTATCGTTTCCTCGCCTTCCAGCATTTCGGAACCGGTGAAAAACCTCGCCCAGGCGATCAACGCTGAAGCTTCACCGCTTCCCGCGCCTAGGCCTGTTCCCGGCGGCACGGACTTGTTTATCCCGATTTCCAGGGGAGTTTCGGGAAAGCCGCGAGATCTTAAATGATCGAGGGCATGGAACAATATATTTTTCCCAGTTATCGGGTAATTGTAAACCCTAACGAGGTCTACAGTCGAACCGGGGGAAATGCGTACCGTGATCGACCCATGACCATCGATTCTCCTGAAAATCGATAAAAGTTCGTGTAATCCATCGGTCCTTTTTCCGGTAATCCGCAGGGTCAGGTTAATTTTCAGGGGTGATGGGATCAACCATTCCAAGCCGCATGACTTCCTTCCTTTTTGGGGTCCCCATATTGAAAAAGGCCTCGGCGTTGAAAGCCGAGGCCTTTTAACGGCGAATCTAGATCAGTTTCTCGTGTCCGGGCAAGATTTCGAGCTCGACCTCTTTTGTCAAAAGCTCGACATAACTGAAGGATACGGTGCTCTGCTGCGATTCTACATACATCGTGAAAAGGTTGGGATAGGTCTCGAGGATTATTCCCTGGCGCTCCTCAACCTTTCGCCTTCCTTTGGTTGCCCGGTAGCGAACCTTTGCGCCTTTGTGAACCGCTACCTGGGCCCTAATCTTGCAGAGATCTGCACTCATCGAACTCACTCCCAGGAGCATTTTGTCGCATTTTACCACACAATTAGAAAAAAAACAAGGATTTCAGGAACCCTTGCCGTTTAACGCCAATGCGGCCTCAACACTCGCTTTTCTCCTACTCTCCTCGTCACGCCCAGGGTGTCTAAATACTCCAAAAAGGGCAGGGCATATTTCCTGCTCGTTCCGGAAAGATCCCTGAAAGCTGCCAACGTGATATCCGATTCGCACTTTTTAAGTATTTCGATTCCCCTGGAAAGGATTCCCTCTGAAAGGAGCAGGTCCCCGCCGATTACATGCACCTTTCCGTTCTCTCTAAGCTGCTTCAGGAGCAGGGAAAATTCCTTTGCGGATAAACCGCTCGCTGAAAGCGCATCGTCAATTGTCGGCAATTCGAAACCCCGCTTTTCGCAAAGTCCTGAAATGAGCTCGATTTCCCTGTCGAACCTTGACTTGTCCTCGGGAGCAAACCCGTTGAGTGCCACCCTTGCTTCCTTTGAAACAACAAGCCCTCGTTCGCAAAACAGGCTGATCGCCGACTTTGCGACACGCGGGTCAAAACCGCGAAAAATCGAGGAGGAAGAATCCTCTATCGTCATACCGGCAAGGTGAGGCTCTCTTGCATGGAAACCAGAAAGGGCTTTTCTGAACGATTCCCATTCATTTTCAAGCTTTGTTTTTGAAACAAGCCAGGTACGGCCCGCCTGAAGTTTGGTAAAACTATTTTTACGCTCGTTCAGGATAACCTCAAGTTCCTGCTCACGGAGCTGACAAGTCAGCAAGACTTCCTCGCTCGGCATAATTTCGAAAAGGTCGAGAATCGCTTCCAGCCTGTCCGCCTTCCCTCCAGAACCCCGGAGCCTCTGGAGCATGCCGGAATAATCAGCCTTGCGTTTGCTGTTCCTCGGCTTCCACCCATAAGGGAAAAGGACCTGCCCGCCACCGATCGTTTCCAGCGGGCTATAGGCTCGAATGACGAACCCCTGTCCAAATGAGGCAACCAGAGCTTCCTCCAGGACGAGTTGGGCGACATCACCCCCGCCGGGCTCCACCTTCCCGCCCGGGTCAAAAAGGGAAACCCGGGCCACGAGATCCGAGGTCCCGATGTGCAGCCTAACGCGCTGCCAGTGTTTCACCGGCTCTCTTGCACTCTCGAGGATTTTGAGCTCTATGTCCAGGCAACTTGAGGGCTTGAATAGAGAGGGGGTGCAGAGAACGTCACCCCTATGGACCTCCTTGAAGTTAACCGACGTCAGGTTTAACGCCGTTCTCTGCCCGGCAAGGGCCTCAGTGACGTTCTCATCGTGGATTTCAAGGCTTCTTACCCTTGCCTTGGCTCCTGATGGGAGGATTTCAACTTCCTCGCCGACGCTCACTTTCCCGGAGTAGGCCGTTCCGGTTACGACCGTGCCAAAACCCGAAACAGGGAAGACCCTGTCTATGGGGAGGAAAAGAGGGCCTCCGCTGGTTCTGGGCGATAGGCTTCCCGCGAGTTTGACGATTTCTTCAAGGAGTTCTGGGATTCCGCTTCCGTCCTGTGCGGAAACGGGAACAATCGGAGCCGTTTCAAGGAATGTGCCCCTAAGCAGTCCAGACACATCTTCAGCAGCCAGATCAAGTAATTCCTTGTCCACCCGGTCAGTCTTCGTTAGGGCGACTATCCCTTTCGTAATTCCCAGCAACTCGAGGATTTCGAGGTGCTCTCTCGTTTGGGGCATGACCCCCTCATCGGCCGCGACGACAAATAGGACGGCATCGATACCGGCGGCCCCGGCAACCATCTGCCTGATAAACTTCTCGTGGCCGGGAACATCGACAATGCTGATCGTCACCCCTCCAGGAAGCTCTAGCGGAGCAAATCCCAGCTCGATCGTAATGCCTCTTCTTTTTTCCTCCTCGAGCCTGTCACAATCTACCCCCGTTAAAGCCCTGACCAGGGTGGTTTTCCCATGGTCGATATGTCCTGCAGTCCCTAGGACAAGGGGGACTTCCTTCCGGCTCATGTGACGCTCTCCTCATTTCTTGCCCCGATTCCCTCAAGGGCACGGCCTATCAGGACCTCGTCCCCATCCAGGAGAGTCCTGACGTGCAGGAGGACCTGCCCCTCCTTCGTTTCCGTGATGACCGGAGTTTCATAACCGAGGAAAGCCTTCTTCAGGAAACCGGAAGAGAACGAGGGATGCCCTATAGACACGGCGTACCCTGGCAAGGGAATTTCCGGATAACTGCCACCTCCGACGGCATCTTCAGCCTCCATCGTCGTAAAATGGAAATCCGGATGCTTTTTCTTAAGCCTTTTTGCCAGGCCTTTCGCCTTCCGGGCAAGAGTCTCGGGACTTGCCGAAATCATCGCCAGAGTCGGAATTTCCTGTAAACGCCCGGCAAGGACTTCCCTCAGCGTGGCCTCCAAAGCGGCCAGGGTCATCTTGTCCGGTCTGAAGGCACGCATCAGGGGGTGCTTCCTGAGCCTGTCTATCACCTGGGATCTTCCAGCTACGATTCCGGCTTGCGGGCCGCCCAGCATTTTGTCACCCGAAAAAGTCACGATGTCGACACCGGCGAGTATGCAGTCCATTACGGAAGCTTCACCTTTCAGGCCGAAGGCAGCGGTTTCCAGCAGGAAACCGCTGCCAAGGTCTTCCATGAAGACAAGGTCTTTTTCCCTTGCGAGAGAAGCGAGGTCTTCCCTTGAAACCTCGGAGTGGAAGCCGACTATGCGGAAATTCGAGGGATGGACTTTCAGGATCATTCCCGTGTTATCGTTGACCGCCTTCTCGTAATCCCGCAGGTGTGTACGGTTTGTGGTTCCGACCTCGACGAGCTTCGTGCCCGAGGCGGACATGATATCGGGGATCCTGAAAGACCCGCCGATTTCGACCAGTTCCCCCCTTGAAACGATCGATTCCTTGCCTGGAACGAGTACTGACAGGCAAAGCATCACCGCGGCCGCGTTGTTGTTCACCACAATTGCGGCATCCGCGCCCGTCACCTGGCAAAGCAGCCATTCTACATGGTCGTTGCGATGCCCTCTTTCACCCGTGGAAAGGTCGAATTCCAATGTGCTGTAACTCGAGGCGCACTCGGCCACCGCGTTCAAGGCCGCATCGCACAGGCAGGAACGGCCCAGGTTGGTGTGAATGACAACCCCGGTCGCGTTGACAACGCTCCTCAAGCTTCTTTTCGAGTGGGAAGAAACCCGCTTCAAGGCTTCAGACCTGATCCACTCGACGTCAATACCGGGCTCCATTCCCTGAATGATGGATTTTCTAAGTTCCCCGATGATGTCTGAAAATATTCCCTTCACAGCGGGCCTTCCAAGTACAGTTTCGAAGTCCAGGACCCAAGGCTCGGAGAGAAGAGATTCCATCGAGGGGATTTGTCTCAAGAGTTCCCTTATCCGATCATCCATTTTTTCGACCTCGCTTCCTTTTCAACAAAAACTACCACAAAAGCTTTTACAACGGTTCATTTTCCGTTTTCGTCTTCCGAAAGGCTCGTTCCGGGTTCCAGCAAAGGCAAAATGTGCCGTATCAGGTATCCCATGGCCGCTGCCGTGTTTTCGGATGGTGAAAGCAGTTCAATCGGGGACCCGGCCGGGGACGGTACTGTCAGCACCGTGACGTTCCCTTCAAGGAGCGATTTTTCGATAGAGACACCGTCGGGATCGAAGAGGAGAATCCAGCCGGGAAAGGCTATGCCAAGCAGGGACCATGAATCGTTGCCGGGAAGGGAAAAGTCGGCGGGGTTTTTGGGGTTTCCTATTCCACCGGACCGGAGGACTTCAATGACTCCTGGAAGGCAAGCGGACAACTTGTCCCCCGCGATGAGGATCCTCGTCCCGTATTTATCCTCCGCCTGGTAAAGACGTACAAGCCCTAGGGAAGAATCTGCCGGATAGGGAACATGCCGGGATTCAAGAAAGGTAAGCCCCTGCATCAGTGAGGTTTCGACCGGCGTTTCGAAACCAAGGGGGTTCCCTTCGCTGGTCGACGCGAGAACACCGAGGATCCTTTCTGAAAGGTCGTCGGCCCCATCGTCGGGGACATAAAAAAACACATAGTCCATGGAGTCACCCCCTAAACGAGAAGTTCCCAGATGGCGTTCGCGACACGGAACCCTTTTGGGGAAAAGGCCGTACACCCTTGCCTCCTAACAAAAAGGTCCCGCGGAAGTCCATGGAGAATATCAAAGATTTCTTTGGAACTTTCCTTTCCGTATCGTCTCCTGAAGGTCTTCCACCGAATTCCCCAGCGTGTCCTCAGGGCCAGGATAGCGGCTTCCCTAGCCTGTCTTTCCAAAGGAAGTCTCTCCTCCCACTCGGAAGCGATTTCCCCTTCCTGCTCGAGGTATTTGTAAAGTGTCCCGGCGTTCCTGTACCTGAGGCCGTCAAGATAGCCCCATGATGAAGGTCCCAGGGCCAGCACGTTTCCCTGTCTCCAATAAGCGAGGTTATGCCGGCACCACTGGCCGTCCGTTGCGAAACTGGCAATTTCGTATTGAGAAAACCCCTTCTTCTCGAGGTACCACTGCGCAAAACGGTAAAAAACATACCCCTCTTCCTGGGAAGGGACACTCTCATGCTCGATTGGGGTTCCCTTTTCCTTTGTCAGCTGGTAGAGGGACATATGCCCTGCATATCCCGCCAGGAGTCTCAAATCGTTTTTCCAGGTCTTCAGGTCCTGCCCGGGTATTCCGAATATTAGATCCCCGCTGACAAGAAACCCTTTCCCCCTTACGGCCTCAAGGGCGAGAAGGGCCTTTTTCGAATCGTGCAGGCGCCCTAGCCATAGGAGCAACTTATCCGAAAAAGACTGGATCCCGAGGCTGACCCTTGAAATCCTCCATTCTTTCCAGACCTCAAGATGTCCATCCCGAAGCGAGTCGGGATTCGCTTCCACACTGACCTCCGCGCCAGGAATAAACGAAAGCCCTTCTTCCAGGACACGGCAAAGATCATTCCATTGGCCTTCGTCAAGGACCGTCGGTGTGCCGCCGCCTATGTAAAGGGTGCTTACAACAGGCTTTTGCCGAAACTCCCGGGTCCGGGAAGCAATTTCCTTCCTCAGCGATTCCAGGTAACGATCGACTTCTTCCTTGTCCGGAACCTTGCTGTAGAAGGCACAGTAGCGGCATTTGCTTCGGCAAAAGGGGACATGGAGGTAACAGGCAAGCCCCAGGTCTATTCCTCTTCCTCCTTCCCGATATTCAGGTAGGCAAGAAAAGCTTCCTGAGGAATCGAGACTCTTCCGATCTGCTTCATTTTCTTCTTGCCTTCTTTCTGTTTTTCGAGCAGCTTCCTCTTGCGGGTGATATCCCCACCGTAGCATTTCGCAAGAACGTCTTTCCGAAGCGGCTTAACATTCTGCCGGACGATAACCTTCTTTCCGACAGCGGCCTGGATAGGAACTTCAAACAGCTGTCGCGGGATCAATTCCTTAAGCTTCCTGACAACAGCCTGGCCCATGTGGAAGGCCGCATCCTTATGGCAAATAAAGGAAAAAGCGTCAATCGGATCCTGGTTGACAAGAACATCCACTTTCACGAGTTCCGAGGCCTGGAACCCGACCTGTTCGTAATCCAGCGAGGCATAACCACGGGTTGTAGACTTCAGCTTATCGTGGAAATCCACGATGAATTCAGCCAAAGGAAGCGTGTAGGAAAGGCGAAGCCTCTCGGGCGTGATGTAATCCATCGACTGAAATGTCCCTCGCTTATCCTGGCAAAGCTGCATGACTTTCCCCACGAAATCCGAGGGAACGAAAACGGTTAGCCGAATGAAGGGTTCCCGTATCTCCTCTATCAGGCCCGCATCCGGGAAATCGGAGGGACGGTGCGCCTCCTGGATTTCACCCCCCTGCTTTACGATCTGGTAAACGACATTCGGGGCAGTCGCGACAAGATCCACGTCAAATTCCCTGACGAGCCTTTCCCTTGCAATGTCCATGTGGAGGAGTCCGAGAAAACCGCATCGGAAACCGAAACCGAGAGCAGCTGACGTTTCAGGTTCGAACTGTATCGCGGAATCGTTGAGCTGAAGCTTTTCAAGGGCGTCCCGCAGTTGCGGGTAGTCTTCGTTTACCACGGGATAAAACCCGCAGAAAACCACGGGTTTGACCTTTTTGTAGCCCGGGAGGGGAACCGAGGCAGCCTTGCCGCCTTCCGTTATCGTGTCTCCAACCTGGGCCTCGTGGATCGTTTTTATGCTGGCCGACAGATACCCGACTTCACCGGCTTCGAGCTCCTGTACAGCGGTCATGTTGGGCTTGAACACCCCGATCTCTTCCGCGAGGCATTCGCGCCCCGTCGCCATGAAACGGATCGCTTGCCCCGCCTTGAGCCTGCCGTTCACGACCCGTACATAGCAAATGACGCCTTTGTAGTTGTCGTAGACCGAATCGAATACGAGTGCCTGCAGAGGGGCTTCGGGGTCGCCCTTGGGAATGGGAATTTCCCTGACAATTCTCTCGAGTATTTCCTTGACGCCTTTACCTTCCTTTGCGCTTGCGAGCACAGCATCATGGGCATCGACCCCTATGATTTCCTCCAGTTCTCTCCTGGCCTCCTCGGGCTGTGCGGACGGCAGGTCGATCTTGTTGATGACCGGGACCAGCTCCAGGCCTTGTTCAGCGGCCATATAGGCATTGGCGACGGTCTGTGCCTCAACCCCCTGGGCGGCGTCAACGACCAGCAACGCGCCTTCACAGGCCGCGAGCGAGCGTGAGACCTCGTAGCTGAAATCGACGTGACCGGGCGTATCGATCAGGTTCAGGATGTACTCCGAGCCGTCAGGAGCCTTATAGTTCATTCGAACCGGGACCGACTTGATGGTTATCCCCCGCTCCCTTTCGAGTTCGAGTGTGTCCAGGTACTGGGCCCGCATGGCCCTGGAGTCAACCGTCCCGGTTACTTCAAGCAACCGGTCGGCCAAGGTTGATTTGCCGTGGTCTACGTGGGCGATGATGCAGAAGTTCCTAATCCTCTCTCGCTTCATGGAAAACCTCCCGAGCGGGAACCGCTTTCTCGAAATATTTTTTCTTCATTCTATGTTCTGTATCTGTTCCCTGACCTTTTCCAGCGTCGTTTTTCCTTCCACCGCCATCCACCGGACATTCGAAGCGGACACTTTTGAATCGAGAGTATTCAGTTCACGGTTGATTTCCTGTGAAAGAAAGTCGAGCTTCCGTCCAACAGCATCGCGAGAATGCAGAGAATCGCGGAATTTAAGCAAATGGCTCCGCAATCTCTCGGTTTCCTCGGAAACGTCCCAACGATCAGACAGCAGGACGATTTCTTGCGCCAAACGCTGTTCCTTGACGGCTTCCTCGGAAAGCGCCATGACTTCCAAAATCCT
Organism: Synergistales bacterium; assembly: GCA_036722335.1. GTDB lineage: Bacteria > Synergistota > Synergistia > Synergistales > 79-D21 > 79-D21. Next base: position 14,498 of record DAIMJI010000007.1, on the reverse strand, counting down.
CTTCCTCAGGTTTTCCACGGCTTCTTCTTTTGCCTTTTCGGCCGCAACACCCATTTCACCGGTCAGGGCTTCCAGGTTGTCGAGCTGCTGCTCGATCGCTTCCTGGAGATGGTTGCCTTCTTCCTGCCGCATCAAGACCCATGCGTTTATCGCGTTTTCCATCAGGGTATCGATGATCCCTTCCAATTCGACCCTCCAGGCTTCTTCGTCCTTTAGCGGTGCTTCAAAGACTCCGGGTAGTGAAAGAAGGGTTGAGGGATCGATTGTGGTTTCACGACCGATTTTCCTGAGGAAATCATCGAGCCTCCCAAGGTAGGATTCCAAGACTTCCTCACGGAGTTCGAGTATACGGTATTCCGGCGCCCAGGCGACTTCCAGGCGCACCTGCACTTTCCCTCGCCTGGCCTTCTCCCGGATTTTTTGCTGGATTGACGATTCGAAACCGAGAAGTTCTCTCGGGAGCCTCACGGAAACTTCCAGGAAACGATGGTTGACGCTTGAGATCTCGGCCACGAACTGCCCCGCCTCGTGTCTTTCGGAAGCCCGCCCAAAACCGGTCATGCTTGTCAACATATTTTTCTCCTCCATTCTTCTCGCTACGGGAAAATAGTGTACTCTCACGGCTCACCGAGCGCTACTGTTACCTTAATATATAGGACATTTATACTTAATATGCCTTTACAGGGTTGATTTATGTATATCTAGGCGCAATAATGTCAGTATTCTTGATGCGAGGGGGAAGGATCATGAACACCGGGAAAATGCTTTACGAAGGAAAGGCTAAGAGAATGTTCACCACGGAAGATCCCGAAATCCTGCTCATAGAGTACAAGAACAGCCTGACGGCCTTCAATGCCCAAAAGAAAGCTGAAATGGAAGGCAAGGGACGCTACAACACACTGATCAGCGCCTGGCTATTCGAGTACCTGGCCGGAAAAGGAGTCGCATCCCATTTCGTAAGCCTCGTTGACGACAACCACCAGCTCGTCAGGAAAGTGCAAATCCTGCCTATCGAAGTCGTTGTTCGCAACATCACCACGGGGACCCTATGCAAGCGGCTGGGTGTGGAAGAAGGAATCCGGCTCCCAAGGCCTCTCGTGGAGTTTTACCTTAAAGACGACGCCCTGGGCGATCCCTTGATAACGGACGACCATGCCCTCCTTTTCGGATGGGCGACAGAGCAGGAAATTCTGAAACTGAAAGAGCAAAGCCTCCTTGTCAATGAGATTCTTAAGGATCTTTTCATCGGCAAAGGTATCATCCTGGTGGACTTCAAGCTCGAATTCGGCCGGGATTCTGAGGGAAATGTCCTCCTTGCGGACGAGATTTCGCCGGACACTTGCCGTTTCTGGGACGTCGAAACGGGGGCACGCCTGGACAAGGACCGTTTCCGTAAAGACCTTGGAGATGTTTTAGGGGCTTACCGGGAAATTTGGAAAAGGTTAAGCGGGAGGGAAGAATAATCATGCTGTTCCGTGCGCACATCCTCATATCTCTAAAGGAAGGCGTCTTGGATACGCAGGGAAAGGCCGTTAGGGTCAGCCTCAGGAATATGGGCTACGAAAAACTCCAGGAAGTCCGGATCGGCAAATCCATCTTCATTACGGTCGATGCCGCATCCCTCCAGGACGCTGAAGCCCAGGTTACAGGCATGTGCGACGACTTGCTGGTCAATCCCCTCATCGAGACAAGAACCGTGAGCCTGGAGGCAATTTGAATGAAAGCGGCAGTGGTTGTATTTCCGGGGAGTAATTGCGACAGGGACGTGATACATGCGCTTTCAAGCGTTGCTGGTATCCCGACAATGGAAATCTGGCACAAGGAGGACGCCTTGCCTTCGGGTACCGATCTCGTCGTATTGCCCGGAGGGTTTTCATATGGCGATTACCTCCGGTGCGGGGCAATGGCCGCAAGGTCACCCATTATTCGCGCGGTTTGTGCGCATGCGAATGATGGAGGACTCGTCCTCGGCATCTGCAATGGTTTCCAGGTGCTGACCGAAACAGGGCTCCTGCCAGGTGCCCTGCTGGCTAACAAGTCGTTGCGCTTTATTTGCGACCGGTGCTTCCTCAAGGTCGAGAGGACGGACACGCCCTTCACAGTGGCTTACTCGAAAGGACAAATCGTGCAGTTTCCCATCGCTCACCACGAAGGCCTGTATTTCCTCCCCGAAAAGCAACTTGCCGAACTTGAGGACAACCGACAGGTTGTTTTCCGTTACGCCTCACAGGAAGGGGCTTCCGGAGAGGAGCAAAGCCCCAACGGAGCCCTCAACGGAATTGCCGGAATCGTTAACAAGGCAGGTAACGTCCTTGGCCTGATGCCGCACCCCGAAAGAGCCACGGAATCCCTTCTTGGTTGCGACGACGGCTTGGGCATGTGGAATTCCGTCAAGGCCTGGCTCGAGGGGAGGTAATCGAAATGGATGTTAAGAAAGCCGGACTTCTTGAAACCGAGTACGCCGTCATTTGCAGGGAGCTGGGCCGTGAGCCTAACGAAGCGGAATTGAGGATATTCGGCGTGATGTGGTCAGAACATTGCGCGTACAAATCTTCCCGGCCCCTGCTTCGCCTTTTCCCGAAAGAGGGCCCGGCCGTGCTGAAAGGCGTAGGGGAAAACGCGGGCGTTGTCGATGCGGGAAACGGTTGGGGACTCGCCTTCAAGGTTGAAAGCCACAACCATCCCTCCGCTGTTGAACCTTACCAGGGCGCCGCAACCGGTGTCGGGGGTATCATACGGGACATCCTGGCGATGGGGGCCAGGCCTATGGCCTCCATGGACGGCCTGTTTTTCGGAAAACCCGATTCGGGAAAGACCGCTTTTCTCTCGGACGGGATCGTGAGAGGCGTCGGCGGTTACGGCAACTGTGTCGGAGTCCCCACGGTGGGCGGAAAGACTCTTTATGACGAAAGTTACGAAGACAACCCCCTCCTCAACGCTTTCTGCATGGGCCTTGTTAAGGCCGATTCCATCGTGAGTTCACAAACGGCTGAACCGGGCAACCTGGTCGTATTGATCGGTTCGAAAACAGGCCGTGACGGGATTGGCGGAGCCGCCTTCGCCTCGGTTGAGCTTGGTGAGGACACGAAGGCAAGCAGGCCGCAAGTCCAGATTGGCGATCCGTTCGTTGAAAAGCTTCTTATCGAAGCCTGCCTTGAAGCTCTTGAAAAGGGTCTCATCACAAGCATGCAGGATATGGGTGCAGCGGGCATAACCTCCTCCGCAAGCGAGATCGCGGCTAAAAGCGGCGTCGGGATGATTATCGACCTTGATGAGGTTCCCCTGAGGGAAAGTGACATGACCGCATGGGAAATCGCGCTTTCCGAATCCCAGGAACGAATGCTTCTTGTGGTGAGGCCTGAACACCTCGACGAGGTCATGTCTCTTGGAGAAAAGTGGGACCTCGATTGCGCGGTTATTGGCAAAACCTTTGAGGGAGACCGGTTTATCCTCGAAAAGGGAGGACGGGTTGAGGTTGACCTGCCGGCCTCGCTTATTGGCGGAGGCTGCCCGGTGATCAACTGGCCTGCAAGAACCCCTTCGGATCTTGAGGAACGGCAGGAATTCGAGCTGGAAGTTGAAGCCTTGGCATCCGACATCGGCAAATCGCTGCTCCGCCTCCTTTCGACTCCTTCCCTCAGCGACAAGACCTGGATCACTCGACAATACGACAGCATGGTCCAGGTGAATACCGTCCAAGGACCGGGAGCTCCTGTCAGCCTTGTCAGGATCAAGGAAAACGGCAACATGGCGGCTGTCACTATGGAAGCCCTTCCGTGGGCTTGCCACATCGATCCCTACAGGGGCGGTTACGAAACGATGGTTCGTTCCCTGAGGCCTCTTTGGGTTTCCGGCGCCCAGCACCTGGGCATGACCAACTGCCTGAATTTCCCTTCACCTGAGAATCCCGAGCAGTTCTGGGTGTTAACCGAAGCCGTCAGGGGCCTGGCTGATTGCTGCACCGACCTTTCCTGCCCCGTCGTCTCAGGAAACGTCAGTCTTTACAACGAGAGCGCCGGACTGGCCATCCTGCCCTCCCCCCTTGTCTGTACAGTGGGTCTGATTCCTTCAGGCCAAAAACCCTTGCTTCCAGGAAAGTGGAAAGAAGGGGACGAACTTTACCTCGTCGGTATGGAAAATGCCGCGATTCCTGGGTCTCATTTCCAGGTTTCCTGCCTGGGAATCCTGAAGGGACGGCCAATCCCGCCCGCGCCGGAAATGGAGAAGGAATTCATGGACAGGGCACTCCTCACAGCAAGCCAGGGAATCCCGAACAGCGGGACTTCCTTGCAGGGAGGGGGGCTGGGTGTGGCTTTGGCAAAAGAAGCCCTTGCTTCGGGGTTTGGAGCGGAAATCTCCTTTTCCATCCCCACCCTGCCGGTTGTGCTGCTCTTTGCTGAGGGAGGGGCAAGAGCCCTGTATTCCGTCCCGCCCTCCAGGGAAAAAGAGTTCCTGGAAGTTTGGAAGGGGTTTCCCACAAGACACATAGGGAAAGTCAAGGGAAAGGACCTCTGTCTTCCCGGAACTGAAGCCATTCCTGTCTCTACCCTTCTTAAGGTTTGGAGAGGAGTCTAGAACATGTGCGGTGTTTTCGGTGCTTTCTCGGCATCCGGCAATTCGGTACTTGAGGATGTTTACCTTGGGCTTTACGCGCTACAGCACCGGGGTCAGGAATCCGCTGGGATATCCTGGATCAACGGGGAAGAAAACGTTCATAGCCTAAAGGGAATGGGACTCGTCCACATCGCCCTCGACCAGAAGAAACTTGCTTCGATTTCGGCGGGCTGCGCGATCGGGCACGTTCGATACTCGACGACGGGTGAGTCGTTGCTTGCCAATGCCCAGCCCCTGGCCGCAAAATATGCCAGGGGCCCGATAGCGATAGCCCATAACGGGAACCTGACCAACGCGGACGGAATACGCCGCTACCTGGAAAACCGCGGAGCGATTTTTCAATCCACGACTGACACCGAAGTCATCATCCACCTGATGGCTCACCAGTCGCACAAGCCCCCCCTGGATGCCCTGGTCGATTCCCTGCGCCGTCTCCAAGGTGCCTACAGCCTTTCCGTGATTCTTGGAAAACGCCTAATCGCGGCTCGCGACCCCTGGGGATTCCGCCCGCTCGTCCTCGGCAAGAGGGATGACGTGACCTATGTCGCCTCGGAAACCTGCGCTCTAGACATTGTCGGAGCCACTTTCATAAGGGATGTGGAGCCTGGGGAAATCATCGTGATCGACCAGGGCGGAATCAAGTCGCTCCGAATCCCCGTGAAGACAAAGCGCCATTATGCCTGCTCCTTTGAGTACGTTTACTTTGCAAGGCCCGACAGCGTCATAGACGGCCGTTCCGTGTACAAGGTCAGGAAGGCGCTGGGACAGCGTCTGGCCCTTTCTTCTCCATGCAAGAAGGCGGATTTCATCACGGGAATGCCTGACAGCGGGACCCTCGCGGCTCTTGGATACGCGGAAGCCGCAGAAAAGCCTTTTGAAATTGCCGTCGTGAGAAACCGTTATGTGGGCAGGACCTTCATACAGCCGACCGATCTGGTCAGGAATCTTGGGGTCAGGATAAAGTTGAACCCTATCCGGGAAATCCTCGAGGGAAAGGAAGTCGTCGTGGTCGATGACTCGATCGTAAGGGGAACGACCGCACGGCGCATCGTCAACATGATGAGCGAAAACGGTGCTTCCGGCGTTCACTTGAGGATCGCTTCTCCCCCTGTTCGTTTCCCCTGCTATTATGGTATCGATACGCCGACTTGCGAAGAACTTGCAGCCGCCCAGTTAGACGTGCCAAGCCTCGAAAAAATGGTCGGGGCGGACTCTCTCGCTTACATGTCGGCCGAAGATCTTGTCGCGGCGATAGGCAGACCGGCCTGTGAACTCTGCACAGCCTGTTTTACCGGTGATTACCTGCAGGGGGGAGACGAAGATGGCACTGACCTATGAAAATTCCGGCGTGAGTATCGACAGGGGAAACCTCTTCGTCGAAAGGATAAAGGCACTTGCGGGTGAAAATGCCGACCCGAATGTCGTGGGCGGCATAGGAGGCTTTAGCGGGCTATATCGGCTCGAAGGCGGGAACCTCCTGGCCGCCTGTTGCGATGGTGTCGGCACCAAGCTTGAAATAGCCAAGGCTTGCGGCCATCTCGAGTTCCTGGGGCAAGACCTCGTTGCAATGAGCGTTAATGATCTCGTCACGTGTGGCGCAAGGCCCATCCTCTTCCTCGATTACCTTGCCTGCGGCCATCTCGATGTCGACGCCTATGAGCCAGTCATCCGCTCAATTCATCAGGCTTGCAAAGAAAGCGGCTGTGTTCTCCTGGGCGGAGAGACCGCCGAAATGCCGGGCGTTTATCCGGCAGAGGGCTTTGATCTTGCGGGTTTTGCTGCCGGGATCGTCAATGAGAACGACCTTGTTGACGGCAAATCGATTTCCTCCCATGACCTCGTCGTCGGGCTTCCAAGTTCAGGGGTGCACAGCAATGGCTTTTCCCTTGTCAGGAAGGCGCTCCTCGACGGGAGGGACGAGAGTTTCCTCGAACAGGTTCCCGAAGGCTTTGAATCCCCCCTTTGGGAAATCCTGCTCAGGCCTACGAAACTTTATGTCCGCCCTGCACTCAGGGCCGCTTCAACGGGGATCGTCAAAGGCATGGCCCATATCACAGGCGGCGGACTCGTTGAGAACATCTCCCGCGTACTGCCGCAAGGGCTGTCGGTGAATATCGACTTCGGTTCATGGACTGAGGGAAAGATTTTTTCCCTTTTGCGTGATACGGGCATACCGGAAGATGAGATGAGGCGTGTTTTCAACCTCGGCATCGGGTACGTTTTCATCGTTTCGCCCGAAAAACTGGAAACCCTTGTCGCCGCGCTGGAATCGGAAGGAGAGACACCCGTCCTGATCGGAGAGGTTCTTTGATGCCAAGGATCGCGATTCTCATATCAGGGCGTGGAACCAACATGGTCGCCCTGGCTAACCGGGTAAACTCAGGAGAACTTCCTGCGGAGATCGCGTTTGTAGCCGCGGACAGACCGGACGCCCCTGGCCTGGAAAAGGCCCAGGCCCTAGGCCTCGAAACAAGATGTTACCCTTACCGTGAAAAGGGCCCTGATCGCTGTGAACGCGAAATGACGAAGGACATCGAGGACCGGGGGGTTGAATGGATCGTCCTTGCGGGTTTCATGAGGATCCTTTCTCCCGGCTTCGTCTCCCGTTTCACCTCAAGGATAGTCAATATCCATCCTTCGCTGCTCCCTTCTTTTCCCGGTACCCATTCCATCGAAAAGGCCTGGCGCCACGGCGCAAGAATTACAGGGGTCACCGTTCACCTCGTCGACGACCAGGTCGATCATGGGCTGATCCTTTCACAGGCCGCGGTAAGCATAATGGATAATGATTCCCTTGAAGACCTGGAAAACCGAATTCACGAAACGGAACATCAACTTTACTGGGAGACTCTCAGGGACCTGTTTCTCGGGAAAATTTCTGTTATTGAAAGGGGATAAGGCCGTGAGCGAAAAGAGAGCACTCATTTCGGTCTGGGACAAGGAAGGTGTCGTTGACCTCGCGAGAGGATTGGCCCAAGCGGGATGGGAAATCATCTCGAGTTCGGGGACCGCAAGAACTCTACGTGAGGCCGGACTGGTCGTGAAGGAAGTCGCCGACCTTACCGGATACCCGCATATGCTCGGCGGAAGGGTGAAGACGCTTCATCCCTCCATTTTTGGGGGAATCCTGGCAAGACGGCATTTCGATGAGGATTTGAACGATGTTGAAAAATACGGAATACCCCTGATCGACATGGTCGTTTGCAACCTTTACCCCTTCGAAGCCGTTTGCAGGAAAGGGGCAGACCTTGAAACCCTCCTCGAAAACATCGACATCGGCGGAGTCACACTGATCCGTGCGGCTGCCAAGAACTACCACCAGGTCATACTCTTGACCGATCCGAAGGACTACCCGAAAGCCCTCGAAGAACTTTCCTCCGAGGGAAACGTTACGGTCAGTACACGGCAGGAACTCGCCCTGAAGGGTTTTGCCGCGACTTCCGCTTACGATGCGACGATCTTTTCCGGCCTTTCCAAGGAAGTCGGGAAAGGACAAAGCCTGTATAATTCAATGCCCCTTGCCCTTAATCCCGCGATGGAGCTGCGCTACGGGGAAAACCCGCACCAGGAAGCGACCCTGGCCTTGCCGGCACTGGCCGACCTGCCCTGGAAACAGTTGGCGGGAAAAGAGATGTCCTACAACAATATCCTGGACCTGGACGCCGCTCTGAGAGGCTGCGCGCTTTTCCAGGACGAACCCTCCGTAATCGTGATAAAGCATACGACGCCTTCCGGCATATCGACAGGCTCCGACCTGGAGCGTGCATACCTCAATGCGGTCGAGTGCGACCCTGTTTCGGCTTTCGGGGGTATTGTGGGCGTCACGAGAGAACTCGACAGGAAAACCGCGGAAAAGATCGCCGCAAACTTTACGGAAGTCCTTGTGGCTCCCTCTTACGCGGAGGGGGTTGTCGATTTCCTTGCTTCTACCAGGCCCAACCTGCGCGTCGTTTTATGGAAAGGCGGAAGGGTTTCCCCCTTGCAATTCACGGGAACCTGGAGCGGTATCCTCGTCCAGGAAGACAAACTTCCTCCCCTTCCGGATGAAAAGTCGGGAGAGTGGATCGGCACGCCCAGGCCCGACCTTTGGAAAGACCTCATTTTCGCGTGGAAATCCTGCGCCCTGAGCAAAAGCAATGCGATCGTCATCGCTGCCGAAGGTAAAACTCTTGGCATCGGAAGAGGTTTCACGAGCCGTGTCGATGCCGTCCATTGGGCCCTGGAGAAAGCAGGGGTTATGGCTAAAGGGGCGGTGTTGGCTAGCGACGCGTTTTTCCCGTTCCCGGACAGCATCGATTTGGCGGCCTCTGCGGGAATAGCCGCAGTCATACAACCGGGAGGGTCCATCCGCGACAAGGACGTTTTTGAAGCCGCAAAAGCCAAGGGGATTCCGCTTTTCATTACGGGCCGAAGGACGTTCCGCCATTAGGCGCAAAAGGAGGGAATGGCTTGAAAATTCTTCTCTTGGGGGCAGGCGCAAGGGAGCACGCCATCGCATGGGCCTTGAGGCGGTCGCCAAAGGTCGAGAGGCTCGATGCGGCGCCAGGCAATCCTGGAATTGCCGCCCTGGCGAATTGTCATGACGTTGATATTTGCGACCCTGACGAGGTTTTGAACCTCGTCGAAAAGACAGGTGCGCAACTCGTCGTTATCGGCCCTGAAGCGCCTTTAGTCGCGGGTGTGGCCGATATCCTGCGCGCAAACAATATCAGGGTGTTCGGACCCGGGAAACTCGGTGCCCGTCTCGAGGGAAGCAAGGCTTTTTCCAAGACCTTCATGAAAAGGCATGGAATTCCCACGGCGCCTTTCGATATTGCCACAACGATGGCGGAAGCGGAATCGGCTTTGCGCAGGAGAAATGCTCCATACGTTGTCAAGGCCGACGGCCTGGCGGCAGGCAAGGGGGCCTTCCTTCCCGAAACTTTCGAAGAAGCCCTCCAGATCTGCAATTCCCTCCTTGTCGAAAATTCACTCGGAGAAGCAGGGAAAGTCCTGGTGATAGAGGATTTCCTGCCGGGAACCGAGATGACCGTCTTGGCCGTTACCGACGGAACGAGCGTAAGGCTATTGCCTTCGAGCCAGGACCACAAGAGGGCATTTGACGGGGACAAGGGGCCTAATACGGGGGGCATGGGGGCCTACTGCCCCGTACCTTGGGCCGATGCCTCCCTCATGGAAAAGATCGCGAAGGAAATCCTCGAACCGACGGTTAAGGGACTGGCCGAGGAAGGAATAGATTTTTGCGGAATCATCTACGCTGGACTCATGATCGATTCCGATAAACACTGCAGGGTTCTCGAATACAACGTCCGCCTTGGGGATCCAGAGGCCCAGGTCGTTCTTACCGCATTCCCGGGCGACTGGGCGGAAGTAGTGGAGGCCTGCACTGATGGGAGGCTGGACTCCGTTCCCTGGGAGGACCCCTCGGAAACGTCAGTGGGGATAGTCCTGGCCTCCGGAGGTTATCCTGGGCCCTACGGGAAGGGATACCTCATCCTGGGCCTGGAAAAGGCCGAAGAAATAGAGGGAATAAGCGTTTTCCACGCCGGCACAACGCTGGACCCGGAAATCGGCCTTGTCACCTCGGGTGGGCGGGTATTGACCGTCGTCGGCAAGGCGGCGACCCTGGAAGAAGCCAGGGACAAGGCGTACGAAGCCGCATCGAGGATTGGTTTTGCGAATTGTTTCTACAGGACCGATATCTCGGCCAAATCGGGGACCCCCCCCTGGGCCTAATTTAGGAGGGAGCCGTTATGAAAGAACCTAAGGTCGGCATTGTACTGGGGTCGAAATCTGACCTTTTCGTAGGGAAAAAAGTCGCGGAAACGCTCCAGGAATATGGAATCCCATTCGAAATAACTGTTGCATCGGCGCATCGGACCCCCTCTGACGTCGCAGCCTATGCGGAAAAGGCACAGCAAAGGGGAATACTTGTCCTCGTGGGAATTGCTGGCCTCTCGGCCGCTCTTCCGGGAGTACTGGCGGCGCATTCGCGACTGCCGGTACTGGGGGTCCCGGTTTCATCCGGCACACTCGGGGGGGAAGATGCCTTGCTCGCCGTCACCCAGATGCCGCCCGGCGTCCCGGTCGGTTCTGTGGGTATAGACAGCGGAAAGAATGCAGGCCTCCTAGCGGCGAGAATCATCGCACTATCGGATCCTTCGATTTCAGGCCGTTTGGCGGCAACATCCGAAGAAGCCAGGAATAAGATCAGGGAGGACAGGAAAAATCTCGACGGGCTTCCGGTGGCCCCTGACGAAGCTTTCTAAGCGGATCAGTAAGGGGGGCGCTTTTTGGAGCGCCCCCCCTTTTTTTACCTTTTGTGGAGAAGTTGCGCGGGAACAAAGGAGATTCCGTCGCGTACCAAGGCTTCCGCAGTCCTATTAACGGCAATGTGCTTACCGAGATAGTTTTCCAGCAGTAGCGGCATTTCCCCTTTTTCGCAGATTTCCTTTTTCTCCCTGAAATAATCGAGAATATCCGAAGAGTGCCCCTTTATTTTTTCGTCCTCGGGGTCGCCTCCCTCGTGCTTGGCAGAAATGTTAGGGAACTTTGCGGCAACCTGGAGGAGGTCTTCACGGCGGCAGTAAGGTTGCCTGACTATGCTCCTGAAAGTTTCCGTAATGTGATGCTCGATCCTGACTGCGCTCTCAAGCCCAAGGTCCCGCCTGACTTCCGCTGAAAGCGAGAGCGAATCTGCGTCGATCGAGTTGCTGACATTGAACCCCTGAAGAGGAGTCGAACCATCCTGCCGACAAAACAATCGAGCCGTCATAAGGGTCCAGAAGACCGAGTAGGGGTTGTCGTTTCCCATGAAGACAGAAATCTTGAACCCCATGTCAATTCCGAGCTTGTGGGCGATATAACCGACCATGACCGTACCCGGATTGATGTTTAGGACCTCCTGGATCCCGTAATTCGTGTAGTAGTACAAAAATTCGTCGAGCCAGAGAAGGGGATGTCCGTTTGGTTGCCCAATCCCGCCAAAATACCCTGTTATCGTTTCCGGGCCACCAAGGTGAACGTTAGAGCCATCGGTCCCTTTCGTGTCAAGTGTTTCAACGTAGCTGGCGCCCACCAGCTGCATGGCCGCCGCAACCGCCAGAATATCACCTTTATCGTTTTCCTGTTCTTCCATGCGCCTTACCCTTATGTAACGCCCTGGCATGATTTCCTTTTTGTCTATCGAGCGCTTGGCCTCTTCTATCAACCAGGGGAAGTACTGCAATGCGCTGATCTCCAGCGTGACCGCCCGGTCTTCAGCCGGTTCCCTTCTTCCGCCATAGGCGGACATGACCCTTTCTCGAAAATCACGTATCCTCACGAAGGCGCCCTTATCACGAACCTCTTCGAGCCACTCGAGATCCCCCAGGTATGGGGAACCGATCTTCTTCAGCCTTTGGAGGAGATTCGGAAGTTTCCTCGCTTCTTCGGCCTTGTGGTTGATCTGTTCGGGTGTCCCGTATTTCCCGATAACCCTCAAGACTCCGTTGACCAGGGGGTTCCCGGGATCTGTAAGGTAACGGTTGACCTCTTCAAGGACCTCGGGATCAAATCTCAGCTTTTCCCTCATCTTGCGCATGTTCACCTCCCAAGGAAATCTTTAGGAAACATGCACAATATAATTGATTTACGATTACATTTCATTAAGTCGATGCCTCTACCGATACTCCGACATCTCTTCAAGCTTTCTTCTATCTTTACGCTTTTGTTGCGCCGTTTCCCTGTCTGTATAACCGACCGCGAGGATGACGTGAACTCTTTCGTTTCTATCAAGGCCAAGAACTTTCCTCACGTTTCGTTCATTGAACCATCCTATCCAGCAGGTTCCCAGACCTTCTTCCGTGGCCTGTAGCACGAAATGTTCGGCTGCAATTCCGATGTCGATGAGCGGATAAGAAAGGTTGCGGAATAAACCGGCAAGCCTTGGGGCCGTCTTGGTGGGAACCGTGACGACGACGACAAGAACCGGAGCCTCTCCGGCAAAGCTGTTCATTTTATACGGCCCGTTAAAGGCTTCTCCGGCCAACCTGCCTTTCAACGTTTCCGACTCGACAACGATAAATCGCCAAGGCTGCCCGTTGCAGGCGCTTGGAGATAACCTCGCAGCCTCAAGGCACTTTTCCAATTTCGCTCTTTCCACCATTTTAGGGAGGAATGACCGTGTGCTGAAACGAATCCTCACGAGTTCCAGGAAGTCCATTTCGAAGAGTCCGTCCTTTCTTTTTACAAATGCTCCTCGATGCGAGCTAAAACTCCTTCGATAACTTTGATCCGGTCAAAATGCTTGTCATTACCCTCGACTATCGTCCATGGTGCCCAGGTTGTGCTTGTCCGAAGGAGCATTTCCTCCACCGCCTCTTCGTATTTCTCCCACTTTTCCCTGTTTCTCCAATCTTCTGCGGTGATCTTCCATCTTTTATATTCCGTTTGTTCTCGCTCGTTGAATCTCTTCAACTGTTCTTCTTTATCGATATGGATCCAGAACTTTACGATTCCCACCCCATGCTCGACCCATTCCGACTCCATTTCATTAATTTCGGTAAAAGCCCGCCACCAGTCACCGGTCCCGCACAATTTTTCGACCCTTTCAACAAGCACCCTTCCGTACCAGCTACGGTCAAAAATCCCTATATGCCCTTTCCTGGGCAGGCTTAGCCAGAATCTCCAGAGATAGGGATGGGCCCTTTCCCAGTCATTCGGAGCCGAAATGGGATGGACTTCGTAACCCCTGGGATCGAGACGTTGCGTCAGTCTCTTGATCGCCCCACCTTTTCCTGCGGCATCCCAGCCCTCGAAAACCACTACGAGGGATCTTCCTTCCTTGTAAAGTTCATACTGCCTTTCCAAAAGCATTTTCTGCAGTCGGGGCAATTCTTCCTTGTAATCCCGGCCACTCAGGGTTTTTCCAAGGTCGATCCTTCCAAGAAGTCCCGTTGCCGACTCTTTGCTTTCGATGTATTCGTGCCTTTCGTCTTTTTCGGCTTCGTGCAACGAATTACGAAGGAAAGACGCGACGGTTTCCAGGGCTCGCTTTGCCGCTATTTGCAAATCTTCCGAGGGAAGGCATACCCAGGATGCAAAAGGAAAATCAGAGCGGTTCAGGATTTCCTCCCATTCCCTTTTCCGGGTTTTGTAATCACGGATTTCCTGGAGGTCCTGGCGCGCGACCCTCCATTTCGTCGAGGGATTTTCCTCGAGAGCCTTGATTCTTTCTTTCTGTTCCGAACTGCTCACATGCAGAAAGAGTTTCAAAATCCGTACGCCCTCTTCATAGAGGTTCCTCTCAAAAGCTTTGGCTCTTTCCAGAAAATTCTCTTTGCCTTCTTCTCCCCGGTACGCCTTCATGCCCGATTCCATTGACAGCCTATACCAGCTCCGGTTAAGGAAAAGGATTTTGCCTTTTTCGGGGACCATTGACCAGAACCGCCGAAACGGAGGGAAAAGTCCCACGCTCGGATCTTCTTCCCCCTCGTCGATAACGACAAAGCCGCGGGGGTCAAGGGGGCGTATCATTTCGCCCATGACGTAACCCTTACCCGATGCCTCCCAGCCTTCCACGAGGATGATGACCGGGATTCCCTTTTCCCTCAGCTGGCGTTGGAGGAGCCCGATTTCACGGTGAATTCCCTCCAGGGAATCTTCATATTCTCTTTTCCCCAACCTTGAGGTCATGTCAAGGTTTTCAAGCATTGTGGTCCTCCTGTCCCTTTACCGCGGAACTCGATTCACCAGGAACGCCGGAGTTTTGCCGTCCAATGCGGTTAACAGGTTTTCCGCCGCGATGTTGGCCATTTTCGACCTTGTATCAACGGTTGCGCTTCCTAGATGTGGACACAAGAGAACGTTCTTCATCGAAAGGAAAGGATGCCCCTCGGGCAGGG
>DAIMJI010000006.1:0-41796 GCA_036722335.1 Synergistales bacterium | reverse complement strand
GAGGGAGCACAGGGCGCTGGAGATGCTGCCCATCCCTGTCGCTGCGCTCGTGGCGGCTTCGGCGCCGTCAAGCAGGCGCACCTTTTCCTCGAAGACATGAACCGTGGGGTTGGTGTTGCGGCCGTAAATGTGGCCTGCTTTTTTCCCCAGGGAAACGTCGATCCACTCGTCCAGGTCTTCGTAGGCGTGGGCGACTCCCATGAAAACCGGGGTCTGGGTAGAGTTTTCCGAAAAGGTTTTTTCTTCTCCACCCCATACAGCGAGGGTTCCCTTGCCGGGGTTCTTTCCGTAACGCATTTGTGTCCCTCCTTCAGAAGTCTTGGGTACTGCCATCGTATCTTCAATCGCGGGGTTTTTCCATCAGGGCCTGGGTAAAAACCCGGGAAGCCGGTAGTTTTTTCTGGACTTTGCCGCATCCGGTGAGTAGAATCTATCGTCGGGTCAAGGAAAACCAAAGGAGGGTGTTTCATGTCTTCAGGAAAGAAAATGGCAGTTCTTGCGGTTCTTTCGGTTTTTATCCTGGCGATGGCCGCCGGTGCGGTAAGTGCGCAGGAGAAGATAGGGGTTGTCGAACCGCAGAAGGTGCTGTCGCAGCACCCGAAGATGCCGGAGGTCAAGAAGCAGATCCAGGCTGTTCTCCAGAAAAAGCAGGCGGAAGCCAAGGCCGCGATCGACAAGGAGAAGGACGAGAAGAAAAAGGCGGAAATCTACCAGGCGAAGCGCAAGGAGGCCGCGGCCGAGGAACAGAAAGTGCTGGCCCCCCTTTTCAAGGATATCGACCTGGCCATTCGCTCCGTTGCGAAGGCAAAGGGGTTGACGATCGTCCTGAACAAATCCCAGGTCCTGCTGAGCGGGCTGGACATCACTGACGACGTCATAAAGCAGCTGAAGAAGTAGGGAGGCCTTGAGGGCGGGAAAAACCTGCCCGTTTGATGAAGGGACCCCGTCGGGCAGGCGGGGTCCCTTTTTGTTCAGGGCAGGCGGCGACTAGAAAGTTATCTTGCCGAATTCCTCAACCTGTGCCCGGATCGCCTTCTCGGTCGGGAGTCGCTCCATGCTGCTTGCTCCGTAGAACCCCTGGACCCCCTCACACTTTTTCAGGATGAACTGGGCGTCCTCAGGCATGGCGATCGGTCCCCCGTGGCAGAGGACGATCACGTCTTCCCGGATCGAGCGGGCAGTCCGGGTCCATTCGTTGATGACGGATGCGCACTCATCAAGGGTTTTGGATGTTTTTGCCCCGATGGATCCCTTCGTCGTCAGCCCCATGTGGCAGACGATGATGTCCGCCCCCGCCCTCGTCATCTCCGCGGCGTCCTCTGAACTGAAAACGTAGGGGGTTGTCAGGAGGTCCATTTCGTGGGCCATGCGTACGGCATCGATCTCGAGCCTGTAACCCATTCCCGTCTCTTCGAGGTTCTGACGGAAAACTCCATCAATCAATCCCACGGTAGGGAAGTTTTGCACACCGGCGAAACCGAGGGACTTTAGCTCCTCCAGGAAAAGATCCCAGATCGTGAAGGGGTCGGTCCCGTTGATGCCAGCGAGGACGGGAGTGTCCTTGACGACCGGAAGGACTTCCATGGCCATTTCCTTGACGATCTCGTTCGCGTTTCCGTAGGCAAGGAGCCCTGCGAGGGATCCCCTGCCCGCCATGCGGTAGCGTCCCGAATTGTAGATGACGATCAGGTCGATGCCCCCGGCTTCTTCGCACTTTGCCGAGATGCCGGTTCCCGCACCTCCGCCGATGATCGGTTTTCCAGCCTGGACCTTCTCCCTAAGACGGCCCAGGATTTCCTGCCTAGTCCAGCGTTTCAATCGGTATCCCCTCCTTCTGGTTGTTTCTTCGCGGCAGCGGCGCGAGTACCCTATTTCCCGATTTCCAGGAAGGATTCGACGAGGGCTTCCGCGAACTCGGGATCGTTGATGTGGTAGGGCAGACGGAGGATTTCCCTCCGCCCGTTTTGCATGACGGTGTCCTCGATAGCATCAAATAGGCATTTGTCGGCTTCGGGATCGTAAAAGGGCTGCCCGGGCGCATCGATCATGGAAACGCCTTTCTCTGGGATGAGGAAACGGACGTCCCCTTCGCAGAGGTTCAGTTTTTCGCCGATCCACTTGCCCATGGCACGGTTCTCCTCGGGGGTTGTTCTCATGAGCGTGACCTGGGCGTTGTGAACGTACAGGTTCCTGGAGCGGTATTTTTCGGGCACCGTGTCCATCGCTCCGAAATTCACCATGTCGAGGGCTCCCAGGGATCCAACGTAGGGGATTTTTGTCCTTATGATTGCCCCCAGGCGGTCCTCCCCCGCGCTCATGACTCCTCCCATGTGCAAGTCGCAAACTTCGGTGAGGGTGATATCCAGCACCTTTTTCATCATTCCCGAGTCGATCAGTTTCTCCATCGATTGCCCGCCTGTCCCGGTGGCGTGGAAGACAAGGCAGTCGAAATCCTTCTCGAGCATCGAACGGACCTGTGTCACGCAGGGGGTTGTCACGCCGAACATCGTCATGCCAAGGACTGGGCGGTCTTCGGCCATTTCCGGGAGTGTGTTCTTGATCATGCCTGCGAGGGAATGGGCCGCGTTGCCGAGAACCTTCCCGGATATCCTGTTCAGCCCCGCGATATCGGTGACGGAGTACACCATCGCGATGTCGTTCGGCCCGACATACGGGGCGACATTGCCCGAAGCCACGGTCGAGACCATGACTTTTGGCACACCGATCGGCAGGCGCCTCATTGCTGAAGAGACAAGGGCGGTCCCTCCGGATCCCCCCAAGCCGATCACTCCTCCCAGGTCCGTCCTGGAGGGGAGGAACTCAGAGAGGGCTTCCGACATCAATGTGACCGCCGTTCCACGGTCCTTGACCTCCGCGATGAAGCCGGGGCTCGTCGGGTGGCATTTCGCGACGGTTTCGCGGGAAACATCCACGGGATTCCCATGCGCGAAAATCCCCACGTCAACGAGGACGGCCTGTATTCCCGTTTTCTCGATCAGGCTCTTCACATAAGCAAGTTCCTTGAATTTCGTGTCGCAGGTTCCCACCACGTAGGCCTTCTTCATTCCTTTCCCTCCCTTGAAACGGGCTTTAGCCGGCTTGTCCGGCCCTATTATTGTATCGCTTTAAATCCGAAGGAGACCCCGTTCGGGGTCTCCTTCGGATTGCTCCAATTTCAATGGCGGGCTTTTTCCCCTATTTGGGACAACCGCACCCGACATTTCCTTTCATCATCTCCTTGTAATCGGAGAGAAGGTCGTGAACCCAACAGTCATCGTTCCCGGCGCTTTCCCTGAAGGTCAGGGCGATCACCTGGGAAACCTCCTGGAGCGTGGCGCCAGCCTTGAGGGCGCCCATGAAGTGCTTCCTGACGCAGGGGGCTGACCTGCCCTTGATGGCAAGGGCCAGGCAGATGAACTGGTAGGTCTTTTCGTCGAAAAGGCGTTTCTCTTCGAACATCGTGTCAATTTCCTCGAACTTCCCGGCGAATTCCGGGAACCACTCCGCGACCAATCTCATCCTTCTTCCTCCCTCTTTGTTTTCCCCGGTCCTGGCTGAAACAGAACTCACTACAGAGGCTCCGCAATGAACCAGGGCTTTCCTGGAAGACATTCTATCTTCGAACTTGTCATGTGGCAATTCCTGCACAGAAAATATGGCAGGGTCGGACAATTTCCCGGCATCCTCGCAGTTCCTCGCGGGTGTAGTCTATACTCGAGAGGAACGGGCCCGGATGCCCGGGAAGCACGAATGGAACGGAGGCCACACGGATGAAGAACCTGGCGAACCTGGTCTCGATCGGCAGGATGTTCCTCTCCGTTTCGTTGGTTCCACTGAGGGACAACATCCCGGTGTTTGTCCTGGTTTACCTGGCCTGTGGAGCAAGCGACGTCCTGGACGGCATGATCGCGAGGAAGACCGGGTCGGAAAGCGTCATGGGGGCCAGGCTGGATTCCCTGGCCGACGTCCTGATGTTCGGGGCGGTCCTATGGGTCCTCCTGCTGAAATACGGCGAAACCTTGAGCGGCTATCTTCCCCTGGTCGGGGTGGTCGTCCTGCTCAAGCTCGGGAACGTGGCCATCGCGATGGTCAAGTTCCGCTGTTTCGTCATCGGGCTGCATACCTGGGGGAACAAGCTGACCGGCCTGCTTGTCTATTCCGCCCCTCTGCTGTTGCTATTCTTCCGTTCAAGGGGCGTCATCCTTCCGATATTCATCGTTTCAGTCCTTGCGGCCCTGGAGGAGGGAGCCATCCACCTTGCTTCGGGGAAGCTCGACCTGAACAGGAAAAGCCTTTTCCTGAAGCAATAATGAACAACTGGGGGTATGAAGCCATGCATGGAAAAAGACGTTTGCCATTCTTATGGGCCTTTCTCTGTGTCGTTGTCCTGGTCCTCTTGCCGATCGCGGCCGGGGCTGAAGAGGAATGGCCGCGTATCGTCCTTTCAATGGACGGTACCCCGATTTCCTACGAGGTCCACGGAAAGGGCGACCCGACACTTGTTTTCGTCCATGGGTGGAGCTGCGATGCCCGCTACTGGAGGGAGCAGGTGCCCTTTTTTTCGAGGAAATACCGGGTCGTGACGCTGGACCTGGCGGGGCATGGACATTCGGGATCCAGGCGGCTCCTGTACACCATGTCTTCCTTCGGTGAGGATGTACGGGCCGTAGCGGACGCGGTCGGAACGAGAAGCTTCATCCTTGTCGGGCATTCCATGGGAGGTGCGGTGATCGCGGAAGCGGCCAGGCTGATGCCGGGCCGCGTGCTGGGACTGATTGGGGTCGATACCCTGGAGAACATCGAATACCCTTTGGCTCCGGAAGAGTTCAGGAAGATGATCGCTCCCCTGGAAGAGGATTTCGTGAAGGGCTGCCGGGAGTTCGTCGGGCAGATGATTTCCCCCGGAACGGATCCCGGGCTGGCCGAATGGATAAAGTCGGACATGTCTTCCGCTCCGCCCCGGATTGCCCTCAGTGCCATGGAAGGGATGATGTCGCAGTACCTCAATGGGGAAGCCGCAAGGGTGTTCGAGGGGCTGCGCGTTCCCGTCGTCACGGTTAACGGTGACCTCTGGCCCATCAATTACGAAGCCAACAGGAGGCATATGTTTTCATACGAAGCCATCGTGCTGGAAAAGGCCGATCATTTCCTGATGATGGACCAGCCCCGGGAATTCAACCGGGCTCTTGAAAAGGCGATAGGGATGATCCTGGGAAAGAGGGCGAATTAGGCCGGGAATGCCCCGCTTGCGGGTTGATTATTCGATCATGAGGAGTAAAGTTGTAGCGTTGCGCAAAAAGGAGGTTATGGACATGTCACGGCGTTATTGTCGTCTCGCTCTTACCCTGCTTTCCCTTGCACTCCTGCTTTCCTTTCCTTCGTCGTCCATCGCTTCCGATGGACCCGGCCAGCCTTTTGACGCGGCTGCGGCCCCGGCGGCGCCGGACTACAGCCTCCCGTCGAGCTGGGCGGTCCTGCCGGAAGGCGAACGCCAGTTTCCCGTGGATGTCTTTTTCATTCACCCCACGACTTTTGACGGGGATGAGAACTGGAACCAGTCCCTGGAGGGAGAAAACGCGGACCCGAAAGTCCATGCGGTCATGAAGAGCCAGGCGGGTGTCTTTTCCTCTTCAGCCTGCCTGTGTGCTCCCTACTATCGGCAGGCCAACCTGGCGGTCCTGCATACGGCGGAAGACAGTCCCGAAAGGCAGGCCCTTGACGTGGCCTATGCGGACGTCGAAGCGGCCTTCAATACCTATATGTCCACGTGGAACCAGGGGCGACCGTTCATCCTGGCAGGGCACAGCCAGGGTTCCGAACTCCTCCTTTGGCTGATGGAACGCCGTTTCGGCGATCCCGCCCTCCGGAAAAAGCTCGTTGCGGCGTACCTGGTGGGATGGTCCGTGACGAAGGATGACCTTGCCCGGTATCCCCACCTGAAGGTCGCGGCGACTCCCGGGGAAACGGGAGCCATCGTCACCTACAACACCCAGGGGCCCAACCCCGGCTACAGCATCGTCAGGAAGGACGCCGTGGCGGTCAACCCCCTTACCATGACGGTTACCGGCGATCCCGCTCCCGCTGAACGGAACCTGGGAGCCGTTTTCTTCACGGAAAACGGGGTCCTGGACATTCCGCGCTACACGGGCGGCCGTACGGTGAACGGCGGGTTCGTCATTCCCACGCCCTCCAACATTGGCGAACTGGATGCCATGAAGATCAACGAGTTCTATCATCCGTACGACTACACGTTCTTCTACCGGAACCTCAAGGAAAACGTGAAGGCCAGGATCCAGTCCTATCTCAGGAAGTCTTCCTAGCCCGGCCAGGGAAAAAACGGCGGGGCGTTAAGCCTTCACGCCCCGCTTGCGTTTGTTCAGTTCGTCATCGACTGTATGGGGGCCGGTATCCGTCCTCCCCTGGCAATGAAGCCCTCCGCGCTTTCCTTGTGAACCGGCATGACAGGGGCCCGTCCCAACAGGCCGCCGAATTCGACCGTTTCCCCTACCGATTTTCCCGGTACCGGGATGATGCGCACGGCCGTGGTCTTCCTGTTGATCATCCCGATCGCGGCTTCGTCAGCGATGATGGCGCTCAGGGTGGACGCGGGAGTATCGCCGGGAACGGCGATCATGTCCAGGCCAACGGAGCAGACGCATGTCATGGCCTCCAGCTTGTCGATGCACAGGGTTCCCTCCTCGACCGCACGGATCATGCCCGCGTCCTCGCTGACGGGAATGAAGGCGCCCGTGAGGCCGCCCACGTAGGAAGTGGCCATCGCCCCGCCTTTCTTTACCGCATCGTTGAGCATGGCGAGAGCGGCCGTGGTGCCGTGGGTGCCGCAGCGTTCCAGCCCCATCGCTTCGAGGATTTCCGCGACACTGTCTCCCCAGGCCGGGGTAGGGGCCAGGGAAAGATCCACGATCCCGAAGGGTATGCCCATCCTTCTCGCGGCTTCTCTCCCGACGAGTTCTCCCATGCGCGTGATCTTGAAAGTCGTTCGCTTGATATGATCCGCAAGTATCCCCAGTCGAATTTCGGGGTGCTTCCTCACGACGTTCAGGATAACGCCGGGTCCGCTGATCCCGACGTTGATGACGGACTCGGGTTCCCCGGGCCCGTGGAAGGCCCCCGCCATGAACGGGTTGTCCTCCGGGGCATTGCAGAAGATCACCAGCTTGGCGCAGCCCAGTCCTCCCTTGTCAGCGGTCAGCTCGGCCGCCTGCTTGATGGTCCGGCCCAGGAGCGCCACGGCGTCCATGTTGATTCCGGCCTTCGTGGAACCCGTGTTGACGGAACTGCACACCCTTTCCGTCCTGGCCAGGGCTTCGGGAATCGAGTTGATGAGCTTCAGGTCGCTCTCGGTCATGCCCTTCTGGACGAGCGCCGAAAACCCCCCGATGAAATTGACCCCCACTTCCTTGGCTGCACGATCCATGGCCAGTGCAAGCTCGACGTAGCTTTCCGACTTGCAGCTGGCTCCCACAAGAGAGATCGGGCTGACGGAAATCCGCTTGTTGATGACCGGTATGCCGTATTCGTCCTCGATCGCTTCACCGGTTGCGACGAGTTTTTCCGCCCTCCGGACGATTTTCTCGTAAAGGCGGCGGGACGTTTCCGATATGTCCTCGTGGGCGCAATCCAAAAGGGAAAGGCCCAGAGTGATTGTCCGGATGTCGAATTTCTCGTTGTCCACCATCCGGATCGTTTCCATGACTTCGGAAGGACTGATATGAATGGCCATTTGAATCCTCCCTAGATCCGGTGCATGTAGTTGAAAACGTCCTCGTGTTGTGTCCGGACGTCCACTCCGAGTTCCCGGCCCTTTGCCTCGAGTTCTTTCTTCAGTTCGGTGAGGCTGATGTTGCACCCGTCCAGGTCCACGACGGTGATCATGGTGAAGAATGTATCCAGGATGGTCTGGTTGATATCCAGGATATTGACGCCATGGTTCGCGAGAACCGTTGTAATGCCTGCGATGATGCCTACCTTATCGTTTCCGATGACAGTGATGACGGCGCGGGAATGGTTTCCGAACATGGCGTCTTCCTCCTTGGTTTCCATAGATTCCCTGGAATTTGACGAAACATGTTATATCAAGCAGGAGTTTCTGTACAGCTATAAAGCTTTATTTTCTTGGCTTAATTCAGAAGGAAGAAGACGGCTTCCCGATGGTGAATTCCGGCAGAAAACCTAATTGACAAGAAAACCGGGTGGAGAACGTTCATTATGATATGATTTTGATCCAGGTTCTCAATAAGATGTTTTGAAGGAGAACGGCCATCCTATTCCCGGGAGACTGGTTTCATGGAGGCAAAGAAACTTCGAACGATCGGTCAATTCGCCCGGTATTCGATCAAGGCCCTATTTAGGGATCAATACAACCGGATCAGGTTCGGCCCGGAAGCACCGCGTTTCTCGGAGAGGATCTGGGTGAATCCAAAGGAATGCGTGGGGTGCCTTGCGGGATTCGGGGACAGGGATTCCGCCAGGGTCATCGTATCGGATTGGCCCCCTCGAGGCGGAAGGCTCAAGACATTCGATGAAAATTTCAAGATAAGATGCTGTTTCCTGCATTGGGTGCAGGGAGTTCCCTGGAAAGAAACGGGCATTTTCGACTTCCTGGAGGAAGAGATCCGGAGGCATCCGAGAAGGTGTTTTGATGACTGCCGTAACCGTCGGGACATTGAAGAACGTTACGCCAGGCTGGATGCCCTTTTTGAAGAAATTAAAAATAGCGGCAGGCTAAAGCGGCAACGTGAGATCGAAAGGTGGTCATTCAGGGAAAAGGGGGGCATCTTTTTCCACTTGGGAGATTGCGGGCGCCTTTTCTTCGGCGGCGGTGGCAACCATCGTTTTGCCATGGCCCTGATCCTGGGGTTGGCCCGTGTTCCGGCGAAGATCGGCTGTGTCCACCTCCGAGCCATTCCCAGGCTCCGGGAACTGCGAAAGGTCCCGCAAAGGCCGACATCCCGGGTTTCCCATGAATAATCCCTGATATCGATTTCCCGGAAGCAAGGGGGGATGGTTTCGTGGTGATCGTCAAGAACGAGCCGCTGGACACGAGGATCATCGAAAGAATGATAAGGGATCCCGAGGATCTTTCCCTTGTCTGGCCCATGGCCCGCTACCCTTTTGACCACGATCAGTGGCGGGAAGTCCTCGATCCCGGAAAGGGAGCCCTTTCCTTCCTGGTGTACGAAGGGGAAAGCCTGGTCGGCCACGCGGCCCTGGATAGGGCGGAGGACGCCCAGACCCGTTTCGTCCGCTTTCTTTACCTCATTCCGGAAATGAGGGGCCGGGGGTTGGGACAGAGACTCATGACCCTACTGGAGGATTACGCCAGGGAGAACATGGAGGCGAAGCGCTTGGTCCTGCGTGTCAGGAGTTTCAATGACAGGGCGGTTGCCTGCTACCGGAAGAGCGGTTTCTCGGAGTTCCACAGGGAAGGAACCCTGGTGATGATGGAAAAGGACATCGGCCGGGCCGGGGAGGAAAGCCCGGAGTGCGGCAGGCTGTCTTAAGGTTTTCCAGGCTTGTTGATAAACGACGCGAGGACCTTGTCGATCCTCTTTTCGTCCATGTCAACCACCTCGAAACGCCAATTTTCCCAGTCCACGTGATCCCCAGTCCGTGGAAGCCTTTCGAGCAGGAGGATGACCATCCCTCCCAAGGTGTTGTAGTGTCCCTTTTCGAGTTCCGGAACCTTTGAGAGCCCAAGCCTGTCCATCACGTCCTGGATCGGGATTGCCCCGTCAAGCAGCCAGGAACCGTCCTCCCTCTGGATTGCCCATGATTCCTCGACGTTCTCTTCGGGGAACTCCCCTGTAACGGCCTCCAGGAGGTCGTACAGGGTGATGATTCCCTGGAAATCCCCGTACTCGTCGACAACGAAGGCCATCTTCATGGTCCCGGTCCTGAACTGCTCAAGAAGCTCGAGGCCGGTCAGCGTTTCGGGCACGTAGACGCAGGGTTCCAAATCCTTCACGAGGTCAGGCATTCCGCCGTTGATGATTCCCGCCATCAGCTGGTTGCTTCGTATGACGCCGACCAGGTGATCCAGGCCTCCCCGGCAGACGGGGAAACGTGAATGGTCGGCTCCCGTCACCCGCCGCAGGTTTTCCTCGACCGGCAGTTCAAGGTCCAGGAAAATCACGTCCGAACGGGGAACCATGAGGGAACCGAGGAAACGGTCGTCCAGGCCGAAGATGTTCCTGAACATGACATGTTGCTGTTTTTCGATAACCCCGGTTTCTGAGCCCTCTTTCAGGATTGCCTGGATTTCCTCTTCGGTGACGACCGCGGATCCCCCCCCGCCAATTCCCAGGATATGCATGATTGCGGTAGTGGAAAGCGAAAGCAGGAGGACGAAGGGCCTGGTGACGACCGAGATGAACCGGATCGGCCTGGAGACAAGGCACGCGATGGATTCCGGGTTGATTTGCCCGATTCTCTTCGGAACGAGTTCCCCGATGACGATCGAAACGTAGGTCACGACCAGGACAACCACAGCGGTGGCGGCTAGAGAGGCTTTCTCCGGGGCCAAGCCGAATTCCTGCAGTCGGGCCGAGAGGGGCAAGGCCAGAATGGACTGGCCGATGATCCCGCTGAGGATTCCGATCGAGGTGATGCCGACCTGGATGGTGGAGAGGAAAGTCGTCGGGTCTTCCCCGAGCCGGATGGCCGTTCCCGCGGAAACGTTCCCTTCACCGGCAAGTTTTGACAACCGGCTCTTCCTTGCCGTAACCAGGGCGATTTCGGACATGGCGAAGATGCCGTTGAGCAGGATCAGGAAGACCATCAGGACGACCTTCATGCCGTTATCCTCCTTTTACGGTCCAGGGGTTTGCACTTCTCCTTATCTTAGTATGAAACGGCGGGCAACGGGTCCGAGGGAGGTAAAATGAGAACAAAGGGGGTGTCCCGAATGGATGAAAGCGCAGCGGGGATTTTTGCAGGGCGTCTTGAGGATTTGCCCGTGATCCTCGCGGAAGACCACGGGGGTACGGAAAAGAGGGTCGTTTTCGGCCCCGACCGCTTCTGGGAGGATCATGTCGTGCGGTTCTTCACGACGGCGGAAGGGGAGAGGTCCCCTTTCCACGCGCACGACTGGCCGCATTACGTCCTGATCCTGGAAGGCACGGCAGACGGCATGATCATGGGGAAGGTTTACGGCCTTTCCGCCGGATCATGGGCCTACGTTCCTCCGAACACGGAGCACTATTTCCAGAACACCGGCAAAGGGCCGTTGAAATTCATCTGTATCGTTCCCAAGGAAGGAGACCTTTACTGGCTTGACCAGAAAGGGAGTTGCTGAGGGATCTGAATCATGCCTCGTCGAGGCATTTCACGAAGCAAGGAGAGCGATGCAGGAGAAAGGCGGTTGGGGACCCCCGGGGTTCCCAACCGCCTTATTATTATTATTATGTATACGTTTGATATTTAATTTTAACTTTATTCAGCTAAACAGTGGTAGCGGTATAATGGCGCCGGTTTTGTATGACATAGCGTATTTGGAAAAAATAAAAATTAAGCAGAAGGGAGGATGGAAAACCGGAACAAGAGCCTTAGACGGCGGGATAAGGCGCGTCAAATCCGACAACATCGACGAATAAGGAGGAGGAAAAGGCATGTCTAAGATGAATCCGTACGAAATGTTCCTAAAGCAGGTGGACGAAGCCGTACCGTACCTGAACGTGGAGCAGGAGTTCATCGATATCCTGAAGGAACCCAAGGAAGTCTTGGAGCTTTCGATTCCTCTGCGGCTTGACGACGGAAGCGTCAAGGTTGTCAAGGGATGGCGCAGCCATCACAATAACGCGCTTGGCCCCTACAAGGGAGGGGTTCGTTATCACCCGAACGTGACGAAAGACGAGGTTATGGCCCTGTCGGCTTGGATGTCCATAAAATGCGCCACCGCCATGTTGCCCTACGGGGGCGGCAAAGGCGGTATCCGGCTCGCTCCCAGGGAACTTTCCAAGGGTGAACTGGAACGTGTCAGCCGCGGCTTTGCCCTGGGGATATCCCGGTTCATGGGGACCGATATCGATATCCCGGCACCGGACGTCTACACGAATCCCCAGGTCATGTCCTGGTTCGTGGACACGTACGAGAAGGTCAAGGGGTGGAGCGAGCCATCCTGCTACACGGGCAAGCCTCTAGAGCTTGGAGGTTCCCTGGGCCGCGGGGACGCGACCGCCCGGGGCGGCATGTACGTGCTAAGGGAAGCCCTCAAGGAAATGGGGCTTCTCGGCAAGCCGATGAAGGCGACGATACAGGGGTACGGCAATGCGGGGAGTTTTGCCCATGCCCTTTACGAAGAGATCGGGATCACCGTCGTGGGAGCGTCCG
Organism: Synergistales bacterium; assembly: GCA_036722335.1. Classification (GTDB taxonomy): domain Bacteria; phylum Synergistota; class Synergistia; order Synergistales; family 79-D21; genus 79-D21. Next base: position 29,445 of record DAIMJI010000006.1, on the reverse strand, counting down.
ACAGCAAGGGCGGGACGTACAACCCGAAGGGACTTTCCTATGCCGAGTTGATGAAGCACAAGAGGACGAGCGGGACGGTCGCGGATTTCCCGGGCGGCGAGAAGGTCACGACGGACGAAATTCTCGAAGCCCCGGTCGATGTCCTCATCCCGGCCGCCCTCGAGGGAGTGGTCAACGAGGCGAACGCGGCCAAGATCAAGGCAAAGATCGTCCTGGAGCTTGCCAACGGCCCCACAACCCCTGAAGCCGAAGCCATTATCTGTGAGAACGGCGGGCTGGTGATCCCGGACGTGCTGGCCAACTCGGGCGGTGTCACGGTGAGCTGTTTCGAGTGGATCCAGGGACGTTCGGGCGATTTCTGGAGCGAGAAGACGGTCCACGAAAAACTGGACGAGCGGCTTACCCAGGCTTTCCACGAGATATGGAAGATCAAGGCCCAGCACAACATCAGGATGCGCCAGGCGACATACGTCCGAGCCATGGGCAGGATCATAGCCGCCATGCGTTTCCGTGGCATTTGGCCGTGATCTTTGCTTTCCCGCGGGGTGGAGAACCTGCCCCCCATTTTCAGCAGTAACAGGTAAGGGAGGAACGATTCGGCGGCTGAAGGCTCATCGAGGGGGGCCTCCTTAAAAGGAGGCCCCCCTTTTTTATGAGACTGACGACAGGCCTTCGCCCGATCATCATCCAGGAGGGCTCGACAAGTGGAGGATCTGGGAGAGAAAGTCCTTTGGATCGTCAAGACGATGCCCGGGCTTACCGATCGGGAAATCACCGATCACCTGCTGGGAAAGAAAGCCAGGGTCCAGGCCGTGAACCGTGCGGCCCACCTGCTTTGCGAACAACATATCCTGGAGAGGTGTTGCCGGCAGGACGGGAAAATAGGCAATTACCTGGCCGGGGTGAAGCCCCGCGAGTCTTCAGAAGGAGGAACGGAAACGCTTCGGGAGAAGGCGAAGGGCCAGGTTGTCCAGATGTCGGAAGGGGAAGTGAAAAGAAGGGTTAAGGCATGGCTGCAGGACGCGGGTTGGGTCGTCTCGGTCAGGGACGGTCCTGGAGGGGGGGCGGATATCGTTGCGGAGCGGGAAGGGCTGCAGTGGGTCATCGAGGCGAAGGGAAGCGGTTCGAGAAACGAGATGAGAAGCAACCATTTCCTGTCCGCCCTTGGAGAGGTCCTGCAGCACATGGAGGATCCCATGGCCCGCTACAGCATTGCCCTGCCCGACATGAAAAAGTTCCGGGCCCTGTGGTCCCGGTTTCCCGCGCTGGGGAAATCCCGAACACGGATATCGGTGCTTTTCGTGGGGCTCGAAGGAGAAGTGGAGGAGGGAAAGTAGCCGGGCAGGGACGTTTTGCCCTTTAGCCGGCACTTCCTTCCAGGGCGGCCTGTACCTGGCCGTCCAGCCTGTCGAGCTTCCTGGAAAGTGCGAAGGCCGAGACTGCGCAGAGGCCCCCGCAAACGAACAGGGCCCAGCCTGTCCCGATCATGTCCCCAAGCCTTCCCGCAAGAAGGCTTCCGAAAGGCGGGAAGCCGAGGATCGCGAAAGTGTAAAGCGCCATTATACGGCTCCTGCCCTCTCTTGGAACCATGGTCTGGAGAAGGGTGTTGCAGGTTATGGTGCTCGTCACCATGAAAAACCCGACGGGAGCCGCCAGGGCGATCCCGAAAGCGATGGCGCGCGACAGCGAGAAGAGCATGACCGAGATGCCGAAGCCGATGCAGGACCGGGTGCACCACCAGCTCAGCCTTGAAGGCGACTTGAGGGAAGCCATGAGAAGCGAGCCGGCCAGGGCCCCAATGGCCACCCCCATGAGCAGGAGCCCCAGAGTTTCCGGTGTCCCGCCGAGGACGCTTTTGGCCATGGCGGGCATCAGGACGAGGCTGGGGAAAGCGAAGAAACCCGTGAGGGCGATCAGGAAAAGGAAATACCTGGCGGGAGCGAAATCACGCGCCATCCTGATCCCTTCGGCCATGTCCGCCAGGGGCCGCCTTTTCCCGGCGACGGCTTTCCCTATTGGGGGACGATCCATCTTCATGATCCTTACCGCGTAAAGGGTCGAAGAGTAGGCCAGCCCGTTGAGAAGGAAGCAGGCCCCTTCTCCCACCAGGTGGATCACGAAGCCCGCGACGGTCGGGCCAATCATGCGGGCCACGTTGAAGACGACGGAGTTCAGGGCAACGGCATTCGAAACGTCTTCCTTCCGGTCGACCATGTAGGACACAAGGGCATATCGGCAAGGGAGCTCGAATGAATCCACCAGGCCAAGGAGCAGGGCCATGACCGTGACGATGCGGAAACTGGCTAAATGGGTCAGCGTGAGAAAGGCCAGCAGCAGGGCGATGCCCATGCAGCAGGCCTGGCACCAGAAAAGGGTTTTTCGCAGGTCCCAGCGCTCGATCAGTGCCCCGGAAAAGGGAGAAAACAGGAAAATCGGGATCGATGCGGCGAAATCCATGATTCCAAGAGCGCCGTTCGACCCGGTCAGCCTGAAGACGAGCCAGCCCATGGCGACCCGATGCATCCAGAGCCCGGAGAGGGAAATCGACTGGGCGGTGAAGAAAAGCCTGTAATTCCTGCTGCGAAGGGCGCGCAGAGTTTCCGGCATTTTTATGGACAAGCGAGAAGGCTCCCTGGAGAAAATCGTGCTGTACAAGCCGATGATACCCTTCATTCTGTTCCAGGAAACCCTTGAACGCAAGTTCCTGCCCGCCTGAGCAAAAGGGAACCCAGGATGGTAAACTTGTAAAGTTCCGGTAAGAAAAAACAAAAGAAAGAAAGGGGTCGTGTCGTGATACGCTTTAAACGAATAATCAATATTGTGGATGCGCATACGGCAGGGGAACCTATCCGGATCGTGACCTCCGGGTTGCCCATGATCAAGGGGAGGACCATGCTTGAAAGAAGCGAATGGTTCGAGAAAAACCTTGACGAAATACGTGCCATGATCATGCGGGAACCGCGCGGCCACCGGGACATGTTCGGTTGTGTCATCACTCCCCCCGCCACTGAAGATGGTGACTTCGGAGTCTTGTTTACGCATACCACGGGGCAGGCGACCATGTGCGGGCACGGAACGATCGGTGTCGCGAAGGTGGCCCTGGAAACGGGTATCCTTCCGGCCGTTGAAGGCGAAAACACCGTGAGGATCGATACCCCCGCGGGGAGGGTCACCGCAAGGGCGGTCGTCAAGGACGGCTATGTCAGCGAGGTCTCCTTCCGGAACGTCCCTTCGTTCCTTTATCGGGACAACATGAAGGTTTCGGTGCCGGGCCTGGGCGAACTCGATATCGCCATTTCCTACGGAGGGGATTTTTATATTTTCGTCGAGGCCGGGGAACTTGGAGTCGAGATCAGTCCCAGGAACGCTTATGAGCTGTCGCGGAAAGCGATGATTCTCAAGGATTGGGGGAACGAGAACCTGGACATCGTCCACCCCGAGTACCCCGAGATCCACGAAGTCTACGGAACGATCGTCACGGGAAGGACCGAAAGGACTGAAAAGGGCTGGAAATCCCGGGAGGTCTGTGTCTTTGCCGATGGAGCGGTCGACCGTTCGCCATGCGGGACTGGAACTTCCGCCAGGATGGCTCTCCTTTACGGGCGTGGTGAGATGAGCCCGGACGAGGAGTTGGAAAACGGAAGCATAATCGATACCCGTTTCAGGGGAACGATCGATGAAACGATTGAAATCGGGGGAATGAAGGGCATCATCCCGAGAATTTCCGGTTCTGCCTGGATTACCGGGTTCAACCAGCTTGTACTGGATCCTTCCGACCCGTTGCCGGAAGGCTTCCTGGTCTGAAGAGGCTTCACCTGCCGCGCGGCACTCAGAGGGGAGAGACGGGAAGATGACCGAAAAGTACCCCGAGCAGCTATCCCATTTGCAGAAGCCGGACGAGAAGGAGATTCCCGGGGAACTCCAGGAACTTTTCGACAAGGCGACGGATGACCAGGTGCGGAATTGGGGTTTCATCAACAACCTTTTCAGGGTTCTGCCACTCAATGCCCGCCAATACAAGGGATTCCTCGACTTCAAGAACTCGCTTTTCGACGAGGACCATTGCTACCTGAGCAACGTGGAAAAGGAAATGATCGGGCTTGTCGTTTCCTCGACGAATGGATGCACCTATTGCCTGACCACCCACGGGGACTACCTGCGCGGCCTGACGAAGGATCCTGTATGGGTTGACAAGCTTTGCTACAACTACCGGAGCGCGGAGCTGAACCACAGGCAGAGGGCCCTCTGCGACTTCGCCTATTTCCTTACGGCTTACCCGCGGGAAATCACGACGGAGTGGGTCGACAGGCTCCGTGAAGCCGGGCTCAACGACCACGAGATCCTGGAGGCCAGCTACATCGTAGGTTTCTTCAACTATACGAACAGGTGGGTTGCCGTTATCGGCCCCAAGCCGAATGACGGACATTATTCCCATAACCGGTGAATTCGGGCATGTTAGATGATTCACGAATATGTCGATTCATCCCTTCACTTGCACGATTAAACCGAATGTGTTAGAGTCTCTCCAACCTCAAATTTGTACCACCACCTCCTGATGGGCTCCGGCCTGACCAACCGGGGCCTTTCTCATGCCCTTAAAAGGCCGAAGACTCCTGGGCCCTTGAACCCGGCCGTTCCCTGCACCATACTTTAGAGGACCGAAATCGACGGAAGAGTGATTGGGAGGCGGGAACATGGAAGAGACCAGGACGGTACGTGTCGCAGTCGTACAGGCCGCACCGGTGATTTTTGACCGGGAAAAGACCTTGGAAAAGGCGCTTGGCCTGATTTCCGAAGCCGCGGGTAAAGGAGCCAGGCTGGTTGTTTTCCCGGAGGCGTTCGTTCCCTGCTATCCCAGGGGCTTGAGTTTCGGATTCAATATCGGTGCCCGGACGATGGAGGGACGGCTCGATTTCCAGCGGTTCTTCGATAACTGCGTTGCCGTACCGGGGCCGGATGTCGACAGGCTGGCCCGGGCGGCACGGGAATACGGGATCTACCTGGCCATGGGCATAAACGAGAAAAACGGTAACGGCCTCGACGGGACGATCCATTGCTGCGTGTTGTTTTTCGGGCCTGACGGCACTTTCCTCGGAAGGCACCGCAAGTTGAAGCCGACGGGATCGGAGCGGACAATCTGGGGGGAAGACGACGGCAGCACGCTGACCGTTGTCGATACCGCCTATGGAAAGATGGGAGCCCTGATTTGCTGGGAAAATTACATGCCCCTGGCAAGGACGGCCCTGTACCAGAAAGGCGTCAATCTTTACCTCGCCCCTACGGCGGACCAGCGTGAGGAATACCAATGCACGCTCAGGCACATCGCGATAGAGGGAAGGTGTTTCGTGCTGGCCTGCAACCAGTACGTTGAGAAAGGGATGTACCCGTCCGATCTTCATGGCTACGGAGAACTGGAAAATCTCCCCGAGGTCATGTGCCGGGGAGGGAGCTGCATTATCGATCCCTTTGGGAAATACCTGGCGGGGCCGAGCTTCGGGAGCGAAGAAATACTCATGGCGGACCTTGACCTGGACGACATCACCCGGGCAAAGGCGGACCTGGACGTGGTCGGGCATTATGCCCGGCCGGACATTTTCGAACTCATCGTCCACGAGAAGAAGGCAAAATAGGCACCGCACCAGCTTAAACCGAGACACGGCAAGGCCCCGGCGAAACCAGCCGGGGCCTTGCCGTTCAGAATCGCCCCTGCCCGGCCAGCTTTTCGAGCCCCGAACGGTCGATGATCAGGATCTCTCCCCGGTTGTCCCTGATGTAGCCCCTGGATGAAAAATCGGACAGAACACGGGAAAGGGTTTCGGGTGTGGTTCCCAGGATGCCCGCAAGTTGCGATTTGGAGAACCCAAGCGAGATTTCCCCGGCTCCGCCCTGCTTTTCTGAAATTGAAAGGAGGGTGCTCGCCAGCCTTCCCGGGACCTCCTTCAGGGCAAGGTTCTCCACTTGCAGGGACAACTCCCTGAGTCGCGTGGAAAGAACCGCGAAGATATCCAGGGCCAGGGAGGGTTCCCTGGCGATAAGTTCCACGAAGGCCTCCCTGGGGATTTGCAGGATCTCGCTCTTTTCAAGGGAGGCCGCGCATGCGGGAAAGGTCTTCGAGCCGTAGAGGGCGGCATGCCCGAAATGGTCACCGGGCCCGCAAATGTGGAGAATGGCCTCCTTTCCTTCCATGGATAGCTTGAAAATCTTGATTTTGCCTTTAAGAACCACGAAAAACCCTTCGGCCCTTTCTCCTTCCATGAAGACCGTTTCGCCTTTTCTTAAGGTCACGGCCCGGGAGATTTCCAGGATCTTTTCCTGGTCATTCTTCGGCAGTCCTTCCAATCCGGTGACCTTCAGGGGTTTTCCGGGAAAATTTTTCACTGGGGACCCTCCCTCGCCTTATTTGGTAAAAAGGTATTCTATTTCTTGATATAGATCAAGGGCAATCCTGGACTTCTTCCCTATCATAAGCAAAAAGGGGGAGGAGGAAAAAGGATGAACGTCGTAAACGCGATCGATGCCGAGAGGATCCAGAACCCGCACGGCGTGAAAGTCTCAAGGATCTATGACACGGAACATGCACAGGCGATCCATATCACTCTTCAGCCGGGTGAATCCCTCAAAAGGCATATCACGCCGGTGGACGTGTTTTTCTACGTACTTGAGGGTACAGGTGTTGTCGAGATTGGGGACGAAAGGCGCGAAGTGTCCCGGGATACCCTGGTCGAAAGCCCGAAGGACATTCCCCACGCGTGGTCCAACGAAGGCGGGGAGGTTTTCAGGGTTCTCGTGGTCAAGGTCCCCCGCCCGGTTTCACAGGCAAGGCTGCTATAAGAGCCAGGCCAATCCTTTCCGGTTACTCCGTTTTTCGGGACAAAAAACAACGAGGAGGTTATCCAATGTTCTGTTTCCAGTGCCAGGAATGCGCGCAAAACAAGGGGTGCACGGTCAAGGGGGTCTGCGGCAAACCCGAGGTCACGGCAAACCTGCAGGACCTGCTGATTCACACGCTCAAGGGTATTGCCGTTTGGTCGGAGAAAGCAGTCGAACTGGGCGTTTCCGATAAGGCAGATGGACTTTTCGTGGCCCGTGGACTCTTCACCACGATCACGAACGCGAACTGGGATGACGAGCGCTTCGTCGGCCTGGTCCGGGAGGCCCTTGCGCGACGTGAAGCCATCCGGGAGCGCGTCGTTTCCGCTTACGAAAGGAGTAATGGGAAGGCTTTCGATGAGCCGATGCCTGATGCCGCGACCTGGACAGCCACGGAAGAATTCGAGTTTCACGAGAAGGCCCGTTCCGTCGGCGTAATGGCAACGGAGAACGAGGACGTCCGCTCCCTGCGGGAACTGCTGGTGGTCGGCGTGAAAGGCATCGCCGCCTATGCGGACCATGCCGCGGTACTCGGCTATGAAGACGAAGCCATTTACAACTTCTTCATGGAAGCCCTTGCATCGACGACGAAGGATCTTTCCGTGGACGAAATGGTCGGCCTGGTGTTGAAAGCCGGCGAAAAGGCAGTCCAGACGATGGCCCTCCTGGACAAGGCGAACACTTCCACCTACGGGAACCCCGAGATCACCCAGGTGAATATAGGGGTCCGCGGCAACCCCGCCATCCTCATCAGCGGACATGACCTGCGCGACATGGACGACCTGCTGGAGCAAACCGAAGGGACGGGAGTGGATGTCTATACCCACAGCGAGATGCTTCCCGCCAACTATTACCCGGCCTTCAAGAAATACCCGCATTTCGTCGGGAACTACGGGAACGCGTGGTGGAAGCAGAATGAGGAATTCGAGTCCTTCAACGGCCCAATCCTCATGACCACGAACTGCCTCGTTCCCCTTAAAAAGGACAATACCTACCTTGGACGGCTCTTCACGAGCGGCATGGCAGGTTACCCAGGCGCGACCCACATCCCCGACAGGAAGGACGGACAGCCCAAGGATTTCTCGGTGATCATCGAGATGGCGAAGAACTGCCCTCCTCCCGTCGAAATCGAGACGGGACATATTGTTGGAGGTTTTGCCCATAACCAGGTCCTGGCTCTTGCCGACAAGGTCGTCGACGCGGTCAAAAACGGAGCGATCAGGCGTTTTGTCGTCATGGCGGGTTGCGACGGGCGTCACAAGTCCAGGGATTACTTCACGGAAGTGGCCAAGGCCCTCCCGAAGGACACGGTTATCCTCACCGCGGGATGTGCCAAGTATCGGTACAACAAACTCCAGCTTGGCGATATCGGCGGGATTCCCAGGGTCCTGGACGCGGGGCAGTGCAACGATTCGTACTCTCTCGCCGTGATTGCCCTGAAACTCAAGGAAGTCTTCGGCCTGGACGACATCAACGAGCTGCCCCTTTCCTTCGATATCGCGTGGTACGAGCAGAAGGCGGCCGCCGTTCTCCTGGCCCTGCTGCACCTGGGGGTGAAGGGGATCCGGCTTGGGCCGACCCTTCCGGCCTTCTTCTCGCCGAACGTCCTGAAGGTTCTCGTGGACAACTTCGATATCAAGGCGATCGGGGAAGTCCAGCCGGATGTAGAGGCGATCATGGCGGGTAAGTAAAATCTCCGCGACAGGTTTCGAAAAAGCCCCCGGCTTGTGGCCGGGGGCTTTTTTTTATGCGAGGGTCGTGGGTGGGGGAATGCAGGGTCTAAAATATTCATGGAATCCGGTCGAAAAGATTGAAGGGGGGTGCCTGGAGTGCCGATCGTACGTGTGGAAATGTGGTCAGGCAGAAGCAGGGAGTGCAAGGAAAGCCTCGCAAAGGCGATCACGGAGGTCGTTGTGGACCACCTTGGTTGTCCCAAGCACGCGGTTACCGTGAGGATAGACGAAAGCCCCAGGGAAAACTGGGTGATCGGAGGGCAACCTTGCGGGGAACCGCCTGTAAAGGACTAGCCGAAGAACCGGGAGGCTGGATTTCATGCTTGAAGTCCTGAGGAAGAGAAGGAGCATCAGGAAGTTTCAGCCAATTCCCCTGAAAGCGGAGGAAGTCGATACCCTGAAGGAGATCGTCCTCAGGTCCCCGTCGGCTCACAACTACAAGTCGTGGGAATTCATATTCGTCGACGACCGAAACCTGCTCATGTGTTTGGCTGAGGTCAGGGGCGGCAGCTCCGCTTTCCTTGCCGGAGCAAGCCTGGCGATTGTCATGCTGGGGAATGAAAAGACGCAGGATGTCTGGGTGGAAGACGCCTCTGTCGCTTCCATGACTGCCCAGGTTGCCGCCGCGTCCATGGGAATCGGGTCCTGCTGGGTCCAGATCAGGAACAGGGATCACGCGCCGGGAGTCACGGCAGAGGACTACGTGAGGCAAGTCCTGGGCATTCCACTTCCGTTCAGGGTTCTATCAATCATCGGGATGGGGTATCCGGCCGAGGAAAAAGAGGAAGTGCCTCTCAACGAACTTCGTTTCGAAAAGATCCACCTGAACGGCTTCTAGCTTTACACAAGGAGAAAAGGGATCCCCGGCAGCCTCGCCGGGGATCCCTTTTCTCCTGCCATTCGGCTTTTAGAAGCTGAAAACGGTTCCCGATCCCATCGTTGAGAATCGCTTCCCAAGTTTCGCGTATAGGGCCGCCTGGGCCCTGAATCCCGTGCAGTGCCCGGCGGCGACGAGCGTAGGCGAATAGCCTGCCAGGGCCTGGGCCGTTTTCTCGATCCGTTCGTCGGAAGCCTCGACCAAATGCAGTCCCCCGATGACGGCTTCCAGCCTTTCTCCTGTTGACACGGCATGTTTGAGGATATTGACGATCCCGGCATGGCTGCAGCCCGTGACAATGACCACGCCCTTGCCCTTGATCCTTGCCGCGATGGAGAGATCGTCCGGCATGCTGTCCGGGATCACCCCCCCGTTTTCGTCCAACGTGGAAAGCGCGATGCCCACTTCTTCGAAATCCGTCACTCGGGGAACTTCCCCGGTGGTGGAAAGTCCAGGCATCAGCTGGAGGGGGCCTGAAACCAAAACAAGTTCAGCGCCGGCTGTCCTGAGGTCCTCAGGTTTATCTCCCTGCATCACCCCGACGTGCTGGAAAAAGGGCTCCGTGACGAAATTGAGGCGGAATAGGGCAGGGTGGGCGATGACAGGCAAGTCTTTCCTGCCGATGGCTTGCAGGATCCGGGCCAATCCTTGCGTGTGGTCGTAATGGCAGTGGGTCAGGACAATGGCGTCGGTCTGCCCGATAGGGATGCCGAGTTTTTCGATGTTGGATAGAAGGGCGTCCGGGTTTTGCCCGACATCCACAAGGATATTCCGTGTGGTTCCGTTCCTGGTCGCTTCCAACCAGTAGGAAACCCCGTGCTGGCCGAGCAGCGGGCTCTCGTATGGCACGCTGTCTTCCGCCAGTATGGTGACGGTCAAATTGTCCAACAAGATTTCCACCCCCTATGCTTAACGAAACATGATAGGGAAAGTTTTGGGCATTCGACGAGATTAGTCAACGATGGGAAATAAATTGACGATACACCGCAACGAGACTCATTGCCATTAACGACGAAATGGGTATACCCCCTGGCTAGAAATACTTCTCGATTCCATGTCTTGACGAGCAATAAAGTGGGATAAGGCTTCGGCCTCGATAGGATGCAGACTTTTTATAATCTTCAGCACGAATCCTACGTGTTTTTGCGGGTTGCACCCTGACTGGCCCAAAGAGGGCAGAGGATTAAAGCAGGTAAATTTTGAAAGAAGGCTCGAAGACTTGACAGAATATTTTGATCGTGCCATTATCCAACCGATATATCGGTTGGATAATGGCACCGTTTATGAAGCGATCCTAGACAGCGGGGGGCGATCACTTGGCTGAAAAAACGGACAAGGCCTACGAAATGATCAAGCAGGGGATCCTTAGCGGGCGTATTTCAAGCAAGCAGCCCATCTCGGTGGGATCTCTCTCTTCAGAACTGGGGGTAAGCCGCACTCCTGTAAGGGAAGCCCTCCAGAAACTCCAGACCGAGGGGTTTGTCCAGATCTTCCCCAACCAGGGAGTCATCGTCAGGGAACTGACCTCAACCGAGGCCACCCAGATGTACGAATTGCGAATCGCGCTGGAGGGATATCTCCTTCGCAGGGGCATAACGCTCTTCAGCGGGGAGGACATCGCGTTTCTCAAAGAATTGCTGGAACGGCAGCGGGAAGCCATGGAGAACAACGACCCCTTTGCTTTCATGCACTTTGACAACGAACAGCACCTTTTCATCCACAAGGTCTATCACAACCCGTTCATATTCGACGTGCTGAACCGTATGGCCGACCGCATCTTCTACGGGGGTGTTCAGGCCTTGAAGATGCCTGGGCGGATGCAGGCGACCCTGGAGGAGCATGTCCGTCTCGTGGAGGCGATCGAGGCCGGGGACGCGGACAGGGCAATCCAGGCTTTGGAATTCCACTTCAACAGGGGTTTGACGTCGACGATCAGTTCTTTCGATCAGGCTTGAAACCTGACTACCCATAGAAGAGACAACCCGAGGAGGTGCACGAAGAGATGATGAAGAGAAAGTGCCTGGTTATCGCAGCCTTGTTTGCAGTTGTTGCCCTTCTATATTCCGTCCAGCCGTCGGAAGCGGCCCCGCAGAGGTTGAAATTCGGGATCGCGGTTTCGGAGAATTCCACTTGGTACAAGGGAGCGGAAAAGTTTGCGGAGTTGGTCAAGGAACGTACCGGCGGCAGGTACACGGTCGACCTTTTCGCGAGTGACCAACTGGCAGCCGGCAACATCATCAAGGGCCTGGAGTTGCTCAGGATGGGCGGCACGGACATCGACATGCGGTCCACCATCATCTATACAACGGTCGATCCCAAGTTCACCGTTCCCCTGATGCCATGGCTGGTGCCTTCCTACAAGGAAGCCGACAAGGCCATGGAAGGCAAGGGCGGAAAGATGCTCTTCGACCTGGTCCGGAAGAACGGCATCGAACCCCTGGCATTTGGTGAATCCGGTTTCCGGCAAGTGACGAACAACAAGCGTCCCATACTGGCTCCTGAAGATTTGAACGGCCTGAAGATCCGCATACCGACCAACAAGATGTACATCGCCCTTTTCAAGGCGTTGAAAGCGGACCCCACTTCCATCAACTTCGGGGAACTTTTCGCCGCTCTCCAGCAGGGAACCGTGGACGGCCAGGAAAACCCGCCTGATGTCATCGCATCGGCCCGCGTACAGGAAGTCCAGAAGTACATGACGCTATGGAACGCCTCCTATGACCCCATCATCATGACTTCAAGCAGGAAATTCTGGGATTCCCTGTCGGCAGGGGATAAGGAGATCTTTGCAAAAGCGGCTCGTGAGGCGATGGCCTTCCAGAAAAAGCTGGCCAGGGAAAAGAATGCGGAACTCGTGAAGAGTTTCAGGGAAAAGATGCAGGTCGTGGACCTTACCCCGAAGCAGGTCGAGGCATTCCGAAAGGCATCTGCGCCCGTTTATGCCGAGTACGAGGAAATTCTCGGCAAAGACCTGCTCGAAGCTTTTGGTTACAAGAACAAATAGGTGAATAACGGGCCTTCGGGGGTTCCCGGTAACCCGAAGGCCCGCCTTCTCACTGGAGGTCAAGCCATGAAAGCCCTGGATTACCTTGAAGAGGGCCTTATCGCCCTTTCACTTGCGGTGATGGTCGTGATCAATTTCGGAAACGTCTTGTCAAGATATGTCCTTCATGCCTCCTGGTCCTTTTCTGAGGAACTGATGGTTATCCTCTTCGTTTATAACAGCTTCCTGGGTGCGGCGCTGGCTTACAGGAGGGGTGCGCACATGGGCTTTACCATCCTGACGGATTCCCTCGGATGCCGGGCGAAAAGGTCTTTAGTCCTAGGCACGACAATCCTGACACTGGGACTCATGGCTTTGCTGGCAGTTTACGGGGCGGAAATGGTCCAGGGCCAGATGGAATATGGCCAGAGAACGCCTGCGTTGGGCCTTCCTGAAGCATTGGCGGGCATGGCGGTTCCACTCGGGGCCCTGCTCATTTCCTTCAGGGTCATACAGGCCTGTGTCCGGGAATTTTCAAGATCGGACGGACTGCTGTTTAAAACACGAACGGAGCTGGAAAAATGAGCCTGGGCATAAGCTTGTTCGGTGTTTTCTTCCTCCTCTTGTTCGCCGGTATGCCGATTTCCATTTCTTTAGGCATTGCCGCGGTGGGGAGCATCCTGATGCAGGGGTTCCCCCCTTCCGTACTGCCAACCGTAATCTATGCCTCGCTAGGCAAGTTTACGCTGCTGGCAATCCCGTTTTTCATCCTGGCGGGTGTCATCATGGAATACGCAGGGATTTCGAAGAGGCTGGTTCGCCTTGCAAATGTCCTCGTCGGGCATATCGAGGGTGGGCTTGCTATCGTTACCGTCGTGGTGGCTTGCTTCTTTGCGGCGATTTCCGGTTCCGGCCCGGCTACGGTAGCGGCCATAGGATCCATCCTGATTCCAGCCATGGTGAAAGCCGGCTATGACAAGGGTTTTGCCGCCTCCCTCATGGCCGCTTCCGGCAATGTGGGGATTATCATTCCCCCGAGTATTGCCTTTGTCGTTTATGGTGTCCTTGCAGAAGTTTCCATTGGACGTCTTTTTACCGCCGGGATTATACCGGGCATACTTCTAGGCTTTTGCCTTATTGCCGTAAGCCTTTACCTCTTGCGAAACCGAAAAGGGGAATTGGCGCGTTTCAAGCCCAGCACGCTTGGTGAGAAATGGCAGGCTTTCAAGGAAGCTTCCTGGGGCTTGATGGCCCCGGTGATAATCCTTGGAGGAATCTACGGCGGCATCGTCACTCCGACGGAGGCTGCGGGAATTGCCGTTGTTTACGGGTTGTTCGTCGGCGTATTCATTTACCGTGAAATTCGATGGAAAGACCTTTGGCGGCTCCTGGTCGATGCTTCGGTGGGGTCAGCCGTCGTGATGTTCATCATTGCCTTCGCAAGTGTTTTTGCCTGGGTCCTGACGACCAGCCATTTTGCCACCGACCTATCCGAAAAATTGCTGTCCGTCACTTCCAACAAAACGATCCTTTTGCTCCTGATCAATGGAATCCTGCTGATAGCCGGATGTTTCATCGATGCCGCATCGGCTTACTACATTTTCCTGCCCATCATGTTGCCGGTGATCCGGCAACTGGGGGTCGATCCGATCGTTTTCGGGGTTTTCATGACCATGAACCTTGCGATCGGAATGACAACGCCCCCGGTCGGGCTGGATATTTTCATGGCAAGCAATATCTCCGGCGTCCCGCTCAAGGAGGTTTCAGTCAAGGTTGTTCCTTTCATAGTGGCCAGCCTGGTCGCCCTTGCCCTGGTGACCTTCATTCCCACACTTTCCCTGTGGCTGCCCAATTTGATGGGTATCAAGTAAAAAGTTGAAAACGAAAAAGAGGCGATGGGCACCATGCGTCTTTCAATAATCGCAGAGAATTCCACCCGTTCCCCATTTATCCAACCCGAATACGGGCTTAGCCTGCACGTGTCGACAGGGGAGTCTTCCATTCTTGTCGACACGGCCCAGGGGCTTGGCCTTTTCTCGAATGCCAGGAGAATGGGTATCGATCTTGCAGCCCTGGACATGCTGGCCTTGAGTCATGGTCATTTCGACCACGTCGGCGGGGTGGCCTCCCTTTATTCCTTCCATGGATCGATGCCGGTGTGGGCGCACCCTTCGGTGGACGGGAGGCACTCCCGGATGAAGAACGGAAGGGCGCATTTCATCGGCTTTCACGTCAATAAAGCCGCCATCGATTTTCGCCCCGTGACCGGCCAGTTGGAAATCGCGCCCCGGTTCTGGGTTCTTGAAGTTCCAAAAGAGCGGAGAGACCCGGAATTCATGAAAAACCCTTCACACCTTGTCTTGGATGGTCCGGGAGGACCGATCCCCGATCCTTTCGAGGATGATTTGTCTTTCGTCGTGGAAGGCGAGAAGGGGCTTAGCGTGTTGCTGGGATGTGCTCATGCGGGAGTGGTGAACATCCTTGCGGAGGTGGCCCGGGTATTCGGGACACGGACGTTTTTTGCCGTTGCGGGAGGCATGCACATGGCGGACCAGGGCGAGGAGGTCGTGAAAAAAATTGTCGGAGTCCTGGCCGGGCAATTCTCGGTGGGCATGTGGTACCCGTGCCATTGTACGGGCTTCAGGGCAGCTTCATTGCTGGCTTCCCTTGGGCAAAACGTTGATTGGGGTTACGCCGGGACATCGATAGAGCTTTAGCGAATGATCAATGTTTCTCCAGTCCTGAAGGGCAACCTCCGGCAAAAAACCGGGGATTGCCCTTCTTTATTTACATTCCATGGTTTTCCCCGGTTTACAGGTCCTCGTAAAGATCCGTGCTGAGGTACTTCAATCCGCTGTCGTTGAGGGTCAGGACGATGTTTTTGCCGCGCTCCTGTCCCTGGAGGAGCTTGATCGCGGCACAGACGTTCGCGCCGGAGGAGAAGCCGGCAAAAACCCCCTCGGTGCGGGCAAGTTCCCTTGTCGTCAGGATCGCTTCTTCGTCGGTAACCTGTATGAATCCGTCGATCAGGGTCCTGTCCACAAGGGGAAGGTTCATGCTGTAGCCGCCCCCCTGTATCTTGTGCGCTCCGTCGCTAATTGGGTGTCCGGCGTAGATTGCAGCGGCACAGGGTTCGACGGCGTAGCACCGGATGCTGTCCCTGAATTTCTTGAGGCCCTTCGCGCAGCCCTGGAAAGTGCTTCCGCTGCCCAGGAAATCGACAAACACGTCGATGTTGCCGGAGGCCTGCTCCCACATTTCGACGGCCGTATGCCATTCGTGGGCATGGACGGTTGCGGCAAGGTTGAACTGGTCGGCCCTGAATGCACCACGTTCCTCGGTGATCCTCCTAGCCGTTTCTTCGACAAGGGCCAGGTCCTCTCCGGAAACCTGTCCCTTCAAGGACCCGGGAGCCTGGTCCACCAGGACGACTTCCGCCCCCAGGGCTTTCATCATTCGTGCCCGCTCGGTGGAATTTCCTTTCGACATGCAGGCGACAAAACGGTAGCCCTTGACTGCACACACAATCGCGAGCCCCGTGCCGGTATTGCCGCTGGTCAGCTCGACGACGGACTGTCCTTTCTCCAGGAGCCCGGCCTCTTCCGCCTCTTCGATCATCTGCAGGGCGATGCGGTCCTTCTTGCTGAAACCGGGGTTCAGGTATTCTAACTTGGCGTATATGTTTCCCTCTACGCCGGCCCTTGCCGTGATCCGTGAAAGGTGGACCATGGGAGTGTTGCCGATTGCCTCGTGAACGCCCTGCAAAATTCCTTGCATGACACTTCCCTCCCTGGAGGTGCGGTTGTTGAACCGGGTTCCTCGAACCATCATAACGCGGCTGATGCTGGGTGAATCGAAGGCATCTCCATTAAAATGGGGATGATGAAGAAATTCAACAGGGAGAAAAGGGGCGACTGCCGATGAGGAGAAGCGACAGGGAAATCACCGATCCTTCCGGGATCATGAACGTGCTCAGGGATGCGGGCGTCTGCAGGATGGGGCTTTGCGACGGGGAAAAGCCCTATGTCGTTCCCATGAATTACGGTTTCAGGGAAGGGAGTGTTTTTCTCCATTCAGCACCTGAAGGGCGAAAAATCGAAATCTTGCGAAAGAACCCGAACGTGTGCCTCGAATTCGAGGCGGACGTGGAGTTGATTCCCGCCGAAACCCCTTGCAGCTTCAGCATGAAATACCGAAGCGTCATCGCCACGGGAAGGGCTGTTTTCCTGGAAAACGCGGAAGAAAAAGCACAGGGGCTTAACGTCATCATGGGCCAATACACGGGAAAGGAATATGACTTTCCTCTCCAGGCCCTCGAAAGGATTGTCGTCATAAGGGTCGATCTCGAGGAATGCTCTGGCAAGCATAACCGCTGCTGAAAATCGCGAAAGGGGATAAAGGGCTTGAAAAAGATATGCCTTCTCCTCGCCGACGGTTTCGAGGCCGTCGAGGCGAGTGTTTTCACGGATGTACTGGGCTGGAACCTCTACGAGGGGGACAAGTCCACTAAAGTGGTTACCTGCGGAACGAAACCGGTGCTGAAGTGTACCTGGAACTTCACCGTCGTGCCCGAGATGCTGCTGGAAGACCTGAAGGTCGACGAGTTCGACGCTCTTGCCATACCCGGCGGTTTCGAGGAAGCCCATTTTTACCGTGGAGCCTTCAGTGGGGCCTTCCTGGAAGCCATACGGGAGTTCGATCGCCAGGGAAAGGTCATCGCCACCGTTTGCGTCGCAGCCCTTGCCGTTGCGAAAAGCGGGGTGTTGAAGGGGCGCAGGGCCACCACCTACAACATCGGGGGGTGGAGGCAGAAGCAGCTGGCGGAGCTGGGGGCCATCGTGGTTCCCGACAGTCCCATCGTCGTGGACGGGAACATCATCACGTCATACAACCCTTCCACGGCCTTCGAGGTCGCTTTCCTGCTGCTCGAGAAAATGACGTCAAAAGAGAATACGGATAGGGTTAAAGCCCTGATGGGCTTCAAGTGAGGGCCCCCTGCCTGGAAGAAGGCTCCCGAATCCAGGGCGAGCCCCAGGCTTAACCGCCTTTTTTCCTTTCCAGGGCCCTGCCGAGCAGAAGACTGGCCTCGAAGAGGAGGTATAGAGGGAGTCCCAGGAGGACCTGCGAAACGACGTCGGGCGGGGTCAAAAGCGCCGCTGCCAGGGCAATGGCCATGATGATCCAGGGCCTCAGTCGAGAGAGGGTAAGGGTTGAAACGAGGCCTGTCCCGACAAGGAAAAGAAGGACCAGGGGAAGAAGGAAAACGGTTCCGGAGGCGACCATCAGGGCAAAAAGGAACGAGGCGTAGTCGCCGAATCCCCAGAAGGGCAGGACATTGTCTGCGGGGGAAAAGGAAAGGAAGAAACGAAAGGCCATGGGGGCGACGACCCGGTAGGCAAATGCCGATCCGGCGGCGAAAAGCAGCGGTGCGGCAACGACAGAGATGAGGAAAAACTTGACTTCCTCCTTTTTCAGGGCCGGATAGACGAAAAGGGAAGCCTGGACGATTGCGAGGGGCAGGGAAAGCAGGGCGCCACCCCAGAAGGATATCTTCATGTAGGTCAGGAACTTCTCGTAGGGCTTGAAATAGTAAAGGGAAAGCCCGAGCCCCTCCAGCGGGGCCTGCAGGAAGCCGACGAGCTTCCCGGAGAAGAAAAAAAGGAAAAGGAAGGCCGCGAGGAAAAAGGAAAGGACGATAAGCATCCTCCCCCTGAGTTCCTCGAGGTGGGCTGTGAAATCCCCCTCACTCATCACTCTTTTCTTCCCGGTTCTCTTTGTCCTTCTCTTCCGGTTCCCCGGACTCGAATCCTTTCTTGAACTCGCGTATCGCGCTTCCCGCAGACCTTCCTATCTCTGGCAGCCTTTTCGCGCCGAAAAGTAGCAGTGCCAAGGCCAAAAGGACAATGATTTCACCCATTCCCAGGTTCATGCCTATCACTCCTTTTCATCGTTTTTCCTTAGAAAGGAAATTCTTCCAGAGGAGCCAGAACGGGACCTTCTCCCGGTTCGGAGGCGAGCCTTGCCCTTCCGTGCGTGGGCAGCCCCCCGACAACCATCGCCTTTGGGGTCGCCGGGCAGGCGAAGTGACAGGCTCCACAGCCAATGCAGAGGGATGCGTCGACTTCAGGGATCGAAAGCCCTTGCCCGTAGGGCACCATGTGAGCGGCCTGGGTTGGGCAATGTTCTGCGCAGGCCCCGCAAGAGGTCCCGTTCTTCACCACGATGCAGCTGTTTTTCCTGAAACTGGCAAGGCCTATCTGGACACGCTTCTTCGCCTCCAGTGAAAGCGGCTCGATGGCGCCTGTGGGGCAGGCGGCAGTGCAGGCCCTGCATTCGTATTGGCAGTAGCCGAAATCGTAGTCAAGGTGAGGCTGGAAAACCCCGGAGGGTCCCCAGGTCGTGAGCGAAGGGCGGATGATTCCCGCAGGGCAGGCCTTCACACAGGAAGAACAGGCCACGCACAGGCCGTGGAATCGTTCGTGGCTTCCGGAGCCAGGCGGGGAAATGGGGGATCCCTCAGCTTTCGCGCCGAGTTTTCCTGCCCTGAAGACCCGCACGGCGGGAGTGAAAGCCAAAGCCAGGCCCGCGCCCAGCCCGAGCCCGCTTCGGAGCAGATCCCTCCTTTCGATTCTTTCCCCCGGCCTGATAAAGCCCAATCCCAGGGCTCCGTTCGGGCAGGCATTGACGCAGGCAAGGCAGACGACACATCGATCTGTCTCTACAATCCCGGTCTTGCCTGACAGGCACCCCGTGGGGCACACCGTTTCACACTTCCCGCAGCCGGAACAGGCACTTTCCCTTAACCTGACCGCGAGGACCGGATGAGAAGAGAAAAGCCCCAGGAAGGTCCCCACCGGGCATAGGTGGTCGCAGAAAGGGCGTCCCCGGAACCAGGACCAAAAAGCCAGCATCCCGAAAAAGGCTGCCGAGGCGAAGGCCGCCGGAAGATAAACCGGAGGGGGAGGCAGATGGTGGATATAGCTGAGCGCGCCCTTGGGAAGCGGAAGAAGGGCAAGGAGGTTATTCACGCAAACGAGGACGGGCCGGATGACCTGGGTGACGCCCCTGCCGAAATTCGAGAAAGGGTCGAGCAGCTGGATAAAAAGGAGGGAACCGGAGACAAGGGAGACAAGGGTGGCGGCCAGGATCCAGTACCTGAGAACGGACGCCTTGCGGTAGCCGGGCATTCGACGCCTGCCGATCGAATTGGCGGCGTCCTGGAACAATCCGAGCGGGCAAAGGAGAGAACAGTAAAAACGCCCGGCGAGGAGAGCCATTCCCGCAAAGAGAAGGATCGAGAATCCCCATCTTAAAAACGCGGGAACAACCTGGATCCTGGCCGCGATTTGGAGTAGCCCTCCTTCGCCGAACAGGAAGAGCGCGAGGAAAAACGAAAGGCACAACCATACCAGCGGGACCCGCAGGCTGATCTTCCTCAAGGGGCCCCCTCCCTTCAAATGGCTATTCTCTCGATTTTCATCCGATCCAGGTTCATTGACCCGACACCGAGTGAAGCGGCATTACGGATGTACTCGACCGACTCTGGATCCTTGCCGAATATTCTTGCAGCCGCGGTGTCGGCGGCCACGATATCGGTGCAGAGAACCTGGGCTTTCATGATCGTGACATCCCTTTCCGAGGTTCCCCTGGGTCCCCTGGTGGTCATGACTCGGTAAGCGTCCACGACGTTCAGGTCGGGCTTCCTGAGAAGACCAAGGTCGGCGATGCATTGGTGAAGTCCCATGGAGTGGAATTCCCCGCGATCCCATACCGTGCCCATGAGGTTTTTCAAGGAGATCGTCAGTCCTGCGCCCCCGTGGCTTTTAAGGACCGGAACGTTGATGAATACATCGCTTTGCAGGATGAGCTCGTGGACCAGGACTTCCTTAAGGATCCGACCCCCGCGAATGGCCGCCTTTCGATAGGAACCGGGCCGATCGGCCTGGACCATGGTTGCGCCCGCCCTGCTGGCCGCTTCCTGGATCCCGCTGCTCATGTAGGTCTTCTTCCAGAGGTCGCAGGTATGGTCAAAAACGAATACTTTAGAGGCGCCAGCCTCGAAACACCTCCTGACGATCCGTTCGACCAGGACGGGGTTGGTATTGGCGCCGAGCTCCGGCCTGACGTCCCAGGCGATATTCGGCTTGACCACGACGGCCTGTCCCTTGGAGACGAACCTCTTCATTCCACCCATGGCGGCGATGCCCCGGTCGAACATCTCGCCTGCTTCGCCCCCCCTTACGGCGGCTAAGTCTATGGGCGAAGCAACGGAAATTCCGAGAGCCTTCCCCAGGCTTCCCGGCAGGAGAAGAGCAGAAGTCCCCGCGGCCAAAGCCAGGCTTTTTTTCAGGAAATCCCTGCGGTTCAAGACAATCCCCCCTTGGAACAATGAATGGGGCGAAAAAGTGCAACGATTTAAATAATTATAAACAAGAATCTTTTCGAGGGGAAGCGTCGTTTTGGCGGAACGGGGATATAATTCGGCTGCACTGGCTTGAATGGTGAAAACCTGGGGGGATGCTGGGTGTCGAGGTTTTTAAGGGGTTACGTTTTCCTGCTTCTTTCGATTTCCCTTTTTTTTGCCGGACCTTCCGCTGTCGAGGCGCTTGAACCCCTTGGTCCCGTATCGTCGTACGGGATGGAGGAATACTGGTATTGGCCAGCGTACTGTCCAAGCGTGGAAGCTGCCTTGGGGTCTCTCAAGAACCTGCAGGGGAAGGTGGTGGGCTGGCAGGGGTCTTTCGTGACCCAGTGGGATGCCGACGCGTTTGGGATTCGGGCGCTGGGTACTGTCGTCGAGGTCCAGCAGAGCAGCCTATTTTATTCGAACACCGTACAGGTTCCACAGGTCGAGTCGACGGTGATCCCCTTTGAGGAAGTCCTGGGCCTTCACCTTGTCCACGCCTTCATCGACAGGCAATACACCTTTGGTGTCAGATGCGACTTGAAGAGCGAGATGAAGATGTTCAGGACGCCCGACTATGGGACCGCGACGCAGGTCTATAACGCGCTGGCCACCCTCGTAACAGCCTCCGGCCGCCCACTTGATTTTCCCGTCCTGGGTGCCGTTTTCCGGGATATTACGGAAAAGGATCTTTGGATTCCCGGGCTTAAGGAAGCCAAGGGAATGATCGTTACCGGGGTCATGAAGGGAAGTCCCGCGGAAAAGGGAGACTTGAGGGTCCGTGACGCGGTGGTCCTTTGCAATGGAGAGCCGGTCGAATCCTTCGCCCAATGGTCGGAAAAGATAAGGCCAAACGCCAGGTCGCTGGATTTCAAGGTTTTGAGGAAGAGCACCCCTCCGGCGGTATGTCACGTGGAACTGCCTCCCGACGATCTTTACCCGAAGGCCCCGAAAGGCCTCGCGTTCGCGGCCCCAAAACAGCCTGCCGCTGGGCAGGCTCCCGCCCAGGCCCAAAGCCAGCCTGCCGGCCCGGAAAGCGCAGCCCCCCCGAAGATGGGGTTTTCCCTCCGCTACCCTAGCGAGGCGGAAAAAGGAATCCTGTCCGGAAGGACGGCGGCCGTCATCGTTGAAGTGACGCCTGGCGGCCTTGCTGAAA
This sequence comes from Synergistales bacterium, assembly GCA_036722335.1. Taxonomy (GTDB): domain Bacteria; phylum Synergistota; class Synergistia; order Synergistales; family 79-D21; genus 79-D21. The sequence goes on along the minus strand of DAIMJI010000006.1, from coordinate 7,422 downwards.
AGGCCCTGTTGAAACCTGGAGATATCCTCCTGGAGTGCAACGGAAAGCCCGTTCCTTCGCCGGAAGGGCTCGGCCCGCTTCTCCTGCAGGGAGAAAACGTTTTCCTGGTAAAAAGGAACGGCACGGACATGACCGTTCGGGTCGGAACGACCCTCGTCAGCTACTGAAAGAGGAAGGGGCCCGGCTAGTCTACGATGAACAGCCGGGCCCCTTCCTCAGTCCAGGAACGGTGAGGATTCAGGGAATCGTCTTCCGCATGGTAGCTCATCCCGGGGAGGAGTTCGAAAACCCGCCCGTCTTTCAGTTCGGTTTGGAGTCGGCCCTCCAGGACGAGGAGGACGTGCCCCCTGGCGCACCAGTGGTCAGCGCGATAGCCAGGGGAATACTCCACCATGCGTACCCTGATGTTTCCCTGCTCGAAAGTCCTCCATAGGGCCTCTCCCTTTTCTCCCTTATGGACCGTGGGTTCGATCTTGTTCCAGTCAACCGTGACAAACGGGACTCCTTCGATTTTCACTCCCACTCCTCCTCCTTTAAGGTCATTCTCAGTCCGGGGAACGGTTCAGGCCTTTCAGCCAGATTGACCGTGTCGCCTGGAAAAGTCGTCGATCAGGCGCCTGGAGATGCTGATCGAAGGCGGCATTTCAGGAAAATCCGAGGGACTGAACCATCCCGCGTCCTCGATTTCCTTACCGTCTACCGAAATTTCACCGCTCTCCCAGGTTGCCGTGAAGCCCACCATGAGTGAATGGGGAAAAGGCCAGGGCTGGCTTCCGAAATAGCGGACGTTCTTGACCTTGACAGAGACTTCCTCGAGGACCTCTCTTTCAACGGCATGTTCGAGCGTTTCCCCGGGTTCGACGAAACCCGCGATAACGCTGTAGCGTCCCTTCGGGAAGTGGGGACTCCTCGCGAGAAGCAGTTTCCCGTCGCGTTCGATCGCGACGATAACCGCGGGAGATACGGGCGGGTAAAGGGTAAGCCCGCATGCCTCGCAGGTGCGGGCCGTTTCTTCCTGGTGGTCGGCCATCTCGTTTCCGCACCGGCCGCAAAAACGGGTTTCCGCCTTCCAGTCCATCAGCTGGAAGGCCCTTCCTGCCTCGAAAAAGACATTTTCTCCCAGCAGTCCCCACACCTCGCGAAGCGTAACCAGCCCCATTCCCTCGGGAAGGGAGAACTCCTTTTCCAGCCTGACGCACGAACAAGCCTTTTCCCTTGCCTGGGGAAAGAGGAGGAGGGGAGTCCCGACTTCCGCCCCGAGAGGGATTTCATCCATGCCCGGCAAGGCCGCATGGGGTTCGAGACGCACGAGGAGCTTGTCATCCTTGAAAGCGAAGGTACGGTAGGATCCTGGTTGTGCCGAGGGCAAAAAAAGCACCCCTTTCTGAAAGGTTTACTCAGGAAAGCATACCTCTTTTCGGGAACAAGCGCAGGGAAAGGAAAAGGGGGCCGCACGGCCCCCTTTTCCTTTCCCTGCGCTTAGTCCTCTTCCTTGATTTCCAGTTTGCGCCCGTTCTCTACTTTCAGTTTCTCGGGCAGGACAAGGGAAAGCAACCCGTTCTTGATTTTCGCCTCGGCGCCTTCGGGGTCAACCTCCACCGGCATGGGAATTTCCCTGTAGTAGGTTCCCCTGTTCCTTTCCAGCCGGAAGACCCTTTCGGACTCTTCCTTCTTTTCCTCTTTGCGCTCGGTCTTGAACAGCACCCGGTCGGAATAAACCTTCAGGTCTATATCCTTCGGGTCGATTCCCGGGATCTCCATCTCGAGAATGATCTTGCCGTCCTTCCGGTAGAGATCCATCCTGGGAACGGCCACGGCCTCACCCTCGCGGGAAGGAGCGATCCCGGTCGCGAAGTCGTCGAAAAGCCGGGACATTTCGTCGTGGATCTGGGCGATATCCCTGAAGATCGAAAAATTTTCCTCACGCCTGTTCCCTGGGCCTGCCAACCAAAAACGCCTCATGGAAAACACCTCCGATCTGACCTTTAGTGACCTTATGGCGTTATTTTATAAGTCAGCAAAGGTCAGATAAAATTCCTCCTGCGGTTTCCATGAGTAAAAAAACCAGGTTAGAATCAAATATTCCTTGTTTAAGGCTTTTATCTCACCTGAGTTCCCTATTTTGATCTTTCCATTTTGTCTATGAAACTTCGGACATTTTCCTCTTTCGTGGCCCAGGAAGTGACAAGTCTTACCGAGGAGTGATTCTCGTCGATACGCGACCAGACGTAGAAATCGAAGTTTTCCTGGAGCTTTGCGATCAAGGTGTCGGGAAGGATCGGGAAGACCTGGTTCGATGGGGATGGGGTCAGGAAGCCGTACCCGGATTTTCCTATCGCTTCCCTGAGTAGGTCAGCCATCCTGTTGGAGTGCCTGGCCAGGTCGAAATAGAGGTTGTCCCGGAAAAGTTCCAGGAACTGGATTCCGAGCAGCCGCCCCTTGGAGAGCAAGGCCCCCTTCTGCTTGAGATGGAAACGGAAATCCTGCTTGAGTGAGGGGTTTGAAATCACGAGGGCCTCCCCGATCAATGCCCCGCACTTGGTTCCCCCGATATAGAACGAATCGGTCAATTCGGCCATTGCCGCAAGGTCCATCCCGCTTTCGGGAACGCACAGGGCAGAACCCAGCCTGGCCCCGTCGGCATAAAGGAGAAGGCCGTTTTTCCCGCAGAATTCGTGGATTTGCGAGAGTTCTTCCCTGCTGTAAACGGTGCCGATCTCCGTAGGGTTGGAGATATACACGAGCCGGGGTTTCACCATGTGTTCGTCGGTGTGGAAGTCCAGGGCTGGCTTGATGAGCGAGGGGGTGATCTTTCCGTCCGGGGAGTCGATGGAAATGACCTTGTGTCCAGTGGCCTCGATCGCTCCCGTTTCGTGGACGAGGATGTGCCCGCTATGCGCCGCGATTGCGGCCTCGTGAGGCCTCAGGAAAGAGGAAATGGCGATCAGGTTGGTCTGGGTTCCCCCCGAGACGAAGTGGATATCGATGTCATCCCGTCCGATTTTCCGCTTCAGGAGGGAGATCGCTTCCCCGCAGAAACGGTCGAGACCGTATCCTTCGGCCTGCTCAAGGTTTGTCTCTGCCAGGACCTTCAATATCCTCGGGTGGGCTCCTTCGCTGTAATCGTTCTTGAAGCTTATCACGGGGCATCGACTCCTTTTTTTGAATGGGCGGCTTGGTTGTCCCCTATTGTAATCCAGCCGCGGGGAGGGAGAGACACCACGGGCTTTCCCCTCGTGGTTTTCGGGTTATCATCAGGCTGGATCTTTCAGACAAGGAGGGAAAATCATGGTAAGGAAAGCTTACAGCCCGGATGGCGCGGTGGCCGTGGGGCCTTATTCCCACGCTGTCGAGTCAGGAGATGTCGTTTACCTTTCCGGACAGACCCCGATCGACCCGGCTACCGGCAGGCTTGTGGAAGATGATGTCAAGGTGCAGGCGCGGCAATGCTTTCGCAATCTTTTCGCGGTGCTGGCTTCTGCGGGGCTGGGGCAGGAGCATGTCGTCAAGGTCAACGTCTTCCTGACAGACATGAGTGACTTTCCCAGGATGAACGAGGTTTACAGGGAACAGTTCGACGCTCCTTTCCCAGCCAGGAGCACGGTCGGTGTTGCCGCATTGCCTTTGGGGGCAAGGATCGAGATCGAAATGATCGCAAGGCGGAATTGACTGGCCAAAACCGTAGTATAATTTAAAAAGATAAACAGGTATTAGTGCGAGCGGGCAATCCGAGTTCCTGAAAGGAGGCAATGACATGAAAAGGGTTGTTGTCGCAATTGATGGAAGCGAAGTGAGCAAGGGGGTCATCGACTACGCGATTCACTACGCCAACCGGGAAAAGGAAGCGGAGATGCTCTTCCTCCACGTCGTAGAGCCTTCCGAGCAGAGGGAAATATTCTACCGGGGGCACGTTGTTAGCGTTCCCCCCTCGCCGGAAGATGTACGCGCCGAGTTCGAGGCGTTCATAAGGAAAAGGATGGAAACCCTGGGCAAGTCGATCCCGGTCATGTCGATCTTCCTTAGGAGCGGCAGCCCCTACGAACAGATCGTCAGGTTCGCGGAGGAAGAGAACGCGGATATCATCATGATCGGGCACAGGGGGCTAGGCAACGTCCAGAGATTTTTCCTGGGCAGCGTGGCCGCCAAGGTTGTCGCTCATGCCCCCTGCAGCGTTTACGTCCACAGACCCAGGCAGGTGAATACCTAGCGTCTTTTCCAGGCGGGTTTCCGCTTGCCGAGAAAGGCTTCCAGGCCCTCCCGGGCATCTTCTTTGGCGATTAGCGCCGCAAAGAGATCCCCGCCAGTTTCGATAGCCCTTTCGAAAGGAAGGCCGTCCATCTGCCGAAAGCCCCGCTTGCCCGTTTCCAGGGCGAGGGGGCTTTTCGCCGCCAGTTTCCGTGCGAGAGCCAGGGTCTCCCCCTCGAGGCTTTCCCTGGGGACGACTTTCCACGCGATGCCGAGACGACGGGCTTCCTCGGCCTGGATGAAATCCCCGGAGAGGACGTATTGCAGGGCTTGCTTGGAGCCGATCCAGCGCGCGAGCTGCAGTCCCGGTTCCAGGCAGATAAGGCCGACGTTGATCGCGGTTGTGCCAAGGACGGCGTCCTCCGACATGACGATGAAATCGCAGGCAAGCGCCAGTCCCGCCCCGTTTGCCAGGGTGTAGCCCTGTATCGAGGCGACGACGGGTTTCGTCATCGCGGAAACGGCATGGTTATGCAGGTCCATCAGCCTGACGAAATCCCTGATTTCATGGCGTTCGCAAGCCATGACCTCCTTTAGGTCGATTCCGGTGGAAAAATGTTTTCCCGAGGCATCCAGGACGACCACGCGGACCTCCGGGTCCTTTTCCATCGTTTCCAGCGCTTCGGACAATCCTGTCGCGAGAGGCCTGTTGAAAGTATTCATCGCTTCCGGCCGGTTGAGCGTTATCCTTCCGATACCTTCTTCTACGCGGGCCAGGACGGGTGACTGGGAATGGGTCATGCTTCTTTCCCTCCTTCTGTTAGGTCGTCCCGCCAGAGGGCCAGGACGTCGAAGGGAAGCGCGAGCTTCCCTCGATGAGCGATAATTTCTTTTCCCCTCCATGTCGATTCGGGAAGGGCACGAAGCGGGTACAGGATTTCCCCCGAGCTGTCGCGGCATGAAACTGGGAGGGGATATTCCACCAGGTCGAGCGGGTACCCCAGGCCTGTTTCCAGTGCCTGCCGCAACTGGTTTGCCTCCTGCGGGGTCAGGAATTCGTCCAGGAAGCCCTTTGCGATGCTCAGTTCTTCATCGCTGAAAGTTTCGAAATCCGACAAGAGTTCGCTGATCGGCCCGAAACGGATCCTTTCCGCCCTGAGAGGCACCCACGCGATCCTGGCGACCTCAAGGCCGCGGAAATTCGCCAGCGTAGAGAAGGCCTTGTAAAGGAAAGATTTCAAGAGGTTCACCTCCCGGTTGCTAGCTTAAGGCAATCCGGGGCTTCCGCAAAGGGATTTGCAAAAGGGAAGGGGAGCGCTATTCCCTAATGCTCGTACAAGAGAGTAAAATATTATTTGATGTAGTCAAATAAAAATGGAGGGAAAGAGAGATGAACCAGGTTGAAATTGACAGGATCCGATCATTCAACCGTTTCTTCACTAAACTTGCGGGAGTCCTCGACCGGTCGATCCTGCAAAGCGAATTTTCACTGGCCGAGGCCCGGGTCCTTTTTGAAATCGGTCACCGCCCGGGAGGCCATTCCAGGGATTTTGTCGCCGACCTGGGGCTGGATCCCGGGTATTTCAGCCGAATAGTCGGGAGATTCAAGTCAAGGAAACTGGTCGTGTCGGAAAAATCCGAAAGGGACGGACGCCTGTCATGCCTTTTCCTGACCGAGGAAGGGGAAAGAACCCTGCAAAGACTTGAATCGAGGGCTGGTTGCGAGGTCGATTCCTGTTTCAGGGACCTTTCGGAGGAAGCCCGGAAGGAAATCCTTTCATCGATGGCGGGTATCCTTTCCCACAAGGAGCCCGTGTCGGCAAAAGAGTTGCGGATCCGCCCCTGCCTTCCCGGAGAGCTGGGCGTGATTTCATACCGGCATTGTGTCCTCTACAGGGAGGAATACGGGTTCGACGCGACATTCGAGAATTACCTCCTGGACGGGATGTCCCGCTTCCTTTGGGAATGTGGGGGCAAGGGACAGGTCTGGGTTGTCGATTACTGGGGCCGCGTGATGGGGGCGATTGCCATCGTTGAAACGGGGGAAAAAGAGGCCCAGCTGCGCTGGTTCTACCTCGAGCCCACCTGCCGGTCGGTGGGATTGGGTAAAAAGCTCATGGAGACCGCTCTCGGCTATTGCCAGGAGAGAGGCATGGAAAGGGTTTTCCTCTGGACCGTCAAGGATCTCGAGGCCGCCCGTCATTTGTACGAAAAGTACGGGTTTTCACCCGTCGAGACGAACGAGCATTTTCTTTGGGGCAGGCAGATTGTTGAAGAAAAGTGGGAACGACAGATGATCCGTGGGGATGATCCGTGCTAAGTTATCTTTAAAGGAGTGACCTTGGCCGTGCGAGTGACAGAAAACGAAGATATCCTCTACCTGGTCCTGAAAAGCATCGAGGAGTCCGCGGCACCCATAGGCGCGGGAACGATACGCAGGCACATCCTGCCGCAGGCCAGCCTGAGCATGGCGACTGTCGGCATCATTCTTCGTGACCTGCAGGACCGCGGGCTGGTCATACGGCAGGGGTACAGAGGACACCAGATCACGGACGACGGAAGGAACTTCCTTGCGGCTTACCGAAATCGCCAGAAGAAAGCCTGCCTCGCGGATCGCATTTTCGATTACCTGACAGGCAGTGACAGGCAGCGCCTGGTTGATATCCTGGAAGCCCGGCGGGCGATTGAAACCGAGGCGGCCCGGCTGGCGGCCTGCAGGGCAGGGGAAGCGGACATCAGCCGCCTCCGCAGGAACGTCCAGGAGCAGCTTTCTTCAGGCAGCGAAAGGGAAAGAGCGGCCCTGGACCGGGAGTTCCATGCCATTCTCCTCGATGCCGCCCATAACCCACTCCTGAACACCCTGTTCGATTTTTCAGAACAGCTGACCGCCGCCTCCGACGGTGAAAGTGTCGATCATTTCCTTGTGAAGGTGCGCGAGGAAATCGCGGGGGCGCTTATCGAGGATCATGGCCGCGTTTTGGAAGCCGTCGCCAGGCATGACCAGGGGGAGGCTGAAAAAGCGATGGGGGCCCACCTCGACAGAGTTATCGCCTTTCTCGGCGTTGCGGCAGGATCCCCCAAGGATTGACTTTCGTCCATACCAGGCGTGGTTCCCGCATTGACAGGATCATTCTTTGTGTTACGATCAGATCGCCACTAAAAAAATAGTGGCGATTGCTCTTTCAGGGAGGGGTGTAAAGCAGATGGACCTGATCAAGGAGCATCCCATACTGGAGT
>DAIMJI010000005.1:0-54402 GCA_036722335.1 Synergistales bacterium | reverse complement strand
TGGTCGGGGCGAGAGGATTTGAACCTCCGACCTCATGGTCCCGAACCATGCGCGCTAACCAGACTGCGCTACGCCCCGGATGCCTGCGAATTTTAACACCCTTGCGTGGCATCGTCAATCGAAAGGGTTTGTGCAAACTTGCGCTTGTTACTGCCCTTCTATATACTTAATCTTACCGTTGGCAGGGGTAAAATCGCACCAATTTCTTCAAGGGGGGATCCTTTTGCGGTGGCTCAAGACTTACGCGGAAAAATGCATCAACTGCGGAAAGTGCATGGAAACCTGTTCCAAGACCTATTTCAAGGAACAGAACCCTGCGCTTTCCCGAGTCGTGGTAACGAATCCCGGAGCAGGACAGAACATCAGCGTCTGTAACCAGTGTGGGGCCTGCATGGCCGTCTGTCCCACCGAGGCTCTTACCCGTGACAAGAACGGGGTGGTCCAGCTCGACAAGTCCAAGTGCACTTCCTGCCTGATGTGCGTAGGCTACTGCCCGACCGGGAATATGCTCTACGCCGCGACGAAGCAGACCGAGCCTTTCAAGTGCGTCGCTTGCGGTCTGTGCGCGAAGGTGTGCCCCACGCAAGCACTCGAGCTTGGCAAGAGCGAGTAAGGCTAGAAAAGGAGGCCAATGCTTCTGATGGATAAGATGAAAGTTCTGGCAGAGTGGTCCTACACCCCTGCTCAAATCGAAAAGGGCTACACGCGCAAGACCCTTTACGTCAATGTCGGCGAGCCTCGCATGGAGATCAGGGATGTCTCCCAGGACATGATCGACACCTTCACCGGCGGCCGCGGTTTCGACCTCAGGCTTCTCTGGGACGCCGTCAAGGACACTACGAAATGGGATGACCCCGAGAACGAAATCGTCATCTCGGGCGGCCCCCTTTGCGGGATCACCCAATACCCCGGAGCCGGAAAATCCTACGCGGCCTTCATCTCCCCCCTCTCCGGGCAGACTTATGACAGCAATTCCGGCGGATACTGGGGCCCTCTTTCGAAATTCAGCGGATTTGACGCGGTCGAAATCCAGGGAAAAGCCGAAAAGGATGTCATCGTGTTCATCAATGGAGACGAGGGGAAGATCCAGATCCTCGAATCCAACCAGTCCGATGTGAACGCCTACGCCATCACGGAAAACCTTCACGAATACTTCTCCAGCAGCGAAGCTGACAAGCGCAACATTTCCGTCGTTTCTGCCGGGAAGGCTGCCGAAACCTCTTACTACGGCTGCATGAACATGAGTTTCTACGACCCCCGCAGGAAAGTGACCCGCCTCAAGCAGGCCGGCCGTGGGGGCGGCGGTTCAATCATGAGAGACAAGAAGATCGCCGCGCTCGTCGTGAAATTTTCCAAGATGGGCGGCAACCTTAACAACGTCGTTGACCTTGACACGCTTCAGAAGGTCGGTGTGAAACTGCATAAGGAAATCCATGACCTCGACGATGTCCAGTGCAAGATGCGCAAGATCGGCACCGCACACCTCAACGAAATCATGGACGAATATAACCTGCTTCCGACCAACAATTACAAGTTCGGTCAGAACACCGCCGAGATCGCGAAAATCCACTCCAGCGAATACGAGAAGCTCTTTACCCAGGGGATGCCTGACGGGTGCTGGTATGGTTGCTCCATGGCCTGCGCAAAGGCAGTTGATGGATTCACGATCCAGACCGGCCCCTGCAAGGGACAGAAAGTCACCGTGGACGGCCCCGAGTACGAAACCGTGGCCTCCCTCGGATCCAACATCGGCGTCTATGACCCGCTCTGGACGATCGAGGCGAACTTCTATGCCGACCATTACGGCCTGGATACGATCTCCCTCGGGACGGGCATCGCTTTCGTCTGCGAGTGCTTCGAGCTGGGACTGATCAACAAGACCCACACGAATGGCCTGGACCTGAACTTCGGCATGAAGGGCGATATCATGGAACTGATCCACAGGATGGCGCCGGGAACCGACGAATTCGCCGCCATCGTCGCCAAGGGGATCCGTTACATGAAGAAGGCGTTTGCCGAGAAATACAAAGCCGACGCGGCCACCATGGAAGCGATCGGGATGGAAGGCCAGGGCGTCGAGACTTCCGAATACGTCCCGAAAGAATCCATCGCCCAGTGGGGCGGCTATTACCTGACCCTCAAGGGCCCGCAGCATGACGAGGCCTGGCTGATCTTCATGGACATGGTCAACAAGCAGCTCCCGACCTACGAGGACAAGGCGGAGGCACTTCACTACTTCCCCAACTTCCGTACGTGGTTCTCGCTTGTCGGGCTTTGCAAGCTTCCCTGGAATGACGTGGAACCCGCCAACAACCGTATCGTCAACGCGCCGAAGGAAGCCGCCAAGGTTCCCGAGCATGTCCAGAACTACGTCGACATCTTCAACGCGGTCACGGGTAAAAACATCAAGAAGGAAGACATCATCACGATGTCGGAGAAGGTCTACAACTTCCAGAGGGTCTTCCAGGTGCGGATGAAGCAGGGAGAAGCCTTCCACAACATCCCGCTGCGTGCCCTCGGCCCCGTGTTCGCTGACGAGTGGGACGCCCGAAAGGAATACCACGATGGCAAGCTCAAGGAAATCGGGGTTGATCCGTCCGGGCTCACCACAGAGGAAAAGATCAAAAAGCTCCAGGAATACCGGCTGGGCATGTGGGATGGACTGAAGCTCGCGGTTTACAAGCGCCGCGGCTGGAACAAGAAGGGGATCCCGACAGTGGAAACCCTCAAGCGCCTCGGGATCGACTATCCCGAGCTGGTTGCCGTAGTCGAGAAGTACAGCAAGCCGGAGGATGTGATTGCCTAGATGATCACGGTGAACGGAGACCCCCTCGATTGGCGGGAAGGGATGACGGTCCAGGACGTCCTGGACGCAAGGCAGTTCACTTTCCGCATGATCGGAGTCTGGGTGAACGATATACCGGTGCCTAAGGGGGACTTCGCAAGCTTTTTAGTTCCTGACGGATCCAAGGTCGAAGCGATCCATATGGTCAGCGGAGGCTAAGGACCGTAAAACGGCAAAAACAAGGGGCGCCTTGTGGCGCCCCTTGTTTTTGCTCCAGTCAGTTTTCCTTTTTCTCTTCCCCTCTGTTTTTCTGGCTCGAATTGAACCCCCGGGGCTCGTTTTTCCAGTTCAGGCTTGAGCCTAGCCCCGGATCCTTCCTTACCGGGATTTCAACCCAGCCCCACGGGCTGAGAAGGATCACACGAAGTGCAATCCCCTGCTCGTGGAGAGCGCAAACGTGGGGAAGATAGCGAACGACATCCTCCGCGAGCCAGCTGTCGCACACAAGCCACACCCTCCGGCAAAGCCCCCTTGCGAAGAGAGTCGCGTGGTCCACCGCCATCCGCATGCCTTCATCAAAATCCATGGGTCCCAGGCAAAGCACGACGGCATCCCTGTTCTTCGGCATTTTACCGAAGTTCGGCAAGAGGTCGGCAAAGGGCTCGATCCAGGAAAGCCTCGACAGTATCGAATCCGGGTCTCCTGAAAACCGCCTCTCGTCATACCCGTAAAGAAATTCCTCGTCCGAGAAGAGGGGGCCCTCTCCCTTCAGGGCGGAAATCATCCAGGATTGAATTTCCTCAACAAGCTGAACGATCGCCGGAGGAAAATCTTCACCCGACATCGCTTTCAGGATTTCTCCCACCGTCATCGAACTGTCGTCCATCTTTTTCGATTCGTCCACCCCGGGACACCCCCCTTCATTTCTCTAGAAATCCTACCGGCAGAGAATACCACAAACAGAGCGGTTTTTTCCGCTCCAAATCCGGTATAATTCTTTGGTAACGAGATTCCCCGCAAGGGAGGGCAATCCCATTGAAACCGTTTCTCCTCAAAGCAAACCAGGCGCAGGTTCTTCTAATCGATATGCAGCAGAAACTTTTTCCGGCTATCCACGAAAGCGAGCGGCTGCTCAAGCAAAGTTCATTCCTGCTTTCCTCCTGCTCGATCCTGGGGGTTCCGGTCAAGTACACCGAACATTATCCGAAAGGGCTCGGAAACACCCTTGCCGAACTTCTTGACTGCATGCCAAAGGATGCACGGCGATTCGAGAAGATTCATTTCTCCTGCTGGGCGGAACCGGGGTTCAACTGTTTTTTCCACACCGAAGGCAGACCCCAGGTGGTCGTCGCTGGAATCGAGGCCCATATTTGCGTCTTTTCTACCGTTATCCAACTCCTTGATGTCGGTTACGACGTGGTTGTCGCCTCCGATGCCGTTGGCAGCCGCAACCCGGACCACAGGGACGCCGGCCTTGAAACTCTCCGGAACGCCGGAGCCGCCGTCCTGCCCGTGGAGTCGATCGTCTACCAGATGCTGGAAAGGGCAGGGACCCCAGCCTTCAAGCAGATCCTGGCCGCCATCAAGTAAGGAGGTTTTTCCTGATGCCAATAGATCGTATTCGCGCAATGGAACTCCACCGCAGGGCAAAGGGCAAGATCAAGATTTACCCGACGATCAATATCGTTAACGAGGAAGACCTTTCGATCGCCTATATTCCCGGCAGCGTAGGACCCTGCGAGGCCATCAGGGAAGACGTCGAGGCGAGTTACGACCTTACCGGAAGAGGAAACCGGATTGCCGTGATTACCGATGGCAGTGCCGTCCTCGGTCTTGGCGACATCGGTCCAGAGGCAGCCCTGCCGGTCATGGAGGGCAAATGCCTTCTCTTCAAGCTTTTTGGTGACGTGAATGCCCTTCCTATCTGCCTTGACAGCCGAAAGCCCGAGGATATCATTCACACGGCCGAGTTGTTGGCCCCCGGTCTCGGCGGATTCAACATCGAGGACATATCGAGCCCGAATACCTTCACTGTTGTCCAGGAACTGCAGAAGAAAGTTTCCATCCCAGTCCTCTGCGATGACCAGCACGGGACGGCGGTCGTCATCCTCGCGGCGCTCCGTAACGCGCTCGAAGTGGTCGGCAAATCCATCGAAAAGGTTTCCATCGTCATTTGCGGTGCAGGTGCAGCCGGGCTTTCAGTGGCCGACCTTCTCATGAAGGCAGGCGCCACTGGCCTCACCCTGCTCAATAGTGCTGGCATCCTCGCCCCGGGAAACCCGCGAATGAACCACATCCAGGTCGACTTCTCCACCAGGACCAATCCCGAGGGCAGATCCGGCGGGCTTTCAGAGGCCATTCGCGGAGCGGACGTTTTCATCGGTCTCTCGAAGGGCTGCCTTTTCGAACCCGATTTCGTAAAGTCCATGGCCTCGAACCCCGTGATTTTCGCGCAGGCCCTGCCGGAACCCGAGATCTCCCCCGAGGCGGCCAAGGCCGCTGGGGCCGCGGTTGTCGCATCCGGGCTTTATGACTACCCCAACGTCATTTCAAACCTGCAGTCAACGCCAGGAATCATGCGGGGAGCCCTCGACGTAAGGGCTGCATCCCTGAACGACAGGATTTTTCTTGCAGCCGCATCCGCGCTGGCCAGTGTCGTCGACCGGCGCACACTCTCCCCAAACCACATCATGCCCGACCTTTTCTGCGACGAGGTTGTTCCCAAGGTCGCCGAAGCGGTGGCGCAGGCTGCGGTAGAGGAAGGGTTGGCTGCTCACCCCCTCCCGAAAGGACAGGTTTACACCGACACCTGGGAGAGGCTTTTCGGGGGCAGGGCCTCCCGCCTCTAGAGCGCTTTTAAAAATGAAAGGGGGGCCTGAGGCCCCCCTTTATTCTTCCCTGATATGCTCCCTTTCAAAGGCGATCAATCTTGCTTTCAGTCCAATGCCTGACGTTCCTCCATATCCCCGCATGCTTCCATCTTTCCCTATCACCCTATGGCAGGGAAGAAACAGGGCCCAGGGGTTGGCCCTCATGATCGCCCCGACTGCCCTGGCCCCCCCGGGCATCCCCGACCTAAAGCCCACTTCCGCGTAAGATAGAGTGGCTCCCCAGGGAATCGCGAGGACGTTTCCCCAGACAGCCGCCCTTCCGGTTGTCGGCTGATTCAATGTGCAGAGCCGGGCTTCGAATTCCTTTCCTTCCCAATAAAGCTTCCAGGCCTGCACGAGCCAGGAAGGGGGAGCTTCTCCCCCAGGACCGGCGTTTTCCCCAGCATTCGAAAGGCCGAATAGGCCCTCCTCGTTCCATGCCGCATCCCAGGAACCGAGCGCGGACACCAGCCGACTCCGGAAAAGGGGCTTTGTTTTCCTGACTACGGTCCATTTCACCTTACAACCACCCCTTCGCTTTCAGGATGAATACGACCGTTCCCGCTACCGTGACGTAAACGGAATGCCTTTCGCTTTTCCAAAGCCGGGCGGTTTCAAAGGAACCGCAAAGCCTTTCCAGCCCGGGAATTCTTGTCGGGACCAGTTTCGGTGTCCCTGCCATGTAGTCGAGGTATTCCTTGCCAAAACGGGCTTTCAGGAAAGTTTCCTCGTGGGGGATGATGAGGAATCCATACAAGACAAGGAAAGCAACGCAAAAAACAGGGATCGAACCATACCCGGCCAGGAAGCTCCACCCCAACCCGATCAGCCCGTTACCTAGGTAAAGGGGGTTCCTTACGATCGCGAAGGGTCCCCACGTGACAAGTTTTTCGGCGTTGACCGTTTCTCTCCTGTAACCCTGTATCGTCCCCGCGGCCCAGAAGCGAACCGCCTGGCCAAGGATGACGAGAACCAAACCGACTCCTATGAGGCCTTCCCCCCCGCGCCCCACCAGCAATAGGGAAATAGCCATGACGGTCCATATCCCGCCCCTCATCCTGAAGGCCCAGGTCCGTATGTTTTCAAGCGTCATCTTCTTCTCTTTTAGCCTCGTCCAGTATTTTTTCCGCCATGCCCCATCCCAGGAAGCGCAGGGCTACCAGCGCACCCAGCCCGATGGCAAGGTATTCCGTGAAAAACCTCCAGGCTATGGCCATGACACCCGCCAGGTTAAGCGGGATAAGATACCTGAATATCGTCGCGCCGCCGGCTTCAGCAAACCCGCTAGCCCCCGGTGTCGGAACGAAATACATCACGAAGTTGAAAAGGGCCTGGATAAGGACAGCCTGCCCGTAGCGGATCGGGAGCCCTATCGCCCTGACGAGCGTCGGAAGGACGCTCCATAGGCAGAAAAGCTGCCCGAGTGAAAGCATGATTCCCGTGATGAAAAAACTGAAACCCGTGGTAAAAAAGAGGCGAAAATTCTCGGTGTAGTTGTCGATTTCCCTGTTGAGCCTCCTCACAACCCTCAGGACCATCATGGGCTTTACGATGCCGATCTTCTTCAGTAGGAGGGTGATGATCTTGCCCAGCCTCTTTACAAGGCCTGGGTAAACAAGGCTCAAAAGGACCACGACCCAGGTGAGGAGGACAAAAACGGCAACGTAATAGAACACGCCTGTTACAAAAGCGCTTCCTGAAAGAACATCCGGCGCGAAAACGAGCGTCATGGCAACGACGCAGCCAACGATGAAAAGTGTGGTCAGGGTTCTCGTCAAGGTTATGGCGACTCCCTTGCCTACCGCTATGCCATTCCTGTAAAGGACATATATCTGGAAGGGGCCACCGCCGCCCTGCATCGGGGTGATCGCGGAGCCGAAATAGTTCAGCCAGGTAAGGCAGATCGAAAGCCGAAAGCCGACGCGCTCTCCCGCGGCCCTTGCAAAGGACATGAAACGGAGGGCATCGAAAAACCATGACAGGATGACCAGGCCCAGGGCCTGGAGGAGGAAGGCTTTCCTGGCGCGGAAGAGAAACTGCAGCGTTTCCCGGTCCACGGTGAAGAAGAGGACAAGCCCGGCTGTCAGAAACGTTATCCCAAGGAAAAGGGCAATACCTTTGCGTAAGCTCAAACTTTGCCTCCTTCTATGAGTTGAAAGGCGCAAAGTGCTCTCCAGCGAGGGAGTGGCTTCCTTGCATTCGGCACGAACCTAAACAATTTACCATAGGGAGAGGTTTCTAGCGCTCGATCCGGATCAATATTGCCCGAACCTGTCGGGGCCCTCCTGCGGAAGCCCAAGTTTCCAGGCGAGAACTGCCGCCTGCGTCCTGTCCTTGACATCCAGCTTCTTAAGCAGGTGACTGATGTGATTCTTGACCGTTTTCTCGGAGAGGACCATCATATTGGCAATGTCCGCATTGCAGAACCCTTGAGATACCCAGTACAGGACTTCTTTCTCCTTCGGGGTCAGTTCGAGAAGAAGCGTCATTTCGTCACGACGCGGGTTCACCGAGTCACCAAAGGTATTCTTCAGTTTCGGGTCAACATACCGGTCTCCCCTAGCGACCGTCCGGATTGCGCAAAGGAGTTCGAAAAAATTCGAATCCGGCAAAATAAAACCCTGTATTCCGAGGGAAACAAGGCTTGAAAGCCGTTCTTCGTTCTCTTCTCCCGTTATGGCCAGGTATCTCATGGCCCGGCAGGCACCGTTCAGTTCAGCGATAACGGTTTTCAAGTCCAGGTTCGGCATTGCCGCATTGAAGAGGAGCAGATCCGCCGGTTTTTGCCTTGCGACCCTTAGCAGTTCGGGCCCATCCGAGGCATCACCCAGTATTTTGAGGTCGGACTCGTGTTCCAGAGAGTGGCGCAGGCTGTCTCTTACCAAGCGATGACGTTCGGCCACGAGCAAGGTGATCTTTTGCATGAAGAAGCACCTCCGGTATGGGTCTTGGGTCCTATTATAGACGATGGAGGCCTTTAGTATGAACAGCCTGGAACTCACCCGCAACACGCGACGAAAGATCGGGGAAGCCATACACGACTTTTCCCTCATACGCGAGGGCGACCGTCTAATGGTCGGCTTTTCGGGGGGCAAGGACAGTCTTATCCTTCTTTTTGCCCTCAAGGCGCTGCAATCGAGGAGCCCTGTTCGTTTCGAACTTGAGGCCTGCACTGTCGATCCCACGGAAGGACAGGCCGACCTGGAACCTCTTTCCCGAACCTGTTCAAGCCTTGGGGTTCCACTTACGGTGATCACGGTTCCCATTTTCCGCTTGATCGCCGAGAGATCCGAAAGCCACCCCTGCAGTTTCTGCGCCAACATGCGCCGCGGGGCCCTCAGCACTTTTACCCGGGAAAAAGGGTTCACTACGCTCTGCCTGGGGCACCATCTTGACGATGTCGTTGAAACGACCCTCCTGAGCCTCTTCTTTGCGGGGAAATTCCATTGTTTTTCCCCCCTCACCTGGCAAGACAGGTCCGAGACCAGGGTGATACGTCCTCTCATCTATCTGGAAGAAGCCCAGGTCGAACGGGAGGCCGGCCGATTGGGGCTCCCCATACTTGACTCGTCCTGCCCGTTTTCCTCGGAAAGTCGAAGGGCATGGGTCAAGGCGCAGGTCAAAACCATGTCCACAACCGCAAAGGAACTGCGTTTCAATATCCTGCATGCCCTCAGAACCGGCGGCTTGAATGGCTGGGATCACTCTTTGCGCCCTTGATTGGATACCCCCCTTCCTGTCTGCCTGTTTTTCATCTAGAATTCTTTTAGAGAGACACGAGAAGCAGAAATAAGGAAAAATCCGAGAGGAGAGAGTTCATGGTATTCGATTCCGGGACAATTGAGCGCTATTTCGCTTGGGATCCCCAGGAAGACGCGGAATACAAGGAAAACATCACCGGAACCGGAACAATCGGCGGAAAGGGAAGATCTCTTCTTTTCGCCATGCGCAAGCTGCAGGAAAGCGGAAACCCTCTTTTCAACAACGTCGAAATCACGCCGAGCACGTTCTTCGGTATCGGTGTCTTTCACGACTTCCTTTCCTCCGTACCCCACCTGGATTCCCTTCTCGGCACGAAGGATCCAGAGCTCATCGAGAACGCTTTCCTTGCGACTCCTATTCCCGACTATGCTGTAAGGACCGTGGAAAGATATCTCTCGAGGATGACGGACCCCGTTGTCGTGAGAAGCAGTTCCAGGCTGGAAGATTCGCTCAAGCATTCCTTTGCCGGGAAATACATGTCCACTTTCCTCATCAACGGCCCCGACCAGCCCCTGTCCCACCGTGTGGACGCCGTCCTGGAGCAGATGAAGAGGATCTATGCTCGGAACTATTTCCCTACAGCCGCGAGCTACAGGAGGAAACACGGGCTTCCCGAGGACGAGATGGGCCTGATCCTCATGCGGATGGCCGGCAAATGGAGGGGCAGGTATTTCTACCCGGCCATGGCCGGCGTGGGGTTCTCGAGGAACTACAGGAGATGGACAACCCGCATAAGGGCGGAAGACGGAGTGCTCAGGATCGTGTTCGGCCTGGGGACCCTCAGCACCAAGAGGGGCTACGCAAGGACCTTTTCCCTGTCAAACCCCATGCTCAGGCCGGAAGGCCTGAACCCTTTCAACATCATGCGCCATTCACAGGAAGCCTTCCAGGCCGTAGGGCAGGAAGAAGGCCAGCTTCTCACCCTGAACATCACCCGTTCCTGGAAAGACATCATCCCTCATGTCCCGAACTTTAGGCTTTACGCCCAGATTTACAACCCGGACAACTTTGGGGGCTACTTCACCTACATCGGCAGTTTTCCTTCTTTCCAGGGCGAATCCTCAAAGATCTGCTTCACTTTCGAGGATTTCCCATGCCGTCATCGAAGGTTTTTTGAAATCATAAAAGGCGTCCTGCCTTTCCTTGAAGAATCCATGGGCGTTCCGGCGGACCTTGAATTCGCCTACGAGCCGGTGGACGAGAAACTCCAGCTACTGCAATGCAGGCCCCTTTGGAAAGGAGAGGCCTCCGGCACGGGCACAAAACCCGTCCTGGAGGACCGCAAGATCCTTTTCAAAGCGGACAGGATGGTCACCAACGGCTACGCAGAGGGAATTCCCTACCTCATTTACGTTGACCACCGCGTCTACGCCCTCACAAGCCAGTTCTATGAAATTGCCAGGGCTCTCGGCTCCATAAACGCGAAGCTCGAGGGGAAACAGTTCATCCTCGCTGCACCCGGGCGAGTCGGTTCGAGCAACCCCCAGCTGGGCGTCCCTGTGAAATACAACGAATTGACCAACTGCCGCTGCATCGTTGAAATTGGCATCCCGAAAATGGGATTTATGCCTGAATTGTCCTACGGCACACATTTCTTCTCCGATCTGGAGGTTGACGACGTCCTGTACATGCCGGTTTATGACGGTGAAAGAAACAACGTCTTCGATGAACCGGCCCTTGACGACAGCCCGTACGAGCTCGGACCCCACCCTGCGATTCGAATCTACCGGGGAAGTTTTTCGGTCTATACCAGCGGTGACGATAACGAAGGAGTCGTCGTCCAGGACGCGATGTACCCGCATATCTGAACCTTTCAAAAAAGGGAAGGGCCCGGCCGTCGTCTCGGCCGGGCCCTTCCCTTTTTTGTGCCTACCTCAGGAGTCCCGAAACCACGAAATCGATGGCGTCATCGGTTGAAAGCCCCTTTGCCATCAACCCCTGGATCTTGTCGTCGGCAATCCTTCCTATCGCAGCCTCATGTGTGACCTCGGCCTCTGGATGGGAAGCCTGGACAACCGGAGAAGCCACGGCCTTGGCTTCTCCCTGGACGACTTCCGTGCAGTCCACGTGCCCCCTGGCTCCCGGCGCCCCGCCATCGACCAGCCCGAGGAACTTTCCCTGGCTCCTGTCCTTCAAGACAACCCTCGCCTTAATCAGGGCGGAACTTTCTGCGCCGGTTAGCCTTACGATATCCCTAACCTGGCAGAAATCGTCATATTTACCGTAGACTTTCGAGGTGACTTCGACCCTGCTTTTCCTTCCGAATGCCTCGACGTCGATATCGATCGCCAGGTTTCCCACCCGGCCTTCAACCAGGGTGAAGTCCCCCCTGTAAATAGCGCCTTCGCTGATCCGCACGCGGCTGACGGGCCTGACGTCGATCCGCCCCTCCGGCCCGTGGACGTGGACTTCCCTGTAACTGAAGCTCGAGAAAGGCCCCAGGTGGATTTCTCCCTCCATCGCGTGCAAAAACTCGATGGCGTTCGGGAAGATGCAATGAGCCTGGAATTCCGCGGACGCCCTTTCCTCAAGGAAGATTCGGCTCTTGATCACTTGCCTCCCCGAAGTGGCCAGGTGCCCGAAGCAAAGGTGGACCGGTTTTGAAACCACTACCCCGGCCTGGACCGTTATCCGGGCGTCGATCCCGTCTTCGGTTTCCTCTGCCTCGATCAGGACCCCCGGCAAAGCATGGGAAGCGAGGATATGGTTGCCGTGGACGACGACATAAATCGCATCTTCGGAACCGAACGAACCCGTTTCTCCACCGGTCCTTTCGGCAATCTCCACAAGAGTCTTGTATTCTTCGGTAACATTAAACATGGCTCGGCGTCACCTCTCCGGTCTTATCCGGCTCAATCTCGAGGCAAGGCTCGCACTGGGAAAGGAAATATCGTTTCACAGCCTCCGCGCTACCCTCAAGAATCATCTTCCCGGCACACATAAGGTAGGAACGATCGCAGGCCCCGGCGACATCCTCACGGTGCGTGATGATCAGGACGCTGCTCCCCCCGGTTGCGAGTATCTTGAAAAGAGCCATGACTTCCGCTAGCGCCAGTAGATCCACGCCCGAATCGGGTTCGTCAAGGATCGCCAGCTTCGGCTTCATCAGGTAAATGGAAGACAGCTCGATTCGTTTGCGCTCTCCCCCTGAAAGGCCCTTATCCACAAGCCTGTCAAGGTAAAGGGCTTCCATCTGGACAAGCCCAAGGGCTTCAACGAGTTGTTCGTCACCGGCGGACGGGTTGGAAAGCCGCAAGTAGTCCCTTACGGATATTCCCTCGTAGCGCGCCGGGTGCTGCCACGCAAGTGTGATGCCTGCCCGGGCTCGGTCGGTCACGTTCCAGTCGGTGATATCTTCCCCGTTAAACCAGATTCGGCCCTTTTTCGGGGCATATTGAGGCAATCCCATGATCGCATAGGCAAGGCTTGACTTTCCTGCCCCGTTCCTACCGAGAACGCCGCATATTTCCCCTGGTTTGACCTGCATCGAGATTCCTCTCAGGATAGAGTTGCCTTCCCTCTCCACCTCGATGCCTTTGACGAAAAGCAAATTGGGTTCCAACACCCTCCTCACCTCTTCCCTTTCACGTGCCAGCCGATTCTCTTTTCCAGTCGAAGGCTCGAACAAGCGCAAGCACCGTTTCAAGCCTGGGCAGGCTTTCGCCCTTAACGCGAGCCGCTTTTATCAACGGACCCACGATGGCGTCAACTTCCGTCCTTCTTCCGTTTTCAATATCCTGCAGCATCGAGGTGCGGTTGCTGGCGGTTTTTTCAAGCACTGACCTGACAAGGTCCCACATCTTCCCAGTCTCGACCTCCAGGCCCGCCATGCGGGCCGCCGCCGCGCCTTCACTCACGAGGGCTTCGATAAGACGCAACGTTTCGGGATATTCCAGCATTTTCCCGTTCTCAAGCCGTGTCAGCGCTGACACGGTATTGACCGAAGCGTTCAGTACGGCCTTTTCCCAAAGCGCCTTCCTGGGGTCTTTCTCAAGCTTTCCTTCAAGGCCTGACCTGTCCAGGATTTCTTCCACGGGACCAAGTTCCCTTTCCTCTTTCCATGGACCGTACCTTACGATGCCGTCTCCCCCCCAGGAAATCATCCCCGGTTGAAGGCGATGGGCACCGTAGGTGCAAGTGCCGGCCGCGACGCTTTCATCCCCGAGTACCCTGGCAAGAGCTTCCGCGTTTCCAAGCCCATTTTGTAAAGTGAGGACGGTGCAGCCCGGGTTCATTCTTCCTTCGAGCTCTTTTGCGACATTCTCGGTCTGGTAGGCCTTCACCATCACGAGCGCAATGTCGGAGGGAGCCAGATCCTCAAGTTTATCGCTGACCATGCATTTCACGCTGCCGGTTTTCCCTTCCTTGTCCACGAAAACGATACCGTTCGTCCTGAGAGCCTCGTACTGCGCCCCGGGCCTTTGGCAAACCTGCACGTCGATCCCGGCGCGGAGGAACTTGAAGGCGAAGAAACTGCCCAGTGCCCCGCATCCGATGATCGTTACCTTCATTTCATCTCCTCCAGCAGCGTGGTATCCATCTTGAAAGAGTGCTCGACACCCGGAAACCCGGTTTTCTTGACCTCATCAACATACTTCGATAAAGCGTCGGTGATCACTTTGCCGCCTTCCGCGAATACCTTGACGAATTTCGGCCTGAAGGCTCCATAAAGGTCGATGACATCGTGAAGGACAAGGACCTGGCCGTCGCAATCGGGGCCGGCACCGATTCCAATGGTCGGAATCACCAGCTTTTCGCTGATAAGCTTCGCAAGGGGGGATGGAACACATTCCAGAACTACAGCGAAAGCACCGGCTTCCTCAACGGCAAGCGCGTCCTCCAGGACGCGACGTGCTCCTTCCTTGTCTTTGCCCTGCACCTTGAACCCCCCCAGCGCCGTAGAGGACTGGGGAGTCAGTCCGACATGCCCCATAACGGGAATCCCTGCTTTTAGGATCGCCTTTATCGTATCGACCCGGGAAATTCCTCCCTCGAGCTTGACCGCCTGTACATGGCCGTCCCGCAACAAGCGCCCCGCGTTTCGAACGGCTTCGCGATCGTCCACCTCGTATGACATGAAAGGCATGTCTCCGACAAGGAAAGCTTTGTTTGAGCCTCGTGACACCGCCGCGCAGTGAAGGACCATCATGTCAAGCGTTACTCCCAGCGTGTCGGGCAACCCGTGCTCCACCATGCCTACCGAATCCCCCACGAGCAGCATCTCGGCCCCGGCCTCCTCGGCCAGTCGAGCCTGCCAGGTGGTATAGGCCGTCAGCATCGCAATCTTTTCGTTATCCGATTTCATCTTCCTGAAGTCGGACAACCCGAAGCGGGTTGTCATGATGTCACCTCCCCGAGCACCGTATTGTCAATAAGCCGGGTCTTTCCGACTCTGGCCGCGAGGGCAAGCACGGCGGGCTTTTCAGCCGTTTCAACGACGGACAGGTCCACCGCGTCACGGAGCTCGGCGTATTCGAGGCAAACTCGCTCTTCCTTCTCCAGTTCGAGCCTGACCTCTCCAACAAGCAAGGCCGCCTTTCTTTCTCCCCTTCCGAAAAGGGCCCTGGCTCTCCCGAGTGCCCTGTTAAGCGTGAGGGCAGCCACGCGGTCTTCCTTTGACAGGTAGACGTTTCGGCTGCTCAGCGCCAACCCGTCCTTTTCCCTTACGATAGGACAGCCTTTTATCTCCACGCCTACATTAAGGTCGCGGGCCATTCTCCTGATGACTTGCAGTTGCTGGTAATCCTTTTCGCCGAAGTAGGCCCGGTCCGGTCCAACGAGGTTGAAAAGCTTCAGGACGATGGTGCACACTCCACGGAAATGCCCGGGGCGTGAGGCGCCGCACAAGTCACGACTGACCCGGTCTTCGTTCACGAAAGTCGAATGGTCCGGCAGGTAAAGGTCTTCCGGGGAAGGACAAAATACGATGTCCACCCCTTCTCTTTCGAGGAGAATTGCATCCCGTTCGAGATCTCGGGGATAGGCTCCGAAATCCTCATTAGGCCCGAACTGGGTCGGATTGACAAAGATCGATACCACCGTAGCCTTGTTTTCAGCCCGGGAACGCCTGACCAGGGACAGATGCCCTTCGTGCAGGTAACCCATCGTCGGCACCAGCCCAACTTCCGCGCCACCCTCCCTGGCTTTCCTCACGGCCCTTCTCAGTTCTTCGGTATTTCCGTCAATCCGGACCAAGCCGATCCCCCCTATGATGACAGGCTTTCGGAGAAAACTTTCCCAAATCCGCTGGTCGCTTCTTCAGCGTCCTTTTCGAACCCGGCTTTCCCCATTAGCCCATAAGTATAACGCTTCCCCTGTTCCACGCCAGGCTGATCGAAGGGGTCGACCTCGAACAGGAGTCCCGTCAGGGCTGTCACCATCTCGTAAAGGAAAACGAGGGCCCCTAGCCTCTTGCCGTCCAGGCAGGGCAACTCCAGCCAGATCACGGGCCTTTTTGCCTTCATGAGGGCGGCAGCCGTTGATTGCGCCTCGAAAGAGAGCATTTCTGAAAACGTATGGCCAGCCAGGTAACCGGAGGTTGTGAGTTCTTCAATCCCTGATCCGGGTATCTCAAACCCGGGCCCCTTTTCCTTTACGTCTATGAGCGTGAAGAGCTTGTCGTCCGGCCCTTCGACGTAAAGCTGGACCTGGGAGTGCTGGTCGATCGCCCCGAGGGCGCGGACAGGGGTGCTCCCCTTCCCCGCCTTTCCCAGGCTTTCCCCCCAAAGCTGCGCATGCCATTCCGCGAACCTTTCGAGCCCGTCACAATAGGGCATGGTTACAGCCATTGCGCGGCCCTTCAGGAAATGAAGGAAATGAAGCGCCGCCAGCATCCAAGCGGCATTCCCCCGGACTGAGCTTTTTTGGGCCAGCTGCCGGTCCAGCATCCTTGCCCCTTCCAGCATTTCGTTAACAGGAAGTCCGAGAGCAAGGGCGGACAAAAGCCCTACGGGTGAAAAAACGGAAAACCTTCCCCCGACGCTGGGCGGAACTTCAAGCGAAGCAATTCCCCTTTTCGTCGCAAGTTCCCTTAATAACCCCTTCTCTGGATCGGTGATGAAAACGAACCGTTTCAGCGCCCTGTCTTCACCTACGCGCTCACTCAGGGATTCCATGAACCAAAGGAAGATGGCAAGCGTTTCCGCGGTGGAACCCGATTTGCTTGCGACGATGAAAGAGGTTCTCTCTGGGTCTATACAATCCCATATCCCCAAAAGAGAAGTCGGGTCAGGATTGTCGGCGATGTAGAAGCGAGGGCCTTTTCTTTCCTTACGGCTAAGTTCGTTATGGTAAGGATGCAGGAAAGCGTTGTTAAGCATGAGGTTTCCCAACGCCGACCCGCCTATCCCGATCTGTACGATGGCGTCGGACTCCCTGATCGTTTCGGCGATTGTCCGCACCTTGTCTATTTCCCGATAAGGCAAACACATCCAACCGTGACCGGCCTGGGCCTCTTCCGCCCCTTTTCTCAAACGCCTGTCGGCCAGGACAAGACGGTCCTGCAGGGCCGTGATTTCATCGAGGCCGATCAGCGGACGCGTGCCATCGCTCGAGACAGTGCCACCGAGACCAAGCCTGAACAGTCCCTTTTTCATGTCTAGGATCGCCTCCTCACTCTAAAATCGAGGAAGGGGCTGGTTGCGCCAGCCCCTTCCTCTTGAAACCTTATGTTTTTTTCCTACCCCTTGACGATACCGGCGTCCTTTAGCGCCCCCTCGATCTCGGAGGCATTAAAACCGACAATGAAACGTTCGTTGATTTGCGTAACCGGAACACCCATCTGCCGAGTTTTCTTCACCATTTCCATTGCGGCTTCGCGATTCGAACTAACGTCGACTTCTTCGAAGGCGACATTCATCTGCTTGAGGAAATCCTTTACCTTTGTGCACCACGGGCAAGTCGGCGTCGAGTAGACTTTTACGCTCATGCTTTATCTCCTCCCGGGAAGTAGTTTGCGAACAGGCCGTATACCACTATGGGGATATTATCATAGTGTAAACGATTGTCAATCTTGCAAAAGGCTCCATTAATTGCAACCCCCAATGAGTTCGGGCCTTTATCTCTATTTTTCACAGGCGGTTCTTTTTTTCAAATCAAGGGTTAAAGGTTATAATGACTGCGTTTGGCGGATGGAACGGGGAGGGAGCCACAAAGCTCCCCCCCAAATTTGTGTGGAGTCGGCAAGGAGGGAAACCAATGCCAACGTTGGTCACGGGTAAGCCCGACCTCGAAGAGGCTTTAAGGCCGATAATCGAGCGTTACAAGGGCGGCAAGGGCATCACCATTCCGCTTCTGGCTGCGGTCCAGGAGAAAATAGGCTACCTTTCCCAGGAAGCCCTCGATTTCCTGTCCAAGGAAATGGACATTCCCGCCGCGGAAATGTTCGGGGTCGCAACGTTTTACGCTATGTTCCGCCTGCAGCCGCAAGGAAAGCATGTTGTCCGCCTTTGCAGGGGGACGGCCTGCCACGTGCAGGGCTCTCTTCGTGTGGGGGAAATGCTGCAGAGGCACCTCAAGATCAATGAGGGAGAAACGACTCAAGACGGGCTTTTCACGCTGCAATTCGTTGCGTGCCTTGGATGCTGCAGCCTGGCTCCCGTCATGATGGTCGATGACGAAGTCCACGGCCGCCTGACACCTGAAAAAGCGGTCGAGATCCTCGAATCTTACCGGAAAGCCGACTGAACGGAGGTGTCCAGGTTGTCGAAGATTATCGTCAAGGTCGGCATGTCAAGTTGCGGAATCGCGGCGGGTGCAGGCCCTGTCTACGAAAAACTCGAATCACTCGTGAAGGGCCGTGAGGATGTCGAACTCAAGAAGGTCGGTTGCATCGGTCTATGCTTTCACGAACCGCTTGTCGAAATCGAACGGGACGGCAAGAGTGAAATTTTTGGCGAGGTCACGGCCGAAAATGTTGTTTCGCTTCTCGAAGGCTCTCCCGCACTCTCCCCTATCCTGAGCCAAACAGTTGAAGAAGCTCCTGAAAACCCGATGATGGACAAGCAGGTTCGCATCGTCCTCAGGAATTGCGGCCTGATCGATCCCCAAAAGATAGAAGAATATGAAGAACGCGGCGGTTATTCCTCTTTGAGGAAATCCGTCTTCGACCTGACCCAGGACCAGGTGATCGACGAAGTCCTGAAGAGCGGGCTCCGGGGCCGGGGAGGCGCCGGTTTTCCTACGGGCATGAAATGGCGTTTCGCTCACGACGCCAAAGGGGATTCGAAGTACGTGGTCTGCAACGCGGATGAAGGGGACCCCGGGGCATTCATGGACCGCTCGGTCCTTGAGGGCGATCCGCACAGCGTGATCGAGGGAATGGCCATCTGCGGTTATGCCATAGGGGCAGCCCAAGGCATCATCTACTGCCGGGCGGAATACCCGCTGGCTATCAAGCACCTGAACAAGGCCCTAGAGCAGGCCAGGGAAAAGGGGTACCTCGGGAAAAACATTCTCGGGAGCGGTTTCTCCTTCGACATCTACATCAAGGAAGGGGCAGGCGCTTTTGTCTGCGGTGAAGAAACGGCCCTGATCGCCTCGATCGAGGGAAAACGGGGAATGCCTCGTCCCAGGCCTCCTTTCCCTGCTCACAAGGGTGTTTTCGGGAAACCGACGAACATCAACAACGTCGAGACATTGGCAAACATCCCCTGGATCCTGGCTAACGGGCACGAGGCCTTTGCCCAGTACGGAACCGAGAAGAGCAAGGGGACAAAGGTGTTTGCCCTAGCGGGCAAGATCAAGAAAGGGGGCCTTGTCGAGGTCCCGATGGGAATGCCGCTCCGTGACGTCATTTTTTCCATTGGCGGCGGAATCCAGCAGGACAAAGCCTTCAAGGCGGTCCAAATGGGAGGCCCCTCAGGCGGTTGCATTCCCGCGGACCTGATCGACACACCCGTCGACTACGAATCGATCACGGCGACCGGAGCCATCATGGGTTCAGGCGGTATGGTCGTCATGGACGAAGGAACCTGTATGGTCGATGTGGCAAGATTCTTCCTTTCTTTCACCCAGAAGGAATCCTGCGGGAAATGTCCCTTCTGCCGAATCGGCACGAAGAGGATGCTCGAAATCCTGACCCGCATTTGCGAGGGCAACGGGAAGATGGAGGACCTTGAAACGCTGAAGGAACTCGCCCCGCAGATCAAGGACGGCTCCCTCTGCGGTTTGGGCCAGACGGCCCCGAACCCGGTCCTGACTACCCTGAAATACTTCGAGCACGAATATATCGCACATATTCGCGACAAGAAGTGCCCGGCCAAGGTCTGCTCGGCCTTGATCCATTACACGGTCGACCCGGCGAAGTGCATCGGCTGCACGAAGTGCGCACGCGCCTGCCCCGTCAGCGCCATAAAGGGTGAGATCAAGAAACCGCACGTCATCGATGACGATATTTGTGTCCGCTGCGGACAGTGCATGAAGGCCTGCCCCGTCAGCGCCATCAGCGTGGAATAAGGAGGAGCGATGACCATGGAACGCAACGTTAAGGTCATCCTTGACGGCAAGGAAGTCTACGGTTACAGCGGACAGAAGATCCTCGACCTCTGCGCGGAATGTGGAGTGGAGATCCCCACGCTTTGCTACGATCCCCACCTTTCCGTGCACGGGGGTTGTTCAGTCTGCCTCGTCGATGTCAAGGGTGCGAAAAGCCTTGTACGGGCCTGTGCCTCGACGATTTCCCCGGGAATCGTCATCAGCACGGACACCGAGAGGGTCAGGAAGGCGAGGAAACTCGCACTGGAACTTCTTTTCTCCGACCATGTCGGGGATTGCCGTCCCCCTTGTACACTGACCTGCCCCGCCCACGGGGATGTCCAGGGATATGTGAACCTGGCGGCACAGGGCAAGTTCGAAGACTCCCTCGACGCCCTGCACAAGAACATCACCCTGCCGGCCTCAATCGGAAGGGTCTGCCCGGCACCGTGCGAAGAAAAATGCCGGCGCAATTTCGTGGACGAGCAACCCGTTTCGATCCGGGAAATAAAGCGCTTCGTGGGTGACTGGTGCCTGGCCCACGACCGCCTTTCGAATATCCCCGAAATCGCCGAGAACCACAGAAAGGTCGCAATCGTCGGGGGTGGACCGGCTGGCGTCTCCGCTGCCTACTTCCTCCGGAAAATGGGATACGGGGTCACCCTTTACGACAAGGAAACCGACCTCGGAGGAATGATGCGCTACGGAATCCCCGATTACAGGCTTCCCAGGGAAATCCTGAAAAGGGAGATCCAATGGATCACCGACCATGGAGTCAGTGTGAAAAACGGCATGGCATTAGGCAAGGACGTCTCCTTGGAACAGTTAAGGGACGAGAATGATGCCGTGCTCCTGGCTATGGGATGCTGGAAGTCCTCCCCAATGAGAACCCCAGGGGAAGACCTTTCGGGTGTCGTGGGCGGGATCGATTTCCTTTACAAAGTCAACAACGATCTCCCGGCCGGAATCGGCTCACGGGTTGCGGTTATCGGCGGGGGCAACACGGCAATGGATGCCTGCCGCTGCGCGAAACGCCTTGGCGCGGACTCGGTAACGGTTGTCTACCGCAGAAGCCGGGAAGAAATGCCCGCCCAGGACATCGAAATCGAGGAAGCCATGGAAGAAGGGGTTGAATTCCTTTTCCTCATGGCTCCGAAGACTGTTGTCGGAAATGGCCGTGTTGAAGCCCTCGAGTGCGAGAAGATGGTTCTGGGCGAGCCGGATGCCTCAGGCCGCCGCAAACCCCTTCCCACGGGGGAGGTCGTAAGGCTGGAAGTCGACACCGTAATCGCCGCCATAGGGCAACAGATCCGCTTTGACGGAATTCCCGAAACCATCCACAACGGGAAACAGATGCTCGTCGACGACAACTACGCCACACCGCTTCCCGGCGTCTTTGTCTGCGGCGACCAGCAGACCGGCCCCGACATCGCGGTCAGGGCGATCGGCAATGGCCATTTCGCCGCGGAATCCATCCATGCCTACATCACGACAGGCAAGGCACAGAAACCTTTCGAGTACGACGTTGTCAGGTCGGATCTGGGGCCGGACGATTTCACTCACATCGATAAGCAGCCCCAGGAAAAGGTTGCCCACGTTGATCCCCAGGTTCGCGTAAGCCTCGGCTTCAAGGAATTCAGCCCCGGGTTGACGGAAGAACAGACGCTTCGGGACGCCAAGCGCTGCATGGAGTGCGGCTGTCAGGACCTGCACGAGTGCCGGCTGCGCCGTTATGGACAGGATTACGCGGTCAATCCCGAAAGGGTCGCCGGCGAACACATATCCAGGGTGGTCGAAGCAAACGCGTTCTACGACCGTAACATGGACAAGTGCATCCTTTGCGGGCGCTGCGTCAGGACGTGCGACGAAATCGCGGGCTTCCATGCAATCGATTTCACGAAGCGGGGTTTCGAGGGACTCATCGACACCGAGTTCTGGAAACCTATCGATGAATCCGAATGCACTTCTTGCGGCCTGTGCGTCCAAATGTGCCCGGTCGGGGCCCTCATGGAAAAGAAGGCACCGAGGTGGCCGCACAGCGAAAAGCCTGTCCTCGTTCCGACAGCCTGCTCGGAATGCCCGGTGGGGTGTGATCTTGTCCTGAACCTGGACAAGGCTTCCTCAAGGATCGTCCGGGTCACGACCGATCTCGACAACGCCGCCTCTCCGACACAAGGCAACAGCTGCCGTATCGGCAGGGGGCTTTCCGTGGCCACGAGCGAAAACCGCCTCGCTGCTCCTCTTTCGAGGGTAAACGGGAACACCTATGAGGTCGAATGGGATAATGCCTTGGCGCATGTCTCCTCCAAGCTTGGCTCGATTCTGGAAGCGCAGGGCCCGGATTCACTCCTTGTCCTGGCGGGAGGCAGTCTCGGAAACGAAGAGGCCGCCGCTCTCCTCGCTTTCTCCAAATCCTGCCTGGGTAAGGCCCCAGTCCGTTTTGCGGGCCTTAAGTCTTCGATCGGTGCCTGGAAGGCGTTAACCGGGAAATGGGGAACCGACTGGAAGCCTGAAGACCTGGGTGACCTTGCCGTTTCCGACGCCTATCTCCTCCTTGACGCGGAGATCGACTCCGACCAACCCGTGCTGACCTCGATGATCCGGAAAGCCATGCGGACCAAGCACGCGTCTGTCATCTCGATCGGTGGAGTCCCCGGGAAACTGTCACGCGGGGAAGCCCTTTGCCTTACACCGAAGCCAGGTACAGAAATTCATCTCTTGCGGGGACTCTTTAATGCGGTCCTCCAAAACAAGGGCGCCGCTCTGCCCGAGGACCTCGCTGATTACTCTCCCGCAAAGGTCGAGTCCCTTACGGGAGTGCGCCAGGAACTTGTCCGAGACGCGGCAGCCGCGCTTTCTTCCGCCAAGCAGCTTTCCTCCTTGTTCGGAGGGATGTTCGCCGCAGATGCGGACCTCGCGTCGGAGGTTCTGCCGCTCCTGGAGTCACTGAAGCAGCGACGCGTGATGGTGCTTCATAAAGCGGCAAACGCCCACGGCCTTCTTTCGTTGAACGCCGCCGGGATAGGCGAATCCGAAGCCCGTGAAAGCATCCGTTCCGGGAAGACGAAGGGACTCATCCTTGTAGGCTTGAGCGCGGAAAAGGCAGGGCTGTCTTCCGCCGACCTCGAGGGGCTGGATCTGTTCGTCGCATTGACCTCCAGTCCTTCACAAGTCGACCTGGAAAAAGCCGAAATGCTCCTGCCTACGGCAGCCTGGACGGAAAGGGAAGGCTCGTTCAACAGCATTACGGGCCAACTTCGCTTCCAGCCGGCCGCAGCTGCCGCATATGGCAAAGCCAGGAGCCTTGTGCGGATCGTTTCTGCACTTTCAAGGAAAATGAAGGCAAACCTGCCTTCAGTGGAAGCCGCCCTGCGCAACTAGCCCGGGCGGCAGCAAGGAGAAAGGAAAGGGGCGGGCCTTTTGGGCCCGCCCCTTTCCTTTCTATTCTCTTTCCTAGTTTTCTTCCTCTTCCTCGACCTTATGAGCCGCAATGATCTTTTTCGCGATTTCGGCAGGAACTTCCTCGTAGTGGGAGTAGGCCATCGTGAAGGATCCTCGCCCGGAAGTCATCGAACGAAGGATTATGGCGTACCTGAACATCTCGGCGAGCGGAACCTGTGCCTTGACGACCTGCAGGCGGCCGCGACTGTCAATCCCCATGATCCTGCCCCTGCGGCTGTTGAAGTCACCCATGACGTCACCCAGGTATTCTTCCGGAACCACGACCTCGGCGCTCATGATCGGCTCGAGGAGGACGGGGAGCGCTTCAACGATCCCCTTCTTGAATGCCATCGAAGCGGCGATCTTGAAGGCCATTTCGGAAGAATCGACATCGTGGTAGGAACCGAAGACGAGAGCCGCCGTAAAGTCAACCGTCGGGAACCCGGCAAGCACGCCCTTGACCAGCGCTTCCCTCAACCCCTTTTCCACCGCGGGAATAAAGGATTTCGGCACGGCCCCGCCGACGACCTTATCCTGGAATTCAAACCCCGTTCCACGTTCCCTCGGGGAGAACTCGACAACGGCATCGCCGTACTGGCCGCGTCCGCCCGTCTGCTTCTTGTATTTTCCCTGGGCCTTGGATGGTTTCTTGATGGTTTCGCGGTAGGGAACCTTTGGAGTTCCGGTCTCCAGTTCGACCCCATACCGGTCCTTGATTTTTGACAGGATGATATCCAGGTGGACGTCACCCATCCCTGACAATACGTTATCTCCCGTTTCAGGGTTCTTCTCGAATTGGAGGGTCGCGTCTTCTTCCTTCATGCGGTGTATCGCATTGCTGAGCTTGTCTTCGTCAGCGCGGCTCTTGGGCGTCACTGCCACACTGTAGATAGGCTGCGGGAACTGGATCGGGGGGAACTGGAACGCGGTTCCCTTGACGCTCAGGGTGTCACCGACAGTCGTCGTGTGAAGTTTGGGAATGACGACGATGTCTCCGCAGACGACTTCTTTCTGGTCTTCACCGTCCTTGCCCTTCATGAACTTGAAGGCGCTGATCCGTTCTTCCTCGCCCTTGTTCACGTTGTACAGGGTTTGGTCGCTCGTCAGGCTCCCGGAAAAAACACGCAGGAAGGAAAGTTTTCCAACGTAGGGATCGACCATGACCTTGAAGCAAAGGGCTGAAAACGGCGCGTTGGGATCCGGCTCGACCTTGACCGTTTGGCCGCTCTTCAGGGCTTCTCTTGCCTGCATGTCTAGCGGGGAAGGCATGACGTCGACGAGGACATCCATGAGCTGGAAGATGCCGATATTGGCCGTGCTCGAACCGGGCAGGACCGGGAAAAGGTTTCGTTTCGCCACTGCAAGCCGAAGGGCTCCGGCAAGCTCGTCCGCACCGATCTGTTCTCCGTCGAGGTACCGCATCATCAACTCGTCGTCAGCCTCGACTATCCTTTCCACAAGGGCTTCACGGGCTGCCTGGACTTCATCAGCCATGTCCGCGGGGATCTCGGTTTCCTTGAATTCCTTGCTCCCGTCTCCCTTGTAGACGTAAGCCTTGCCTTTAAGGACATCCACGACTCCCTTGAAACCGGCTTCCTTGCCTATGGGCAGGTATAGGGGAACAACCTTTTCGCTCATGTATTTCTTGAGTTCGCCAACCGTCCGTTCGAAATCCGAGTTTTCACGATCCATCTTGCTCAGGAAGAAAAGAACCGGGATTTGGAAATCTTCCGCAAATTCCCAATCCTTCTCGGTCTGGACTTCCACGCCGTGAACTCCGCTGACGACGATAACGGCTGAATCCGAGACCCTCATGGAGGAACGGACGTCTCCGATGAAGTCCGCAAAGCCGGGTGCATCCAGGGCGAAAAGGGTTTTCCCCTTGTGGCGAAGCGTCGCGACGGAAGTGTTGATCGAGATCTGGCGCTTGTGTTCCTCCGTCGTGAAGTCCGTCGTCGTCGAACCGTCCTCAACCTTCCCCAGGCGGCCAATAGCCCCTGTATCGAAAAGCATGGCCTCTGCAAGCGACGTCTTACCGGCACCGCCGTGGGCCACGATTGCGAAGGTTCTCACATCAACCGGATTGCGCATCCCCATCTCCTACCTACCTCCTCGTTTCTTCGCGCGGCCTTGCCGCGTTTCGAGTCGCACTCTTGCTATTCTAGCAAATGCCCCCGCTTTTTCCTCCACCCCTCATGCTTTTTCCAGTATTTCGGCCAATGTCCTTTCGACTTCCGCGGGGTCCGCCTGGCCCCTGGATTCCCTCATCACCTGGCCGCAAAGAAATCCTCTCTTTTTGCCCTTCGTGTCCTTGCCTTGCCTGATTTCTTCCAGGGCCTCTCTTTCCCTTTCCAGGACACGCTCAACCAGCACTCGCAGTTCCGCTCCGGCGAGCTTTCCCGAGGGAGCGCCGATACGCCTTAGGGCTTCCTTGACGTCAAGCCTCTCCGCAACCATTGTTTCGAAGGCTTTCTTCGCCAAGGTCGTCGATATTTCGCGTTTTTCAATCTTTTCAACCAGTTTTGCCAGTTCAACAGGTTCGACATCGAAGTTTTCGATGGTTATCCTTCGTTCGTTCAGGACCCTTAGGACCTCAGTCCTAACCCAGTTAGCCGCCCTGACTGGATTGGCTCCCCCGCTCACGCATTCGATGAGGTACCGGGCAATTCCAGGCATTTCGGTAAGAGCCGAAGCGTCTTCGAAGGATAGCCCCCAGTCTTTGCAAAACCGTTCTTTCAGGGCCCAGGGCATTTCGGGCAAAAGAGCCGCCTGCCCCTCCACAAACCCTTCCGGGAGGACAAGCGGAGGAAGGTCCGGGTCCGGGAAATACCGGTAATCGTGAGCCTCTTCCTTGCCCCTCGCTCCCTGGGTCGACCCGTTCGCGTCATCCCAGTGCCGCGTCTCCTGCATGATTGCCAGGCCTTGCCTTGTCATCTCTGTCTGCCTCGAGATTTCGTATTCAAGAGCCCTTTCGAGAGCTCTAAGCGAATTCATGTTCTTGACCTCGACCTTGGTGCCAAGAGTCCCATCCTGGCGCGTAATGGAAACGTTCGCATCAACCCTCAGGGATCCCTTTTCCATGTCGCCATCCGAGACTCCAAGGTAGCGCACCAGCTGCCGCAACCGGGCGACATACTCCCGCGCTTCCCCGGGGCTGGTCAACTCGGGTTCCGATACGATTTCCATCAAGGGAACCCCTCCCCTGTTGTAATCCACCAGGGAGTACCTTGAATGCCCGAGCCTGCCGTCCGCAGCCGCATGGACCAGTTTTCCGGCGTCCTCCTCGAGGTGGAGCCGCGTGATCGGGATGCGCTTTCTCACTTCCCCATCCTCGATCGGCAATTCTCCTCCTTCCGCCAGCGGGAGGTCATACTGGCTTATCTGGTAAGCCTTTGGGAGATCGGGGTAAAAATAGTTTTTCCTGTGAAACCGGGTGAAATTTCCCACCCGCGCCCCCAGTGCAAGCGCTGTCCGAACTCCGAATTCAACGGCCCTGGAGTTCAGGACAGGTAACGACCCGGGTTGTCCGAGGCATACGGGACAGACATTCGTGTTTGGTACCGCACCGATATAGTCGGTCGGGCAATCGCAGAAAAGCTTGGTTGCCGTAGCCAACTGGACATGAATTTCAAGCCCGATGACAGGCGATCCTGGGCTTCTCAAGCCTTTTCACCTCCTAGGGCAAGCTTCGGCCTTCCGAGGGTCCTTTCCACCATTTCCGCAGCCGCCAGGAGATTGCCTTCTCCCCATCTCGGACCGACGAGCTGGACTCCTATGGGCAAACCGGCCCTGCTGTACCCGGCGTTGAGCGAAAGCCCAGGGAGCGAGGCGAGGTTGACCGGGAGCGTGAAAACATCGCTAAGGTACATTTGTATGGGGTCGTCCACGTTCTCTCCCCGTAAGAACGGCAGCGTCGGGGTCGTCGGCATGAGGATCATGTCGACATGCCTGAAGGCTTCTGAAAATTCGCAGGAGATCCTTGTCCTGGCCTTCTGAGCGACAAGATAATAAGCATCGTAATAACCGGAACTCAGGACGTATGTCCCGGTCAGGATCCTCCTTTTGACCTCCGGGCCGAAGCCCTCACCCCTGGTTTTCATGTAAAGCTCCGTGAGATTGTCCGCATCCGACGAGAATCCATACCGTACCCCGTCGTACCGTGCCAGGTTGGAACTGGCTTCCGCGGGGGCCAGGATGTAATAGCAGGGAAGACCGGCTTCGATCGTAGTCGGCAGGTTGACCTGGGTGAATTCCGCACCGGCCTTTTCCAGGATTTCTCTCACACGGCCAAGCGCGCCGGAGATTTCCTCCTCTATCGGGTAACGCTCGAACTCCTCCACTAGTCCAATCCTGAAGCCTTCCAGGCTTTCCCGCCCCAGGGAGGCAAGGAAGTCTGGCCTCGTTCTCCGGCTTGATGTCGCATCGGCAGGATCCGGGGTCGAGAGAACGTTCAGGGCCAGGGCAAGATCCTCGACGGATCTCGCGAAGGGGCCCACCTGGTCCAGGGAAGAGGCAAACGCGACCAGCCCGTAACGGCTAACGAGGCCGTAGGTCGGCTTCAGTCCGTAAACACCACAGAAGGCAGCCGGTTGCCTGATCGAACCACCGGTGTCGCTTCCAAGCGAAATTGGCGAGTAACCGCAGGCAACGGATACGGCGCTACCTCCCGAACTTCCGCCGGGAACCCGTTCAAGATCCCAGGGATTCTTCGTCGGGAAAAAAGCGGAGTTCTCCGTTGAACTCCCCATGGCAAATTCGTCCATGTTCGCCTTTCCGATAATCAACGCTCCTGCTTCCTCAAGCAGCCTGACAACGGTGGCGTCATAGGATGGAAGCCAGTTTTCGAGCATTCGGCTTGCGCAGGTCGTCCTGATTCCCTTCATGCAAAGGTTGTCCTTGACAACCACCGGCACTCCGGCAAGGATCCCGGGATCCTCACCCGAGGAGACCTTCCTGTCGATCTCGGCAGCTTTCACCGCCGCCCTATCGAACAAGGGAGTCAGGAGCGCACCCACTTTACCTTCGGATTTCTCAACATTGCCGGCTGCGGTCCTCAGTATTTCCCCGGCGGAAATTTCCCCGGATCTTACCGCCTTCGCCATTCCGGCCGCGGTCAAATTCATGTCACTCATTTTCATCCTCCAGTATCCTTGGGACACGGAAAAAATCCCCTTCGCGCCTGGGGGCCTCATCAAGGGCCTCTTCCCTCCCGGCCCACGACCTCGGCTTGTCTTCCCGCCAGGGGGTCACATCAAGGTCGTCCCTGGAGAAAGGGTCAATATCGTCAAGACCCAGTCCTCTTAGGCGCTCGAAGTGCTCAAGAATTCCGTTGAGGTGCCTGCCAAGCGCCTCCGTCTCTTCGTCGTCCACGTATAGCCTCGCCAGGACAGCGATGTGCCTGATCTGGTCCTTTGTTACAGCCATCAGGGTACCTCCTTGCCAATGTCGCCCGCGCGGCCCAGCATCCTAAAAAACGATTCCTCGTCAAGGATTTCCACTCCAAGTTCGCGTGCTTTCTGTGCTTTGCTCCCGGGATTGGCGCCGACAACGACGTAATCCGTTTTTCCACTTACGCTTTCCACCGGGATTCCCCCATTTTCCTTCAAAAGGGCTTGCGCCTCCGATCGTGCCATGGAGGACAGTTCTCCGGTGAAAACGATTTTTTTCCCGGCTAGCGGGCCTTCCTTCCCAATCCCTGCCGGCCTTGGCTCATTCATGTTCACTCCGGCGCTTTCGAGCTTGCCGATCATGATCTTGTTTTGGGGATCGGAAAAGAAACTCGCGACCGAGGCGCCAATCCGGGGCCCTATTCCTTCCAGCGCCGCCAGTTCCTCCGAATTCGCGCAAGCGAGTTTTTCCATGGAACCGAAGGCCCCGGCAAGAACCTCCGCCGCCTTCGTCCCGACAAATCTTATCCCCAGAGCCGCGAGCAGCCTTGACAAGGGTTTCTTCTTCGATTCCTCTATCGCCGCCAGGAGGTTCCCCGCGGATTTCTTTCCCATTCTCTCCACCGGTACAAGGTCATCAATAGAGAGGTAAAACAGGTCCGCGAGATTCCTGACGACCCGCTTGTCAACCAGTTGGTCGATCACTTTCTCTCCCAATCCCCGGATATCCATCCCGTTTCGCGATCCGAAATGCCTGATCCCTTCCTTGATTTGCGCGGGGCAGCTCCGGTTTGGGCACCTTACGGCAACTTCCCCCGGCAGGCGCACGACGGGGGAGCCACAGTCCGGACAGCCCAACGGCATCAAGAAAGGCTTCTCGCTGCCGTTCCTCGAACCTGTTATGACACTGACGATTTCAGGGATGATTTCTCCGGCTTTCCGAACCACGACAAGGTCTCCCACCCGTACGTCCTTGCGTGACACTTCATCTGCATTATGAAGGCTTGCGCGCTGAACGACGGTTCCAGACAGGAAAACAGGCTCAAGCACCGCAACCGGCGTAAGAGCCCCGGTCCTGCCGACCGAAACGACGATTTCCAGGATTCTCGTCGTCTTCTCTTCTGGCGGGTATTTGAAAGCGATGGCCCACCGGGGTGATTTCGAGGTGCCTCCCAGCGCGTCACGTTCGGAAATCCCGTTCAGCTTGACGACGACTCCATCGGTACCGTAGGGAAGTTCATGCCTTTTTTCCCTGTAATCCTCTATGAAGGAATGGATGTCGCCGAATCCCCCGCATACCCTTTCATTTCCCTGGACGGGGAACCCGCGTTCGGCAAGCCAGTCGAGGACCTCCTGCTGCGTCCCTAACCCGCGGCTTTCCGCGTCCAGGATCTGGTAGAGGAAAACGCCGAGCCTTCTTGATTTAGTCACACCGGGGTCAAGCTGCCTAAGGGACCCGGCAGCCGCGTTCCGGGGATTCGCGAACAAAGGTTCTTCGGCCTCTTCCCTTTCCCGGTTGAGCATCTCGAAATCCTTCTTGCTCATGAGGACCTCGCCGCGCACTTCAAGGACTCCGTCCACTTTTCCCTGGAGCACTCGCGGCAACGACCTGATCGTCCTAAGGTTTTCAGTTACGTCTTCACCGACCTTCCCGTCCCCTCTCGTCGCTCCTCGAGTGAACTCCCCATCGACATAAAGCAGCGAAACCGCCAGCCCGTCGATCTTCAACTCGCAGATGTACTCCGGAGACGGATTTCCCAGCCCCTTCGAGGTTCGTTCCAGGAAGGCAAGGATGTCCTCTTCCGAAAAGGCATTGTCAAGGCTTAGCATCGGCACGGAGTGGGAAACACGCGTCATTTCCTTTCTCGGTGCCCCGCCGACCTGTCTTGTCGGTGAATTTTCCGTGACCAGGGAAGGATAGGCTGTTTCAATTTCGACCAAGCGCCGCATCAGGGCGTCATAGGCATCGTCCTCTATTTCAGGGGAATCCTTGATGTAATAGAGAACGTTGTGCCTTGCGATTTCTGCCCTTAGTCCTTCGGCCTCGCGCCGTGCCTCCTCCAGGTCCATGATTCTTTTCCTCAGCTTTTCGGCTTCATCGTGGGGAAAAGAATGACGTCGCGAATTGAGCGGGAATCCGTCAGGAACATCGTTACCCGGTCGATCCCGATGCCCAGCCCTCCGGTCGGCGGGAGTCCGTATTCCAGTGCCTGGACGAAGTCTTCGTCAAAATCGTGCGCCTCTTCGTCGCCCTCGGTCTTTTTCCTGAGCTGGTCAGTGAAACGCTCTCTCTGGTCAAGCGGGTCGTTGAGTTCGCTGAATGCGTTGGCCACTTCCTTGCCGTAAACGAAAAGTTCAAAACGGTTTGTGTAATCCGGTGAATCGTAATTCCTCTTGGCGAGCGGCGAGACTTCTACAGGATGCCCGAGAACGAAGGTGGGCTGTATCAGCTTCTCTTCCACGTAGGTCTCAAAAAGCTCCGTCAGGATACCGAACCTCGTTTCCTTGCCCGTGATTTCCAATCCCTTCGACTTTCCGATCTTCCGGGCCTCTTCGTCAGTCTTGACCGCCTCTATGTCAACTCCGCAGTATTCCTTCACAAGGTCGACCATGGTCGCCCTCTTGAAAGGCGGTTCAAAAGACAACTCGGTTCCCTGGTAGGTCACCGTCCTTGTCCCGAGGGCATCCGCGCAGGCGACCAGGATTTCTTCCGTCAGGTCCATCATGTCCTGGTAATTGGCATAGGCCCAGTAGACTTCCATCGCCGTGAATTCCGGATTGTGCATGATGTCGATCCCTTCGTTCCGGAAATTCTTCCCGATTTCGTAAACCCGGCCAAGCATGCCCACGATAAGCCTCTTAAGGTACAGTTCAGTGGCGATACGGAGGTAAAGATTCACCCCCAAGGCGTTGTGGAAGGTGATGAAGGGCCTTGCGTTCGCCCCTCCGGCAAGAGAACTGAGTATCGGCGTCTCGACTTCCAGCGTGCCGTGGTCTTCCAGGACCTTCCTGAATGTCTTGACGATAAGGGCCCGCTTACGGAAGGTATCCCTCACTTCCGGGTTCGCGATGAGATCCACGTACCGCTGCCGGTACCGGATCTCGGTGTCCTTGAGGCCGTGCCATTTCTCGGGAAGCGGACGCAGGGCCTTCGAAAGGAGGCTGAAGCTCCTGACCTGTATGGACAGCTCTCCCCGCCTCGTCCTGAACGGGGTTCCCACCACTCCCAGGATGTCACCGCTATCCACCCATTTCTTGAAGAAGGTGTAGGCTTCCTCACCCACGGCATCCAGCTGGAAATAGAGCTGTATCTTCGAGGTTTCATCCTCCATCGTCGCGAAGGAGGCCTTACCATGCCGCCTTATCGTCATGAGGCGGCCAGCGGTTGTTATCTCCGCATCCACGGCGTGGGCGTCCGGTTCGAGAAAGGCGTAAACTTCGTTCACCTGGGCCAGGGTGTCCTTCCTGTCCCAGCGGTCGTTCCGAAAGGGATCGACGCCTTCTTCATTCCTCAGCCTCATGAGCTTGTCGATTCTCTGCTTCAGGATCTCTTCCTCGGGGAGTTCCATGTTGACATTCTTTTCCGCCATCTCTTCAGGCATCGTGGTGGCCCCTTTCTTCGAAGTAATGGGTACAGGCACAAAGCCTTGTCCTCATCTCCTGCCAATCCGCGGAAAGAGCGACATCCCTACGGTAAGCGCTGTTTCCGCGCAGTCCCTTAAACATACCGGACACAAATCTCTTTATCAAGGAAGTCGAGGCCCTCGGGCCGTTTTCACGCGCGATATCGTCTCCGAGTTCAACCAGGAATAAGGCTCTCGCCATTGGATCTCCCGTTTCCATCGTGGCATCGAAGAAGAATGGATCCCTCAAGGCACCTCTCGCTACGAGCACGGCGACCGAACCGCCTTCAAGGTAACACTCGGCGTCCTGCCCCGAGAAAACATCCCCTGAAGCGGCAATCCTGCCTGGAAATTCGCGTGCGGCTTCAATAACGATTTCCTTGTCGGCAACCCCGCCATAGAGAGCCTGGGGAGTCCTGCCATGCAGAGCCACCAGGTCGGCCCCCGCCTCCAGGAGGTCCCCGCAGAACGAAAGGGTTTCGGTGCCGCTTCCCGAGGGGTGCTTGCGGATCTTCGGCCATACAGGGATACCCGTCTTACGGAGTTCCCGAACCATTTCGAGTGCGACGTCCTTTCTATACAGGAGCTGTGCTCCGGCGCCCCTTTTCCTGACTTTAGGCACGGGGCAGGCCATGTTGATGCTCAAAGCGGAAAAAGTCCCTTTCCCAAGCGCCACAAATGCACTGGCGACAAGGCTTTCCGCGTCTCCGGAAAACAGTTGGAGTACCAATGGAGCCTCTTTTTCGGAGTATTTGAGCATGTCCATGGTCTTCCTGTTCTTCATCAACAGGCCGCTGCTCGAAACCATTTCCGTATGGGCCAGGGACGCGCCCATTTTCCGGAAAAATCGCCTGACAGGCGGAATCGTTATTCCTGCAAGCGGGGCCAGCCATAGTTTTCCCGAAACCTCAACCCCGCCAATAGTGAAATTGCCGTTGTTCTTTCCGGTCATTCCCCGGTTCCAGGAAGGTTGCGTTCGTAAATAAGGCGGAGACCTTCGAGCGTAAGCCAGGGATCAACCTTTCCTATCGTTTCGGTATAGGGCGAAACGCTCTCCGCCTGTCCTCCCGTCGCCACGACCGCCGTCTTTTCACCAAGCTCGTCCCAGGTTCTGCGGACCAGCGTATCGATGAGGCCCGCCGTCCCAAACATGATCCCGGCCTGTATCGATTCCATCGTCGTCCTCCCGATCACGGAGGCAGGAGCCGTAAGTGAGACCTTAGGAAGTCGGGCCGTCTTCCCGAAGAGGGCCTCCATGCTGACCGCCATTCCGGGTGCGATCGCCCCGCCAAGGTAGGCTTTGTCCCTCGAAACCACGTCAAGGGTGATCGCCGTGCCAAAGTCGACGATGATCAGAGGCGCTCCATAGGCCGCTACTCCGGCTACAGCATTGACAAGCCTATCGGCGCCGACT
Source organism: Synergistales bacterium (assembly GCA_036722335.1). Lineage (GTDB taxonomy): Bacteria > Synergistota > Synergistia > Synergistales > 79-D21 > 79-D21. The sequence continues at coordinate 20,647 of DAIMJI010000005.1, read as the reverse complement.
TCGTGAGGTGCCTTATAAAGGACTTTCACCCCAAGATCCAGGGCTGTCGTAACGAAGAGGGCCTCGGTTTTCAGGTAAAGCCCTATCGCATCCCTTAGCGCAAGGTCCATTGGAGGAACGACACTGGAAACGACCGCTCCGGAAATATCACCCGCTTCTATTCCGGCTGTTTCAAGAAGGTTCAAAAGGGCTAATCCCAATTCATCGGAAGTGTGGCTGCCCGAAGTAAGCCGCCAGTGATGCGTGAGGACCTTCTCACGGTAAACCCCGAGCACCGTGTTCGTATTGCCGACATCCACCACTAAAAGCATGCTTAACCCTCCCAGGTTTCGCTTCAGCAAAAAATGAAAACGCATAGGACGGAAAGGATCGAAAAAAAGACGCCACGCTTCCATCCCATTCTCAGTCCGAAAGCCACGCTTGCGCCGACGACGGCCGCGGAAACCGAAACCAGTCCTGCCGTATGCACCACTTTGACCGGAAGGAGCGCGCTAAGAAGATCGGCGAACCTCGCCCAGGCTTCGAGCAGCCCTTCCATTCCTATCGCAGGAACTCTTCCAAAAGGAATTCCCAGGATTGCCGGAAGTGCCGCAATCGAGGAGACCGGCAAGAGAACAGAGAAAGCCGGAAGCGCTAGAAAATTCAGGAGAAGGCCCGCCAGGGGTACAGTCCCGAAGGCCCTGCTTGCCTCCCCCGCGGTCGCAAGCCAGATGACTGGGCTGGCGAGAAGAAGATGCCGGCCTGCCCCTCTTTCCAAAAAGGAACATATGACCAGAGCAGACACGACGGACAAACGCCAGCCTAAATCCCAGAAAAGCCACGGATTGTAGGCCAGGAGCACTCCTCCCGCCACACAAACGGCGTTAAGCGCGGATGACCTGCGTCCCGCGACTGTTGGCCCCAATAGAGCGAGCTGGATCATGCACATCGCCCTGCAGGCGGAAGCTGAAAACCCTGTCATGAAAACATAGCCCCATAGCAAAACCGAACACCATAGAAGTTTAAACCGAAACCCACCCAAACACCACAGAAGGAAGGCCGCAAGGATCCCTACGTGGAAACCCGAAACGGCAAGCAAATGTGACGTTCCCCACCTCGCGTGCAGTTCAGCGACTTCGGGGTCTTTTTCCCCGGTCCACGCCGCAAGGATATGCCCCCTTAACAGTGGGGGCAGGGAGAGCAGAATGCGTCTCCTTAGCCGTGTCCTCCAGGCGACCTTCCCGCCGTTTTTTCCCTTTTCACCCTCGATTGAATCCAATCTCAAGCCAGCCCTGGCGCCTCGGCATCTCCAGAAAGCGGCGGGATCAAAACTCGAGCCTCTTTTCGGGAAAAGTTCCTCGATCGAGGCCATCCTTCCCTTAAACTCTACGGTTGAACCTTCCCAAAGGATCTTTTCGGGAGACACGGAACAGACAAGCCTGCCCGCCCTGGTTGCCAGGATCAGGGCCCGCTTTCCGCCCCAAGCCCTTTCCGCCATGACGGTTCCTTTTCCCTCAAGGCGGAAGTTAATCCTCATCGGTTCCTGCAGGCGGGAATCCAGCAGGTATACAGGAAAAGCAACCAGAATCGTGGAAAGCAACAGGAATACAAGGGAACCTGGAGGAAATGTCCGGGTGCCTATGAAGATGACGGTCAAGGAAAAGAGTGTTCCCACAACGGCCCCGAAAAGGGGGGTGAATCGGGGCGAAAGGGATATACCCAAGCACCAGCCCGCGAAAACGGGCAAAAAAGGAGCACCCGCTAGGGGGCTCATGGCCTGAGGATGATCATCTCCTTTATTTTTTCCAGCTTGGCGGGGCCTATGCCCTTTACACGCAGAAGGTCTTCAGGGGTGGAAAAAGGCCCGTTGGCAGTCCTGTCTTCCACAATCTGCTGGGCAAGCTTGGGTCCTATTCCCGGCAATTTCTCCAACTCCAAGGCAGTGGCCCGGTTGACATCAATGGAAAGGTTCACTCCGGTCATGGACTCGCCAACCCTCTCCCCCGCCTGTTCCCCAAGGCTCCCCTCCACGACGGTCGAAGGAGTTTTGCCTTCTCCTGCGCGAGGAATATGGACATGCACCCCGTCAGCCAATTTCGCGGCGAGGTTGATTCCTTCCTTGTCCGCGTTCCCGGTCAAACCCCCCGCAACCTGAACGGCCTCGTAAAGCCGGGAATCCGCGGGAATCTCATGTATGCCAGGCCTGGCCACTTCTCCCGTCAGGTAGATGACCCAGTTCCCTGAAGATTTGCCTGCCGGTTTTCCCTCTTCCTGCGGGTTCGCCCCTTGGCTGGAAACATCACCCGAACTGTTCATTGCCTCCCTGACGCTCCAGGAGGGACCTGCCGGGCCAGTGGGCGTTCCCCAGGGCCACCTTCCCGAGAACCCCTTCACCAAACCCCAGACGACGGCAAAACACAACAGGCCGGCGGCCAGGTATAGAAAGCCCTTTTTCCTTTCATCCAAGGGAAAGAGCCTCCTTTCCCGGGTATTCCCTTGCCATTATGGTTCCCCTAAGGCACCATGCGTCCGCTTTTTCGATCCGGACATTTCTTATCCTGCCGAAATCGTCCCCGGTGCCCGGGGCGAGGACAACCTTGTCTTCAGCTGTCCTGCCCGAGATAAGCCCTTCCCCTTTTGGAGCGTAGCCGTCAAAAATGACCTCCAGGACATGACCTTCCAGCTGCTTGTTTATTGACAAGGCAATTTCCCGCTGGATGTCGTTTACGATGTTCAGTCGCCTGTTTTTTTCCTCTTCCGAAACCTGGTCTTCCATCAAAGCGGCCGTGCTCGGCGGCCTCTTCGAATATGCGGCCGTGTGCACGAGGTCGTAGCGGAAACGCCTAAGCACAGATAGGGAGGCCTGGAAATCCCTTTCGGTCTCACCCGGGAAGCCTACGATAAGGTCACTCGTCAGGCCTGCCTTAGGGAAAGCTTGCCTTATCCACCCGATCTTTTCCGCGTATTGCTCGACGGTGTAACCCCTGTTCATTAACTTCAGGACCCGATCGCTTCCAGACTGAATCGGCAGGTTCACCGATGGGCATATCACGGGATTTTCCTGCATGGCTTCGACAATTTCCCTTGAAAAATCCCGCGGGTGAGAAGTCACGAAGCGAAGCCGAAGCAACCCGGGAATGGCCGCGACCTCTTTCAGCAGATCCGGGAAAGTCGGACCGCTGGGGAAATCCGTCCCATAGCTGTTCACATTCTGCCCCAGCAACGTCACGTCCCTTGCGCCGTCACTGACAAGGGCTTTCACGTCTTCCAATATTCCCCCGGGCGGTCTTGACTGGAAGCGGCCCCGTACGTACGGCACTATGCAGTACGTGCAGAAATTGTCGCAACCATGGGCTATGGTCACGAAACCTCTCCACCGGTTTGAACGGACAATCCCCGGGGTCTCAAGGTCGTAAACCGACACCGGGTCTTCATCCAGGAGAACAAAGCGCGTTTCAGGTTCCAGGATCGACTCGATCACTGCCGGCACTCTCCCAAGGTGCCTCGGGCCGGCTACGAGCCGGACCCAGGGGAAACGTGCCAGGAGGTCCTCCCCGACACGCTGCGCCATGCACCCCAACACGGCAACTGCAGGAAGCCCGGTTTTATTCCATCGGTTCCTGTAACGGCCAAGCTCGCTAAAGACCTTCTGTTCCGCCTTTTCCCTGATGCTGCACGTCACGAAAATGACGACCTCTGCCTTTTCTTCAGTGGTTTCCGTCCAGCCCTTGGACATGAGGACCGTCTTCATCCTGTCCCCATCCACCACGTTCATCTGGCAGCCGAAAACCTTCATGCAATATCGCACCGAACGTATTCCCCTTTTCCACATCGTTCGCGGCCCCGCGGCCGTCAGGGCCTATCATAGCACCCGCAACAGCCTAAGGATTCAACAGGTGACCCGGGCAAGTCAAGGTGTTAGACTCTTTCTGACCGTTCCACCGGAAAGGATGGTTGAATCGATGGCCCGTTCGTCGCAAGGTTCTCCTTTTTTTATCAATTGCCTGGCCTTTGCCTTCGTGATTTGCCTGCTTTTCTTGCCGAAAACGGCATTTTCACAGCCTGCCGCGACCACCTGTCTTCCAGACCTGGCCTTACTGCCTGCCGGCTGGACCGAGACCGGGCATGCGGTAAAGGCTATCGGACCGAAAGGAACGCCCCAGGCTTTCTGGAAATCCTTCGAAATCCGTTCTCCCGAAGGGGAAAGCGTCCTTGTGCAAGTCCTTTCCGAACCGGCTGCGGGGCCTCTATACATTCCAGGGGCGAACGGAACACAATCGGATGGCCCCCTTGGGATGGGTGCCGAATATGCCGTTTCCGAAGTGAACGGCTTCAGGTTCATTTGTGAAACCCACCCCTATCTCGGATCCGCCGTCACAACCAGGCTTGAATCAGGAGCAACTCTCCTTGCGGAAAGCAAGACCACCCCGGTCGAGGAATTGCTCGGGCTTTGCCTCTTCATCCTCGCCGGCAACCAGCCCGAGGAACCCGGGAGAGACATTCTCTTCGTCATCCCCTGAAAATAAAGGAGAGGCCCCCTCCGGGGCCTCTCCTTCCATAATTTACCGGGTCATTCGGCTGCTTCGAACATATCCTTGCTGACACCACAGACGGGGCAGACCCAGTCATCAGGAATCTGCTCGAACGGGGTCCCGGGTGCAATCCCGGAATCAGGATCTCCGTTGGCGGGATCGTAAACGTATCCACAGACCGTGCAGATAAACTTTTTCAAGTCTAATCCCCTCCCGTGAAATTCTTCTTACGCCTGCATTATACCGAGGGCCTCGGCCAGTTGCAACCTTTGCGGCTTAACCTGCCTGCAGCAGCCCCGATGGGACCGTTTTCGTGAGCCACATGGCTCCCTCGTCCGTCACCAGGCAATCGTCTTCGACACGGAACCCTCCGAAACCTTCCAGGTAGATCCCGGGTTCGATCGTGATGACATTCCCGGCTTCCAGGATGTCGTCCGAATAACGCGATACACGAGGTTTTTCGTGGAGTTCAAGTCCCAAGCCGTGTCCGAGTCCATGGTTGAAAGCCTGTCCGAAACCTGCCCCTTCGATGACATCCCTGGCTGCCCTGTCGATGTCGCGCGATTTCGCTCCGGGTCTTACAGACTTGAAGGCCTCTTCCTGAGCTTCTTCCAGGAGTCGATGGATTCTATGGGCACTTCCCGGTACAGACCCGACCGCCACATTCCGCGTCACATCGCACAGGTAGCCACCCAGGCGTGAGCCGTAATCGATCGTGACCCATTCCCCTTCAGCGATAACCTTATTCGTGGGCGTCCCATGCGGAAGGGATGACCGGAGTCCTGAAGCCACTATAAACTCGTGGTCTCCCCAGCCTCCTTCAGCGCCGTTCATACGAACCGCGTATTCCAGCCTTGCGGCGATTTCCCTTTCCGTGATTCCCGGCCTAATCAACGGGAGTGTCTGTTCGAGAGCGATCCCGCTGATCCTTCCCGCCTCGGCTATGAGATCAGATTCAACCTGGTCTTTCACTCGCCTCATATTCTCGATCCTGGAGGAACCGTCTGCCCATTCTATCCTGGCGGATTCAAAAAGGGACAAGGCAAGGGCGTAAGGAACCCTTGAATTTTCCAACTCGGCCTTTCTCGTCCCCCATTGGGACAGCAGCGAGGAAACCGTTTTCAGGAGTCCTTCCGGCCCTTGCTCCACGATTTCCACTCGCGTTTGGGAAACCGCCTGCCTCATGTATCGGCCGTCTGTCACAATTACCGCACGCTCAGGGTTGACCAAAAAGGCAGAATGGCTTCCCCTGAACCCGGTGAGGTAGAAAACATTCTCCCAATTCCGGCCTTCGAGGCAGAAAAGGACGAAAGCGCCTATTCCTTCTTTTGCCATGGATCCGCGCAGGGATTCGACACGCCTTGCAAAGGGATGCCCTGGAGGTCCATTTTTCCCGTCTTTCATTTTGCCAGGAGCCCCCAAAGTTCCTCCTTGAAGCTCTCGCTGCAATTCCCCTTCCCGGTCACGACTCTACCGATCACTTTCCCAGGAACTCCTATCTTTTCAAGTCCTTCCAAGGAATCGGCAACTTCCACTTCGGGGATCACCGCAAGGAGAACGCCCGAGGAAATAAGCCTCAAGGGATCGAAACCGAGCGATGCTGCAGCCCTTCGGGTGTAGGGATGGAGCGGTACGGCATCGGTGTCAACCTCCAGCCCCCATGGAATCAGGCTGGCGATCTCCGACAAGCCGCCCATAAGCCCCCCCTCAGTCGGGTCGTGCATAAAACGCGCGAAAGGGGAAAGCAGGCGCGCCTCACGACCGACTGACAAGGCGCTTGTCCAACTCTTGACCTCTTCCATTTCTTCATCGGAAAGACAGGTCCCCAGAAGGTCGGGCCTGTCCTGGGCCAGTATCGTCATCCCTTCGAGGCCGGAATGCTTCGTCATGACAAGGGCATCGCCAGGGCGCACGTCCTCGGCGCTCAATACCCTCTGTGCCATGCCGAATATTGTCCCCACGATGACGGGAACATCGTATCGGTCCGTGAATTCGGTATGTCCCCCGACAATCGCTATCCCCGTTTCCCTGCAGGCCTCATCCACCTCGGCCATGATCCGCGACGCGTTCTCGTGCCCTCCATCGCAAGCAGGCAGAATCAGGGTCACGACCAGGTAGGCGGGTTCTCCACCCTTCGAAAAGATATCGTTTGAATTAACGAATACCAAAAGGCGTCCTGCGCCGCTCTTGGCACCAACGATAGGGTCTGAAGAAACGACAAGGAATTTTCCCGCAGGCCACTCAATGACCGCCGCATCCTCTCCTATGCGCGGCCCGATCCGCACTTCAGCCCTCTCGGTCCCTGCGTATCGCAGGATCTTGCTTTGGAGGATTTCCGGGGGCAGCTTGCCCAGGGGCGCACATTCGCCTTCCTTCATTCCTTTTCATCTCCCTTGAAACTGTACCGGCATCCGCAGTAAACCTGCCGCTTGATTCCCATTTCCCGACTTGCCCTGACGGATTCCAGGAACCCCCCACCCTTTCTCCAGATCCTTTCCAGCCAGCAAAGGCCGTGAGCCTGGGCAACCGCCCTGCCTATGCGGTTGATCCTTCCCGGATCCTTGTGGGGGCTTATCGTAAGCGTTGTGCAAAGAGTTTCAATCCCCTCAACACGGGCACACCGCGCCATCGCCTGCAGCTGTAGGGCAAAGCAAAGGCCGCAACGGTAGCCCCCTTCCGGTTGCGCGGCCAGAAGCCTCGTGGCAGACAACCAGGTTTCGGGTTCGTAGGAAAGCACCCTAAGGGCAACACCTTCAATCCTTGAAACCCTTTCCATCTCTTTCTCCCGCCATCGGTATTCCTCCTCAGGCTGGATATTCGAACCGTAGAAACCACAATATACAAGCCACCCTTCCGCAGCCAGGCGGCGGATCGGCACAGTCGAATCAGGGGCGCAGCAGCAGTGAAGCAGGACCCTCTTACTCTTCTCCGGCATCCTCACATTCCATCCTGCCCTTGACGAGCGAGGCGAAAACCAAAAATCCCGTGTGCCCGACCATCGTGTCTTCGGGCCTTAGCCTTGCTGCCGTAGCCTTGTATCGCCGTAGGAAAAGTTCCAGTATCTCGATGTTCACGAAGGATTCCGCCTGCAGGGCAGGGATGATCCTTTCCAGCTGGTTCGTGGTTGGAACGATAAGCCCCAGCTGCTTCCCCGGCGCAAGGGCATTCCTCGCCTTTTCGATATAACCTTCAGGTGTCGGTACATCGAGGAAAACCGCGTCGGCTTCCTTTTCATCAAAGCCTTCCTGAATGTCCCTGACCTTGAAATCAACCCTGTCCTCCACACCCCAGCGTTCGCAATTAGCCTTTGCAAGAGCCGAGAAGTCAGGCCGCCTGTCGTAGGAATAAACATGCCCCTTCTCCCCAACCATGTTGGCGAAAAGGCAGGTCAGGCTGCCCGAACCCGAACCGCATTCGACAATCCTGGCACCCGGGAAAACGGAAAGGTGAAGGAGGATGTACCCCGCTTCTTTCGGAAAGACAATTTGCGTCTGCCGCCTTATCCGGCGCATGTAATCGCCTATCGAAGGCTTGAGAAGGAAAAAGCACTTCCCGGTATTCGACAGGACCGAATCCCCGTAGGACATGCCGACGAGGTCGTCGTGCAGAATGGCACCGAGATGCGTTCCCTGGCTCGCGTTGGGGGTCAGTCTCAAAAGGAAACTGTCACCTTTTTTCGGAGACCAAAGCATGACAAGGTCCCCATGTTCCAGCCTTGACATGGGTTTATTTCGAGACCAGGTCAAGGAAAGACTTCGCAAGGACTTCCGGGGACAGCCCCATTCTTGAAAAAACCTCCTCGGAAGTTCCCGAATCTCCATAGCGGGTGACACCCAGCGCACGGAACTTGACGGAGGCTCCCCTTTCCGCGAGGCTAAGGGCAAGAGCTCCTCCCAGTCCTGTGCGCCAATGGTGATCTTCGTAAGTCAGGATCACACCAGTTTGAACGGCTTTTTCGAGCGCTTCCACGTCAACCTCGAGGGGACAGGCTACATGGAGAAGACGAGGCCTCACGCCCTGTTGGACGAGGGCTTCCCAGGCTTTGAGCGCCCTATGGGCCATGTGCCCCATGCAGAAAATCGTGCCGTCGTTCCCTTCCCTGACCAGGTCCGCCTTCCCATAACGGAACTCGTAATCTTTCCCGAAAAGGGGCTCGCCCGCTTCGTCGGGAATGACCGGCAGCTTGCTTCTCCCCATTGCAAGGCAGATGTTGCCATGGGTTCCAAGTGCCCAGCGAGTGACACGGTCCGTCTGGTTCGGGTCTGCAGGCACGACGAGTTTCCAGCCGTAGGTGTTCCTGAGAAGCCCGGCATAATCGATGCATTGGTGGGTCATGCCGTCTTCTCCCACGTCAAGCCCGACATGAGTGAGCGCAACCTTCAGGTTCGTGCCGTTGATATCGTTCAAACGCTGCTGGTTATACACCTCGTCCAGCCCGAACACTCCGAAATCCGCCCAAAGGCTCACCACGCCGGCGCAAGAAGCGGCACCCGCTACCGTAGCAGTGGAATGCTCCTGTATCCCCATTTCCTTGAACCATCCCGGGCAACTTTTCGCAAAACCATCCGTCTTCACGGAGCCGGCGAGATCGCAATCGAAGACAAGGACCGGTGTGGCGCCTGGCCGTTCATAGTTGGTTTTTCCCACATCTTCGAGTGCACTGCCGAAGGCGGACCTGTTGTCCGTCTTTTTATCGGCCCCGTATTCCCTCGGCGTTCCCGTTTCGATATCGACCATTCCATTGAAGGGATCCTCGAGGGCAACCGGGAGCTCCTGAGTGCGTCTCTTTCTCGCTTCCTCTCCCATGGAAGGGCCGAAACCAAGCTCCTTCATGGCTTTTTCGTAATGTTCCCCGGTTGCGGCCTTGCCATGATAGTCCGGTACATCCTCCATGAAGGACACTCCGCTTCCCATGACGTTATGGCAGAAGATGACCGCAGGAGTCGGGCTTTTCGCTGCAAGGACCATTTTGTCGTACAGGTCAGCGGGATCCTGTCCTTTGCATTCGAGTACCGTCCAGCCGTCGGCCTTCCAGAGGGCAGGAAGGTCAGCAGGCATGATTTCCTCGATCCTTCCCGAGATCTGGATATGGTTAAAGTCGATCAGTACCGTCAGGTTTGACAGGTTTTCCTTGACCGCCATCCTTCTGGCTTCCGCAATCTGCCCTTTAACCTGCTCCCCGTCGCTCATGAGGACAAACACGCGGCGGTTGGAACCCCGGGCTCTGCAGGCCATGGCATAGCCCACACCGGCGGAAAGCCCCTGACCAAGGTTACCCGAACCCCAGTCGATCCCAGGGACTTGCCTTTCGACATGACCCTGGAATGGACTCCCGGCCTGCCGGAAATGGGCCATGACCTGTTCCGGCTCGAAAAAGCCATGGGCCGCAAGAGCGGCATAGGCCCCCGGTGAAGTATGTCCGTGGCTAATCACGACGTAATCCCGGTCAAGCGTCCGGAAATTTTCAGGGGTAATGTCCGCTCCGGCGTAGGCAAGAAGGTACATTTCCATGCTTGACAGGGAGCCGGCGGGATGCCCGCTGTTCGCCACTGACGTCATGGTTACCGCCCAGGCCCGGCATTGCCTTGCGATTTCTCGGATCCTGTCCGTTTCTTCCTTGGACAGTTTCTCGACCGGGAAATTGCGGAGATCCAGATCCCATAGTTTCATGATTGACGCTCCTTCCGATAAGGTCCAGGTGACATTAAGCTTCGGGTTCATTATACAGATTCTTTCCGCACCTTCCCGACCGCCGTTTCGAATTGCTCCGGGCCTATTTCCACGAGGGACTCTCGCTTTCCGTCCTTCAACTGGGCCTTCAATGTCTCCTCCGCTGCAATCCTGCACAGGTTTTCGAGTTCCGCACCGTTCAGGCCGGAAGTCCTCCTTGCTATTTCCCCAAGATCCACTCCGTGCGAAACCGGCTTCTGCCTCGTGTGAACCTGCAGGATTTCTAGCCTTTCCGCTTCGTCAGGGTCCTCCAGGCCAATCTGTATCTCAAAATGACCGGCCCCCGCAAGGCGGGAATCAAGATTCGCTGGATCATTGGCGGTGCCGATAACCGTGACTCCCCTCATATCCGCGATCCCGTTCATTTCAGCGGAGAGCTGCGCAACCAGCCTTTCAGCCACAGCGTTCGGCTCAATGCCGGATTTTGCCGGGAAAACCGAATCGATCCCGTCGAGGAAAAGGATTGAGGGAGCTGACTGCCTCGCGAGCCGGAAAGCCTGCCTCATCCCCTTTTCCCCCTCCCCGATGTATCGCGATAGCAGCGTAGGCCCCTGGATGTAGATCAGGTTAAGACCGCTCTCCCTCGCGAGGGCTTTCACCAGAAGAGTCTTTCCGGACCCTGCCCTGCCGTGTATCAGTATCCCCCTTGGAGGCCTCGTATCCAGCTGCCGGTATAGCTCCCCGTTCCAGAGGGGCCATTCCACAGCTTCCTTAAGAGTTTCCTTAACCCTCTCGAAACCCCCTATGTCTGACCACCCGGCTTCCGGAACCTCCATGGACACTTCCCTTAGCGCGGACGGCTCGACTTCTTTCATGGCTTCTTCGAAATCACCCGGCCCAACGACCAGTTTTTCAACCTCCTGCCCGTCAAGGCTTTCGTCCTTCCAGTCGAGCGTAGGGATAATGCGTCTAAGCGCATTCATCGCGGCTTCCTTGGCCAAAGCCTCCAGGTCCGCGCCTACGAAGCCATGCGTCCTTGCGGCTATTCCCTCAAGATCGACATCCTGTGTCAAAGGCATCCCGCGAGTGTGGATATGGAGAATCTCGAGGCGGCCCTGCCTGTTCGGAATCGGTACGGAGATCTCGCGGTCAAAACGTCCCGGCCTTCTAAGGGCGGGGTCTATGGCATTGGGGATATTCGTGGCAGCCATGACGATCACTTTGCCCCTTGATTCCAATCCATCCATCAGGGACAGCAGTTGCGCGACGACTCTCCTTTCGACCTGTTTCTCCCCTCCCATTTCTTCACGTTTTGGGGCAATCGCGTCGATCTCGTCGATAAAAAGGATGGCCGGGGCGTTTTTGCTTGCTTCTTCGAACACACTCCGTAGGCGAGCCTCGCTTTCACCATAGTATTTACCTATTATCTCGGGACCGGAAATGAACGTGAAGAAAGCCTCCGTCTCGTTCGCGACAGCCCTTGCCAGGGCAGTTTTCCCGGAACCGGGGGGACCGTACAGCAAAACCCCCTTTGGCGGCTCGATCCCGAGTCTCCTGAAGATTTCCGGAAACCTCAGCGGAATTTCCACCATTTCCCTTATTCTTTTGATTTGCGGCCCCAATCCCCCGATATCCTCGTAGGAGATACGATTCTGGCTTCCCGCTGCATCCCTTTCCCCAACTTTTTTCCCCAGGTTCACGCGAGTCTCGGCCACGACAACCACGACTCCCCCCGGTGATGTCTGCCTTACAACGAACTCGCAGGGCTTGTTACCGAGAACCGTCGCCCTGAAATACATTCCCTTCATCACGGGGCGGTCCTGAAGAAATGAAACCAGGAGAGCATGCCCGCCGGCGCTTTCCCTGATGGGTTCCCCTGCCACTTGTTCCAGCGTCAGGGAAACTCCCGGCAGCCAGATCGCCTTGATCAGGTCGACTTTCGAGTCGATGCCGACTTCGAGGTTCTCGCGCGTCGACCGGTCAACGAGGATGATTCCCTGCCCGCGGTCATCGACTTCGCAAGGGAAGATTCTTACGGGACAAGGACGAACTCCTTCCACAAGCACGACATCGCCATCATGAAACCCGTAGGATTCCATATCCTTCGGGTCGACACGAGCAATCCCCATCTCTGCATCACTTGCGTGAGCCTCACGAATCTTCAGCATAACGGTCTCACCCAGCCTTCCCTCCGAAATCAAAAGGCTCCCCGCCACCGCATCGCGGAGTCGGGGAGCCAGCCTGCCCGTTTCTATCCTGGCTTAGGCGGAAACGGATACGGCCTCGACCCGACCCGGGTAAGCCTCAAGCCCGGCTTTCATGATTTCCATGGCACGGGCAAGATCCTTTTCCTTGAGGACATAGGCTAGCCTGGCCTCGTCACGGCCGAGTCCCGGCGTCGCATAGAAGCCCTCGGCGGGGGCCATCATGACCGTTTCGCCATCGACATCGAAATCCTTCAGCATCCAGATGACGAATTTTTCGGCGTTGTCGACGGGCAACTTGACGACAACGTAAAATGCGCCTTTCGGCTCTTCGCATACGACACCCGGCATTTCCTTTAGTGCCTTGTAAAGGATGTTCCTCCGCAGCGTGTACTCCTCATTTACCTCCCGAAGGTAGGACATCGGGGTCTTGTAAAGCTCTGCCGCCCCTACCTGTTCGAGGGTAGGAACACACAGCCGGCCCTGGGCAAGTTTCATGACCTGCCCCATTAGTTCGGTATTCTTCGAGGAAATGCACCCGATTCGGGCTCCGCAGGCACTAAAACGCTTTGAGACTGAGTCGATCAGGATGACCCTGTCCTCGATCTCCGTGATCGTGCCGAAACTTGTGTACTGGAGGCCATCGTAAACAAATTCCCTGTAAACCTCGTCCGAGATGATAAAGAGGTCATGCTTTTTCGCGAGTCCTGCCAGCATCTTGATCTCGGCATCCGTGTAAACGACCCCCGTCGGGTTGCCGGGGTTCGACATCAGGATCGCACGCGTCTTCGGTGTGATGACCTTTTCGATTTCCTCGACAGCGGGAAGATGGAATCCGCACTCCGCTCGTGTCGTTATGGGCTTGATCGCCACGTTAACGGCCTGCCCGAAACCGTTATAGTTCGTGTAGAAAGGCTCCGGTACTAGGATTTCATCTCCTGGATCGCAAAGGGCGATCATGGCAAAGAGCAGGGCTTCGCTGCCTCCGTTGGTGATGATGATATGCTCGCGCTCATAGTCTATCCCGTAGCCCTTGTAATAATCACGGATCGCATCAATCAACTCGTTGCTTCCCGAAGAGGTCGAATAAGCCAGGACGTCTTCCCGGAAATCCCTGACGGCCTCGAAGAAACCAGCAGGTGTGGCAATATCCGGTTGGCCTATGTTCAGGTGGTAAACCTTCTTTCCCTTTGCCTTTGCTTCGTTCGCGTAAGGAACAAGTTTCCTGATGGGAGAAGCCTGCATCCCCGTTATCCGATCCGAAAACTTCATATCCCACACACTCCTTTTTATATGTTGGCTTCCATCTTTTCCTACAGGTAAACCCTTGGTACCCTACGGGAAAACATTCCCGGGATTTCGTAGTTGATCGTTCCAAGCCTTGCTGCAACTTCATCCACAGAAATCGTTTCCTGCCCCTGTGAACCGATCAGGACGACTTCATCACCTACCTGCGCATCCGTTATGTGGTTCACGTTGACCATGCACTGGTCCATGCAGATGCTCCCCACGACGGGTGCCCTTTGGCCCCTGACAAGGACTTCGGCCTTGAAGTTGAGCAGTCTCGTCCAGCCGTCGTTATACCCAAGGGGTAGTGCGGCGATCCGCTCTTCTCCCCGAGTCATGTACCTAAGACCGTAACTGACCCCGCTTCCGGCCGGCAATGTCCTCAGGCAGGCGATGGCTGTCTTGACCTCAAAAACCGGTTTCAATTCCACGCTTTTCCGAACAACCGCGGAGGGCCACATTCCGTAAAGGATAACCCCGGGCCTGACCGCGTCCAGGTGCATTTCCGGTAACGAAAGCGTCGCGGCGCTGTTACAGACGTGCCGGAGGCGAACACCGACGTTTTTGGCCCTCAAAAGATCCAGGACGTCGCCGAAACGCCGGTATTGCCACCGCGTATAGTCGAGGTTGAGTTCATCGGCCGTCGCGAAGTGGGTGAAAACACCTTCAACCTCAAGGCCGGGCATCGAAAGGATGTCGTTTAGCGCCGATGGGAGCGATTCGGGCAAAAAGCCGATTCTTCCCATTCCCGTGTCTATCTTTAGGTGTATCCTGGCAGGTTTACCCTGTTTTAGCGCAGCTTCGCTCATCGCCCGCGCAAACGTCAGGTCGGTACAGGCGCTCGTAATGTCCATCCGGACCATTTCGTAAGCGGCACAGGGGGCCGAAGCACCCAGTACCAGGACTGGCTCGTTGAAGCCGTTTTCACGGAGTTCGATCGCTTCTTCCGGTATGGCCACGGCAAAACGCTGGGCTCCGGCTTCGCGGAAGGCGGCAGCCGCCTGCAGCATCCCTGTGCCATACCCATTTGCCTTGACAACCGCGATCGGTTGGACACCCGGCCCAACCCATCCTTTCACTGCAGAAAAATTCGATTTCAGGTTTTCGATGGAAACTTCCATCCGTGTCGGGCGGAATTGCACAACCTTTCGCCTCCTCATGAGGAAAGCGGGGCAGGGTTTTACCCTGCCCCGCCAGGGCCGGTGCGGCCCTTTGCTGCTCTTTTGCTAGATCTTCAGCATGCCGTTGCGGCGCTTCTCGTCGAAGTCCTTGACGAGTTTGCGGAGAGTCCCGGAAAGGACGAGCAGCGCAACGAGGTTCGGTATCGCCATGAGTCCGTTGAGGGTGTCGGCAAGGTCCCAAAGGTTCGTCAGGAAGCCGGCGCCGGCGCCCAGGAGGGATTCGCCCGAGGCCCCAAGGATGACGAAGGCGATCCACAGGATCTTGATGACGGGAATGGACTTCATGCCGAATACGTAGACTCCGGCCGTTTCACTGTACCAGTACCAGCCCAGGATCGTCGAGAAGGCAAAGAGCGCCAGGCCAACCGACAGGATCATGGTTCCCGTTCCGCCGAGCACGGTCTGGAAGGCGGAGAGGGAAAGCTTTGCACCCGTCAGTTCGGGCTGCCCGGTGAGGACCCCGCTCGTCAGGATCGCCAGGGCGGTCAGTGAACAGATGACGATCGTATCCGCGAACACCTCGAAGAGGCCGTACATGCCCTGCCGCATGGGATGATCGACAACGGCCGTCGCATGGACCATCGGGGCAGAGCCAAGGCCGGCCTCGTTGGAAAAGACGCCGCGCGCGATCCCCTTCGTCAGGGCGATCTTTACAGACCAGCCCGCAATCGCCCCTGGCAGGGCCATCGGATCGGAGAAGGCGTACTTGACCGCGTTTCCGATTGCCAACGGTATTGCGCTGGCGTGAGTCGCAACGACGATGATCCCGCCGACGATGTAGAAAATGGCCATGAAGGGAACGAGGTACGTGGTGACGTCGGAAATCCTCTTCAGACCACCGACAATGACCAGACCGGTCAACACTGCGACCGCAATACCCGTGTACATGTGGGGGATGCCGAAGCCGAGGTTGAAGCCTTCAGCCGTGGAGTTCGCCTGGATGGCACAGCCGATTCCGAAGGAAGCGAGGAAGGCGAAAAGGGCGAACAGCCACGCCAGCCATTTCTGGCCGGTTCCCTTCTCGAGCATGTACATGGTGCCGCCGCGCCAGTTCCCGCTTGAATCCTTCTCGCGGAAATGAACGGCAAGCGCGACCTCGCACATCTTCGTCGTCATTCCGAAGACGGCCGAAACGAGCATCCAGAAGAGAGCGCCGGGGCCGCCGAGGTGCAGGGCGGTCGCGACGCCGGCGATGTTACCCGTGCCGATCGTTGAAGCAAGGGCGGTAGAAAGGGCGGCGAAAGACGAAATCGAGCCCTCCCCTTCCTTTTTCTTGCCCAGGTTGCCGAAGACTTCCTTGAACATGAGAACAAAGTAGCGTACCTGCGGGAGACCAAGGATCAGGGTAAGATAAACACCGGTTCCCACAAGCAGTGTCAGCATCCAGGGACCCCATACGATACCATTGATTACGCCGTTGATCTTCATGATTCCTTCCATGACCTCAAATCCTCCTCCTTAGTTACGATTTTGACCTGTCAGGCGTTGCGCCAAGACGAACTCGACCTTTAGTTGCGCCCTGGTAGCAGGCTTTCCACCCCCCTCCTCGAGAATACCGTATATTTAATATTTGCATTATTATAACATGGGCGCCTGAATGAGAAAATCATTTTCATCCATTCAGGCGCCCATTGGGTCTCA
This sequence comes from Synergistales bacterium, assembly GCA_036722335.1. Classification (GTDB taxonomy): domain Bacteria; phylum Synergistota; class Synergistia; order Synergistales; family 79-D21; genus 79-D21. The sequence goes on along the minus strand of DAIMJI010000005.1, from coordinate 4,153 downwards.
AAGATATCCGGCCTTCTTCAGGAAGCTTTCAGCGTTCTGTAGGTTTGAGGAGGCTATTTTGACCACGGGGCCTGTGCACCCCATCGCTGATTCGGCGTAAATGCCCTCTTTCCAGAGAACCCTGACGGCATCCTCTATGTTCAGGACATCGACCCCGTGTATCTCTTCGTCCGTCGGCTCCGCCCCGGGAGGCTGGATCTCTTCGGCAGCCGGGCCGGGTTTTTGCTTCATCCCCGTGAGCAAAGCTTCGAGCCCGGCTTCCCTTGCCATCTTCAGTTCGGCCTGCACGATTTCGGGAAGCCCCGCTGCCGTAACGTTCGCGGTGAACACAAGCGCATTAGCGATTACGGGTGCTCCCGAGGCCCTGGAGATGATCGAAATCACGTGGGGCCATCCTTCTCCCACCGAGGGACCGTAGCCCCACCCAAGTGATTCGTAACTCCCGCCAGTGGTGAAGGATGAGAAAAGCTTCATGAGGACGTTGCCGGTCAAGGTATCGGTGACACAAATGTCAACCGCACCGGCAAGCAGGTCGTTCCCGCGGAGGATCGTCCCCCCGTCCTTTCGCACGCTTTCCCCGTACGCCACCTCATACCCGGATTCCTTAAGCTGGGACAAGGCCCTGAGGACCGTCTGGGCTCCTTCGACGTTCAGGATGCCGACCTTCGGTTCGGCCTTGCCAAGGGCCTTCGCCACGGCGATCCCGAGAATGGCGTTCTTGAGCATCGCCTCTGTCCTCTGGGACGCGCTTGACCCTGTGGACGAAGCCACAAGCATGTCCTTTCCCCGACCCGGGGTCATCACGCGCCCTATCGTCGTGACACCCATCGGGAAAGGATAGTGAAGCGCGACGGCCCCGTCGATCCTTTTGTCTTTAAGGGCCTTTTCCATCGCTTCACCGATCCGGGCTTCGCAGTCCGTCTCTTCGGTCTCAATCCATTCAAGGTCGTCGAAGCCGGCCAGCTTCGGCCCTATCATCACTACATGAAGCCCGGCAGCGGCCTGTTGAGCCATCCTCGCCCCACAGGCCATTTCTTCGGGACCCAGTTCGCTGCCCCGTGCCATCAGCCCTATCCTCTTCCTTGGGCCTCCGGACTTGGCCGTCTCGACGATTTCGGCGAGGAGTTCTCCGATCGTCTTGTTGAGGTTCGTCAACCCGATCCCTCCTATTCCGCCTGAAGGGACGCTGCAACCTCTGACAAGGCTTCCAGGAGGAGGCGTTTGATATCTTCCCTGGATACGGCCTGGGCGTGTTTTTCCTCAACGGGCTGCTCGATGAAGAAGGAAGCCCCGTCAGACAGATTCGTCATCCTTGCCAGGAAAAGGCTGCCCTTTCCGATAACAAGGGCTCTCCGGATCTTTCCCGATTTCAGCCATTCGCAGGCGTGCCCGACAAAGGGCACTCCCGAGGGAATGTGACCCTGCGTGTGGACAAAACCGGGAATCCCCTTCTCCTTGACGAACTCGGGAATCCGGTTTTTTTCCAGCTGTCCCTTCATGACGGCAAGGGCGGCGATCATCTTGAAATTGGCGGCAGGAACATCTCCCGCGCCTGCAGGTAACGTGATTTCCGGGTTCTGGAGTTCCGCCGCGTACTTGTCCACATCGTTGAACCCAAGGCCCAGTTTTTGCAGCGGATCCCAGACGAGTGCACTCGTGATCGCCTGGGGCGAGGATCCTGCGCCCACCGTGTGTTTCCCGAGAGCATCGAGCCTGATGACCGGTGCTGTTCCGTCATCGGGCGCAAGGAAAAGGGCGAAATTTCCCAGGCAATCCTCGAGTGCCGGCAAGCCTTTCTTGACATGATCACGGCTGTTCATGAAAAGTTTCGGTATCGCCCCACCGGCGAGCACGACGCAATTCTTGCGTGCTCCTGCGGCAACCTGGCTGGCCGCCGCAATCACGGCGTTGACCGGGCCGGCGCAGAATCCCCTGATGTCGCAGCCGCTGGCGTTCACGCATCCGGCAATTTCGGCTACCGCCTTGGCGAAGTTTCCCCCACCCCTTTGGTTCATGTCACCGGCAGCTTCTTCGGAACACTCGATGACAAAATCCACTTCCTCGGGCTTAAGGCCCGAGTTGCGGAAAAGGTGAAGCAGGGCCAGGACACCTCCGGCTTTGCAGGCCACGTTTTCAAGGAGGACGTATGCTTCAAGGCACTCGTCCACTTCGTGCCCCTTCCTCGAACAACCGACCACGCATCCTCCGAAATAAAGCGGGAGCGCGTCTTTTTCCTCCACCTCCCGCTCGATTTCTTCCAGCGTATGCCCCTTTTCAAGGCGAGCCAGCATCGATTCCCTGATGACCGGGTTGGCACGCAGCTTTTCCGCGACCGACGCGGAAAAACCTTCTTCCAGCCATACGATGTCGAACACATCACTGATGTCCATCAGGCCGAGGAACTCATCCTCCGGCATGATCTCCCCGAAACGTCCGAAACGTGCCGGGGCCGGTAAAAGGTTTTCCGTCCAGGGGGTCTGGTGATTCTCCAAATCCTCGAGACCGATCGCACCGATGTAGGCAAGGTTGGGTGCGTAGCTCGCCGCCTTTTCGTAGCTTTGCAGGTGTGAAGGAAGGGCCTGCAGGAAGTCCGAAGCCCCACGCGTCTTCCTTTCCACGAAAGGCGTATTCCCGTAATGCAGCGCGGTTTCGGGGGTGTGGTTCAAACAGTAGGAAGCTCCTTTTACGGCAACTTTCATTTATTTAGAATCCTCCTTGAAGAAAGGCCCAGCGGGTAATGCCCGCTGGGCCCACGATTCTTTTTCAGTCGTTGAAGACTTTCTGTTCCTGGACTTCGGTCCCGAGCGCCTTAAGAGCCTTGAGGACAAGCTTCCGACGGATCTGGACTTCCTCTTCATGGGTCCGGGAAGGATCCCCCAGCGGATGAGGAATCGCCACCGCAGGCACGATCCTGTTAGCCCCGACCGTCAGCGATATCGGGACGATCGTGCAGACATGGACCACAGGAATACCGCCTCTTTCTATTTCCTTGACGAGCGTTGCTCCGCAACGCGTGCAAGTGCCTCAGGTGGAGGTGACGATGACGGCGTCGACCCCATCCTTCTTCAGTTTCCCGACGATTTCCTCGCCGAACCTTTTCGTGTTGCCGACAGAGGTCCCGTTGCCCACCGTTGCGTAATACTTCTCATGAAGCTTCTTGAAGACGCCTTCTTTCTCAAGCTGGCGCATTACGTCGACGGGGAGGACGCGGTTCGGATCCTTGTTCGCGTAGGTCGGGTCATAGCCGCCATGGGCCGTCTCGTAGTTGTCGGCATCCGCGGTCATGACGCCTGCCAGGGAATACTCGCCGTAATGGGTGGCGCTGGAGGCCTCTATATGGTCGGGGTTTCCCTTGGGGACGATCCCGCCGGAGGTGACCAGGGCAATAACGGCGTTCTTCATTTCAAGGATGGGGGGGTTCGGGGCGACACGGTCAAAGACAGGCATCGGATACTCCGTCTTGAACGGTTCCCCCCTAAGTTTTTTCGCGAGCATTTCCGCTGCGCGTTCCCCACCGACTTTGTCGAGGAAAACGTTTTTCCTGAGCCCCCGCTCGATATAGCCTTCCGTTTCGGGGGACCCGATTTCTTCCTTGTCAAGCTGCTTCAGCAAAAGGCTTGCCATCGCCTGCACGGCAGGTCCCATGCCCCGGGCGCTGTCAGAGGTCTTGGCAATGTAGGCGCTCTTCCTGTAGAGCTCGACTCCGGGATTTTCCGGGTACATGCCCCCAACCACGGGAATCCCCAGTTCCTTGGAGACCAATTCGAGAACGGCACCGCTCGCCGTGCCATAACGTCCGGCATTGAAAGCAGGACCCGCAATCACGGCATCCGGGGCGAACTTCCTGATCATTTCCAGGATTTTAGCCGAAGCCTTGTCTATGTTCTCCGCAAAGAAACTGTCTCCACAGATGACCGTCCCGACTATTTCCGCCCGGCCTTTCATTGCAGCGTTTAGAGCCAGTCCGGGACCGACTACGCCCTCCCGTGCCTCCGGTTCGTAATCAGCCTTCTCCTCTCCGCCTATCCCGGCGAAGAACTGGTTGATGTAATGCACAACTCGGTAGGACAATCGATTTCCCTCCTTTCCCTGGACGCACTAGAGGGCGAATTTGCTGAACTGTTCGCGCATGCCCGCGACAGCCTTCGCCAGG
>DAIMJI010000004.1:20505-58013 GCA_036722335.1 Synergistales bacterium | reverse complement strand
CCCGATCTCCCATTCCGAACGGGAACAGGGACAGTCCAAGTACGGCCTTTACCGTTTGATCCGGCTGAATTTCGACCTCATGACGGGTTTCTCGCTCATTCCCCTCCAGGCCGTGACCATGCTCGGCATGATCGTTTCGGTCCTGAGCTTTTTCTTCAGCGCATTCCTGCTCCTCAGGCGACTCATCGTCGGTCCGGAAGTGGAAGGCGTGTTCACGCTGATGGCCCTTAGTTTCCTGCTTATGGGCATCACGCTCTTCTCCGTGGGGCTTGTGGGAGAATACATCGGGCGGATTTACCAGGAAGTCCGGGAAAGGCCGAGATTCGTGATCCGGAAGGTGTGGGAACGTGGCGAGTGAACCGAGGGTCCTTCTGGCAGCCTACAGCGAGGTCGGGGTCGTTTGCCTCGAAGAACTTCTCTCGCAGGGGGCGAATGTCGTCGGGGTCTACAGCCACGCGGACGACCAGTTCGAGGAGATCTGGTTCAGGTCCGTCGCCAGGACCGCAACAGAGGCAGGCATCCCGGTCTTTACCCCGGAGGATATCAACTCCAGGGAGGAGATCGACCGGATCAGGGATCTGAAGCCGGACATCCTCTTTTCCTTCTATTTCCGGAACATGATTGTCCCTGAGATCCTCTCCATCCCCCCGATGGGGGCCTTCAACATGCACGGCTCGCTCTTGCCCCGGTACCGTGGGCGCGCCTGCGTAAACTGGGCCGTCCTGAAGGGGGAAACCGAAACGGGCGTAACCCTCCACGTGATGACTGCCAAAGCCGACGCCGGAGACATCGTGGACCAGGAAGCGGTCCCCATCGATTTCACCGACACCTCGCAGGACGTTTTCTGGAAGATCCGGGACGCCGCCAGGAAAGTCATGGCGCGAAGCTGGCCTTTGCTCCGCGCGGGACGGGCTCCACGCAAACCGCAGGACGAAAGCCGCGCGACGAAGTTCGGCCGGAGGAGGCCCTCCGACGGCCTGATCGACTGGGAAACCCCCGCTGTCGACATTTACAACCTCGTGCGCTCCGTCACGCATCCTTTCCCCGGAGCCTTCACGCGCTTCGACGGGAAAAAGCTTTTCATCTGGAAAGCCTGGCCGATCGAGGCAAACGGTGAAGCGCCTCCTGGTCAAGTCCAGCAGCTTGAACCCCTCCTGGCGGCAACAGGCAGGGGATTGTTACGGATCGACCGTTGCCAGCTGGAAGGGCAAGAGGAAATGGAAGGGACCGATTTCGCAAAAAAAGCGCTCCGGCCCGGCAATAAGTTGGGAGGCATTCACCAGTGAAAATATTGATCCTGGGAGTCAACGGTTTCATCGGCTCGCACCTGGCCGAACGCATTCTTTCCACGACGGACTGGGAAATCCGGGGTCACGACATGAAGGCGACGAACCTGGGAGCTTGCCTCTCCGACCCCCGGTTCTCCCTCAGGCAGAACGACATGAGAAAAGATTGCGACTGGATCGAGAGCCAGGTCGCCGAATGCGACCTCGTCCTTCCGCTCGTGGCGGTTGCCCAGCCGAAGACGTACGTTGAGGATCCGCTTTTCATCTTCGAACTCGATTTCGAGGAAAACCTCAAGATCGTCAGGCACTGCGTAAAATACCGGAAGCGGCTTGTTTTTCCTTCGACCTCCGAGGTCTACGGGATGTCGCGGGACGCGGAATTCAAGGAAGACGAGAGCAACCTCGTCCTCGGCCCCATCTGCAAGACCCGCTGGATCTATAGCTGCAGCAAGCAGATGCTTGACCGTGTCATCGCCGCCTACGGCATGCAGCGGGGGCTGCGTTATACCCTGTTCAGGCCCTTTAACTGGCTGGGACCAAGGCTTGACGACTATTCACTCGCTTCCGAGGGTAAATCCCGGGTCCTGACCCAGTTTATCTACAATGTCCTGAATGATCTCCCGATACAGTTGGTGGGCGGCGGGGAGCAAAAGCGATGCTTCACGGACATCGACGACGGGATAGGGGCCCTCATGGCCATCCTCAGGAACGAGGGCAATGTTGCGGACAGCCAGATCTTCAACATCGGGAACCCCAGGAACAACCACTCGGTCCGGGAACTCGCGGAAACTCTCGTGCGTGTCCTTTCCACCTTCCCTTCGTTCCGAGAAAAAGCCCTGAAAGCGACCATCCTCGACACGCCCAGCTCGACCTACTATGGAGAAGGCTACGAGGACGTGGTGTACCGGGTACCCTCGATCGAGAAGGCAAGGCGCCTCCTCGGCTGGGAACCGCGTTTTTCCCTCGAGGAAACCATCCGCAAGACGATTTCCTCGATGTTCTGTACTGAAAACCCGTCATGAACGTGACCCTTGGCCTGAAACTGGACGTCGACACGCTGAGAGGCTACAGGGAAGGCGTCCCCGCCCTCCTGCGCCTGCTTGACCGCCTGGGCCTCCGTGCGACGATGTTTTTCTCGATGGGACCCGACAACAGCGGCAAGGCGATAAGAAGGATCTTCCGCAAGGGTTTCCTGTCGAAGATGCGCCGGACAAAAGCGGTCAGCACCTACGGCCTGAAAACAATGATGTATGGGACCCTCCTTCCCGCCCCGATGATCGTCGAATCGGACCCTTCGGTCCTGAGGGCTGCCGTCGATGGCGGGCACGAATGCGCGGTCCATGCCTGGGACCATGTCCAGTGGCAGGACGAACTCGACGGGATGGACTCCCGTGCCATCCAGGACGTGCTGGGGAAAGCCTTCGGGCTTTTTGAAAGGATCGCCGGGTTTCCGGCCCGTTCCTGCGCCGCCCCGGCCTGGAAGATTACGGGGGAAAGCCTCTCCACCCAGGAAGCTCTTGGCCTTGATTACTGCAGTGACTGCAGGGGAACATCCCCGTTTTTCCCCGTCTGGGGGGGAAGGCGGTTCGAAACCCTGCAAATTCCGTCCACCCTTCCGACGCTGGACGAGATACTGGGGCTTGACGGCCAGTCGCCGGAAGAGGCCAACGAAGTCCTCTTCAACGGGCTTCGGGAAGGGCTCAATGTCCATACCTTTCACGCTGAAATGGAGGGGATCGGGCAAATCGGGCTGTTCGAAAGATTCCTGAGGGGGTGCCTGGCCCGGGGAATCCGGTTTGCCACGCTCGGTGAAATGGCAAAATCCCTTGACCGTGAAAACGTCCCGGCCTGCTTTCTCGAGCCGGGTGAAATCCAGGGACGGGCCGGCAAGGTGGCCTTGCAGGGAAAGGGGATACTGGGATGAAACTCTCCGTGATCGGGACAGGCTATGTCGGCCTCGTAACGGGCAGCTGCCTGGCGAATTTCGGTAACGAGGTCGTTTGCGTGGATGTGGATACCGACAAGGTGGACATGCTTAACGCCGGGCAGGTCCCCTTTTTCGAGCCGGGCCTTTCCGACGTGCTCGCCCCGAACCTTACTTCGGGGCGCCTCTCCTTCACGACCGAACTTCCCATGGCCGTCAACGGCACGAACGTCGTCTTCATAACCGTGGGAACCCCGACCGACGGCGCCACAGGCGCCGCCGACCTTTCGACGGTCTGGGAGGTCGCTCGCGCCATCGGGCGGTGCATGGACTCCCCCAAGCTGATCGTTACCAAGTCCACCGTTCCCGTCGGAACGACTTTCAAGGTCAAGTCCATCGTCCAGCAAGAACTTTCGGCAAGGGGGATCGACATCCCCTTCGGAGTGGCGAACAACCCGGAATTTCTCCGGGAAGGGTCCGCAGTGCTCGATTTCATGAACCCGGACCGGGTCGTCATCGGGACGGAAAACGAGGAGGCCAGGAATATCCTTGCCAGGCTTTACTCTTTCCTTGACGAGGAAAAGCTCCTTTTCATGGACATCCCTTCCTCCGAGATGACCAAGTACACCGCAAACGCGCTTCTTGCGACAAAGATCTCCTTCATGAACGAGATCGCCTTGGTTTGCGAAAGCGTGGGTGCGGATGTCGAGAAGGTCCGCTTGGGGATCGGGTCGGATTCCCGCATCGGATACTCCTTCATTTCACCCGGATGCGGTTACGGGGGGTCCTGCTTCCCAAAGGACGTGAGGGCGCTCATACAGACCGCCGCGAGCCTCGGCTGCAATCCCAGGATCCTCGAGGCAGGGGAAAAGGTGAACCAGGTCCAGAAGCACATCCTGTTCAAGAAAATCGCGAGGCACTACGAAAGCACTGCGGGGAAAACGATAGCGGTCTGGGGCCTGTCATTCAAGCCCAACACTTCGGACACCCGTGAAGCCTCCTCGATCGTGCTCATCGAAGACCTTCTCAGGGCAGGAGCCCTCGTCAGGGCCCATGACCCCGTCGCCATACCCGAGGCGAGGAAAGCGATCGAGGCTCACCCGAACCTCGAATTCACAGAAAACCACCTGGAAGCGGCCCGGGGAGCGGATGCCCTCGTCCTCGTCACCGAATGGGACCTTTACAAGCAGCCCGACCTGGACCGGCTGGCCCAGCTGATGAAATCCCCCGTGATCTTCGACGGGAGAAACCAGTACGATCCCCAGGAGATGCGTCTCCACGGGTTCACTTACTACTCAATCGGACGTCCCGGGGTGCTGGGGCTTCGTCCCTGAAGCTAAAACCAGCCCTTGCGCCGGAAATAACGGAGCATCAATGCGGCCACTGCGGCCATTACGCCCCAGACCATGGGGTATCCCCACCGCCAGGCCAACTCCGGCATGAAACGGAAATTCATGCCGTAAATTCCCGCGATGAACGTCAAGGGAATGAAGAGGGTGGAGATGACGGTCAGCACCTTCATGATCTCGTTCATGCGGTTGCTCAGGCTTGAAAGGTAAATGTCAAGGAAGCCGGAAAGGGTCTCTCTCAAGGTTTCCACTGTTTCCAGGACCTGGGCGGTATGATCGTAAAGGTCCCTGAGATAGGGAGCCAGGGTTTCTCCAACGAGCGGGGAGTCCCGCCTTTCGAGGTTGCCTATCACCTCGCGGAGAGGCCAGATGCACCGCCGAAGGAAAATCAGTTCCCGCTTCAGGTCGTGAAGCGCCCGAAGCGTTTCTCTCGTCGGGTGTGCCACGAGGTCGTCCTCCATTGCTTCCACCCGGTCACCGATTTTCTCCAGGACCGAAAAGTAACCGTCCACCACAGCGTCCAGCAGGCTATAGGCAAGGGCGTCAGCACCCATTTTCCGAAGACGGCCCTTCCCCGACCTCAGGCGCTCCCGCACGGGATCGAAAACATCTCCCGGGATTTCCTGGATGGACAGGACGAAACGGTCCCCAAGTATGATGCTGACCTGTTCCGACAGGATCCTGCCCGTTTTTCCTTCCACGCTGAGCATGTTCAGGACCATGAAAAGGTAATCCCCGTAATCCTCAAGTTTCGGCCGTTGCTCGAGGGCCATGACATCCTCCAGGACCAGCGGATGTATGCCCATGTTCCCCATCAGGGACTCAAGGACCCCATGGTCGAACAAGCCGTCAACGTTAATCCACCGGATTGCCGTGTCTTCCCTTCCCGCCAGGCAGTCCTCCAAACCGCAGGAAACGGCCTGCCGGAAAGTTTCCCCGTCGTAGGCAATGAGGCTAAGCCTCGGCTTTTTTTGCTGCTGCCCCTTGGGTCTCGCTTCGCTCCCACCGCGAAGCCTGGTTCTCCGGTCTCTTGGCACGGGAAAATTCCCCCTTATTCGGGATCGCCCACGCTCGGGTTTTTAAGGATCCCGATCCCCTCTATTTCCACTTCCACCTCGTCTCCCGGCAGCATGGGACCCACGCCGGCCGGCGTCCCCGTGGCAACGACGTCTCCCGCGTGAAGGGTCGCAAAGCGGCTGATATGGGAAACCAGGCGGGAAACAGGGAAAATCATCATATCGGTGTTTGCCGACTGGACAACCTTCCCGTTCAAACGGGTCTGGATTGCCCTGCCCCTGGTTTCCGAAGACCTGACGATCCAGGGCCCCAGCGGGCAGAAGGTGTCGAAACCCTTGGCCCGGGTCCATTGTCCGTCCCTGTTCTGGAGATCCCTGGCCGTCACGTCGTTCAGGCAGGTCAGGCCGAAGATGGCACCGGGAACCTCTTCCTCCGGTATGTTCCTGCAGGTCTTCCCGATGACCACCGCCAACTCCCCTTCGTAATCGATCCTTCCTGCCCACGAAGGGATTCTTATCGTCCCGCCCGGTTCGAGGAGAGATCCCACCGCCTTGAGGAAGATCAGCGGTTCCTCCGGAAGATCATGCCCGAGTTCCTTCGCATGCTCGGTATAGTTCCTCCCTACGCAGAAGATGGTTTTCGGCTCAATCGGCGCAAGAAGCCGGACTTGATCCAGCGGAACGGGCTCTCCACGGGCAGGCTTCGGATCCCACAACTCCCCTTCCAGGGGCATGATTCCTCTCTCTTCCAGGACGCCAAATCGGATTTTCCCTTCCTTTTCGAACCTTACCAAGCGCATGATCCATTCCTCCATAAATGATGCCGGCAGATTTTTACCGCAAATTGGGCAAGATCAGGGCGGCGGCCGCCCCGTAGCTGATGACCAGGGCCAACAGGACGGATGCTGAAAGCATATCCTTCGTCCGTTTCACGTCTTCGTTGAATTCGGTTCCCACGTGACTGTCGATCAATAATTCCAGTGACGTGTTGATCAGTTCGATCACCATCGGGACCAGGCTTAACAGGAAAACCCTGAATGCCAGCCAGAAATCCCCTTTCCCCGCATACACGGCCAAAGCGGTAAGGAGGAAAGCGCAGGCGCTTTCCCTGGCAATGGCGGTTTCCATGAAGAAAGCCGCCTTCAGGCCATTGAAGGAATTCATGCATTTCCTGGCCAGGGAATCGCTTTTCCAGTTGTACCTTGCCTTGGTCACCTCAGTCATCTGGACCTTCCCTCCTCGACCAGGGCGGAAGAACGGGCAAAGGCCCTGGCTCTTTCAACGACCTCGCATGCCGTGGACCCTGGCGGGAGGCGCCTCTCGATTCTTTCGATGACTCCCCTGTCCAGGACCTTCCTGAAAGACGGCGGGTAGTTCATATCGAAGACCCACGAAAGCTGGACCAGGAGAAAATCCCCCACCGAGCGCACCTGGCTGTATGATGCCCGCCCTGTCTGTATGAGCGCTTCGACAAGATTCTCGCTGACCTCCGTCGTTTCAGGGATACGGGGAAGGAGTTCCCTTATCCTCCCCTCTTCAAGGTGCTTATGGACCAGTTCGAACACGTCCAGCTTGTCCGCGTCCCTAATGAGCCGAACCATGCCCAGGCTGGAAGGCCGGGTCTGCCGGGGAATTTCCTTCCTGTTGTGATACCTTATCCCGTCCAGGATCGCCAGGCGATCGCCTTCGTCCAACGGCTCGAGGACCCTCGACTCCAATACGGTTTTCCACCCAAGTTCCCCGTGGTCGATCGAAGCGGCGTCGTAGAAGGTGCCGTAATCCCTGAACTGTGGAAATCGGCCGACATCGTGCAGCAGTCCAAGGATTTCCGCCTGGAGGGTTTTCTCCGGCCCAAAGGACAAATCCGCCGCGAGGCACCCGGCTTCGCGAGAAACGTTGTAGCTGTGTTCCCTTTTCAACGCCAGAAGGGGCTCGAGCATGCCGTTATCGGCCTCGAAACCCCGAATGTAGTTCAGGAACCATTCGTGGAAATCATTCATCGACACCATGGACTTGGCATTCCTTTCCATTTTTCGCCGGAATCCTTTTCCTTGCGGCCGTTTATCGAGGCTGTTACACTAGCTGCAACCGCTTTCGGGAAAGGGGCGTTTTTCTTTGGACTCGTCCGAACGTTACAGAAAAACCTATCCCATATCCTGGGACCAGCTGCACAGGGATTGTAAAACCCTGGCATGGAAGCTCCACGAAAAGGGAAAATGGACACGCATCCTCGCCATCGCCCGCGGAGGGCTGGTGCCGGCTGCCATTATCGCCCGCGAGCTCGACATCCACTTCGTCGACACGATCTGCGTGTCCAGCTACACGCTCCGGACACAGGGCGAACCCGCCATCCTGAAACAAGCCATCCTACAAGAAGGGAATCCCGAGGGCTGCCTCATCGTGGATGACCTTGTCGACACAGGGCGCACCGCGAAACTGGTTCGGCAGATGTTTCCCGAAGCCTATTTCGCAACGGTCTACGCAAAACCCGACGGGCGCCCCCTCGTGGACTCCTTCATCACCGAGGTCAGCCAGGATACCTGGATACTCTTCCCCTGGGATTCCGAGTTCTCGTTCTCGCAACCCATCATCGGCAGGACGAACTAGTCCCTTTCTTCCCTGTGGAAGGGCTGCCCGAGCGCTGCCGGCGCCCCAAGGAGTATCCCCTTCCCTTTCTTGACGGATATCGCCACAAGCACGACGATCGTCAGGATATAGGGCAGCATCAGGAGCAAAGGAGCCGGGATCGTGGTCCCGGCAGCCTGTATCCTGAGCTGAAGGGCTCCCACCCCTCCGAAGAGGTAGGATCCGAACGCGGCCCTCAAGGGGTTCCAAATCCCGAAAATGACCAGGGCGACTGCGATCCAACCCCTGCCTGCCGTCATCATCTCCACCCACATTTGCGTGTAGACGACGGAAAGGTAGGCCCCCCCGAGGGCAGCGAGGCCGCCTCCGACCATCGTGTAGGCGTACCTCAATCCAGGGACGCTCAAGCCCGCTGAGTCGACCGCGCGCGGGTTTTCTCCCACGGCTCGCAGGGTGAGGCCCCAACGGGTGGACACGATGAACCAGCAGAGGAACCCAACCAGGAAATAGGAAGCATATACCAGAGGATCGTGGTTGAACAGGACCGGGCCCGCGACCGGTATCCTCGACAGCAGGGGAACGGGCAGGGGGCCGATGCCTTTGATCGTTTCCCCCACATAGGCTTTACCCAGCAAGGCGCTCAACCCGGTCCCAAACATCGTGATCGCCAAACCGCTCACCACCTGGTTAGCCCCCATGGTCACGCAAAGGAACGCGTGGATGGCAGAAACGGCCATTCCCGCCGCCACCGCAGCCACCAGCCCCAGCCAGGGATTCCCCGTCATCATCGTCACGGAAAACCCGGAAAAAGCACCCAGCAGCATCAGCCCCTCGAGCCCAAGGTTGAGAATCCCCGCCTTTTCCGTCAGGATTTCACCCAATGTCGCGTAAAGGATCGGCGTTCCACTGCGGATCGCGGCAGAAAGGATCGGGACCAGGATTTCCATTTCCTTACTCCTCCCTTCTGGCCGGAACAATCCGGTAATTCCTGAAGAACTCCCCGCCGAGGACACAGAAAAGGATGAGCCCCTGGAGGACCTGCACTGAAGCCAGGGGAAGCCTCATGACAACCTGCAGTGTGTCCCCGCCCACAAGGAGAGCCCCAAGGAGGAACGAGACAAAAACTGTCCCGAGCGGATTCAGCCTGGCAAGCCACGCCACGATGATGGCCGTATAGCCGTACCCGGAGGAAAAGCCGGGCTGGATCCTTCCCTGGAGCCCGGCAACTTCAGTCATCCCGGCAATCCCAGCGACCGCACCCGATACGAACATGGCCAAAAGGACATTCTTCATGTAGTCGATGCCCGCGTAACGGGCGGCGTTCGGGTTGTTCCCGATGACGCGAAGCTCGAAACCCCAACGTGTCCAGCGATAGATCACCCTGAAAAGGACGGCGAACAGGACGGCCAGGAAAAGCCCCACATGGACGCGAGTCCCCCCGAAAACCGGAAGCCTTGCCGCGTCAGGGAAAGGTGCGGTCATGGGGAAACCCAGGCTGGAGGGATCGCGCCAGGGCCCGTAAATGAAATATTCGGTCAAGAGGATGGCAATGTAGTTCATCATCAAGGTCGTGATGATTTCGTTCACGTTCCACCTGGCCTTGAGATAGCCTGAAAAACCCGCCCAAAGCCCCCCTGCCAGCGCAGCCCCCAGGAACATGAGCAGGAACATGACCGGTGCGCTGTCCACGAAGGCGTACCTGACAATCGCGACGGAAGCCAGTGCTCCCATGACAAGCTGTCCTTCCGCCCCGATGTTCCAGACGACCATGGTGAACGAAAGCCCCACGGCAAGCCCCGCGAGTGTCAGGGGAATGGCCTTTACTATGGTCTCGCTCACTCCCCAGGCGTCTCCGAGGGCTCCCCTGAACATCGCCGCATAAGCCTGGAAAGGAGACACCCCGAGCGAAAACAGCAACAGGGCGCCCGCCAGGAGCGCCGTTGCCACGGCACCCGCGGGTATCGCCCAGTTCAGCCAGGCCGGGCAATCAACGCGACGTTCAACCCTGAAAGGGAGGCTCATCCGTTTCCTCTCCTCCCTACGGCTTCTTCGATCCGGACGCCGGCCATCATCAATCCCAGGTCCTCCTCCGTGACTTCACGGGGATCCTCGACGATCCCCATGATCTCTCCCTTGTGAATGACGGCCAGCCGGTCGCTCATCGCCATGACTTCCTCAAGGTCCTCGGAGACGAGAAGGATCGCCGAACCCCTTTCCCTTTGCTTCAGCAGCTGTTCCCTCACGAACTCCGTCGCCCCCACATCCAGTCCCCATGTAGGCTGCATCGCGACAATGAGGCTTGGCGTCCCCGATAGTTCCCGTCCAAGCATGAGCCTCTGCTGGTTGCCTCCTGACAGGTTCCTGACGGGAACACCCAGGCCCGGTGTCGAAACCCCGAACCTTTCCACGATGCGTCCGGTCTCCCCTGCCACGTTTTCCCAGCTCAGGAAAACGCCCCTGGAGTAGGGTTTCCTCCAGAAGTTTTTCAGGTTGAAATTTTCTCGAAGGTTCATCGATCCGACAAGTCCCGTGCCTTTCCTGTCTGCCGGGATGTACCCCACCCCCGCCTGGATGAACTTCATCGGGTGAGCCCCGGTCATGTCAATGCCTTTCAGGATAACGCTCCCGAACTGGACCTGCCTCAATCCGCAAAGGGCCTCGCACAGCTCCCGCTGGCCATTCCCCGCGATCCCCGCTATGCCCAGGATTTCCCCCTCCCGGATCGAGAGGCTGAGGTTCCTTACCGCGGGCAGCCCCCTGTCATTCAGGGCACAAATGCCGTCGGCTTCGAGGACGGTCTCCCCGGCGTTAAGGACCGCCTTGTCAACCGCGAAAACGACCTTCCTGCCCACCATTTTCTCTGCCAGTTCCTCACGGCTCACGTTCCGCCCCGAAAGGGTCTCGACCACTTCCCCCTTCCTCAGGATCGTGACCCGGTCGGATATTTCCATCACTTCGTCGAGCTTGTGGGAGATGAAAACGACCCCGTGACCCTCCGCCGTCATTTGTCTGATCGTGTTGAAGAGATGCTGGACTTCCTGGGGCGTCAGCACGGACGTCGGCTCGTCGAGAACGAGGATTTCCGCCCTCCTGTAAAGCATTTTCAGGATTTCGACACGCTGCTGTTCACCGACGGAAAGCTGCCAGACCCTTGCTTCCGGCTCGACCTGGAGCCCGTAACGTGACGACAGGTCCCGGATCCTTTCGACGATGGCCCGCTTGGGCAGGAGCGCTTCCAGCCCTGGAAGCCCCATGACCATGTTTTCCCACACGGTGAGAACAGGGACGAGCATGAAATGCTGGTGCACCATTCCGATCCCCGCGGCAATCGCATCCCGCGGAGAGGAAAAACGGTGAACCTCCCCCTTGACGCGGATCGTTCCCGAATCAGGGATATAGAGCCCGTTCAGGATATTCATCAGGGTACTCTTGCCTGCGCCGTTTTCGCCAAGGAGCGTATGCACTTCCCCGCTCCTGACGTCGAAGTCTATTCCCGCATTCGCCCTGACCGTGGCAAAAGCCTTGCTGATACCCCTCATTTCCACGAGGGGCTTCTCGTCTAGAGGATTCATCGGGGTCCACGCTCCCGGGAAGAAAATTCTTTGCGCTCATCCAAGTTTGCCTCAAAGGGCCGAATTGTCAACGAGAGCAACAAAAAGGGAGCCCCGAGAAGGGGCTCCCCGCAAGTACGGAATCCTTCGGGTTACTTCGGAATCGTGCCCTCGACGCCCTGCACGAACCAGTTCATCGAGAGCATGTCTCCGTCGGCCATGCGCTTGCCGGCCTCAACCTTGACCTTGCCCGCCTGGTCCTTGATGGGTCCCGTGAAGACATCCCATTTCCCCGATATGATCTTCGCCTGTTCGGCCGAAACCATCTTGCGGACGCTCTCGGGAACAGCCTTTCCGTAAGGAGCGAGGCCAACCATGCCTTCCTTCAGCCCCCACCAGATCGACTCGGACTGCCATGTCCCCTTGACGACCTTCTCGGCCGTGTACTTGTAAAGCTTGCCCCAGTTCCAGACAGGAGCGGTCAGGTGGCGCGTCGGCGCGTACTTGCTCATGTCGTTGTTGTAGCCGACGACCCAGACCTTGGCCTCCTCGGCGGCTTGCGGTGCGGCCCCCGAGTCCGCGTGCATCGCGATCACGTCGGCGCCGGAGTCGATAAGGGCTTTCGTGGCTTCCTTTTCCTTGCCGGGGTCAAACCATGAGAACAGCCAGACAACCTTCACCTTGGCCTTGGGGTTGACCTTGCGGACCCCCAGGGTGAAAGCGTTGATTCCCCTGATCACTTCCGGGATCGGGTTGGCGGCTACGTAGCCGATCACGTTGCTCTTGGTCATCTTGCCGGCGACCAGCCCGGAGAGATAGCGCGGCTGGTAGATCCGGCCGAAATAGGTTCCCACGTTTGCGGCTGTCTTGTAGCCGGAGCAATGCATGAAAACGACGTCCGGGTATTTCTTCGCCACTTCCTGGACAAAGTCCATGTATCCGAAAGAAGTCGCGAAGACAAGCTTCGACCCGTTGCGGACGAACGTTTCCATGACCCGGACGGCATCCGGGCCCTCGGGAACGGACTCGACGATGCTCGAGGTCAGCCCGGGAAACGCCTTTTCCATATCGAGGCGGCCCTTGTCATGCATGTAGGTCCAACCGCCGTCTCCTACCGGCCCGACATAGACGAAGCCGGCCTTGATGTCCTTGGCGGGCACCGGGGCAAAAGCCCATGCCGCGGTAGCCGCAAGGAGGAACGCCATGACGATCGCTATTGCCCAGTTTTTCTTCACTGTTTTTCCGCCTCCCGATTTTGTCCTGTATTTGGCGCTTGGCATTCTTACCTAGTGATAACATGGCGTACAATTTGCCGCAAGACCCAAATAATTTTAGCCTTTTAGGCCCCTGTTCCCCTTCCCTCGAGAATCAGTAGGCACCATTTGTCGACTTGGTCAGCCTGATCTCGAAAAGCCTTCCCCAGGGATAACTCACCTCGAAGCCCGGGGCTGCGAAATCCGGTAGCTCCGTCCGCGAAAAAGCATCCAGCTTCTCAAGGATTTCCTCTTCAAGCCGTTCCGGTCCCGCCTGTCCCCCAAATGGACCCTTCGATACAAGGGCGGGACGGACGTTCGACTGGTAGCCCCATTCATCAAGGAGCCGCGTAAACAGGATCCACCGCTTCCCTGTTTCGGACATCCATGCCGAAAGGACGCCCGTGGCAAGCGCCATGCCTATGGCATTATCGGAGGTGTTGCCCCCCGAGTATCCCGCAAGGCGGCCCAGCAGTTTCCTCCGCCCGAGAAGCGCCATCAAGCCATTGTCGGCACCGTTGTCAAAAGCGATATCCGCAAGCGCGACCCTTTTCCCGCCCTCGATGAAGCTCGCCATTCCCTCGGCCAGGAACCGCTCCGATGCCCCCGCAACCTGCCGGTTTGCCTGGGAGGAGGCCTCAAGAGTCCGGCCTCCGGCGGGCAGGTTGAGGGCCAGGACCAGGTCCGCGTTTTCCGGGCTTCCGACAATTTCCACGCCAAGCACGTCCGCCTGTATCCTCAGGGAATCGGCCGGTGAAAACCCCGAATAGTGCGGTTTGCCGGAGGCATCGGGGACCACGCTGAAAAACGGGTAAACCCTCTGCCTTGGCTTGTCTTCGAGGAAAAGCCTCCCGAAAAGGAGAAATCCCATCTGGTCGACTCCGGGCACGAGGGCGGCCTGGCTCGCGGGCGCATCCCCTATCGTTGCCGAAAGCACCCGGAATTCGTCTTCCAGCCAAAGAGGAGACACGTTGTCGTCGAGACCTATACCGACAAAATCGATCCCGCGGGAACCGTGTAGGGACAGGAGCCGTTTCGCAGCCCTGAGACTCCGGTTCCTTCGGTTCGCCCATTCCTGCAGGACCGGGGCGGGAATCGTCCTTAAAAGCCGTTCTGCCGCCGCCAGGTCATCCCCCGCCAAAGCGCCCCTTGAAGCGGCCGATTGAAGCCGGGCAAGGCGAAACAGCTGGGGAGCCCATTTGGCGTTGTAATCCGCGTCAAGCGTCCCCTGGCTCTGCCTTGGAAGGCGGAGAAGCGTCCCGAAAATGGCCGCCGGGGGTTTCGGGAAAGCCGAACAAACATTGCGGAGAGCCTCGAAACGCTCGCCGATTTCGCTTTCATCAAGGGTATGCGTCCGGGAGGATACGAGTCCGCCGAAAAGAAAGGCATCCGCCGCGACAAGGGTCGGCCCTTCCCCCCGATGGGAAGAAAGCCATTCGTAAAGGCCCGCGAAATCCGGGATCCCGTCCCTTCCCTGGAAAAAGGAATCAGGCGGCAGGGCCAGCCTGACCCCCAGAGCCTCGGCGGCTTCAAGGACACGATCGAGGGAATAGGGGCGATCGTCGAGCGGTACGTAGGTAAAGGACTGTGCCTCCGCTTTCCGGAAAAGGAAACACGGGATCAGGAAAACGACCAGGATTGCAAGGAGCCGTCCCCCTTTTCCCCTCATCCGCTTCCCCCCGCTTTCCAAATGAAAAAAGCCCCATCGGGCGATGGGGCTTGACTCTTCTGGCTCCCCGACGAGGACTTGAACCTCGAACCTAGTGGTTAACAGCCACCCGCTCTGCCGATTGAGCTATCGGGGAATCCCAGGCATCCGCCGCAAGCGCTTCAACACATGCAGCGGTTGGAAATATAGCATAACCTCACTTGCCTTGCAAGGGGTTGGAAGGGCATCTTTCAAGGCAATCTCCCTGCATGCAGAGCGGGGGTTCGAGATGGCACCTTTCGAGGAGGGACCTATCCCTGAACATTTCCAGCGTGGGACCGTCCGCAGCGATTTTCCCGTCGTGGAGGACGATCGTCCTGGGACAGACCTCGAGGACCAGGTCAAGGTCATGCGTCGCAACAAGCCTGGTATGGCTGAACTTCTTCAGGAGGCCGATCAAGAGGCGCCTTCCCCTTGGATCAAGCCCGGTGCTGGGCTCATCCATGACCAGTATGTCCGGCAGCATCGAAAGCGTCGTGGCAATTGCGACCGCGCGCTTTTCTCCGCCGGAAAGCCTGTAGGTCGGCCTATCCGACAAGTGCCCGGCACCGACACTCTCCAGTGCCTCGCTTACCCTGGCGGGGACCTCTCCCACGGAAAGCCCCTGGTTCAAGGGGCCGAAAGCCACGTCATCGAACACGGTCGGCATGAAAAGCTGGTCTTCCGGGTCCTGGAAAACGAAACCCATCCGGCGGCGTATCTCGCCAAGCGTCCCCTTCGACAGGATCGTTCCACCGACGTTTACCGCCCCTCCCGTTGGGAGGACCAGGCCCGCCAGTGCCAGGAGCATCGTCGACTTGCCAGCCCCATTGGCCCCGACCAGGCCTACGGCTTCACCGTGCTCCAGCCGGAAGGACACCCCTTTCAGGGCTACCGTGCCATCGGGGTATTCAAAGCAAAGATCCGCGACATCCAGGAAATGATGACTCACTTTCCCACCACCCAACCCGATAGCCATTGCGGCAGGTTGACGAATCGCGCCACAATGAAGAAAGAAAACCACGAAAGGATGAAAAGGCCGTCCCTCGACAAGCGGAAACGGAGCGGCTGGATCATTCTCACTTCCCCGTCGAATCCCCTCACCAGCATTGCACGATGTACCCTTTCGGCCCTTGAAAGAGCCCGCAGGAGCAGCAGTCCGATCATGGATCCCGCGGTCGCCAGCCTGATTTTTGGTTTTCGTCCCGAGATCCTCAGGTCATGGGCCCTGACCATGCGCAGGGCTTCCCCCCGAAGAAGCGACAGGTACCTGTGAAGCATCTGCAACTGGGTGACGAGGACCCGGGGGACCCAGAGTTTTTCCAGCCCCATGCAAAGCCTTTCGAAAGGCATGATCAGCACGAGCAGGGCAGCGGAGGTCACCGCGAGGAACGACCGGGTGGTGATGGAAATGAAGGAAACCCACCCCCCGCTTAACTTGAACCCCGCGATATCCAGGAAAACATGACGGTCAAAAAAGGGATTGAAAAGCCCCACAAGAAGGACGAAGGGCATTGCCCATATCACCCTGGCGAGAAGCCCCCGAAGGGAAATCCTGTAATACGCGGCCATCGCCACAGGGTAAAGGAAGAAAGGCGAAAGACGCGATACCTCGTACTTCCCGAAAGACGTAACGGCCACGACAAAAGCGAAAGTAACGACCCAGCACGCACGAGGATCCAGCCGGTTCGCCGGACTGGATCCAGGGCAGGTTGCCTTAACGACTGCGGGAGTCAGTCTTTCATTCATATGAAAACGTCGATCAGCCGCGGCTTGCAGAGACCTTTCTCAAGATGATCCCCACCATCGCGGCGAGAACAAGGGTCAATGCGCCTCCGACCAGGCCTGAAACAGTGGTGCCCGGGTCAACCGCGGGCCATTGGGAAGACTCCTCGGCCTCCGCCGCGTTTTCTTCCTCTCCGCCTGTCTTCCTGAAACCGTAATCGGGCAGGAACGCCAGTTTTTCCTGCAGGGAAGCGAGTGCCCCGTGGACACCGCTTTCCGGGGCGGCGATTTCCTCGGCACCGGAGGTTTTTGCCATTGACCATTCGAGCCCGTCCGGATAACCGGACGCAAACCAGGACAATGCTCCCCCCGTCAAGATCGCGGCAAGGGCAAGGCCGACAAGCACTTTTTTCAATGAAAGGCCCGTCATCGGCCTGTTTTCCGCTGCCCGCTGGAGGATTTCCGGCCTGGCATTCCAGACAAAACTCACCACCGCCGCGGTGACCAGGCCTTCGACAAGGCCTATCGCAAGGTGAATCGGCTGCATCAGGAGAAGGAAAGTCTTGAAGGGCAGTTCCGAGATTCCGGAGGCTACCGTTTCAAGGACCACCGAGAAGGCTCCAAGCTGCAGGCCCACAACGGCCGAAAGAGTCGCGGCGAAAAGCATCTTTCCTTGCGAGGGACGGTTCCCCACCAGTTTCTTGTAGATAAGGGGATAAGCGATGAAACAAGGGAAAAAAGCCATGTTGAAGACATTGCACCCTAAGGCGAGAAGGCCGCCGTCGGCAAAAAAGAGGGCCTGGACGACCAGGACCGAGGCCAGGACAAGGAATGCGGCGTAGGGACCCAGCAATATCGCAAGGATCATGCCCCCTCCAAGGTGGCCGCTCGATCCTGTCGCAGGGATGCTGAAGTTGATCATCTGGGCCGCGAAGATGAAGGCTCCAAGGATGCCCATGAGAGGAACGCGGGATTCGTCAGGGGATTCCTTCAGCTTTTTGGCCGAGTATACCGTCAAGCCTGCGGTGACTGCCCAGAGGGTTCCCCCTACGGCTGGTGAAATGAGTGCGTCTGCCATATGCATGAACGTCGCCTCCCCTATATCGTGTTACTTTTCTTAGCTTTAGTAACACGGCTGGGGGTTCCTGTCAATGGGACGGAGGGCGGATTTTCACCCGCCCTCCGATCATGCTACCAACTGGCGAAGAGTTTCAGGCTTTTTGCTGGAACTTGGCCCAGCTGTCCTTGAGAGAAACGATCCGGTTGAAGACGGGCTTCCCCGGGCGGCTGGCCGGATCGACGCTGAAATAGCCGTGCCTGAGGAACTGGAAACGACCACCTTCCCCAGCCTCTGCCAGCCTGGGCTCAAGCCTGCACCCCGAGAGGACCTCAACCGAATCCGGGTTCAGGTAATCCCTGTAATCCTTGCCCTCCTCCATCTCGTCCATGTTCTTCAGCGTGAAGAGATGATCGTAGAGCCGGACTTCAGCCTGGACGGCATGCGGAGCGGACACCCAGTGAAGGGTCCCCTTCACCTTCCTGCCGTCGGGCGCATCCCCTCCCCGTGTCGTGGGATCGTACCGACAGCGTAGTTCGGCGATTTCTCCATCGGGGCCGCGCACGACCGAGACACAGGTGATGAAATAGGCATGCTTGAGGCGGACTTCCTTGCCCGGGGAAAGCCGGAAATACCCTTTCGGCGGTTCTTCCATGAAGTCATCCCGCTCGATGAAGATTTCCCTTGAGAAGGGGATCTTCCTCGTGGTCGGCGTCCCGGATTCGGGGTTGTCAATCGCTTCCAGCTCCTCGACCTGCGCCTCGGGATAATTTTCTATGACGACCTTGAGAGGCCTCAGGACCGCCATGACGCGGTCCGCGGACTTGTTCAGCTCCTCCCTGATGCAGAACTGCAGGAATTCGATGTCGACCATGCTGTTGGTCTTCGCGACGCCAATTTCCTCACAGAACCTCCTGATGGAGGATGGCGTGTAGCCTCGGCGGCGAAGGCCCGAAATGGTGGGCATCCTTGGATCGTCCCAACCCGTGACGCATTTGGTCGCGACCAGTTCAAGCAGTTTCCTCTTGCTCATTACCGTATAGGTCAGGTTTAGCCGTGCGAACTCGTACTGGCGAGGCTTGTGCGGTACGGACACGTTGTCGATGAACCAATCGTACAGGGGCCTGTGATCCTGGAACTCCAGCGTGCAGATCGAGTGGGTGACGCCTTCGATCGCGTCCTCGTATCCGTGGGCAAAGTCGTACATCGGGTAGATGCACCACTTGTCACCGGTGTTGTGGTGGCTTTCCTTGAGGATCCTGTACATGACCGGGTCCCGCATGTTGACGTTGGGGTGCCCCATGTCTATCTTGGCCCTGAGGACACACTCCCCTTCCTTGAAATCCCCGTTTTTCATCTTCTCGAAAAGCTCCATGTTCTCGCTGACCGGGCGGTTGCGCCAGGGGGACTCGACACCGGGTTCGGTCAACGTCCCGCGGGTCTTCCGGATCTCTTCGGGGGACTGTTGGTCCACATAGGCCTTGCCCGCCTCGATCAGTTCCAGGGCCCAGAGGTAAAACTGGTCAAAGTAGTCCGAGGCGTAACGCAGGTTTGCCCACTTGAAGCCGAGCCACTTCACGTCCTCCTTGATCGATTCGACGTACTCGATTTCCTCCTTGGTGGGGTTCGTGTCGTCGAAACGGAGGTTGCAATCCCCTCCGAACCTCTCGGCCATCCCGAAGTTCAGGCAGATCGACTTCGCGTGGCCGATATGGAGATAGCCGTTCGGCTCCGGAGGGAAGCGGGTGATGACCTTGTCAACTTTTCCCGAATCGATATCCTGCCTGATGATTTGCTCGATGAAGTTTCCGCTTTTCAGCGTCATTTCTTCCATGTCTTTCATCCACTCCTGCCATCGGAATGGGACGCCCAAAAAACCGGCTTGTCCCGAAGCCTTCCAGAAAGTTTTATCACAACTCTCCACGTAGCCCAATTCGTCTTAGGCGCAAAGGCTGTTCCTGCCTCCCGCCTTGGCCTGGTATAGGCGAGTGTCCGCAAGTTCCAACAGGCTTCTCACCGAAAGGTCCGCCGGAAGGGCGAAGTCTTCGGAATCGACAAGCCCCGCGCTGAAGGCCAGGGGAATTTCACCGTTCATGTCGATCCGGATCATGTGCCCGACCTCTTCCATGAGGCCCATGAGGAGGATTTCGGCCTCCCTCTTGCAGTAATCGGAAAATATGATGACGAACTCGTCCCCGCCGTACCTTGCGGACAGCTGCCCCGGTGTCTCGTTCCTTCTGACCAGCGAAGCGAAGCGTTCGAGGACCTCGTCTCCAGCCTGGTGTCCCAAGGTGTCGTTGATCTTCTTGAAATGGTCGAGGTCCAGCAGGGCAAGGGAAAAGACCATGCCGTCCTGTTTCCTTCTCCTGACCGCCTCTTCCAGGAGAGGATAGGCTGCCCTCATGTTCGCAAGCCCCGTAAGGGAATCAACGAAGGCGGCTTCCCTCAACCGCTCCTCCACTCGCCTTCGAACGCTAACGTCCCTGAAAACGAGCAGTTTCCCCATGAACTTCCTCATGTTCCTGGAGCGCCTGTCCCTAAGGGTCGAGACCTGCACGTCGAATGTCGATTCCGAACCGTCGGGCAGGGCACGGACCACTTCCATCAGGCAATCCTCGTCACCGTCGAAAAGCTGGAAGGCGCCGCTCCAGTCCCTGAGGGCATCTTCCGCCAGTGCCCCGAGCACTTCCTCGCGTTTCTTGCCAAGGATGGCAAGCATCGCTGGATTCAGGTCGGCGATCACGCCTCTAGGGTCGAGCACGAGGACACCATCGGGCATCGTTTCAACGAGAAGGCTCCTGGCAATGGGAACAAGGTCCAGTATCCCGAACCTGTAGATCCCGATTGCCATCATCAGGCCAGAAAAAAGGTAGGCCACCGGTGTGCCGTCAAATCCGGGCACTCCTCCAAAATTGAAAACATAGAGCGCATTCGCGGCCAGGGGGGCCAACGACCCCGCTACCAGCATTGAAACCTGCGGGAGGAAGCGCGGGGAAATCTTGAGGGCCCTCTTCACGAGCAGTATCGTCCCCACGATGAGCAAAACGTAGGAATAGGTCAGGTGAACCAAAAACCATGGACCGTGGGAGTAAATGGCCCTCGTTGTTCCCTCCGCAAGGGCGATCTCGGACCAAAGGCCATGAAAACGCACATGGGTGACCGCAAGGAAGAAGGTAATCGAGGGAATGGCAAAGAGCAGGGGGAGCCAGTTCCTGGGGGGAAACCCGCTTAACGAAGCGTACCGGGCCGCGAAAAGGAAAAAAAGGACCGGACAGCTGACGGCCGCCGGGATCGCGACCTGTGACCAGAACAGTTTCATCGAGACCGTCGTCGCCGCGTTTTCGAAAGCTGCCGCAAACGACCAATGGGCAACTGCCCACAGCATGAGCAGGAGGTAGAGGCCACCCCCACCCATTCGCCGCCTTCGGACCGCACCGAACAATCCCGTGGCTAGGGCCCCTGACGCGAGGAGGATGAAGCAATAAGGATGGCAATGATAGGACGAAAAGAGATTGTTCATGAAACTATTCTAATCGATTCGCGCGCCCTGTGAAAGCAAACCGGGCTTCGGGCCGGGAACCGGGATTTCGAAAAATGAGGCCGGCCTTGCCTTATACTCATCAGAAGGCCTCTAAACGGGAGGGAGCTTTCTTGGATGGGAATTTCAGGAACCAGGTAACAAGGGGAAAGAGGGTCAGGGTGGTCCAAAAACAGGACCAGGGTACAGGTCGACTTACGGAAGGAATTGTCCTGGACATCCTGACGAAAAGCGCGACTCACCCCCACGGGATAAAGGTCCGCCTGGAAAGCGGCATCGTCGGCCGCGTAAAGGAAATCCTGGACTGAACCCTCTCAGGAAACAGGAATACTCCTCTCCGCTTCAAGCTTTTCCAGGAAGCCGCGTTTCGCGGCCCTTCTCAGCCTCTTGACCTTCAGTTCCACGGCCTGCGCCTCCGCACGGGAAAAACGGGAGGCCGTCGCGTACTCCACGCTCACGGGCCCGTGGGCCGCGGTGTAGCGGGCCCCTTTACCCTCGTTGTGCTGTGTAACGCGCCGGCCCAGGTCGGTCGCGATCCCGCAGTAAATCGAACCGTCGCTGCACCGGAGAAGGTAGACACAATACAGGCTTGCCCTCATCCCTTCCGGGCGCCTTCCTTCTGCCATTCAATGGTCTTCAGCATGTTATAGAACAATCGGTTGACAGGAGTCGGCACGCCGGCCTTTTCGCCCAGCCTGCACACCTTCCCGGCGAAGATCTCGACTTCGGTTTTCCTACCCGATTCCAGGTCTTGCAGCATGGAGTTCTTCCCTTCCGGGTTGAAGTGCTTCAGCATCTGGACACTCGCCTCGATATCCTTTTCCGAGAGTTCGATGCCGGAAAACGGGGCCAGGGCGATAACCTCCCTCATGGCCGCAAAGGCAACCTCGCGGCAGGGAGAAAAACCCTGGAAGTGGCCATAGGGAGCTTTCAATATGGCGCCCGCCTGGTTGATCCCCACGTTAACCATGAACTTCCACCACATTTTCCTCATGATCTGGTCGCTCGCTTCATGAAGGATCCCGGCTTTCGAAAGGAGTGTTCGCACCCTCTCCACCCGCGCGGTGAGGCTTCCGTTCCTTTCTCCAAACACGATCTGTCCCGGGCTCGAATAGACCACCCCGTCCGCTTCCCTGGTCGAATCCATCCTTGAAACGAACGCGGGAAGGACGCTTTTCTCCCCCAGCCGCCCGGCTATGATCTCTTCGCTGTCTATCCCGTTCAGGAGCGACAGCACCACCGTTTCCGGACCAGCTACCTCCTGGATGAGATCAAGGGCGGACTCCAGCTGGTATTCCTTCACGGCCACGAACAAGAAAGCCGGTGCTCCTCGAACCTCGGACAGTGTCAACACCTGGAAAGCGTAAGGCCTCCCATTGACGGTGAATTTCCTTGCCCGTGCCTTTTCCTTCCTGCTCTCGTCGCAAAGGAAACCGACCGGGCAGCCCGAATCCAGGAACTGGGAAGCGAAGGTCATTCCAACGGCTCCCATCCCGACGAAAATCACCTTGTCCATCAAGATCACACCCTTCGATTTTGGGGAGCGGCATGGCGTACTTTGGAAACAGTATAGACGAGAAAGGAACAAATTTAAGCCTTTGCAGGGTAAAATACCCATAGAAAGAACCCCTACGCCCAGGAAAGGGAGGCAATTCTTGGATGCCTGATACGCTTGATGATTACTCCAGGATCTTCGAGACCCTCTTGAAAGACTCCCAGGACGCGATCGCCCTGTGCGACACGGACCAGGTCATCCTCAAGATCAACCGTGCCTTTACGGAACTTTTTGGCCACACTACGGCCGAAGCCGTAGGCAAGCGCCTGGATCACCTGGTCGCCACGACCCCGGAAATGTTGGCAAACTCGGACAACCAGGTCGATCGGATCCGGATGTGGGAAAAGGTTTTCACCGAAGCCGTCCTTCGGACCAGGAAAAACGGTTCGACGGTCCCTGTCTCGATCGAAGGGAACGTCTTCCGGCTTGCGAACGGGGAAACGATTATTCTCTGGAATTACAGGGATCTTTCTGAAGAAGAGGACAAATAGGGGGAGTCTCCCTATTTCTTGAGCAAACGCAACAGGACCAGCAAAACAACGGCACCAAGGGTGGCACTCAGGAGATTTCCCCAGAATCCCGGAGCGACCGAAAAGCCCAGGTTCCTGGCCAGGAACCCCCCGATCAAGGCGCCAAGGACGCCGACCGCTATATTCCCTACGAAACCGAATCCGCCGCCCTTGACCAGGTGCCCGGCCAGCCATCCTGCGATAAGCCCGATAAAAATGAACCCAAGGAAACTCATAGGATCTTCACCCCCGCCCAATTCTCCCATAACGGCGTGAACAAAATCAAAGGGGCCTCTCCGTCATGGAGAGGCCCCTTTCTGCACCTGGGCTTATCCCAGTTTTTCCTTCACTCTCTGGAGCATGTCCGCGGTCATGAGGGAAAGATCGTACTTCGGCGAGAACCCCCATTCGTCCCTGGCCGCCGAGCAGTCGAGGGAATCCGGCCACGACTCCGCGATCCCCTGCCTCACTGGATCCACCTCGTAGGACATGGCAAAGCCCGGGATGTGCTTCCTAATTTCTTCGGCAATCTGGCCGGGTTCAAAACTCATCGCGGAGATATTGAAGGCGTTTCGGTGAAGGAGCTTCCCGGGGTCTGCCTCCATGAGCCTGACGACTGAATCGAGGGCATCAGGCATGTACATCATGTCCATGAAGGTTCCCTCGGCAATGTAGCTCGTATAGGCCCCTTTCGAGACGGCATCGTAGTAGATGTGAACCGCGTAGTCCGTCGTTCCACCGCCCGGTAGGGCTTCGTAGGAAATCAGGCCCGGGAAACGCACCCCCCTCGTGTCCAGTCCGTATTTTTGGTGGTAGTAGTCGCAAAGCAGTTCTCCCGTGACCTTTGCGACCCCGTAGATCGTGGTCGGGCGCTGGAGGGTGTCCTGGGGTGTCTCCTTGTGAGGCGTGTTCGGTCCGAAGGCCGCTATGGAACTGGGGAAGAAAACGGATGCCCCCTGCTCCCGCGCGCACTCCAGGGCCACGAATGTCCCGTTCGCGTTGACCTCCCAGGCCAGTTGCGGGTTGGCCTCTCCCGTGGCCGAGAGGATCCCGGCCAGGTGTATCAGGGTATCGGGCCTGAAGGAAGACATGATCCGTGCAAAAGCCTTGCCGTCCCGGACATCGAGGATATCGAACGGCCCGCCCTCCGCGACGGTTCCGCTTGCCTGCCTGCAATCCGTTGCCAGGACATTCTCGCCCCCGTAGATTTTCCTGAGGTAAGGAGTCAACTCCACCCCGATCTGGCCGTTCGCACCCGTGATGAGGATCCTTTTCATCCGGCTCGCCATCTCCTTTCAGTGACAGGCCCGGCTTCCCGTGCGAAGATATACTTGAAGGAACTATGGGATCTTCCGGGCTTGCTTTAGTATGAAGTTGTGCGAATGCACCTGTCAAAGTGGTATATTTTTGGCTGCTTTCCTATATTTTGCTCTGGCCGGAATATATTATTGCGGGGAAAATCGTCAGCAGGGGGGGAAAGGGCTTGTATAACCACGTTGAGCTGGAAGAACTCGCTTCCAGGATAAAGGGGGACTCAAGCGCTCCCTATTACATAGCCAATGTCCTGCGGGAAGCGATATACAGGGGAATTCTCGAGGAAGGGAAACCCCTCCCCCAGGCCGCTCTCGCCCAGCACCTGAACGTCAGCCCGATTCCGCTGAGGGAAGCTCTTCGCCTCCTGGAAACCGAAGGCCTGGTCAGTTTTCGGGGGTACCGTGGCGCCGTTGTCACCACACTGTCGCTGGAGGAAGCCAGGGAACATTACGAAATGATCGCGGCGCTCGAAACCAGCCTCATGCGCATCGCTTTCCCGATGATCACGAGGAGGATACTCGAAGACGCCGCTTCGATCCTGGACGAAATGGAACTCGAGAAGGACTGCATTCGCTGGAGAGACCTGAACCAGCTATTCCACAACCTGTTCTATGAACCCGCGGACAGGCCGTTGACTCTCGATACGCTTGCGAGACTGAGGCAAAAAACAGACCGCTACATCAGGATCCACCTTGTCTCGATGCGAGGCGACTCCGAGAAACAACACCGGGAAATCCTCGCCGCGGTGGAATCCAGGAACCTCGAGGGGGCGGTCGAGGCCCTCTTCAACCATCTGACCTACACTTCCAACGATCTCCTGTCCTGCATGCGGACAGGCCCCTCTGCCCGCTACCGGAAAGAATAACTCACAGGAACCTTCCCAGCCATGCAGCGCAGAAGGCCGTTGCCGAGGTGACGAAAGTCCCCCAGGCAAGGTCCACGATCGTCACGAGGACAGGCCATCCTTCAAGCGTTGCGAGGTTCGTCAAATCGTAGGTCGCATAGCAGACAAGGCCGAACAGGGCACCCTGAAGGGCTGCCCTGGAAGGGGGCTCCCCCCTCCCCGTGACGAAGACCACCAGTCCGGCAATATACAGGAGGTAGAAAAGGACCGCCGCTGTCCAGTTGGGATTCTTTGCCATGATGAACCCGATCTGGGACTTGTAGAACTTCGGCGCCACGAGACCCAGCCAGAACGCGTCAAGCACAACAAAGGGCAGCAGCGTCAAGAGATAGGCCTTAAGAAACGACATGACGGTTTCTCCCCTTTCCGGCATGGATAAAGGATCTTTTTCGGCTTCCTGCCCTTCATTATATCAACGCGCTGTGTATTCATTTAAAAGAAATGGCCTCTCCGGCAGGAGAGGCCATTTCTTTTGCACGGGATGGACCTTTTATGATTTCACTAAGCTTTTTTAGCGTAAACGTCCTTGGGATTCCACTCTTTCCAGACATTGCCGACAAGCCCCTCCCCGGGGTGCAGGACCTTTCCGCCGGGTGTCCATCCCGAAGGGGTGACTTCCTTTCCCTGGGTCTCGCGAACATGCTGGAAGGCCTTTATCTGGCGGATCGTTTCGTCCACATTCCTTCCCACCGGGGGAGTCAGGATTTCCATCCCCTGGATCACCCCGTCGGGATCGATGATGAAACGCCCGCGAAAATCCACGCCCGCTGCTTCGCTGTAAACCCCGTAAGCCTTGCCTATCGCCCCTCCCCCGTCTGAACCCATCGGGAAAGGCACTCCGCCTTCTACCATCTTTGAGAGTTCCACGTCGTTCCAAACCTTGTGGACAAACTGGCTGTCCACGCTCATTGAAATTACGTCCACTCCGAGGTCCTGGAATTCCTGGAAACGGTCGGCGACCGCCGACACCTCAGTTGCTCAGACAAAGGTAAAATCACCCGGGTAGAAACAGAGGACGACCCATTTGCCAATGTGGTCGGAAAGCTTCACCGTAGTGAATTTGCCCTTGTAGTAGGCAGGTGCGGTAAAATCCGGAGCCTTCATCGCGACCGTTACACCCATTTTCCTGACCTCCTTCTTCACCTCTTCAGGCTGGGCGGACACTTCCTCCGTGGCGCCCACCGTTGGTGCAGGGACAGAACACTTAACCTGTTCGTCCGGCATGCGATCACCCCTTTCCCAATCTAAAGCACTTCTTGATGATGGTTATCATTATACAACAGGGTGTTGCCCTCTCGATTTCCAGGAACGCTCTATTCAAGCCTGAGCTTTCTCTGGAGCGCTGGAATGCCCATTGCGCCCCACCCTGGGTCGATGATCGCTCCCTGCCTGTCAACAGGAAAAGGTTTTGCCGGAACAAGCTGGGCCGCTTTCCTTGTGGCTGCAGAAGACGCGGAGAGTCCCAACGCCTTCAGGCGAGCCAGGTTCACCCGGAAGAGGCTCCCATACCTGCTCTTCACCAGGTCGTAAATCCTGGGAAGGTCCGGGGGGGCCGGCTTCAGGGTGGGAGAAAACGGCCTTGGGCGCAAGGTCGGGTCTCCCAGGAGGGTTTGGTTGTAATAACGCTTGGGATCGATTCTCCCCGGGTACGCGGGGAAAGTGGTCGCCCAATTCGAGCTTCGCGCGTATGCCCTCTGTGACAGCATCTGGGCCTGCCCCAGGTTCAGCCCGTACATGAGCCCCGCGTAAAGGAACGCGGTGTCATGAGGACCGACGGAAGTGTTTCCCAGCACCGCGAGAGGATTGAGTTCGGAAGGCACCGCAAGTTTGTTGAAAAGATAGGATTCTCCGAGGTTGTCCAATTCCGTGTACCTGCAGACCGAGCATCCGTGGTGATAATAGAACAGGGCCCGAAGAGGCCTCCCATTGAAGCCCTGGAAGAGTTCGGTCCTTGGGAGGGTCTCGATCTTTTTCTCCGTGCCCTCCGGGTAGGCAAATTCGTGCAGGGCCGGTGATGAGTGCATAAAGGCCTCGACCCACAGGAAATTTCCATCCTTCAGCGTGTCCAGGAAATCGGCTTTCCGGGTCTTGGCCGGAGAACTGACAATTTTGGTGCTGCCCGCGGAAGACCAGGGCAACTCGATCATTGAAGCCGCCGCCGAGGCATGTTCTTCCATGTCGTCGTCATAGTAAAGGAGACGATTTTCGAAGGTGAGCTCCTTGACCTTGTCTTGCCCTGCCACCTTTAAACCCGCCCGGTAGTTGTGATTGCCCTCGAAATAGCGTTTCAGGCTGTCTCTGACATCGTTTCCGGAAAAAACGACCGGTCGGGGATCGATCCTCCCGATCCAGATCTCGGGCCTTGCCCCCGACTTCCCCCACTCGGGCTGGGGTTGCCAGTAATCATCGATCTCGTCCCCGGGAACGCATTCCGAATCTTGCGGGACAGAAGGCGAGTCGATGGTCGTGACAAGGGGTATCCCGTTTGGGTCCAGAATATTCCACGATCCGTCCATATCGGTCAGGAAAAGGTCGCAGGGCGTCACGCCCTCATAAACGGTCCGGATCCACTTCCCGGGAACATCCGGATCCTCCCTTGTCGTCGCCATCCTCTTGTGGACCAGAGGGGCAGGAAAGGTCCCAATCAGGACGACTCCCGTCCCCATTTCGAAGGCCTCCCTGGAAAGACCTCCTCTTTCGGCCTCCTCCAGGACACCCAGCCACTTGCCCCGGATGAAGGACTTCAAGTCCCGGACATGGCTGAAAAACGGGTCGATGCTCCCCTCAAAGGACACCCTGTAAAGAAAGACCTTGTAGCCATCAAAGGCCACATCCTCTGCGTACCTCCGGATTTCAGGCATCACCTGGTCCAGGTAGCTGATTTTCTCACTGACGAGCACAAAAACGGTCCCTGAACGGGAATATGGCGGATTCCAGGCACCTGCCGGATTTGCCTTCAACGCGCCCACCGTTTCGGGCTTTATCTGCAGACGGGCCGCGGGTAGTGGTTTCAGGTCGATCTTCCCCGGAATGAGCGGTTTCTCCGGAGAAACCGGTTTTAAATCAGGGACCTTCCTGATGATGGGCGGCACCGGTGCCGCAAGAACCGCAAATCCCTGTAATCCCGAGGGGAAAAGAACCGCCAGCAGGACGACCGCCGCAAAGCCGCCAAGCCTTTTTTTCATCGCCATGGGAATCACCCCCCCATGGTGACAGTTTAGCATATCGCTTTTCTGAACCCCACTAGCGCCCCCTCCTTAGAACCTTGCCAGGCCTATGCCCAGTGGGTTCGCCATCTTTCACGACCCATTCCCCGTTCACCATGACATGCCGGATACCCTCCGGGAATTGGTGAGGATCCTGGAAGGTCGCGCGGTCTCCTATCCTATCCGGGTCAAAAACCACCATGTCTGCCCAGAATCCTTCCTTCAGCTTTCCCCTGTTTTCGATTCCGGCGATTTCGGCCGGCATGGAGGTAATCTTCCGCAGGGCCTCCTCCCAGGAAAGTTCGTCCCTCTCCCGGACAGCCTGCCTCAGGAAACGCGGGAAAGTCCCGTAACCCCTGGGATGGGGTTTCCCCCCGCCGGAAGGGGCGATGACCCAGGAATCCGACGCGATACAGGAAAGGGGGCTTTTCAGCGCCGCCCTCAGGTCTTCCTCGCCTATTCCAAACAGGAGCATGGTCGCATTCCCCCCGGTCTCGAGCAGCAGGTTGAAAAGGGCTTCCGTCGGGCCGACCGACTCGCTCCTCGATATCGCTTCCAGGGACAGCCCTTCCAGGTCCTTACGGGCATCGCACTCGCTGATCACGATATTTCCCCACCCGAGAGACGCCGACCAGTTTTCCCAGCCCGGGATCCCGCTTTCCATTTCTTCCTCGATCGTCCGCCTTTCAGCCGGGTTGGAAAGGCGGTCAAGCATGCGCTCCACTCCTCCCTCAAGTGCCCTTGGGGGAAGAAGGGCCGTTAGGGTCGTCATTCCCGCCTGGTAAGGGTAGACATCGCAGTTCACGTCCACCCCTCTTTCACGGGCAGCCTCCATAAGACGAAGCGCTTCTTCGACTTTGCCCCAGTTCGAGCTGCCTACGGCCTTGAGGTGGGAAACCTGGACCCGGATCGATTTCCGCTCGCCTACGGCTATGGTTTCCTCGAGGGATTCAAGGAGCCTCTCCCCTTCGTTGCGCATGTGGGTCGCGTAGAAAGCACCGTACTCTTCCAGGACCCCGGCGAGTTCCTCGATCTCCCGGCTGGAAGCATAGCTGCCCGGAGGGTAGATCAGGCCGCTGGAAAGACCGAAAGCCCCCTCATCCAGGCTTTGGGCGAGCAATCCCTTCATGCGTTCCATCTCATCTTCGGTGGGTATCCCCTCGTCGAACCCCTTCACGGCGATACGGATCGTCCCGTGCCCGACAAGGGGCGCGATGTTCAGGGCGATACCCTTCCCCGAAACTTTCCGGAAATACTCCGCGCCCGTTTTCCACTCCCAGCCGTAATCCACCTCTTTGCGAAGGAATGGATCGAGGTACCGACGGGCCAGGCTTACCCGCCCAGGGTCCACGGGAGCCATCGATAGCCCGCAGTTCCCGACAACGGATGTCGTCACTCCCTGCATGACGTAGTTCTCCGCGCCCGGGAAAGCCAGGATGCCATGGTCGGCATGGTTGTGAATATCCACGAAGCCCGGGCAAACAATCATGCCCGACACGTTCACGACGCTCTCCCCTTCAAGGGGCTGCCCCACTTCAGCAATCCGGCCTTCCTTGACCCCGACGTTCCCGGTAAAAACCGGTTTTCCCGTACCGTCTACGATTTGGCCGCCCTCCAAGAGAAGGTCGAAGCGCTTTCCCATATCCATCACCCCGTCGGTTGCCCGCGAAGACGCTCATGCAGTCGCAGGCTGGTTATCGGGCAACAATACCACCCCTTCCGGGTTAAGGCCATATCCTTCCTATTTCACTTGATAGATGAATAGCATTAGCCATCCAAGGTATAATGGACTCGTCATTTGGCGGGAAGGAGGGAACCCTCGATGGAGAAGGAAACGGTCAGACGCTATCGCTGCCTTTCCTGCGACAAGACCTTCGAGTGCGAAGGCAAGCCTGAAAAATGCCCCTTCTGCAGGTGCAGGATGTTGGTCCTCGAGGAAGGCGAGCCTACACGCCCTCATTCTCCCGGAGGCTGCGCCCCTTCGGGTTGAGGGATCTAGGATGACGCGGAGCCGTCGGCTCCCGGCTTTCAACAGAGAGGGGCGGGAAAGAAGGATCCCCGCCCCTCTCTGTTGGACTTGGCTTTAATTAGGACCTACACTTGGAGGCAGGATCCATCAAAAACGCTCGCATGCCCTGGAGGGAGACTGGATAAATGGAAATCGATTTCCTGGAAGATCCTTCTTGCACCGATCCTTCCTTTCCGCCGGAAATGCATCCCCTCTTTATCGAGGAAAGGCTCTTGGGGCTGATCTACCTGGCCGACGGGAAAGGCCCACATAAAACTCTTGTCCTCCTTCACGGTTTCCCCGGGAACGAAAAAAACCAGGACCTCGCCCACACGTTGCGCCGTGCCGGTTTCAACGTCCTGGTCTTCCACTATGCGGGGTCCTGGGGCAGCAGGGGGGACTATTCCTTCGGACAGGCCTACCGGGATCTTGAGACCGTCAGGCGGGCCCTTGAGGAAGAATCCTTCGCCCTGAATCACAGGATAGACAGGGAAAACATCTACCTCGCCGGGCACAGCGTGGGGGGATGCTTGACCCTGCTCGCCGCGAGAAACGGAATGGACTTCCAGGGCTTCGCAGTCCTTGCCCCCTACAACCTTTCCGCACAGGCAGAGCGGATCCACTCACAGGAAGAAGGGGCCTACAGGGAAACCCTGGACTTGTTCCAGGGAGGGATGCCCCCTCTCAATGGGACGACCCCGGAAATCCTCATCGAGGAAATCCTGGGAAAAAGGGGAGAATGGAATTTCTTCGCGGACGATTCCGCTTATGAGGGCGAAAAGATCCTCCTTGTCGTCGCGACCCTCGACGAGGTTGCTCACCCGCGGGTTCATCAATGGCCCATTTCCGAAATGATCAAGCGCCTCCCTCGACCGGGAAACGTGGTCTCCCTTTCCTGCTCACACGACTTTTCCGAGAAACGGGTCACCCTCGCGCAAACACTTTGCGAATGGCTCAGGGGATCCTGAGGCTTCGGGCTCACCGGCCCGGCCAGGTTTCCAGTGCTACCGCAAGGGGGTAGCAGCCGATGTCCTCTTTGCCGAAACGAACACGGACTCATTCGACACGACTGGCGTTGCTTAACCATTATTGCAGGACCCCCCAAGTAAATAGGACCAGCAAGGTACCTGAGCTGCCTGGGTGGCCGAAGGGAGGAAGATTCCATGTTTACCGGAAAACCGGAACAGTTTTTCTTGGAGCAGGACGACGGTCTCGTCGAGTTCGCGAGGAGCCTTGTGAGGATCAGGAGTTATTCGGACCATGAGGGTGAGCTGGCTCGCCACATCGCTGAAAAGATGCGGGAACTCTCTTTCGACGAGGTCTTCATGGACAGCACGGGAAACGTCGTGGGGAGAATCGGGAACGGGCCGAGAAAGATCCTTTTCGATTCCCACATGGATACCGTAGAGGTCAACGACGAACAGGACTGGGACTTGCCTCCATTCTCGGGCGAAATCAAGGATGGAAGGCTTTACGGGCGGGGTTCCGTGGACATGAAGTCGGGCCTGGCGGCCTCGGTTTTCGCCGCGGTCGCGGCGAGGGAACTCGGCTACCTTTCCGGAAAGGCAGTCTACGTCACTACGACCGTTTGCGAAGAATATTGCGATGGTGAAAACCTCAAGATGCTCTTCCGGGAACATCCCATCAACCCGGATTGTGTCGTTATCTGCGAACCCTCGGACAACCTGGTCACGCTCGGGCACAAGGGCAAGGCACAGATGCGGATCCGGACGCATGGTGTTTCCGCACACGGTTCCGCCCCGGAGAAGGGGGTCAATGCCGTCTACGAAATGGCGGAAATCATCAGCCGCGTTGAACGGCTCAACCATCGCCTCTCCGCAAAGGGGACACCTCATGGAACGGTGGTGCTCTCTGAGATTTCGTGCGTTACCGCCTCCTTGAACGCGGTCCCCAGCGAATGCAGCATCTACCTGGACCGGCGCCTGGTTCCAGGTGAAACGGAAGAGGATATTCGAAAGGAAATGGAAACCCTGGTCGAGGGGAAGAAAGCCACGTGGGAAACCGGGACGCTCCGCAGAAAGAGCTGGAAAGGAGCCAACCTCGTCTACACCCCATTCCATCTCGCCTGGAAGGTCGACCCGGAAGACCGGCTTGTCCAGGCATGCAACCGTGCTCACGAGAGCGTATTCGGCAAGGCACCGGAAAAGTACGACTTCTGGGATTTCGGGACAAACGCGGTGACCCCTGTCAGCATGGGAATCCCGACCGTCGGCTTCGGTCCCGGCGAGTACAAGTTGGCACACATGGTCAATGAGAACTGCGAAATCAGCAAGATAAAGGAAGCCTGCAGGTTCTACGCAAACCTGGCCAGGGAATTTTAACGTCCGGACAACCTTCGGATTCGACTGGCCATCTCCCGCTTGTACCGTCCAGGATCGCGGAGATACTCTTCCAGGACCGGCAAAGCGTGCGGGAAATGGTCACGGTAGACATTCCTGAGACGATGGGAGACTGAAGCGTAGGGATTCAGGCAATCAACCTGGATATCCCCGATCCCCCGTGAGCGGAGAGCCGAAAACAGGCTTGAAAGGGATTCCCCTGTATCCGTCAAGCCGGGGAGAACCGGGGCGATAAACACCCAGACATGGATTCCCGCCTTCTTCATTTCCACCGCGGTGTCGAGACGCTGCCGGGGCAAGGACGCCCCCGGCTCGATCACCCTGGCAACATCGGGGTCCATCGTGGTGACCGTAAATCCGACTTCGCACCCCCGCATCCTTGCCAGGATTTCGACGTCCCTTTCGACAAGGGCGGATTTGGTCAGGATGTGCACCTCCAACTCGGGGAAACCTTCAAGGATGCCCAGGCACGACCTTGTGATCCGGTAATGGGCTTCAACAGGCTGGTACGCGTCAGTCACCGTTCCCAGGAGGACCTTGCCGGCCAGTCCCGCTTTGGAGGACCCCAGCTGTTTTGCCAAGACCTGCGGGAAATTCATCTTCACATCGAGGAATTCACCCCAGCCCTCCCGGTGATCCGTGAAGCGGCACATGAAGGACGCATAGCAGTAGACACATCCGTGGGTGCAGCCCACGTAAGGGTTCATGCAATAGTCATACCCAGAGATTTTCGTCTTGTTCAAGGCCGACTTGCAAGATATCTCCCGAATGATCGCCGGCATCGACACGATGGCCCCCCTCCACGGATAACCTTGCCCTTCAATTATGCCCCCTCTCCCGGAGGATTCCGGGCCCTTTGCCATGCGGGAACCCTGTTCTCGGGGTCCTTTGGTTTAGATATATAATTATATGATATAGGAAAGCTTTCGATGCACCCAGGAAAACCCGCTAGCGAAAGGAGGCCACCCATGAACAGTCCCGGACAGAAGACTCTCGCGATCGTCTGCGGCGGCGGCCCGGCCCCTGGAATCAACAGCGTGATCAGCTCGGTGACCATCGAAGCGAGAAAATCCGGCTGGGAGGTTTACGGGATCTACGACGGATTCGCCAACCTCGGCAAGGGAGAAAAGTTCGTCACCCCACTCACCATAGACATGGTCAGCCGGATCCACTCGGACGGGGGCAGCATCCTCCGTGTCTCCAGGTTCAACCCCACCAGGGACGAGGAATCCCTCAGGAACGTCGTGGACACCCTGATCGAACTCGGTGTTACCCACCTTGCCACTATTGGCGGGGACGACACGGCATATGCCGCATCCCGTGTGGCCGATTACGCCAAGAACAAGCTCGGGCTGACCATCAGCTTCGTCCATATCCCGAAAACGATCGACAACGACCTGCCCCTGCCGGGGGGAATCCCCACATTCGGGTTCGAATCCGCCCGATCGCTGGGATCGCAAATCGTGTCCAACCTCATGACCGACGCCAAGACAACGGGAAGGTGGTTCCTCGTGGTCGCCATGGGACGCGTTGCCGGGCATCTTGCGCTCGGGATCGGAAAAAGCGCGGGCGCCACGTTGATCGTTATCCCCGAGGAATTCCCGAACGACAAAAAGATCCCCTTATCCCTCGTGGTGGATATCATTACAGGTTCCATCATCAAGCGGCTGGCATCAGGGCGAAATTACGGGGTTGCCGTGACGGCCGAAGGGCTCATCGAGAAAATCCGGAGAGAGGACCTGGAAACGGCCGACTGCCTCGAATGCGACGATCACGGCCATATCCGGTACGCTGAAATCAACTTTTCCGATGTGCTGAAGAAGGAACTCCTGGCAAACCTCAATTCGCTCGGCATCAAGATGACGATCAACAACAAGGAGGTCGGTTATGAGGTTCGGTGCGCACCTCCCAATGCCTTCGACATCGAGTACACCCGCAACCTCGGGTACGCGGCCATGGAATTCCTCAGGAACGGCGGAACGAACGCCATGATCACGATCCAGAACGACCGGATCGTTCCCATCCCGTTCCAGGACATCATGGACCCTGTGACCAAAAAGACGACCATCCGGATGGTGAACACGGAATCGATCCAGTACCGCATCGCCCGGGAATACACGATACGCCTGGAGAAGAGGGACTTCGAACCGGGAATCGAATTCGAGAAACTTGCCGTGGCGGCCAGGCTCTCGCCGGAAGAATTCCGCGCAAGGTTCGAGTACGTGACGGATTACTGAAACCGGAAACCGCGAACGAAAACGGGCCCCTAAGGGGGCCCGTTCGATGCCGGCCGTTTGATCCTATTGCATTCTCGAACGAAGCAGCCTGCCCAGTCGTTCCGCGCCGATCCTGATCTTCTCGGGAGGAACCGCCCCGAAGCTGAGCCTCATGCAATTCCTGCCCATTCCGCCTCCCTCGATGAAAAACCCCTCGCCGGCGACATAGGCGACCTTGACGTCCGGGTTTGAAGTCGCTTCTGCGAGCAACTCGGTGGTGTCGATCCTGCCCGGCAACTCCGCCCAGGTGAAAAGCCCGCCATCGGGGAAGGTCCGCCTGGTACCCTCGGGGAAATGGCGGTCGATGCTTTCGATCATCGCATCCCGCCTTTCACGGTACAGGTCGCAGATCATCTTGTGATGGGCCGGGTAGTAGCCTCGTTTGAAAAATTCGGCGCAGATAACCTGGGGCAGCATCGATGTATGGGAGTTCGTGGCCGTTTTCGCGTCGAGCAGTTTCTCGCTCACCTCGTCGCTGGCCAGGACGTAGCCAAGCCTTGAACCCGGCGAAAAAATCTTCGAGAAACTGTTGGCAAGAACGGTGTGCCCCGTCTTGTCGAAGGCCTTGATCGGCTTGAGCTCATCCCCGCTGTAACGGATGTCCCGGTACGGGTCGTCTTCAAGGATCACCACGTCATACCGGCTTCCCAGCTCCGCGATTTTCTTCCTTCTTTCCAGGGACAGGGTCCTTCCCGTCGGGTTATGAAAGGTCGGGATCACGTAGACGACCTTGGGATCGTACCGCCTGATCTTCTCTTCCAGGTCCTCCGGGATCATTCCGTTCTCGTCCATGGCAACGCTGATGCATTTCGCCTGGAACATCTCGAATATCTCCACGCAGTGAACGAAGGTCGGCGATTCGACCAGGATCACGTCACCGGGATCGATGAAAAGCTGGCATAAAAGGTTGATCCCCTCCAAGCCCCCGCTGGTGATCATGATGTTTTCCGCCTTCGCGTCGATCCCCTTGGGAGCGAGCAGTTCGCTGACGACCACTTCCCTGAGGTCCGGCAAGCCCTTGACGCTGCCGTACTGGAGGGCTTCGACCCCTCTCCTGTCGACCCTCATGACGTCGTTCGCGATGTCACGGACGATGTCGATCGGCAAGGCCTCTTTCGCCGGGGCGCCACCCGAAAATGAAATGAGCCCCGGATCCCCCATGGCCCCAAAGAGATTGCGGATGATCCGGGCCGATTTTTCCATCGTCTTCATGCGTTCAGCGAAATGTGGCATGGCAACCTCCATGGGTGAGAAAGATTTTTTCACTCCACCGGCAGCCCGAGTCAGGTTTTGGCTTGCCGGCCGCCCTACAGCTTAACGCTTGCGGCGAAACGGTTCAAGGGAAACGAAAAAGTCCTAGCAGGTGCCGTGGACAAGCATCGCGATCCTTTTTTCCCCTCCACGGTAAAGGCGGTTGTACAGGCTGCAGGCTTCGGGGGTTTTTTCCACGAACACCTTTTCGATTCCCTTTTCGAGCAGGGCGCTCACGACTTCTCGCGGCACAGCCAGCGCGCCTTCCACCCCATTGCCGATCACGAGGACACGGACATCCTCCTGCAGCACACGCTTCACCATTGGCCAGTCGAGCCTGTGCCCCTCCCTTTCCTTCCATCTCTTGACCGTTGTCCCGACGATCAGGAGGTCTTTGCCTTTGCCCACTCGCGATTCTCCGCTTCCTGAGTGTTCCTCCCCCAGGACAACGAACCTCCCCCAGGAAAAATGTTCCACGGGTCCCTCGGGATCGTTAAACATGCTTTCCCATCTCCCCGTGCGGATAGGCCCCGGATATCGACCTTCGCTTTAACTGCAGGGACAGGATTAATAGCGATGCACAGCGGCTCCAGGTTCCGCAGAATTGATTTCTACTGGTTGATATTCTACTACGCTGACGATTCTCTTTTGTTAAAAAGCTCCCCCGAGCATGGTGTCGAGGATCGCCTCGACGTGGATACGGGTCGTATCCAGGACCAGGGTGTCAAGGTCGCCTTCCTTGATGATGAGAGGGAGTTCAGTACATCCCAGGACGAGGGCGTCTGCCCCATGACCCTTGATGAGGCCGTTCGCTATCCCTAGGATCTTTTCCTTTTCCTCAGGCAGGACGATCCCTTCCCGCCAGTGAGGGAAAATAATCCCATGGATAGCCCCCTGCTCTTCCTCTGACGGGACGAAGGCCTCCATGCCCCGCTTTTCAAAGGATTTCGTAT
Organism: Synergistales bacterium; assembly: GCA_036722335.1. Lineage (GTDB taxonomy): Bacteria > Synergistota > Synergistia > Synergistales > 79-D21 > 79-D21. The sequence continues at coordinate 20,705 of DAIMJI010000004.1, read as the reverse complement.
AGAGTCCGCTGCTCATCGTGAAAGCCGTACCAAAAATGACGACGCGACGGCAACCCTTGGACCAGGCGACCTTGCAGGTCTCCTCGACAATGCTGACCAGCGGCAGGGGAGAGGTTCTCTCGAGTTCATCGAAAACGATATGCGCCGTGTTCGCGGCCATGGCCGCGAATTCGGCACCGGCCGCCGCAAGGGTCCTTATC
>DAIMJI010000004.1:0-20495 GCA_036722335.1 Synergistales bacterium | reverse complement strand
CCTCTCGGTAAAGGGTTCCCATTGCCTGTTGGAAGCGTAGGCATACATCTCGCACAGGTCCAGGCTGTCGATGACCATCTGGGGATAGCGGTCCAGTCCGGTCCTCCTCCGGTATCCCTCGATGATTCCCTTGTAGTATTCCAACGTTGATTCCGGCCCGATTCCTCCCACGAGACCCAGTTTCTTCAAAACGAGCACCCCCAAAATCAGGATTACCGCGGTTGTTCGAAAGGCCAGGCGTCTTCCGGGAACCTCGCAGCCAGCGTCTCCAAGGCTGCACCTTCCATCCGGTTCAGGAGGAACCGTTCCTGCGGCTTGGCGCCGATCGAGACATAATATTCACGGGCTGGTGTATTCCAGGTCAGGACCCCCCACTCGAACCTGCCCCCGTTTCTTTTGACCGCCAGCTTCGCAAGGAAAGCGAGCATAGCCGTGCCGTAACCCTTACCCCGCAAGCCCGGCCGCACGTAAAGGTCCTCCAGGTATATCCCCGGCTTGGCCTGGAACGTTGAAAAGTTCTGGAAGAAAAGGGCAAACCCGACCGGGGTCCCTTCGTGGCATCCGAAGACCACCTCGGCCGATGGCTTGCTCCCGAAAAGGTTTTCCCGAAGGAGATCTTCGGTAGCGTCCACTTCATGGGCCAATCCCTCGTACTCGGCAAGCTCCAGGATGAACTGGAGGATAAGGGGAACGTCCTCCACGGTCGCCTGCCGAATGGAGAAGTTTTGTAGATTCATGCATCCTCCTGCTTTCATTGCCGTTCCCCCTTCTTTGCGGCTTCCCCTGATTCAGGCCAGATATGAAAGCATCATGATCGCTCGCATCATGATGTTCCCCCTATTTTCATAGAGGTGAAGCTTGTCCGGGGCGAAAGAAACGGATTGCCCCGCTTCGAGCCTGATTTCCCGCCCGCCGATCGAAACGGACAAGACCCCTTCCACGACCATTACCCTCTCTTCCGCAACGCCTGCATGCGGGGTTGCCTGGTACGCCGTGCCGGGATCCACTTCCATGTAATAGGTTTCAACGGGTCTTTCCGGGTCGAAAAAGGTCATTTGGTAAAGGCGGTATGTCCCTTCGCGATTCTGGATCGGGGGGGATTCCTTGAACGGGCGGACCTGGATTTCAGGCTCGTTCTCCCTCAGCAGCGCGGAGAAGCTAACTCGTAGCCCCATCGCGATTTTCCAGACAATCGCCAGAGTCGGGTTCGATTTTCCCGTCTCGATTTGCCGAAGCATGCTCTTGCTGACGCCTGTCATCTGAGATAGGGCTTCCAGAGTCAGATTGCGTCTTTCCCTAAGCTCTTTCAGGTTTCTTGGGAAGGCCTCAGTCGAGTGTCTCATTTTTCCCCCTTGACAGAACTCAAGAATGCCGTACGCTATATTGTATTTATGAGCGTGATATAAATCAAGTGATGGAGGAACGGGATGCAGGACTTGGAAATCGGGCCTTTCCTGGCTTTCATTCTAGTAACGACCTTCACCCCCGGGCCCAACAACATTTCGAGTGCCTTGATGGGGTTGAATTTCAGCTACGGAAAGACCCTGCCCTATCTTTTCGGCATCATCTCGGGAGCCGCTTCCATCACTTTTACCTGCGGCCTGCTTTCGGGTTCTATCCTGGAAGCCATCCCTTCCCTCGATAGAGGGCTCCGGTGGTTCGGGGCCGCCTATATCCTGTGGCTGGCCTGGATGACACTCAAAACAAGCTGGAAACTGGATAGGGCAGACAGCCCTCCCAAGCTTCCGGGGTTTAAGGAGGGGGTCTTTCTCCAACTTCTGAACCCCAAGCTGTTCGTTTTCGCCGTTTCGCTTTTTGCGACATTCCTCCGCCCTATCGCGGAGAAACCCTTTCATCTATTTCTTGCCGTTCTTTTGCTTACCGGCGTCAATTTTGCCTCCATAACCTTGTGGAATCTCTGCGGAGCATGCTTGAGCAGGCATGTCTCCAACCCCGGGATTCGAAAATCCTTCAACACCCTGCTTTCACTCTTGCTCGCCTACACGGCCTTAACTCTCTTGGTAAAGTAAATGGCCGAAATCTTCTATTGTCGCCTGTACTGATGAGGGCTTAACAGAAGGCATCGCTCCAGGGAACGAGCCCGACTCGGTCGGACAGGGCCCCCAGGGCGATCTTGTGGATCATTTCATCCACGGTCGTACAGCAATCCGCCAGGACCGTCACCTCGTACTTCTCGGCCGACCTTGAAATTGCGGTATGAGTCACGCAATTTTGCGTCATCATCCCGCAAACGAAAAGTTCGGTGGTTCCCAGTAGGGCCAGGGTCTCCTCGAGGTTCGTTTCCCGGAAAGCATCCGCGTGTCCCTTCACGATAAGGGGAGCCCCGTTTGCGGCGGCAAGGATTCTCGGGTGAATTTCCACTCCCGCCGTCCCCTTCCCGAAAAACGCTGCGGCACCAGCATTTACGACATGCTGCACAAGGATAACGGGGATTTCGAGATCCCCGGCCCTGCAAATGGCCTTTTCAACCTGGGCCAGGGTTTCCTCGGCGTTCCAAAGCGGGAAATTGCCCCCCGGGAAATAATCGTTCTGGAGATCGATAACCAAAAGTGCCTTGCTCAAGGCTTTCTCCCCCCTTCCTCTTTCTGACAGGTCATTACCAACCATTTTGGGTTCGGGACATGGAAAAAGCAAGAAAAAAGGGCCCCCTCGATGAAGGAGCCCGAAGATGAGGCTTTCCAGTGGAGCCGTCAGGCTGAAACGCTTCCCGGCCTGCCCTTTCCGATCACCTTCGCGAAGAAAAGCGCCGCAGCGATAACCCCTCCCGTGCCAACGATCGTGGCAAGGTTGTAGGGCATGAGCGCCATGACGGCGAAGACGGCGAAAACCGCCCTCTCCCAGGGCGCCAGGCACCTGTTCAGGTACCCGATGATCGCAAACCCGAAACCGAAGACGGAGACGACACAGGAGAGGATCCCGAGCATGTTGCCCATGACGCCGAGCTGGAGAAGAATACCCTGGTCATAACAGAAGGCAAAGGGCGTGACGAAGGCCAGGAATCCCAGCCTGCAGGCGGTAAACCCTGTCTTGTTCGGTTCGGAACCGGCGATCGAACTCGCCGCGTATGCCGCCAGCGCGACCGGAGGGGTAATGTTCGAGATGATCGCGTAGTAGAAGACGAACATGTGTGCCGCAAGCAGGGGGTACCCCAGCTTGGCAAGGATCGGGACCCCAAGGGCCGATGCCAGTATGTAGGCCCCCGTGGTCGGGAGGCCCATGCCGAGGACAAGGGAAACCAGCATGACCAGGAAAAGCGCCAGCAGCGGCGTGTTCCCGGAAAAAGCCAGGACCAGGCTGACGAGTTTCTGGCCGACCCCTGTAAGGGAAACAGCACTCAGGGCAATGCCGGCCGAAGCACAGGCGACGCAGACAAGCGTGATGTTCTTCACCCCGTCGTGAATGGCGTCAAGGATTTTCTTCGGTCCCATGCGGTGTTCCTTGCTCGGCAGGGCAACGAGCCACGAGAGGAGCACGCCCATTACCGCCGCGTACATCGGGGACCTGCCTGAAAGCAGGAAATAGACCAGCCCGATGATGGGAATGAACAGGTACGCCTTTTTCAGGACTTCCTTCTTTTTCGGTAGTTCTTCCTTGGAAAGCCCCTGCAGGCCGCACTTCAGGGCTTCAAGCCGAACCATGAGGAAAACGGCCCCGTAATAGATCAGGGCGGGAGTGACCGCCGCGATCATGACCTGGACAAAGGGCACGCCGAGGAAAGAAGCCATGAGGAAGGCTCCCGCTCCCATGACGGGGGGCATGATCTGCCCGCCGGTGCTGGCAACCGCTTCGACGGCACCCGCAAAATGCGCCGGGTAGCCGATCTTCTTCATGAGGGGAATGGTGAAGGTCCCTGTCCCGTAGACGTTCGCGACCGCCGAACCCGATATCGAACCGAAAAGGCAGGAACTCATGACCGCGATGTTGGCGGGTCCTCCGGGAGCCGTTCCCGTGAAGGCCTGGGCAACTTCCATGAAATAGGGGCCGGTCCCGCACTTTTCCAGGAACCCGCCGAAAATCAGGAATGCCGCGACAAGGGTGGCTGAGACGCCGAGCGGCATGGAAAAAATCCCTTCGTCCGTGAGGTAGATCTCCTCCACTACCTCGCTGAGCGAGAAAGGAAGCCCGCGCATGATGCCCGGCAGCATGTCGCCGAAGTACATGTAGCCCGCGAAGAGGCAGGCGATGACCGTCAGCGGGAGCCCGACAACCCGGCGCGTTCCCTCCATCAGCAGAACGAAGAGCAACACCCCGAGGATGAACTGTATCTGCGTAACCGGGTCGACCTGGATGATACGCGAAGTGATCGCGTCGTAATCCAGCATCACGTAAAGCCCGGGCAGCATCGCAAGGACCGCGAGAACCCAGTCATAGAAAGGGACGCGATCCGTTGGAGATTTCCTGGTCATGGGGTAAAAGACGAAAGCCAGGGGAAGAACAAGGCCCAGGTGTATATTCCTCTGGAGATAGGCCTCGAAAGAACCGAATATCGAAGTATAAAGGTGGAACAAGCCTATCATCACGACATAGGCATACATCAGCTTGGCAGGAATTCCTTCCAGTTTCCTCATTTAGCGAAACGCTCCTTTACTTTGATCCTAACCTCGGCTCAACTCGCCGGGCCAAATAAACGATACTGACAGGAGTCCAAAGAACCCCTGCCAGTATCGGGTGTATAAGGCGGGCTAAATTACTTCGCCTGTTTCCAGAACTTGACCGCGCCCGGGTGGGCCGGCACACCGCCGGGAACCGCGGTTTTCGGGTCGAGTTCGTCGATGTCCTTGACGGCCTTCGCAAGGGCAGCCTTGTTCTTCCAGAGAGAGTTGCACAGGTCGTAGACGAGATCGTCGGGAAGGTCTTTCCGGACCACGACGCAGGTGTAGTCGCCAACCGTCTTGACAGGCTTCTTCACGCTCTTGTAGATGCCGGGCTCGACCGTGAAGGTGACCGTTCCGTATGCATCGGAAAGGGCCTTGAGGGCGCTGTCGTCGACGGGAAGGATAACGATGTCGGTGTTGCTTTCGATGTTCATGACGATCGAGGCGACCCTGCCGACCGAGAAGGCGAACATGTCGAGGTGGTTATCCGCCAAAAGGTCCGCACCACCGTCATAGGAAGCGAATTCCACCGACCCGCCCACCTTCTTGATGTCCTTGTAGGTGATGCCGTAGCCCTTCATGAAGAGGGACTTGACCACGAACTCGGAGGCTGTTCCGGGCTTGAGCGTCGCCATGCGGACAGGGATCTTCTTGTCGAAGACATCGCCCAGCTTGTTGATATTGTGCTTCTTGGCGAAGTCCTTGCGCATGATGAAATAGGTGTACTGCGTGTAAAGGTTGGCCATGACCACGGAATTCTTCGTCGGACGACCCAGGAAGTCCTGCTCACCCTTAATTGCGGCCCCGAGAAGGGACGTGACCGAGAACCCGAAATCACCCTTCTTGACATCAGCGTTGATGATATTGGAGACTCCGCCTCCCGTGCTGCTGGTTGTCTGGAGCACTTCCCTGCTCCAGAGATCCGCGAAGGCGTTCCCGAGCGCGAACCAGTTCCCGCCGGGAGGTCCGGACATGAACTTGAGTTGTGAGGGCCACCCGGCTTTCGGTGCGGGTGCAGCGAAGGCCGGCGCGGCAGCGCAAGCCAGGAGCACGGCAAAAAGAGCAAACACGACAAACTTCTTCATGAAAAAAACGACCACCCTTTCTTCTTAATTTTCGATTCTCAGCCTCGTCGACCGAGCCCCGTAATAAGATGGAAAATAGCATAACATCTCTTGTGTATATTGTGTATTTAATCATCATTAAAAATAGCAAGGCTTCACCTAATAGAAATCCTGTTGCGTAAAAAATACGGTGAGAGCGGATCCTATGGTAAAAAATGACTCGCTTACCCGCCAATCAACCGGCACTTGCCCTGGCAAACGGGAATTTCAGGCCTGCAACGGAACAGGCCACCGCAAAGAAAATGATCATGCAGCCCAGGACTTCATGCGCGGTTGGGACCTGTTGGACAAGAAGCGGGGTCAGCATTAGGGCGAAAACGATCTCTAGCGTGCAGATAAGGCTCGCCATCGAAGCGGGGATGTATTTCAGGGAGGTGAAAAGAAGCCCGTATCCCAAAAGCCCTGACATCAGGGCCGGGTACTGGACCAGCAATAAAGCCCTCGCGCTCAGCCCTTCCAGGTCAGACCAGCCGTCGAAAAAGCTTTTCGCGGCGATCAGGACCACTCCCCCGAAAAGGTGTGAGAAAAATAGCTGCAGCAAGGAATCCGGGTTCCCTTCTTTCGAAATCCTTCGTGAAAGCAGCACCTGTCCCGATGATCCGATCACGGACAGGCATCCCCATGCCACTCCTGTGATGGAAAGGGGGCCAACGCCGGTTTTCCCCATGACAAACCCGACATAAAGTCCCGCCAGGACCATGAAGGCCGAAAGGACCTGCGTCGGAGTCGGTCTTTCGCCTGTCAGGAACGCGCTGCCGGCCATCGTCACGATCGGGGAAGTGTAGCCCAGCATCAGGACCTGGGGCACCGAGAGATAGACACAGGACATCATGAAACCCGTGGACATGAAGATGGTCAATAGGCCGAGGGAAAAATACAGGAACAGCAGCTCTCCAGAGGCACGAAACGCCGCGACGCCCCTTTTCACCAAAAGCCAGCCGCCAACCGTGACGGCAACGATGACTGCCCGGTAGCAGACGACAGAAACCTGGCTCACACCGCTGGAAGAGATCATTTTCGCGAAGGCGCCCGTCGGGCCCCATACCAGCGCCGTTCCCATCGCCATAAGGATTCCTTTCCAGTAATCGCCTATTTTACCGACTCCCCTTCCCTCTCCTTGCCCAGGGACTCTCCCCTTTTGAGTTTACCTCAGGAGAACCCGAACACCTTCCCGGTGGAAAAGAATCCATCGACGTCATAAGATGGGCATAATCCACTCGTTGGGCTTAGGAGGCCGGGTCATGTCCCGCTGGAACTTTGTCCGTTCCTTTCTTCGAGGCCGGGAGCCTCAGCCGAGGGCAGCCCTCGAATTCCTTCGCTACATCGGTCCCGGGATTCTCGTCACGGTCGGCTTCATCGACCCTGGAAACTGGGCTTCCAATGTCGCGGCGGGTTCGGGTTACGGTTACTCGTTGCTGTGGGTCGTGACGCTTTCCACCCTGATGCTGGTCTTTCTCCAGCATAATGCCGCCCACCTGGGCATCGCAACGGGGCTTTGCCTCTCGGAAGCCTCTTCCGAACATCTTCCTGCCTGGCTCTCCAGGACCCTGCAATTCAGCGCGGTTGCCGCGGGCGTATCGACAGCCCTGGCCGAAATCCTCGGAGCGGCGATCGCCCTGCAGCTGCTTTTCCACCTCCCGCTACCGCTGGGAGGCGTCCTCACCTCCGCCTTCTCCATATGGGCCCTTATGACGAACTCTTACCATAAGCTCGAAAAGGGCATCATCGCTTTTGTTTCGCTGATCGGGCTGTCGTTCCTGTTCGAGCTGAGCCTGGTTCACATTCCCTGGGGACGAGCCCTGCAAGGATGGGTCGTTCCAACTATTCCCCAGGGATCGATGCTGATCGTCATGAGCATCCTCGGGGCCGTGGTCATGCCCCACAACCTCTTCCTGCACTCGGAGGTCATCCAGAGCCGCCAATGGCATCTAAAAGAAGAGGCCGTCATTCGAAAACAACTCAAATACGAATGGATGGACACAGTTTTCTCCATGTCGGTCGGATGGGCGATCAACAGCGCCATGATCCTTCTCGGGGCAGCGACCTTCCATGCCGGTGGGATACAGGTTACCGAGCTCGGGCAGGCATCATCCCTGCTTCGACCGCTGCTGGGGAATGCGGCGGCCTTCGTTTTCGCGATGGCGCTGCTTTTCTCCGGGCTTTCTTCCACGGTAACCGCGGGAATGGCCGGTGGGTCGATCATGGCGGGCATATTCAGGGAACCGTATAACATCAAGGACCGCCATAGCCGCTTCGGGGTCTTTCTCACGATCGGGCTTGGATGCCTGGTCATCCTCTTCATCAGGGATCCCTTCAGGGGACTGATCATTTCACAGATGCTCCTCAGCGTGCAGCTTCCCATAACGATCTTTTGCCAGATCCTCCTGACCTCCTCCACGAAAGTCATGGGGGCCTTCGCGAATTCAACGATGGACAAAGTCGTGCTCTGGACCATTGCGCTCGTGGTGACCCTGCTGAATATCCTGCTGCTGTTCTCGTGAACGAGGCCGGCGCGCCGAACATGAGGAGGGGAAGTCATTGAGTAATTACTATGCGGACAAGCTGAACTCGGGGAAGTTGTTCGAAGTTTACAGGACCGGCATTCCAAGGGTCTTGCAGTACCTCGACGCGGAGATCGATTTCGTCGGGCAATCCCTGCACGGCCGGGAAAAAGTGCTCGAACTGGGGGCGGGTTACGGCCGCATCATGAAGCGGCTGGCCCCCTTATGCCAGGCCGTGGTGGGAATCGACATTTCAGAGGATTCGCTCCTTTTCGGCAAGGAGTACCTTAAGGAGTACCCGAACTGCCGGCTTGAACTCATGGATGCCCATGAACTGGCTTACCGCGGGGATTTCGACGTCGTCATCTGCCTCCAGAACGGGCTGTCATCGCTTAAAGGGCAACCTTCCGACATCGTGAGCCGAAGCCTGGATGCCCTTTTGCCAGGCGGGCGGGCCTATTTCAGCACCTACAGTCCAAGGTTCTGGGATTTCCGGCTGGCCTGGTTCAAGGAACAGGCCGAAAGAGGCCTCCTGGGGGAAATCGACCTTGAGAAAACGAGTAACGGAACCATCGTTTGCAAGGACGGTTTCGTCGCCACGACATTCTCGCGGGAAGACCTGGAAGGACTGGGCGGAGCCACCGGGCATCCATACGAGGTCGTGGAAGTGGACAACTCGAGTTTGTTCCTTGTCCTGTTCAAGGAATGAGCGCTGCTATGTTTAATTACGTTAGCGCTCTTCTGTAGTATCATTTCAACTGCACAAGGCCACGGCTCGGAAACAACCACGACCTTCCCGTACAATCCCTCAAGCTTGACGGTTACAAACCTCTCGTGCCCGGATCCTGCAAACCTGCGAAATTTAGGGGTGAAAGGCGATGCGTACCAGCAAGCCTGGAATCGAGAAGGCGGTAAGAAAAATCCTATGCTCCTGTTCACGGGACCTTCCTCCTACCCCGTTGGACAGGATATGCCTCGAGCAAAACATCCGCGTGTTCTACACGAATGGGGAGGATCCGTTTTTCTGCTGCGGGACGCTGCTCTCGACAGATTGCGCGGAATTGAAGACCGTCATCTATATCCCGGTGGGAAGCGGTCCTGAAAGCAGGCGCTGGATGATCTCGCACCTGTTGGGCCATATCGTGTTACGGCACGAGAGATGCGATTACGGGGAAAAAAACGAGATGGAGGACTTGGCGTCCGAATTCGCGGCTGAGTTGCTGATGCCTGAAAAGATACTCAGGAAGTACATCGACACCCAACTCGCGGTGACTTCCGAGGCAAGGGCCGTCCTCGAACTGGCGGACGCTTTCGAGGTCCCGCCGCAAGACATGTGGAAAAGGCTGCGGGAGTTCCATAAGAAGTTCGCCGTCAGTTTCTAGAAAGAATCGAAGCGTTCACGCCGGGGAAGTCCTCCTCCTGAAGGCTTCGAAAGAGAGGGCCTGTTTACAATAAGAATTGGCCTGCGGGCCTGGAGTCCATTCTCAGAATCGCTCCTCGACACAGGAATTCTCCAGCTTTCCCACTCCCTCCAACTCGACCTCGATCCTGTCCCCATCTTTCAAAGGCCCGACACCCGCGGGAGTTCCCGTAGCAATCACGTCCCCAGGGCGCAGGGTGGCAAACCTGCTTATATGAGAGATGATCCTTGGGACAGGGAAGATCATCAGGTCCGTGCTGGCAGACTGCACAACTACCCCGTTAAGACGGGTTACGATGTTCCTGCCTTCGGCTTCACGGGAATCGACGATCCAGGGCCCGATCGGGCAGAACGTGTCGAAGCTTTTCGAGCGGGTCAGGTTGCTATCGGTCTTTTGAAGTTCCCGCGCCGTGATATCGTTCAGGCAGGTCACTCCAAAAATCACTTCCATGGCCTCCTTTTCAGGAATGTTCCGGCAGGTCTTCCCAATGATGACGGCCAACTCGCCTTCGTAATCCACGCGACCAGCCCAGCGGGGCAGTCGAACAACCCCTCCCGGATCCAGCAAGGAATTGACACCCTTGAGAAAAATCACCGGTTCCGTCGGCAATTCGTTGCCCAACTCCCTGGCATGGTCACTGTAGTTCCTGCCAACGCAAAAGATGTTTCCAGGCCTTACGGGCGCAAGCAGCCGAACTTCCCGGACCGGGCAGGACTCCCCCGCAAGTTCGCCAGACTCCCAGGGTGCTCCTTTCAAGGGCAAAACGACTTCCCCTTCCAGGGTGCCGAAAAAGTCCCTTCCCGCCCTTTCAAATCGAACGTATCTCACCGTATTTCGCCTCCTCCTGTTTTCACCCGTTCTTCGATCCTTCAGCGGCAAAAACCTGTAGCACACCCGGCAACCATAAGGGAAGGACTCAAATACACCGCGGTCATGAGGCCGGGATGCCTCTCCTGTAGAATGATCCTGGGGATGTTGAAGCCGCGAAGAGAAGGGAAGGACCGTAATCATGTACAAAGATGACACGATTTATTATCCCCAGGACGAGATGAAAACCGCTTTGATACCCGTGACATCCGGGTGTTCATATAACAAATGTGCCTTCTGCTCCATGTATAAAGACGTAAAGTACCAGGAAGTCCCGTTTCCGGATATGGAAATCGAGTTGCGAAGCGGCGAAACCTACACCGAAAGGGTCTTCCTGACAGGCGCGGATCCAATGTCGATAGGGTTTGAAAAGATGAAACGACTGCTTGCCATGATTCACCAGTATTTGCCGTATTGCGCGTGCGTGGCTTCATACGCTTCCATAAGAAACATCTCAAAATATTCGCTTGAGGAATTATCCATTCTTCACGATGCCGGCCTCAGGCTGCTATATATCGGTTTTGAAACGGGCAGGGACGATATCCTGGAACTGATGAACAAGGGCCATACGGTAAAGGAAGCCATTCAGCAGGCCCTTAAACTCAACGAAGCCAACATCCCCTTCAATGCGGTTGTCATGTATGGCATAGCCGGGAAGGGCGAATCCGTAACCAACGCGATCGCAACGGCCAGAATGATCAACCAGTTCGTGGCGAACCGGCTGATCACAATGAATCTATCCGTATTTTACGGAACGAGGCTAAGCGGCATGGTTAGAAAAGGCGAATTCATTCCGCCGGACGGAAAAGAAAGACTGCTGGAAATACAAACCCTTTTGGAACATCTAACCCCCGTCCGGCCGATGATTTTCGATACGACACATCCAACGAACATCATTAAGGTCAAAGGTACGTTGCCCCATGAAAGGGAAAAATTGATCAGGGCGATTGAAAACGCAAGGAAATGACGGATTTGTTACCCCGGGATTTTTCCGTTGGCTGACAACTGCGTGTATTTCCTTTTCATCGCCGGGATTGTTTCAACGAGGACGACACCCGCCAGGATCATGGACGATGCCGTGAAGATCCTCGGCGTCATGGGTTCGTCCAGGAAGATCACCCCGAGGAAGCTTCCGAAAAGGCTGGACGTGGAAAGCAGGATCGCGGCGTGTGTCGCTGTCGTGTACTTCTGCGCGACGGTTTGAAGAACGAGTGTAAGCGCGAACGCCACCGTACCCGAGTAGACCAGGGCTATCCAACCCGCCTTGCCGATGTGGACGGGGAAAGGTTCAAATATGAACGACACCGCGACCGCCAGCAGCATTCCCCCGAACGACTGCCAACAAGCCAGTCCGAATGGATCCACACCGGCCACGTACTTCTGGACCAGGAGGATATAGGCCGTTACGGACATCATGGAGGCAAAGGCCCAGACGTCTCCCGTATTGACGGAAAGCCTGCCGTCCAGCATCAGGCCTGCCATGCCAGCCGTGCACAGAAGGACGGAAACGAGCACGTGCCAGCCGGGGAACTTCTTTGTCAGGACCCAAACCAAAAGCGGGACGAAAACAACCGACATCGATATGATGAAAGACACGTTGCCCGCCGTGGTTGAAAGCAGGGCGATATTGGAGGTGAGGTACGCGAGGATGAAAACCATTCCTGCAAGGCTTCCGGCAACCCGGTCCCGCCTGTTCATCGAAAGCGCGCGCTTGCCGAAGAAGAGCGAAACGGTGATCCAGGCGATGAAGAACCTGATGCCGCAGAACCAGAGGGGAGTGATCTCGTTCAGCGCGTCCCGGATCACCACGTTTGTGGCGCCCCAAAGAAAGGCCACGAAGAGGATCGAAAGATCGCCCAGCAGCATGTAACGCCGTTGCTTCTCCAAGAAAATGCCCCCCAGATGAAGGCTATTTTTTCCTACGGCCTTCCCTTAAACCAAGGACACCCGGGGAGCAGGCCTGCGGTCATGAAACTTCGTAACATTTATATCACCCTCTACCCGTCTATTGCCAAAAACCTATAATGGGACAAATTAACCTTTCAAACTTTTCCAACCGTGTTGCGAAAAGGGAAGTTGCTGGAGATCCGGCTCTCTCCAGAAGCCACTCCTGAAGGAGGGGAAGGGAAAACGGTGGAACGGGAAAACCAATGCCTCTTCTGCAACGTGGACCAGGACCGCATCATTGCCGAGAACGAGCTTGCCTTCGCTATCCCGGACGGGTTTCCCGTGACGGAACTGCATTCCCTTATCATTCCCCGGCGGCATGTAGTCGACTATTTCGGCCTGACGAAGGAAGAGTTGTTCGCCTGCAACGACCTCTTGTCGCTCGTCAAGGAGGGGATTCTCACCAGTGATCCGTCCGTAAGGGGCTTCAACATCGGGGCAAACTCGGGACTCGTTGCGGGACAAAGCATTTTCCATTGCCACATCCACCTGATCCCGCGGAGGGAGGGCGATGTGCCCAACCCTAAAGGCGGGATCCGTCACGTGATCCCTGGAAAGGGAACCTATTGAGGGATCTACGAAGCCGCGGCTTAGGAACCCTTTTTCATTTGGCCCGGGATCGTTCTTTCCCTTCCTGCCGTTGTAAAATGGCCTCAAGGAATACGTTCTTTTTAGAGTCCTGAAGCTTTATAGGAGAGAGATGAACATCACACCTGGAGGGATCGGCATGAAGAACAGGGTTGTCCTCGTACTTCTACTTTCATTCCTTGTTGCCCCAAGCGCCGCCTTTGCCGCGAACTGGGTCCTGGTCAAGGAAACGAGTTCCCTGGGATGGAAAATGTACAGCTACGTCGACACGGAGACCGTTCTAAAGAAAGACTCCGTACTGACTTTCTGGTACAACTTCAAGGTGGTTAAGCCCCTCGGGACAAGCGAAAAGGTCCAGAAGATCGAAGCCAACCTTTCAACGCATCAATACCGCGTGCTCGAAGCGCACCTTTTCGTCAACGGCAAGCCTGACTCCCAGTCGCTGACTCCCTCCAAGTTCGCCAAGGACAATGCGGTCAAGGACGAAATCGGCACGGCCCTCCAATACGCGAAGGAAGAAACGGGAAATGGGCCTGTGCCTTCGCCGACCACGGGCAGCCCGGTAACGGGCGATTCCCAGGCTCCCCCTAAAAATGAAGGAACAAGCCCGGCCCCTGCCGGAACCAGCGCGGCAAGGACCCTTTTCACGACCACCCTTCTCCGGGCAACCATCCCGCAGGTCCAGGACATCATCATCGAGGTCATGACACGCGAGAAATTCGCCATAGAAGAGGTGGACGACAACAAGGTCGTTGTCGGGAAGCAGGGGCCTGCCGTCCTGTTCATGCCGGGAGCCTACAGCAGGGTCAGGTTCAACCTGCTGGTGAGGGACGAAAACATCAAGCTCCTGGTCACAAAGGTAGACACCCTGGGACCGCAAAGCCAGCAGCAGCCCATCGACCCGCTTGTGCCCCTGATCAAGGAGATCAAGAACAGGGTTGACGGAACACCGAAAGACCAGGTCATCAACGAAACGGTCACATCGACCGCCGGTACGGCAAGCCCTGAGGGAAAACCTTTGGGGATCCGACTGGGAGCCAAAAACGCGGAAGGCTATATCGTCATCGAGAACGTGGCACCGGGGAGCAAAGCCGCCGAAGCCGGCCTGGCAAGCCTCGATATTATCCTCGAGGTGAACGGGCGTTCAGCCAAAGAGTTTGAGGTGAACGGACTCCAGTCCTACCTGGCCGGAAAGTGGGCACAGAAAGCCTCGATCCTGATCGTCTACTCACGGGAAGGGAAGACAGACCTGGCCACGATAAAGGAATAGGAACAAAGTAAAGCCCGTTTGTCCCGCACAAACACGAAAGGCCCTCCCTTTTGGGGAGGGCCTTTCCATTCTAGAGTCCAAGCGCTTCATCGATCAGGACGATTTCTATCCGCTCCCGGGGGTAAGACTTCTCCGTGATGACCCACGTGTTGCAGATCCGGTAGGGGGACTGGCAGTCGACACATTTCCCCTGGTGGACGCATGGCGTGTCGAATCCCTCGTGCCGCTTTGCGTTGAGCGGGGCCGCCACGGTGCGGATTCGTTCCATGGCCTCCTCCAATCCTCCAACGATCTTGTTGGTTCCCACGAACAGGACCACCTTGCGCGGCCCGAAAACGATGCCTCCGACCCGGTTTCCTACCATGTCCAGGTTCACCAGCTGGCCCTTGGCGGTAACCGCGTTGGTTCCGGCAAGGAAAAGATCGCAGCAGAGGGCTTTCCTGCGGTTCTCGAGTCGTTCCGCCGACGAGAGGTCTTCCCCGAATGTCCGGATCAAGTCCAACCCCGGCAGTGCCTCCAGCTCGGGAAGAATCCTCAGCGCATGGAGGGTCAGGGAATCCCCCCAAGAGACGCTTCGGGGGGCGAGACGTTCCAGAATGTCCGTGAAAAACAAGCGGCGGGCCGTCTCCCGGTCCTTGCAGAAATGGACCCGAAAACCGTTGTTCCGCAAGGCTTCCAATACCTTCTCGATAACCTCACGGGGCACCTTCCCGGGACCCTTGCCTTCATTGAGGCGTTCGTCACCGTCCAGCATCGCCAAGGCGGGTCATCTCCCTTCCGATATCGTGCCGGTCCCTGGAACCACTTCTTTTACAGCACTTGCTCCCGAAAGCATCTCTCCCCTGTTCAGCCAAACGACCAAACAGGCAATGACGACGAATGCAAGCATGTCATAAGGCTGGGCATCCGGCCACAATGGATTGTTCAGCTGAAAATGGAAGAGGGCAGGAAGCAGGATGCTTCCCCGCGATTGGTTGAAAAGGGAAGTCACGATCACGCTTACCGCCACGGAACCGGCAAAAAAGGGAGCGAAGGACCAGGCGCCTTGCGGGGTCCCGCTTAGGAGGAAGGCAGGCAGGTGCCAAAACCCCCACACGAGCCCGAGGAACAGGCCAGACCAGGCAGGCGCGAATTTCCGCTGGATCAGGGGTAAAGCGACTCCCCTCCAGCCCAGTTCTTCGACAGGCCCCTTGATCAGGGTCAAGGCAAGGGCCATTCCGATTGTCTCCCAAGGATACCCGAACACGTCCATCGACATGCTTCCCTTCACCAAGGCGCTCCCGAAATAAACCAGGGGAATCCCGATGACCAGGAAGACACACCATGGATATGAACATCGCCAGAGCAGCAGCCGTGAAAGGAATCGCCTCAATCCTCCAGGCCCGCTGGAACGCACGACGACATAAATCCCGGCGATAGCCGGTGAATAGACGGCCAGGAAGAAGAGAGGATGCTGGCCAGTCAACTCGCCAAAAAGTTCCCGCATGGGCTCCGGGAAAAAGATAAACAACGCCAGGATCCCCCACGCCAATCCAAAAGTGATCAGCAGAAACGGGACAAGAGAAACGAATGGCACCTTTGATTCCTTTGTGTCTGCGGAGCTTCTAATCATGCTCCTCCTCCTGATCGCCAAAACCTGGATTTCGCCAATTCCAACCCGTGGGTCCCAGCCACTCAGAGTTTCCCTTTCATCTTTTCGGAACAGGCCAGGGCCTTCCCGTACATGGCGATATCGCCCCTATCCCGATCA
The DNA here is from genome assembly GCA_036722335.1 of Synergistales bacterium. GTDB lineage: Bacteria > Synergistota > Synergistia > Synergistales > 79-D21 > 79-D21. The sequence goes on along the minus strand of DAIMJI010000004.1, from coordinate 4,411 downwards.
AAGTCGACATCTTCCCAGGAAATCTTCCCACCCTCGGGAATATCCCTTTTCAAGACCATCTCCTCGGCAAGGCAGATGGGAATACCTTTCCCCTTGTCCTGAAGTGCCGATTCGATCAGCCCGTAACACGAAAAGCCCCCGATGCCATCCAGCGCGTCTCCCTTGCGCAGGTCCTTTTTGGCAAAGGCATTGACGTTGGTGAGGAAACCGTGTGAAGGGGTCAGAAGGGGTTTCTTCATGCGGGAGGCTTCCAGTACTGTCCTCCCGATCTCCACATGGCAAAGGTGGTACGGACGGTAGAACAGGTAGAAAGGCCCTTCTCCCATTTTGTAGTAATTCATCATGAACCTTTGGTATTCGTTTTCGCAATACCCGATAACGAAGACTCCCCCACCGGGCTCGGCACCCAGGATATAGTCCACGATTCCCTTCCGCCCTTCCCATAAATTAGGGAAGTCGAAAACCTTCGGGACTTCCCTGACATCGGCCAGGCGCGGCCCGGTCATGCCGGGGGTGGTGATTCCGAGCCCAAGCGCGTTGGCAAGAAGCGACATCTCGACGCAAAGCTTGGTGCCGTCCGTGTATGCCGTCGTCATGCGGCAATCGAGCCTCCGCTTTTCCGCTTCCGGGGCGATGCTGACGGGGTTCGCCTTCCTATCCAGGAACCCCTTGATGTTCCCGGCCATGACGAGCTCGAACCCCCATAGGCGAATCTCGTCGACCATCCGCTTGATGACCCCGTGCTGGTCGCCGTCCGAACTCGTGTAGACCGCACCGCTTTCCTGCGCCAATTCCAGGAAATAGGGACCGAAAACGAGATCGGCTTCCGCATTCATCATGATGACGTCTTTCCCGTTCTTCAGGGCCAATTCGCAGAATTGCCCGGCTTCGGATACCGAACTCGTCGCGTCGATGAATACGTCCACTTCGGGAGAGGCTGCCAGTTGCTTCGCGTCCTCCGTTATTACAATCCTGTTTCCTCCATTTATTTTCCCGCGATTCGAGGCCCCTCCAGCCACAGCCGGTTCATAACCCAGCCAGGTCGCCACTTCCGTGGCCTTTCCCATGTCGATATCGGCCAGACCGACGCAACGCACTCCCGGCGTAAACTGGCATTGGTAGGCAATCCCTTTTCCCATCGCTCCGGCTCCGGCAATCCCCACCCGAATCTCATTCGCCTCTTTCATTTGAGCTCGTTCCTCCTTTATTATGTCCCTGTAGGCCATAAACCAGCATCGGAAGCAATTCGTGTTTTACTCTAGCAATAAGCCTCTATTCTTCCAACATGGAGTGACTTCTTTTGCCGAACGAGCTTGCCTCCATCATCGTTTTTACCTACAACCAGGAAGGCTTGATTGAAGATACCCTGAACTCGGCCCGGTTCCAGGACTATGAACCACTCGAGCTGATCATTTGCGACGACGGGTCAAGAGACCGTACGGGCGAGGTCTGCAAGGAATGGATAAAATCCTGGGGAGACTCCTTTTACCGGGTGCTCTACTGCAGAAACGAAACAAACCTCGGCACCACCCGGAACATCCGAAAGGGAATCGGGCTTTCCACCGGATCGATCATCAAGCTCCTGGGCGGCGATGACCTGCTCGCTCCTGCCGCAATAAAGAATGGGACCCGTTTCCTTGAGGAATCGCCCGACCTGGTCATATTCGGGAACGTGATCGGCTTCGAGTGGGACGGGGAATCCTTCCGGCTACTCGAAACAGAACCCAAGCTTCACACACGGCGACTCTTGTCCCTTCCGGCACTCAAGCAGTTCCGGATCCTGTCCTCCTGCAGCAGCATCCCTGCACCAGCCGCACTCTATCGACGCACTTTCTTCGAACAGGTCGAGCCGGAGGGACAGGATACGGTTCATGTCCCCGACTGGCCTCGGTGGCTGAAAGCCACAAGCCTCGGGATCCCCCTTGTTTACAGGGATTTCGACGCGGTCTACTACCGGAACCACGCCCATGGCCACAAGGACGGCGCCTACAGGGAAAAATGGCTTCGTGACATACTCGACTGCATCGAAAAGCATATCCGGATGAACAGGAACATGCTTTCCTTCCATGAAAGGATGGCCGTTTGGGCGAACAGGAAGAAACACGAAAAACTCTTGACCCGAAGCCGCCTTGAAGCTCGACTTTACAACGGGCTTTTGACGTTGCTGAATTTTTTCGTCCGGGCAGGCCTGTATCTCCCGCATCCTTCAGATAAGCCTGCCAGTCGGTGCCCTGGAAGCGCACTCGAACTCCCTTTCAAATTGAGGGTTCCCTCCTAGAAAAATGGGCGAGAAGACAATCCTGGTCACAGGCGGATGCGGTTTTATCGGTACGAACCTGGCGGAGCTTGCCTTGAGTGCCGGCTACAGGGTCGCCAACCTGGACAAGCTGACTTACGCCGGGCACCTCGATCCCTCCCTCTCTCCCCGCAGGTTGTCGTCCTACGTTTTCCGGCAAGGGGACATTTGCGACATCCCGCTTCTCAATAGCCTTCTGGAAAACCTGGAACCCTCCGCCATCGTCCACCTGGCGGCTGAAACTCACGTTGACCGCTCGATAGACGGCCCGGAGAAATTCGTTCACACCAATATTGTCGGTACCCACACCCTCCTAAGTGCGACCCTGCAGTACTGGCGGCGGCTTCCCAGGGAGGAACACGAAACCTTCCGTTTCCTCCACGTCTCCACGGATGAAGTCTTCGGCTCGCTCGGGCCGGGTGGGCTTTTCCAGGAATCGACCCCTTATGCCCCGCGCTCGCCCTATGCCGCATCGAAGGCATCTTCCGACCACCTGGTCCGTGCCTATGGACACACTTACGGACTACCGGTCATCGTCAGCAATTGCTCCAACAACTATGGCCCCTTCCAGCACCCCGAAAAACTGATTCCCCTCGTGATCAACAGGGCGATAAGAGGGGAAACCCTGCCGGTCTACGGGGACGGGCAGAATGTCCGGGACTGGATTTACGTGGAAGACCATTGCAGGGCTCTCTTGAGCCTTCTTCATGGGGGAAAAACCGGAGAAACCTACCTCGTTGGAGCGAACAACGAGAAATCGAACCTGGATGTCATCCTGTCAACCTGCTCCATCCTGGATGAACTGCATCCACGAGCGGACCACCGCCGATACGTCGAACAGCTGGCTTTCGTCGAGGACCGGCCGGGGCATGATCGGCGCTACGCCGTGGATGCCTCGAAAATCACGCGAGAATCAGGTTGGAAGCCAAGGGTCCGATTCGATGAAGGGCTGCGGATGACCGTGGAGTGGTACTTGTCAAACCAGCGATGGGTAGATGAGGTCCTTTCGGGAAATTACGGGCTGGAAAGGCTCGGAGTCCTAAAACCCGAGGTGATCTCATGACGGACAGGGGCATCATCCTGGCCGGGGGTTCGGGCACACGCCTGTACCCTGCAACGGCCTCAACGAGCAAACATCTTCTTCCCATTTATGACAAGCCGATGATCTATTACCCCTTGTCTGTCCTGATGCTCGCCGATATCAGGGAAATACTGGTGGTCACGACCAGGGAAGACCAACAGGGCTACATGCGCCTTCTTGATGATGGGGCACAGTGGGGGATTTCCCTTTCCTACGAGATACAGCCTGAACCTGGCGGACTGCCCCAGGCTTTTCTCGTCGGGGAGGAATTCATTGCCGGAAGGTCTTGCGCAATGATCCTCGGGGACAACCTCCTCTACGGGCAGGGGCTTACTGGCCTGCTGAGAAAGGCTGCAAGCCGCGAATCCGGGGCAACCCTGTTTGCCTACCCCATGAAGGATCCCAAGCCGTATGGCGTGATCGAGTTCGGCCTTGAAGACCGGATCGTCTCAATCGAAGAGAAACCCGAGAAACCAAAATCCAGCTTTGCGGTTGCGGGCCTTTATTTTTATGACGGGACGGTTGCCGAAAAATCGAAGCGCCTGTTGCCCTCAAACAGGGGAGAGTTGGAAATAACGGACCTGAACCGCCTCTACCTGGAGGAAGGCACCTTGCGGGCGGAGCGATTCGGCCGCGGCTTCGCCTGGCTTGATGCGGGAACCCCGGAAAGCCTCCTGGAGGCCTCGAAATTCGTTTCAACCATCCAGAACAGGCAAGGCCTTATGATCTCCTGCCCTGAAGAAATCTCGTGGAGGCGCGGGTTCATCAATGACAACCAGCTTCTCGACCGCACGCGGCACATGAGCAGGGGACCCTATCGGGACTATCTCGTTGGACTATTGGAGGGGGAACGTGTTGAGAATAAATGAACTCGGACTCAAGGGCCTTTTCCTTCTCCAACCAGAGGTCTTCAGGGACGAAAGAGGCTTTTTCATGGAAACCTGGAACACCAGGAAGTACGGCCAGCTTGGCCTCCTCACGACCTTCGTCCAGGACAATCTTTCCCGGTCTTCCAAGGGGACCCTGCGCGGGCT
>DAIMJI010000003.1:0-68347 GCA_036722335.1 Synergistales bacterium | reverse complement strand
AACCTGTGACTTCTTCCGTGTGAAGGAAGCGCTCTCCCGCTGAGCTAGTCGCCCGCGACGGGTATTATACCGGGCCTGGGCTGGCTTGGCAAGGCGCTTTCAACAAATACATGCCTCTTCACGAATGTGCCTGAATGTTATAATAAATCGGAAGCACAACCAATAATCATTATAGGGGGGATCTTTATGACGGCGTTTGACATGAAGGAAGCCCTAAGGCTAGCGATTCACTCTGAAATCGAGGCAAGCGAGTTCTACCGGGCGTGGGCGGCCAACACGGATAAGCCCCACCTGGCTGAGGAACTGAACAAGATAGCGGATTGGGAAACCTGTCACCGTGATTCCCTGATGACCTACTATACGGAGCTTTACGGGGAAAAATTCGAAAGGGATCCGAACCTTGTCGTGGATCCCGCACTGAAGGTCCAGGCTGATGAATTCAAGAATTCCTATTCGCTCCTTCGGATTGCTTCCGCGGTTTTCATTTCCGAGATGAGGGCTGCGGAACTTTACGGCAAGATGGCCGAACAGACGGAGGGGGAAGCCAGGAAAATGTTCCTGGAGCTGAAAGAAATGGAAGAGGGGCATATGGGAACCGCTCGCAAGAACTACGAGGATATGCGCGAGCATATTCAGGGTTTCCACGCCTTTTAACCGGAACGGCCTGTCCCCTTAAGATACCGGGCTTTAAGCCCGGTATCTTTTTTTTCTTGTATGCGATATATTTTATTCGGTGAATTGGCTGACAATTTGGGTCAGGAGTTGTATCATTTTTTAGTTTAGTCCGTACCGAAACGGAGGAAAATCGGGTGAACCCAGGGAAATACGGATCCCTTTCAGAAATTGAGGATTACTGGGAAGAAATAGGTTTCAAACCTTGGTCCTGGAACGGCCTTCAGGGAGTCTACCGGAGGGTTACGTTCAGGAAAGGGGCAATGTTGGGGGAAGTCGCAAGGTATTACGCGGACGATTACATCGTGTGGGACCACGAAGACGAAAAGAGCGCGGAGGAGATATTCCGCCTATGGAAAGGCGAAGAGGAGGTCATGAGCCACCGGATCCTCCTCCTTGGTGATAAAACCTGGGAAAAGCATCGCCAGAAAACCTTTCTTTGGGGTTACAGAGGCTGGGTAGAGGTTTATGCTTTCCGTATAGGCGATGAGCCCCACAAACGATTCAAGGACTTGGCCCATTGGGCGGCGATGGGGCTCGAGTACGCAGGAAAACGAAAAGAGGAGAAGGAACCGGGAGGTGATGCCCGACAGGATTCCTGAAACTGTGGGTTGGTTTGACCAAAAAATATCTTTATGGAGGTGAATCAAGGGATGTTAACAACGCTGTTTGTCATTGCCGTAGTCTTTTTTGTAGCGGCCTTCATGATTTATGGGAAATTCCAGAAGAACCTCTACGGCCTCGATGACAAGAACGAAACGCCCGCTAAGGTTTATTTCGACGGTATGGATTATGTTCCCACCCACCCGGCAGTGCTCCTGGGCCACCACTTCGCGTCTATCGCGGGTGCGGGCCCGATCGTCGGGCCTATTGCCGCCGCTTCGATGTTCGGCTGGCTCCCGGCCTACATCTGGTGCCTGATCGGGTCCGCCTTCCTTGGCGGCGTCCACGATGCCGGAGCGCTCGTGGCCTCGATCCGCCACAAAGGGCTTTCCGTCGGGGAGGTCGTCGACCACTGGATTGGCCATAGGGCAAAGAAAATCTTCCTTACCTTCACATGGCTTGCCCTTACCCTCGTTATCGCGGTATTCCTGGAACTGGCCGCCAACACCTTCGCCGCCGACCCGGCGGTTGCCTTTTCCGGACTGCTCTACATCGGCATGGCCCTGGTCTTCGGCGTCCTGATCTACCGCAAGGGCGTCTCTCTCCTTGTCATGACCCTCGTCATGGTTCCGATCGTTATCGGCGCCGTTTTCTACGGGAGCTCCGCGGAGTGGGTCCAGCAGTCTTTCAGTTTCCCCAACACGACCTGGCGTTGGGTGCTCGTCGTCTACATCTTCGCGGCATCGGTGCTCCCGGTCTGGCTTCTCCTTCAGCCGCGCGACTACCTGGCCTCCTACCTCCTCTACTTCTCCGTTTTCATCGGAGCGGTGGGCATGATTTTCGGGGCCAAGACCTTCGAAGTCGCTCTTCCGGCATTCAAGGGCTTCACCGGCCCCAAGGGCGAGCCGATCTGGCCTCTCCTTTTCGTCATCGTCGCCTGCGGCGCAATCTCGGGCTTCCACTCCCTGGTGGGGAGCGGAACGACCGCAAAGCAGCTGCGCAAGGAAACGGATGCGATCGGTGTCGGTTATGGCGCCATGCTTATTGAAGGCCTGGTCGCCGTTATCGCCATCGGTACGGTCATGATCGCGGGAACGATCCTGAAGGGCGGCCCTACCGTTACCTACGGAGCCGGCCTGGGAAAATTCGCCGCGCTCATCGGCATCCCGGAAAAGGTCGGGACATCCCTCGGCCTCCTTGCCCTGAACTCCTTCATCCTGACCTCGCTTGACACGGCGACCCGTCTGGCGCGCTACCAGCTTCAGGAGTTCACCGACATGAAGGTTGACCGTTACACGGCGACTGCGATCGGTGTGGCTGTTGCCTGCGGGCTGGTCTTCATGAAGACCGGCGGAAAACCCGCCTGGCAGCTGATCTGGCCCGTTTTCGGGGCTTCCAACCAGCTGGTTGCCGCCCTTGCCCTCCTCGCCATCGGCGTGTGGATCATCAAGGGTTTGAAGAAGAGCGCGAACTTCGTCATGATCCCGATGGTGTTCATGCTAGTGACGACGATCGCCGCCCTTTTCCTCCTCATCAAGGACAACATGAGCAACCTGTTCCTTTCCGGCATCTCGGTCGTCCTGCTTCTGCTAGCCATCATGCTTGTCAAGGAAGCCTGGGGCGCGATAAAGAAAGCCTAGACCCCGGGCGTAAAACGCAAAGCCGGGAAGGGACTTTGTCCCTTCCCGGCTTTCTTTTCTTTCGAAGTTACTTCTTGTACCCCGGAACGCTGAAGCTTTTCGATCCCCAGGACTTTCCCTTTAAGGGTTTCCCTTCGAGCAGTTGAACAAAACGGCTTAGGCACTTGGGGCATTTAAGCGCCGCAGGTTTCTCTTCCAGCTCGAATTCATGGTTGCAGTTGAGACAACGGAACTTGAGCATACCCATCTACCTCCTTCTCCATGTTCATCCCGTAATCGTTCGAAAGCATTATACAGTCAGGATCGCAGTCGGGGGAAGCGCGAAGGTTGCCTAGAAAATGGGAAAAAGCACGCTCAGGATCAGGTAAAGCCCGACGAGGACGAAAATTCCACCGGTAAAGGAACGTAAAAATCCTTCAACGCGTGAAAGAACGAAAAGGCGGTTCTTGAAGGCAAGAGAACCGACTCTCAGGGAAAACACAAGCCCGATGACGGGAAGCCCCGTGCCGACACCGTAAAGGGCGGGAAGCAGCAAGGGGGAACGGCTTTCGATGGATAGAGGCACCAGTGCCCCGAAGAAAAGGGCGGCCGCCACCGGGCAGAAAGCGAGTGCGAAAACCGAGCCCATTAAAAAATGATGGATAGCCCGCCGCCCGAAAAAAATATGGGCACGAAAGAAGGATGGGGTTTTTATAGGCAAACGAACCCAATCAAGGACGAAAACGCCGATTATGACGAGAACCGGGCCGAGAAAACGGTTGAAGTCCCGCATAAGGACCGAAGAAACGTTGGGTATTGACAAGAAACCCGCTGTCAGTCCGTAACCCAGGGCAATATAGACGGCCATCCTTCCGAGAGAGTAAAGAAGGGATGCCCTGAACAAATTTCCCGAATCGGGAAAGGTTTGGACAAGGTAAGAAAAGGCCGCGAGGTTTGTAGCGACCGTACACGGGCTCAGGCTCGTCAGGATGCCCAGCCAGAAGGCTGAAACGGCGATTAAAATATGGCTCAAGCGCCCGCCTCCTCAAGGAAGAGACGAAGCGAATCGGAAAAGTAGGCTTTGTAGGCATCTTCGTCTTCGGCCAATTCCCAGGCCTTGTCGAGGTTTCTCCAGAAGGGTTCTCCATCCCTCTTTTTGGCGTAAAGGACGACAGAGGTCGTAAAAAGGTTGAAATCTTCCATGAAATGCTCGTTCCCGGGTTTTTCCACGTCAACCTGAACCAAGACCAGCCGGCCGGTCCTGGTTTCTTCGGCGAAAGTCGTTTCCAGGGTTTTGCGGGTATGGGCAAGGATGAGGTCACAGGTAGGGCATTTCGCCCTTCCATGGATGAAATAGACGACCACGGTCCCATCAGGGACTGTTTGGGTGCCTGTGCCCGTCTTTTCGTTCGAGTTCGAAAAGGTGAGCCAGCCTGCGTACAGGAGCGAAAAAAGGGCGAACCCCAGGAGTCCCCAGCCAAGCATTTTCTTCAATCAACCTTCCCCTTTCCGTAGTGCGTAATTTGTCAGTCATGCCATGCGATTCATAGTAATAAATATACAGGAAACGGTATAATGTAACAATTAGGGCGAGGAGGTGAAGTGGATGAAAGTGGTCCTTTCCGTTCCTGATATGTCATGTGGGCACTGCGTGGGAAGAATCAGGGAAGCGCTTGGGGAAATCGGTATCGACTGCGAAGTCGACCTCGCCGCAAAAACCGTTTCCGTCGAGTCCGAACGCGAGGCCGAGGCGAGGGTGAAACTGGAGAGCATCGATTACCCGGCACAATGAGAAGAGGAAGAAGGGCCTATCGTCCCTGGGGGTGGTTGCATGAGCAGTGAACTTTCCATCGTGCTTTGCGGAGCGGCCGGGCAAGGGGTACAGACGGTTGAAAGCTTGCTAGTCAAGGCTTTGGGGCGTTCGGGTTTCCACGTTTTCGCGACAAAGGAATCGATGTCCAGGGTCAGGGGTGGAAGCAATTCCACGGAGATCAGGATCGCGGATAAACGCGTCGAAGCCTTCGTTGACAGGATAGACCTCCTCGTTCCCTTGAACGGCGGGCTAAGGAGGAACATTTGGAAGAGGCTGGGTGCGGATACGTTCGTCCTGGGTGACAGGGAAGAGCTAAGAGATGAATTTGAAGGGCACCCCTGCCGTTTTGTGAATGCCCCCTTTCTTGAAATCGCAAGGCAAGCGGGGGGCCCGGTAACAGCCAACAGCGTCGCGGCGGGGTTGGTTTGTGCCCTCCTTGGAGTTCACTACTCCCTGCTCGAAGAGTTGATCAGGGACCGCTTTGGAGCAAAGGCGGACATTCTTGAACGGAATCTTCTCTCCGCGGAAAGAGGGTACCTTGAGGGAGGCCAATTTATTGAAAAGGGCCTTGTCCGGCTGGGGATGCCCGTGAAGGAACCTGGCCGAAGGCCGGTGATAATGGATGGGCACAAGGCGGTCTCTCTGGGAGCCCTTGCGGGAGGATGCAACTTCGTGACGGCGTATCCCATGTCCCCGGGGTCGGGGGTGCTGGCTTTCATGGCTCAGAACGCCTCCCGGTTCGGGATTGCGGTGGAACAGGTCGAAGACGAAATTTCGGCGGTGAACATGGCTTTGGGAGCTTGGGCCGCCGGTGCGAGGGCCATGGCGACGACATCCGGGGGAGGATTTGCCCTCATGGAGGAGGGAATAAGCCTTTCGGCAGTCACCGAGATTCCCCTGGTGATTCACCTCGGGCAAAGACCGGGTCCGGCGACCGGAATGGCGACGCGTACCGAGCAGGCAGACCTCGAACTGGCCCTTTACGCGGGGCATGGTGAATTCCCGCGAGTGATTCTTTCTCCCGGGAACGCTAAAGAAGCCTTCGAGCTTTCCAGGCTGGCATTCGACTGGGCAGACCGGTTCCAGGTGCCCGTTTTCCTGCTGACGGATGAATACCTGCTGGACAGCATTTTTGAAGAAGAGGAACTGCCGGTCGCACCGGAAGGGTTTAAGCATCATTTCGTTGAAACCGGGTCGGATTACCTTCGATACAGGCTGTCGGAGAACGGGGTTTCCCCGCGCGGAATTTTCGGATACGGTACAGGGCTTGTCCGAATAGACAGCCACGAACATGACGAAAGCGGGCATATCGAAGAGGATTTTGAAATGCGCGAGAAGATGCAGTTGAAAAGACTGTCAAAGCTGAGGCTCCTGGAGGAGGTTGCGGTTCCTCCGACAGTCCTTGGAGAACCGGTTGGCAACCCGGTTGTTTTTTGCTGGGGTTCGACTGGCCCCATCGTCAAGGAAGCGATCGCCAATCTCGGGAAGGGAGATATCGCGCTTGTCCATTTCAGGCAGGTCTTTCCCCTTCATCCCATGACCCATTCCCTGTTGGCCAAAGCCGGGAAAGTGGTCGTCGTGGAGGGGAACTCGACGGGGCAACTGGCTCGTCTTCTCAGGCTGTCTACGGGAAGGAAGGCGGATCATCTCTTGCTAAACTTCAAGGGACACCAGTTTTCGGTCGAGGAAGTGACCGCAGGGCTCGACGGACTTCTTGCAGGAGGCGTGGCCCAATGAACGCACGGGATTATGATTTGGAACATATCGACTTGTCATGGTGCCCGGGGTGCGGGAACTTCCAGATACTGTCGGCCCTGAAGGAAGCCCTTGCAGAGTTGGGGCTCACTCCGCGGGATGTAGTCCTCGTTTCGGGGATAGGCCAGGCGGCGAAGACCCCTCATTTCATGAAAGGCCATATCATCCAGGGGCTGCACGGAAGGGCTTTGCCCGTGGCGACAGGGGTCAAAGCCGCGAACCCGGGCCTTACGGTTATCGCGATAGGGGGGGACGGGGACATGTACGGTGAAGGGGGAAACCACCTCCTGCACGCGATACGCCGGAACCCCGACCTGACGAACCTCGTTCACAACAACATGGTTTATGGTCTAACCAAGGGGCAGGCTTCGCCAACTAGCCCGGTCGGCTTGAAAACCCCCGTGCAGGTGGAAGGGGTTTTCTCGGAACCCCTGAATCCTATCGCTCTCGCGATTTCCCAGGGAGCGACTTTCGTGGCGAGGACCTTTTCCGGGGAGCCGGATATGACGCGGAAGATCATCATGGAAGCCATCTCACACAAGGGATACGCGCTGGTGGATATCTTCCAGCCCTGTGTTTCCTTCAACAAGGTTAACACCTACAAGTGGTTCAGGGAAAACACCGTTTTTGTTGAACGCTCCAGGCCGGAGGAAGGCGACAGGAAAAAGGCGATGGAACTGGCTCTCTCCGGACCGCCTTACCCTCTGGGAATCATTTACAGGGAACCGACGGACCGCAGGACTTTCGAAGAGCAACTAGGAGCCTACCGCGACACGAAGGAAGCCCTTTGGGAGAGGACGCCACCGTTCGATAGGATCGCAGGCTTCATTGAAACCCTCAAATGAGGCCTACGCAAAAGGAGGGACATGCCATGGAAGCCAGTAAGCTCAACCTGGGAGACATCCCGGAGGATTTCTCCCTCCAGGACCAGGACAAGAACGACTGGAAACTCTCGGACCAAAAGGGGAAAAGGGTCCTACTTTCGTTCCACCCTCTGGCGTGGACGCCCGTTTGCGCCGACCAGATGCGGTGCCTGGAACGGGACATGGATGTCTTTTACGGGTTAAACACGGTACCGGTTGGGATAAGTGTCGATTCAGTACCAAGCAAGGCGGCATGGGCAAACGACCTCGGGCTCGAAAGGCTGCGGATCCTGTCCGACTTCTGGCCTCACGGTAAAGTGGCGGCCGACATGGGGCTTTTCAGGAGGAAGGAAGGCTTCTCAGAACGCGCGAACGTCCTGCTAAACGAACATGGGGTCGTACTCTTCGTCAAGACCTACCCCTTGTCAAAGGTTCCCGACCTGAAGGAAATCGTCGATTTTATCAAGGAACTCCACGCCAGCGATGTCGAGGGAAATGTCCCGGCGAAGCAGTGTATGGTAGACCTGCAAGGCAAGGCGCTATGTGTTGAGGACTCGAAGAACACGGGCATCCAATCGACATCCGACCGGCACCTGGAATGAAACAGCCTTGGGAAAAGGGAGATGAGACAGATGCTGGGAAAAGGGGACCGGGCTGCCGAATTTGATCTAGAGGGACTGGGCAATAAACGGTTTTCCCTTTCGGACTTCCGCGGGAAATGGCTTATCCTGTTTTTTTATCCCAAGGACGGAACAAGTGGGTGAACCGAGGAAGCGAAGGCTTTTTCGGACAGGTTGCCCGAAATAGAGTCGCAAGAAGCGGTCGTGGCAGGGGTTAGCGCAGATTCGGTAAAATCGCACGAAAACTTCGCAAGGAAGGCCAACCTGGGGCTCTTGCTGCTGAGCGATCCCGATCACCAGGCGATAAAAGCTTATGGGGCCTGGGGCAGCAAAAAGATGTACGGAAAGGAATACGAGGGGATCGTCAGGTCGACTTTCCTTATCGACCCCGAAGGGATGGTAAGATGGGCCTGGCCTTCGGTCAAAGTGAAGGGTCATGCCGATGAGGTGCTGGAAACACTTGGGAAAGCCAGAAAGGGAGAATTGACGTAGGTTGCGTGAGAGGAGGCCGACAAGAATGAAAAAGGTTGCCTGGTGGCTTATCGGTGTGGGATTTTTCCTCGTCCTGACGACAGGGAAGGCACTTGCCCATCCCCCCGGGTCACTAATCGTTTCCCTGATGCCCGAAGGGAAGATCAGGGTGCAGGTTTCTCATACCGTAAACGATCCTGCAAAACATTTCATAAACAGGGTTGTCATATTCAAGGACGGCCAGCAGCTTGCCGAAAAGAGCTTCGGAACACAAACGGACAAGACCGGGCTGGATGTTGAAATACCCGTGGAAGGGCTGCAGAAGGGACAGACGATACAGGTCGAGGCGGACTGCAACATCTTCGGGAGCTTGAAGAAAACATTCACGCTCTAGCGTCGGGAAAGCAATAAGGGGCGGGGTGCGAAGGCACCCCGCTCCTTATTGGCTTCTGGCTTGCCTAGGGTTGCCAGGTGATTTCCGCGATTTTCCTGAAACCCAAGCCGAGAATCGCTCCCGTGGAAGGTTTTCCTCCCTCGGAAAGGGACTTGAAATCGGCTTCCAATGCTTCATAGGCTTTTTTCCTGCCCAGGTCGATTTCGTGTTCCCTGACGGTTTGGACGATTCTCAGGAGCTGCTTGTAAACATCCGGCACAACGCCAATTCCTGGCCCGGCATCGCTAAGGACGATACAGTAGACATAAGTCAGGATATCCTTTCCCTGGTACTGGGGCAGGTTGAAAAACTGGGGTAGTGTTGGAGAGACATAGAGCAGGGTTCCGCGGGGAACGGTCAGTTTCGGGCGGATCGCGTCCCAGAGAGTTTCCCCGACTGGGCTGGCTGCAAGCCATAGGCGCGGTTTCCTGGTGATGACGGAGACCCAGAGGACGGTGCCCTGGGATTTGTCATCCTTTTCAAGAAAGGTCAGTTTCCAGAGCAAATCCGGTTTTCCGTCGCGATCAACCTGCTGCGACGTCAGGTTTTCTCCGGAGAAAGAGAGTCCCACGATTTCGGTGACCGGCTGCAACCCGCTGGGTGTTCTCAGGATCGCCTGGGTGACGGCTCCGGATTCCTCCTTGAGAACAAGGAAAACGGGTTGCCCAGGGACTGAAAGGACGCGGGTGCTTGCAAGGGCTGAAGGCACTCCCCACGTGAAGGAAACGGCGCAGGCGATGAAGAACAACAGGGGTCTTGTTTTCAAGGCTTTACCTCCAGTCGATTGGTACGTTTCAAAGGAGCGCGATACGGCAAAAGGAAAGGGCTTCTGCCTTAAACCTGCCGGCTAGTTCCGCGACCTCCAGTCCGATAACCGGATGGACCCAATGGGGAGCGATTTCCGCAAGCGGTACGAGCACAAAAGCCCTGTCGGCTATTCCCGGATGAGGGACTTCGAGGTTTTCATCCCTGTAAGTGAAACCGGGGATCATGAGCAAGTCCAAGTCAATTTCCCTTGGTCCCCAATGTCCCCTGTCCTGCCTTCCTATCCTCTTTTCTATTCCCTTCAGCAGCGCAAGAAGGGATAAAGCGTCGCCCTCATGCTCGACGATGACCGTGGCGTTCAGGAAAAGAGGCTGGTCGGTCTTTCCATAGGGCGGTGTTTCATAGACATGGCTTCTTTCGAGGATAGAGACCCCGGATTCCGAAAGAAAAGCCAGCGCCTGGCGAAGGTTTCCCAGTCGGTCCCCCAAATTGCTGCCGAGGCCTATCGCCGCTTTTATCCTGGCGGAGGCCTTCATTTCGCGTCCTTTATGGCTCGTATCATCCTTACGGCCCGGTAGTTTTCTCTCACGTCGTGGACTCGGACGACGGAAATCCCCTGCCACGCGCAGATCGCCGTGATGGCAAGGGTTCCTTCAAGACGGTCCGCTGGAGACTGAAGGGAAAGGACCCTGCCGATCGTGCTTTTTCGGGAGTGTCCAACCAAAAGCGGTCGACCCATGGTCCGGAATGCACATAGATGTTTCATCAGGCTCAGGTTATGGTCCGTTTCCTTGGCAAAACCGAGGCCTGGATCGAGTATGATCGCTTCCCTGCCGATCCCGGCTTCCTCGGCGATTCGCATGGATTGATCCATTTCTTCGCAAACCTCGAAGACAACATCGCCATAAGTTGGAGATTCCTGCATTTTTTCAGGGGTTTTCCTACTGTGCATAAGGACGAGGGGAACTCCAAGCTCGGCTACGGTTTTTGCCATATCGGGGTCATACCTCAGGCCCGAAACGTCGTTGACGATATCCGCTCCCGCTTCAACAGCCTTTCGGGCGACAGATGATTTCCTCGTGTCCACTGAAATGATGCAGTCAGGGTTTGACTTGCGAATTTCGGAGATGACGGGGACGATCCGGGACGCTTCCTGGGAAGGGGCGATCTCCACGGCCCCGGGGCGGGTGGATTCACCACCGATATCGACAATGTCGGCTCCTTCCCCGAAGAAGGAAAGAGCCCTCGAAACCGCATCCCGAACATCAGGTTTTCGGCTGCCTTCATAAAACGAATCCTCAGTGAGGTTGACGATTCCCATGATCTTGGTCGTGTCATTCAGTTTCAGGGACCGACCTCTGGGAAGGCGGATGTTCCATGCCTTCCTGGAAGCGTTGCGCAATGCCCGGGCTAGTGCTTCCCTGAATTCCTGCAGCCCCCAGTACGGCATTGAGCCCAGTTTCTCGAGGAGTCGGGAAAACTGTCCCTGGGTTGCCATCAAGAGGGCATCGGTTTCTTTAACGCCGCAGTCTATGGTCCTCTTGTGGACGATGATGTCCCCTCCCCTCGAAAGCATCTCCTGCTTGAGGGCATTCGCGGCCCTCACATCAAGGCCTTTCGCGGAAAGGAGAAGGATCTCCCGTTTACGGAAAAAAAACGGGAAACTCCTGCGGTCTGCACCGATACGGTCGATTTCGGAAAGCAAGGACTTTTCGTCGAGATTTTCGAGCAATAAAAGTTTCATAAGACCTCTTGTTATAAAAATAAATTAGCGATGGTGCCGACCAATGATGTTATCGCCTGAGGTGAATCGGGTCAAGCAAGGCAGCCTTTCCTTTTTACACCCATTCACTCGTCATTTCCGACAAGTGGCGCACCTGGTTCAGCAGGGTCAGGCAATAACCGCGCTTTTCCTCGTGCACGAGAAGAGAGTAGGAGGCGGTGTCCACGTGAAGTTTCCAGAAAGAAGGCTCGGTCATGCCGAGACATGCGGCCAGTAACGGTTTTATGACGGCCCTGTGCGAAACGACGGCGAATGTTTCCCCCGTAAAGGTATGGACAAGGTGCTCCAAGTTGGAAAACGCTCTTCTTTGGACATCGGACAGGGATTCTCCCCCAGGGATGTGGAGGCGGTCGGGATGCTCGATCCAGAGTCGCCACTCTTCGGGGAAATCTTCCTCCACCTCTTTTTTGGGGCGCCCTTCCCACTGTCCAAGTGCGATATTGTTGAAACCGCTGCGGGTTTCCCATTCGATGCCGCATGTTTCCGCTATCTTTCCGGCTGTTTCTGTCGCACGCAGCAGGGGGCTGGAGAAGATGCGGGTGATCCCGGTATCCCTCAATTCATGGGCCAGTGCTTCGGCCTGCCTTATCCCGGTTTCATTCAGGGGGAAATCGCAGCGACCCCGGAAGAGTCCCTCGCGGTTGCCTGCGCATTCCCCGTGCCTGATGATGACGATCGTCGTACGGATTCCTTGCTGGGCCAAGTCTCTTCCTCCTCAAATTGGAAAATGCTATCCTACACTATTGTAATGATCCTCGGGGAGACTCCTTTGACCTGTGTTGACAATGGGCAGTGTGACTGCTAACCTACCGGACGAGTGGGAGTTGGCACTCGAATGTGGAGAGTGCCAATTTCCAGGCAGGAGGTTGAATTTCATGCTTACCGAGCGCCAATACGAAGTTGTCCTGGCTATCGTGTTCGAGTATATCCACACGGGAGAACCCGTCGGGTCCCGCGTGATTTCCAAAAAATACCTGACGAAGGTCAGCGCTGCGACGATCCGGAACGAAATGGCCGATCTTGAAGAAATGGGCTATATCACCCAACCCCACACCTCCGCGGGTCGCGTTCCCACAAGCAGGGCTTTCAGGGTCTATGTCGATTCCATCCTGGAATGCAAGAGGGAGAAACCCCCTGAACTTGCCAACAGGGTGTTGGAATTGAAGAGGCAGAGGGCTGATTTCGAGCAGGCTCTTGCCTATTCTTCACAGTTGCTGAGCCGTGCGACCCAGACAGTCGCCCTTGCGGCTTCGGCGCCGATGGCCCAGGTCCGTTTCGAGCGGGTCGAGTTTGTCATGATCGATCACAACCACGCATTGCTGCTGGTTGTCCTCCAGGGCCGCCTTATCCACCAGAAATTGCTGGCATTTCCCTGCGAGATGAACAGGGAAATACTGGACGAGATCGCGAGACGAATCAATACGGTCGCTTCGGGACGCCCTTGGGACGAGGTCCGGGGAGGGCTGAGGTCTTTCCTGCTCAAGGAACTGACGGAACTGTCCGAAAGTTGCAGAATGGCGTTGTCCGAGATCGACAGCCTGATGTCAACCGAGCATTTCAGGTTTTTTACGACCGGAGTCCATCACATCCTCGGCCTCCCGGATTTCCAGGACATAGGGCGCCTGCAGGCCGTTCTTTGCCTGCTCGAGGAAGAAGACGCGCTTTCAAGGCTGGTGCGCCGTTACTCTGCAAAGGATGGATTGAACGTCGTGATAGGGAATGAAGATCCCGATTACGAACTGGGGGCTTTTTCAGCGCTTTTTTCGACCTCGACCGAGAAGGGGACCCGTACCGTTCTTGGCCTGATCGGCCCGGTCCGCATGGATTACGAAAGGGCCATCACCGCGCTTGAAACAGTCTGGGACGGGCTTTCGGGAAAAGATTGAACGGATCGTCCAAGGAGGATTTTCAATGGTTGAAAAACATTGCAGAAAGGGTTCGCATGAAAGCCAGGACTCGACTGAAGAAAGGCCGGATGCCTTGAATCCCGAAGCGCTCGCGGTTGAGAAGGCGGAATTGGAAGAAAAGCTCAAGGCGGCGGAAACCATGGCCGATGCCCTAAAACAGGAAGGGCTGAGGATCAAGGCTGACTTCATGAACTACCGGGCCAGGGTCGAACGGGATTCAGCCCGAATGAAGGTCCTTGCGGCGGAAAGTGCGGTCATCAACCTGATCCCGGTACTCGATAACCTTGACAGGGCGATCCTTTCAGCCGAAAAGCCGGAGGGTGCAGCCCTGCTGGAAGGCGTCAGGATGGTTCGGGCCCAGTTCTTTTCCGCGCTGCAAACGCTGGGCCTGGAAGAAATATCGGCCCTTGGGGAATCTTTCAACCCGGAGGTCCATGAGGCGATACTGGTGTCCCCGGTCCAGGGACCCGAGGAAGACGGGAAGGTCCTTGGGGTCCTGGAGAAGGGATATCGCCTGGGGGACAGGATCGTCCGCCCGTCAAAGGTGCAGGTCGGTCGCTATGAATCCTGAGCCCAGGGGAAGGAAACAAGGGAGGGAAAGCTTTGCCTGCGGTGGATGATCCGAAGGGCTATTATCGTCTTCTGGAAGTTTCTCCCGGTTCTTCCCAGGAGGAAATCAAGAAGAGCTACAGGAAGCTTGCCCGCAAGTACCATCCCGATGCCAATCAGGGAAACCCGGAGGCCGAAGAGCACTTCAAGCTTGTGAACGAGGCCTATGCGATTCTCGGGGATGCGGAAAAGAGAGCCCAGTACGACCGTTTCGGGACGGTGGGAAACGGGAGCGGAGGCTACGGACCCTTCACAGGCCAGGATCCCTTTGGAGATATTTTCGGCGACATCTTCGAAACCTTCATGGGAGGGGGAACACGGGCACGGCCAAATGCGCCGAGGCAGGGAAACGACATCGAAGCTTCCTTGTCGGTGACCCTTCGCGAGGCGGCCGCGGGAGTTTCCAGGACGGTGACGGTGAACAGGAGGGAACGTTGCGAAAACTGCGGCGGCACGGGGGCGCAACCGGGGACCACAGTTGAGCAATGCCGGGACTGCGGCGGCAGGGGCCAGGTCGAACAGGCCGCCAGGACCCCCTTTGGCCAGTTCGTGACAGTGGTGCCGTGCGCAAGGTGCCGTGGGACCGGGAATGTCATCAATAGCCCCTGCCAGGAATGCCGGGGGGAAGGACAGAAAAGGGTTAAGCGGGAAATTGAAGTGCGGATCCCGGCGGGTGTAGACACCGGCGTGAGGCTGCGCGTCAATGGGGGCGGCGAGGCCGGACAAAACGGGGGACCGCCGGGGGATCTTTATGTGCACCTCGAGGTCGAGGCTGACGAACTCTTCATAAGGGACGGCAATGACCTCCATACGCAAGCGGTCATTTCGTTTCCCCAGGCTGTGCTTGGCTGCCAGGTGGATGTACCGACCCTGGATGGTTCCGAAAAGAAGGATTTGCCGGGGGGAACGAGGCCGGGGGACACGTTCCGCCTGAAGGGAAAGGGAATGCCCCGCCTCAGGGGGGGGAACCGGGGAGACCTTGTTGTCCATATCGATGTCGATGTTCCCAGGAACCTCTCGGACAAGGCCAGGAGCCTTGTCGAGGAGCTTGCCTCGGAGATGGGAACCCCGGTCCAGACTGCCGGTATACTGGACAGGCTGAAGACGTGGCTGTCCTGAGGCTGCCTTAAGCGGGGCTTTCGTGGTAGGATGGTTATGATGCGACACTCGGGGAGGGAGGCTTTGGCCTCCCTCCCCGGTTATTCGGAGGTGGATCCTGTGGGGGAAAAGGAATCGTTCTGGTGGTACATAACCCTGGAGACGAAAAGCGGAAACGAAGAAGCGCTGGCTTCCCTCGCGGATCTTTCCGGAAGCATCGGTTCCGAGGTTATCGAGGGAAACGGGCGGGTCGGAATACGGGCGTATTACCGGAGTCATTTCGATCTCGGGTTCTGGCTTGAAAGAGTCGGGGAAGTCCTGTCGCCGTGGCCTGAGATCGCAGTTCGTGACATGGGAAAGATAGAGAACAGGGCCTGGCATACGACCTGGAAAGAGGCTTTTCCTCCCTTGGAAGTAGGCCGAAACCTCGTCGTGATGGCGCCATGGCACAAGGATTCCGTGCAGACGGACAAAACCGTTCTATACATCTACCCCGGAAGTGCCTTCGGCACCGGATATCACGAAACGACGCAAATCGTTCTCGAACTCATGGAAGGCATCATGCGGCCGGGAATGATAACCGCCGATATCGGAACCGGTTCCGCGATCCTTGCGATTGGGGCGGTCAAGATGGGAGCAGAGCGGGTCTGGGCAAGGGACATCGACCCCGCCGTCCTGGCCGAAGCGTCCGAAAACTGTGCCCTGAACGGCATCCCGGACGGCGTCATCAACATCGAGCAAGGAGATTTGCTCAATCGTTTCGATCACAAGGTCGACCTATTGACGGCCAACATCGTCATTGAGCCCCTGCTGGTCTTGCTCCCCTCGGTGAAAGCGGTCCTGAAGCCGCAAGGCGTCGCGATCTTCTCGGGGCTTGTCAGGAAAGAAAGGGAACTCTTCCTTGAAGCACTGGAGGAAAACGGGCTCAAGATCCTTTCCGAGCTTGAGAAGGGAGACTGGTGGGGTGTCTCCGCCCAGGTTGCGCCTTGAAAAGTGCAAGAATATCGGGGAAGGCCTCTGGAGTGTAGACAAGGGCCAGGCCCATCACCTCGTCAAGGTCCTCAGGGTCTCGGCCCGGGAAGAGGTCGAAGGACTCCTCGAGGGAGAAAAACTGAGGCTGAGGCTTGAAGGGACGGAAGAAGGCCTTCGCGCAAGGCGGATTTCCTCTGTACCCGCAGGGAAAGGGCTGCCGCGCATTACGCTTTTGGCATCGCTTCTCAAGGGAGGGGATTTCGAACTTCTGCTTCGCGGCGTGACGGAAGTCGGCGTTTCGACCATACTCCCGGTCGAGGCGAACCGCTCGGTTCTGCGGCTGCAGGGTGAGGAGAAGGCGAGAAGGGTTGCCCGGTGGCGGAGGATCCTGGAAGAAGCCACTCTCCAATGCGGGGCCGCCTCAATACCGGACCTGGAATTCCCGGTCCCTCTGGAGAAAGCCCTTGCAAGGGACCTTCCCCCCCTAAAGGTTGCGGGGATTCTTGAAGAAGCGACGGTACCTCTCGCAAAGGTTCCCTGTGCCCCGGAAGCTGTTGTGGCCATTGGTCCCGAGGGAGACTGGGACGAGAAGGAAATCATGGCCCTCAAGGAAAGCGGGTTTACCGCGGTCAGCCTGGGACAAAATGTCTTGAAGGCTTTTACGGCCGCGGTAGTGGCCTGCTCGTATCTTGTTCTGGCCTGGGAGGGACAGGCGTGTGGGAACGTTAGCGGGCAAAAGGTTCCGGATTAGGGTCCTGGGCTGCAGGACCAACCAGTACGAAGCGGAGGCCATCGCCTCGCAATTGATCCTGAGGGGAGCGGTTCCATCCGCGGGGGACTGGGATGTCGCCGTCCTGCTTTCATGCACGGTCACGTCGGAAGCAGACAGGAAATGCAGGCAGCAGGTCCGAAGGCTAAGGCGCGAGAACCCTGGAGGGGTAATCATCGCCACAGGCTGCTGGGCCCAGGAGGTGGACCCTTCTGAAGCCCGCCATCTTGGCCTGGACGCGGTGGTTGGCAACCGGCTGAAGTGGTCCGTGCCGGATACCGCAGAGTTCCTCCTTCAGGGAAGGGCAGGCGGGCCTGTCCCTCTTGTCAGTCGTTTGCCTTCGCCTCCCCAGGAAGCCTGGGACGGGCTGCAGCTTGACAGGCCGGTCCTCCATACGCGCGCCTTCCTGAAAGTCCAGGACGGGTGTGACCATTTTTGCTCATACTGTATCGTCCCCTATGTCAGGGGAAAACCGGTCAGCCGTGACCCCGGGGATATCCTTGATGAAGCGCGAAGGGTTGCGATTTCCGGCTGTCATGAAATCGTTCTGACGGGGGTGCATCTGGGCCTATACGGAGGACAGGACGGTTGGTCTCTTGCAAGGCTGGTCGAGGCGATCTCGAAAGTCGAGGGAATCGAGAGAATCCGTTTCGGGTCAATCGAGCCCTTTGCCTTGGACGAAGGGCTCGTTAAGGCCCTCGCGGGAATTCCCTCATTCTGTCCTCACCTGCATGTTCCGCTGCAAAGCGGGGATGACGGAGTGCTGATGGCGATGAGGAGAGGTTACGATTCCGGGGGTTTCGCCAGGATAATCGAGAGAGTGAGAAGCCTGTGGTCCGAAGACGTTCACTTTTCCACTGACCTGATGATCGGCTTCCCCGGGGAATCGGACAAGGCGTTCCGGAACACACTAAGCCTTGTGAAAAATCTCGGGTTTGGCAAGCTTCACGTGTTTCCCTATTCCGCCAGGCCCAAGACGCTGGCGGCCTCACTGGAAGGACAGGTTCCGGAATCGGTAAAAAAGGCCCGTTGCGAAGAGGGGATTACCCTGGGGGACGGACTCCTGTCGCGTTTCGCGATGAAATTCCTTGGTTCGGAGGTTCCCGTCCTGGTCGAAAACAGGCGAAAAGACGAACTGAAAGGGCTGACACCCCATTTCCTCTCTGTCCGCTGGAAAGGTGAGGGCGTCGCGGGAAAAGTGAAACATGTCCTGGTGAGCCGTTTCGAAAACGGGGAATTTCAAGGGTGAAATTTTCCCCGTTGGGGCCGCAGGCTATTGTTCCATCCCGCAAGCTGGGATAAAATGGCTCCATCCTGCACGGACGGGGTGAATGCCTTGCCGGTAAGCTGCGTCTTCTGCGAGATCGTCGAGGGCAGCAGGAAAGCGGCGATTCTCTACGAGGATTCCGAGACCCTGGCTTTCAGGGATATCCTCCCTCAGGCTCCGACTCATGTCCTGATCGTTCCCAAGGCCCATGTCCCTTCAGCTTCGGCTGTCGATGACGACGCGCTTTGGGGGAAGCTGATGGCCGTGGCGAAGAAACTTGCGGGAGATCTCGGATTGGAAGACGAGGGATACCGCCTCGTGGTGAACAATGGGCCGCGGGCGGGGCAGACTATCCCCCACCTTCACGTGCACCTGTTGGCGGGACGATCGTTCCGCTGGCCACCGGGATGAGCGTGGGTGGCATGAAAGGGGGGATTCGGGATGACGACTGTCGTTCGCAAGGACAACGAATCGATTGAGGATGCCTTGCGGCGTTTCAAGCGCGAAGTCTCCAAAGTGGGGGTTCTGCGTGAGGCGAGACGCCATGAGCACTACCAGAAGCCGAGTGAGGCGAAGAAACTCAAGAGGGCGGCTGCGGCGAAGAAACGCAAGCGCTCCTAGTGGGGGAGGCCTGACGGTGGACCTGGTCAAGCGTATCCAGGAAGACCTTGTTCGCTCGATGAAGGAACGCGACGAGATGCGTCTCGGGACGCTCCGGATGCTGAAGGCGGCCTTGCAGGTGGCCCAGGTCGAGAAGGGCAAGGGCAATGATTTGTCGGATGACGAAGTCCTTGCTGTTGTGCAAAGGCTGATCAAGCAGCGTCGTGAAGCGAGTGAGCAGTACCGGAGCCATGGGGTCGCCGACCGGGCGGATCAGGAACTGGCGGAAGCCGCGATACTGGAAGGCTACATGCCTGAACAGCTGGGCGATGCGGAACTTCTTTCCCTCGCGCGGCAGGCCGCTCTGGAATCGGGTGCCAAAAGCCCTCGCGACATGGGAAAAGTGATGGGGTTCCTCATGCCCAGGGTCAAGGGCCGGGCAGAAGGGAACCGCGTGAAAGCTGCCGTGACCGAAGTGCTCCAGGAAGGAACGGCTCAGTCTTAGCCTAAAAGAGATTAACCCGGGGGATGCCCTCAAGGCATCCCCCGCATATTACGGAAAGCCCCTTCAAGGTTCAGAAGTCCCATTTCTCGATAGAAACTCCAACCCTGAGACCCAATCGGAAAAATCTAAGCAGATTATAATAGGGAAGCACCATATATAGGGGGTGGGTTAATGAGATGCCCTATTTGTGGAGCTGCAGATACTCGTGTAATAGAAACCCGAACGGCTGACGAGGACAGGATCGTCAGGCGAAGGCGCGAGTGTGCCTTGTGCGGCTCTCGTTTTACGACATACGAACGCCTGGAACAAAGGACTTTCCTGTGGGTCGTGAAAAAGGACGGGAGAAGAGAAGCCTTTGACAGGGAAAAACTCCTCAAGGGAATGGCAAAATCCTGCGAAAAGCTCCCGGTCCCCCTGGAAAAGATAGAAGAGGCCGTCGCTGAAATCGAGGATTCCCTCCGCGGTTCAGGACAGGGCGAAGTCTCGAGTATCCGCGTAGGGGAACTGGCGATGGAAAAACTGCGGTCGCTCCACCAGGTTGCCTATGTCCGCTTTGCGTCCGTCTACAGGGAATTCACGGACCTTTCCGGCTTCACGAAGGAAATATCAAAACTCCTGGAAGAAAGGGATGAAAAAAATGGCCGATAACGCCGAATTACTTGCCGGGCGCCAGATGCAGCTCTTTGGAGGGAGGACCGAATCCACGGACCTGCTTCTCATGGTCGATGCGCTTGCGCAGGAGGAACGCTCCCCCTGGAAGGCCGAAAGAATCCAGAAGGCCCTGATCCTGGAGGCCGGGGTTGAGCCCCAGATGGCCGGAGAGATTGCGGCCGAGGTGGAAGAAGACCTTATCCGGTGCAACCGGGAGCAAGTCACGACGACCCTCATCCGGGAGATGGTGAACGTCAAGCTCTTCCAGAGGGGGCTTGATGCCAAGCTGAAGGATCACAGCCGCATAGGTATTCCGCTCTTCGACCTGGAATCCATGATGCTGTCGCCCAACCATGAAAACAGCAACACGACGCACAACCCGGAATCGATCAACCTGTCCATAGCCGAGATGGTCCTGAAGGAGTACGCCCTGACGAAGGTGTTTTCCCCGGATATCGCTGAGGCGCACCTTTCCGGCGACCTACATCTCCATGACCTCGGGATGGTCAACCGGCCCTACTGTTCCGGCCAGAGCATGGCCTACGTGGAAAAGTACGGCCTGAACTTTCCCTGCATAACCAGCATTTCGGCGCCCGCGAAGCACGCGGATGTCCTCCTGGCCCATGTGCTGAAAATGACCTCGGTCCTCCAGAACAATTTCGCGGGGGCGATCGGGTGGGATGCGGTCAATGTGTTCTTCGCCCCCTACATAGAGGGAGAGTCGGACGCAAGGCTGAAACAGCTGGCACAAATGCTGGTCTTCGAGTTCAACCAGCTTGCCGGCGGCCGTGGGGGCCAGGTCGCTTTTACGGATGTGAACCTTTATTTCGAAATCCCGAAACATTTCCGGGATGTGCCCGCGATCGGTCCTGGTGGTGTGACGACGGGAAAGACCTATGCCGAATACGCTCCCGAGTCGAAGCGGTTCCTCAAGGCCCTGATGGAAGTGTACCTGGAAGGAGACAGCAGGGGGCAGCCCTTTTTCTTCCCGAAGCCGCTCCTGCACATCACGGACGACTTCTTCAAGGAGCCTGGATGGGAAGAAATGCTGGAACTGGCCTGCCTCGTCGCGTCGGAAAAGGGCAACACCTACTTCGTGTTCGACCGGGGCGGAGTGGCGAAACTTTCCGAGTGCTGCCGCCTCAGTTTCGAGCTGACCCCCGAGGACCTCGAGGAAGCTCACATGCCCTGGAAGATGCGTTATTGTGCCCTTCAGAACGTGACGATCAACCTCCCAAGGCTTGCATACAGGAGCGGAGCCGACCCCGACCTCATGTTCGAGCTTCTCGACCACGAGATGGAATTGGCCGGCCGTGCGCACCTCGAGAAGAGGCGCTTCCTTGAGGAGATCCTTTCCCTGGGGAAGAAGGGGCCGCTCAATACCCTTTGCGTGGACCATGACGGCGAGAACTACATCCGGATGAAGAAGGCCAGCCACCTTGTGGGAATCCTCGGCTTGAACGAGTTCGCCCAGGCCATGACGGGTCACGAGCTCCACCAGGACCCGAAAGCGATGGAATTTTCCCTCGCGGTGATCAAGTTCATGGAACTGAAATGCGAGGAACTTTCAAGCCGCTATGGCCTGAAGATCGTCCTGGAGCAGACACCGGCGGAGAGCACGGCGTACCGGATGGCAAAGCTTGACATGAGGTATTTCCCGGACCAGGCGGGCAAGTTGATCAGGGGCAACCGTGAAAAAGGCGAGATTTATTACACGAACAGCAGCCATTTCGCCTACGACGTTTCGATGGACCCGATAGAAAAGGTCCTCGAGGAAGGCCGTTTCCACCCCATGATCAAGGCGGGGGCGATCACTCACGTCTGGCTGGGAGAGCACAAACCGGATCCCAAAGCCCTGGCTTCCTTCGTGCGGAAGATTTTCCTTCACTCCGAGAACGCGCAGGTGGCTTTCAGCCCTGAATTCACTGTTTGTAATGACTGCGGAAAGGTTGTCAGGGGGCTCAAGGAGACATGCCCTGCATGCGAGAGCGCGAACGTGGACGGTATTACACGGATCACCGGTTACTTCACCCGAACTTCGTCCTGGAACGCGGGAAAGAGGGCCGAACTGAGGGACAGGACAAAGGTGGCCATACCCGTTGCGTCCGATTCCTGACCTTCCCTTGATCGGCGGTTACCTGCCCACCTCTTTCCTTGACTGGCAGGGACGGGTAACCGCCGTTGTTTTCGTCAAAGGCTGCAATTTCAGGTGCCCCTTTTGCCATAATGCCCCGCTCGTCACGGGAATGGCAGAGGGGCTTGATCCCCTTCCTGTCCTGGCGGATGTGGAGAAGAGGCGAATGTTCCTGGACGGCGTGGTGGTGAGCGGAGGTGAACCCACGCTTTATCCCGGGTTGCCCGGAATGCTTTCCTGGTTCCGGGACGAAGCCCGGCTTCCGGTCAAGCTGGATACGAACGGTTCCTGCCCCGAAGCCCTAGAAACCCTTCTGTCACTCGGACTGGTACGGGCGGTTGCCATGGACGTAAAGGCTCCCTGGGAAAAATACGGGGAGTTGGCGGGGGTGCCCGTCGATACGGAGAAGGTGCGTAAATCCCTAGAATTGCTCCGTCCCCTGGGAGAATCCCTCGAACTTAGGACGACCTTTGTCCCCGGGCTGATGACAGTCGAGGACCTTAAGAAAATACGGGAGCAGCTTGGGAACGACGCCCGTTGGGTCGTCCAGCTTTTCCAGCCGGCAAACGCCTTGGATCCTGTGCTGCGCGAAATCCCCGCGCCTTCCCGGGAAAGCATTGCCGCCGTTCTGGAAGGTGTGAGGGTAAGGGGCTAGAATCGTCATATCCCGAATTGGAATACCACCTTGAAGGAGGGGATGGGCCGTGTCCGTAGAAAAGAAGTTCATCACGGAGGAACTGGCCAGGCTGAAGGCTGAGGGGTTATACACGAACATCCGTACGATCGAAAGCGCCCAGGGCCCCTGGGTCACGATCGAGGGACGCAGAAGGCTGAACCTCTGCTCCAACAACTACCTGGGGTTGTGTAGTGACGAGCGGATATGCGAGCGGGCGCGGGCCATGATCGACGCATTCGGGGTTGGGCCTGGCGCGGTCAGGACAATCGCAGGAACGCTAAGCCTGCACGTCGAGCTGGAGAGGAAGCTCGCCGAGTTCAAGGGAACCGAGGCGGCAATCGTCGTCCAGTCAGGGTTCTGCGCGAACCTCTCGGCGGTTCCCCCAATGGTAGGCAAGGGTGACCTCGTTTTCAGCGACGAGCTCAACCACGCTTCGATCATCGACGCCTGCAGGCTAAGCGGCGCATCGATCCTGCGCTATCCACACAACAGCCCGTCCGGCCTCAGGGAAGTCCTTGAAAGCCGGAAAGATGAAAAGTGCCGAAAGCTGGTCATTTCGGACGGGGTCTTTTCGATGGACGGAGACATCGCCCCTCTTCCCGAACTGGTGGAAGCCGCCGAGGCATACGGGGCGATGATCATGGTTGACGACGCCCACGGGGAAGGTGTCCTGGGAAGGGGTGGAAGGGGTATCGTGGATCACTTCGGGCTGCATGGCAGGGTTGACCTTGAAGTGGGTACACTTTCAAAGGCATTCGGCGTAGTCGGCGGTTTCATTTCCGGAACGGCCGAAACGATCGATTACTTGCGGCAGAAAGCCCGCCCGAATCTCTTCAGCAGTGCGCTGACCGTTCCGGATGTGGCCGCAAACCTTGCGGCGGTTGAAATTCTTGGGCAAAGCGATGAACTCGTCAAGAAACTCTGGTCGAACGGGAAACTCTTCAAGGAATTGATGAAGAAACACGGGTTCGATATAGGCCATAGTGAAACACCGATCACGCCTGTCATCCTCGGGGAGGCTCCCGTGGCGAAGGCATTCAGCGCGAGGCTTTTCGAGGAGGGGATTTTCGCCCAGGCCATCGCCTTCCCGACGGTGCCCAAGGGTACCGCCCGGATTCGTGTGATGGTTTCCGCCGCACACGAACCGTCCGATCTGGAGATGGCAGCGGGCGTTTTCGCCAGTGTTGGGCGTGAAATGGGAGTGATCGAGGCCTAGGGGCAATACGTAATTCCCCCTATGAATCATGCCGCTCATCGTGTAGAATTCTTCTTAAGCTTGTGGGGTATGGATTAAACCTTTGTGGAGGAGGGGTACTCGAATGAAGTTTGGGAAAGTGGGTCTGGCTATCGCACTGGTTCTGGTCCTCGCGGCAAGTGCTTTTGCAGCTGACACGGTGAAAATCGGCGTTTTCCTTCCGCTGACCGGTCAGATGGGTTTCGGAGGCCAGCTCGAGCTCGACGGCGTCAAGATGGCTTACAAGGAAGCCCCGAAAGTCCTGGGCAAGAACGTCGAGCTGATCGTCGTGGACAACAAGTCCGACAAGGTTGAGGCTGCCAATGCGGTCAAGCGCCTGATAGAAAAGGAGAAAGTCGTCGCGATCATCGGAACCTACGGTTCCTCACTCGCGATGGCGGGCGGAGAGATTTCGGAAAAGGCCGGAATCCCCCAGCTTGGAACTTCCTGCACGAA
Organism: Synergistales bacterium; assembly: GCA_036722335.1. Lineage (GTDB taxonomy): Bacteria > Synergistota > Synergistia > Synergistales > 79-D21 > 79-D21. The sequence continues at coordinate 44,072 of DAIMJI010000003.1, read as the reverse complement.
CCCCCTCGTGACCCAGGGCAAGAAGTACATCTTCCGCACCTGCTTCATCGACCCCTTCCAGGGAGCCGGCGCAGCAACTTACGCGTTCCAGAAGATGAAGGCAAAGAACGCCGCTATCCTGATCGACGTCTCCCAGGACTACAGCGTCGGTTTGGCGACGTTCTTCGAGAAGTCCTTCACCAAGATGGGCGGCAAGATCGTTGCGAAGCTGAACTACAACTCAGGTGACCAGGACTTCACGGCCCAGCTGACGGAGATCATCAGCAAGAAGCCCGATGTCCTCTTCATCCCTTCCTACTTCGCTGAAGGCGCCATCATCATGAAGCAAGTCGGCGAACTTGGCGGGAAGTTCAAGATCATGGGCGGAGACGCCATGGACAACCCGGAGATCGTCAAGATCGGCGGCAAGGCTGTCGAAGGATTTGCCTACACGACATTCCCGTATGACCCGACGATGAAGGGCATGAGCCCGATTGCCAAGAAGTTCACCGAAAACTGGAAGAAAGCGTTCCCCGGCAAGGATCCCAACGTCAACGCGGCCCTCGGCTATGACTCCTACATGCTGATCCTCGACGCCATCAAGCGGGCGGGCAAGGCTGAGCCGAAGTTGATCAGGGACCAGCTTGAAGCCACAAAGAACTTCCCCGGCGTCACCGGGAGCACGACGATGAACGCGACCCACGATGCCGAGAAGCCCGTCGGGATCATGATGATCCAGAACGGACAGCGCGTGTTCGTCGACGTCATCCAGCCGAAACTGTAGAATTTCGAGAAAGAAAATAGTGCGAGGGTAGGGAGGGGGGCAACCTCCTCCCTTTCTTGATTACCAAGGGGGTTCCCCATGAGTTTAGAAATGTTTGTGCAGCACCTTTTTAACGCCCTGACCCTGGGAAGCCTTTACGGCCTGATAGCAATCGGCTATACGATGGTCTACGGTATCCTGAGGCTGATCAACTTCGCTCACGGCGACATCTTCATGCTGGGCGCGTATTTCGTGTTTTTCGGTGTCACGCTGACCAAGCTCCCCTGGGCGGTCGCGGTGGTCCTCGCGGTGGCCCTCTCTGCTGTTTGCGGGATCGTCATTGACCGGATCGCCTATCGCCCTTTACGGGACGCGCCGCGCATCTCGGCTCTCATAAGCGCCATCGGCGTCTCATTTTTCATAGAAAACCTGGGACTTGTCGTTTTTACCGGGCTACCCAAGCCGGTTTACAGGCCCGACTGGCTCGTGGAAGTCATAACGTTCGGCAACATACGAATCCTGCCTCTCGCGCTCATCGTCCCGGCAATCGCTTTTGCCCTGGTCGCCGGGCTGCTTTGGATCGTTTACAAGACCAAGCCCGGGCTGGCCATGCGTTCCATTTCGAAGGATATCGAGACGACGCGCCTCATGGGGGTTTCTGTCGACAAGATCATCGCTCTGACGTTCGGTCTCGGATCGGCGCTTGCCGCCGCATCGGGGATCATGTGGGCCCTGAGGTACCCGCAGATCCATCCCTTCATGGGAGTGTTCCCTGGATTCAAGGCCTTCATCGCAGCCGTCCTCGGAGGGATCGGCTCGATCCAGGGCGCGATGATCGGCGGGATGCTGCTCGGGCTCATCGAAATCATGGCCGTTGCCTTTTTCCCCGCCCTATCAGGCTATCGGGATGCCTTCGCATTTGTCTTGCTCATCGTTATCCTTCTCATGAAACCAACCGGGCTCATGGGTGAAAAACTGGAGGAGAAGGTATGAAGACGAACGAAAAACCCCGCTACCTGCTGCCGTCGCTGGCCGCGGTGGGGATACTCCTGGTTTTTCTATGGTGGGCCAACGGGCACTTGGACAACTACAAGATACAGGTCCTGAACCTCATCGCGATCAACTCTATCCTTGCACTCAGCCTAAACCTCATCTACGGTTTCACGGGGATGTTTTCGCTGGGACACGCGGGATTCATGGCCATTGGCGCCTATGTATCTTCCCTCCTGATCCTGCCTCCGGTCCAGAAAGAAATGATCTATATCATTCAGCCGCTGATCTGGCCTTTCTCCGTGATGCAGGCTCCCTTTTTCGTATCGGTTCTTGCAGGGGGCGTCGCAGCCGCAATCCTGGGGTTGATTATCGCCATCCCCGTCCTTCGCCTTGGGGGTGATTACCTGGGGATTGCGACCCTTGGTTTCGCGGAAATCATCAGGGTGGTTTTCACCAACATCACGCCTATCACGAACGGAGCCCTCGGGCTCAAGGGGATACCCGATTACGCGAACATCTGGTGGAACTACGGATGGTGCCTGTTGACCCTCTTTTTCATGGTGCGCCTCGTCAACAGCAATTTCGGGAATGTCCTCAAGGCCATCCGCGATGACGAAGTTGCCGCGCGGGCCATGGGGATCAACACGTTCAAGTACCGGGTCATCTCCTTTTCCGTCGGGGCCTTTTTCGCAGGAGTGGGCGGGGCTCTCATGGCCAGCCTGATCACCACGATCGACCCCAAGATGTTCAGCTTCCTGCTGACCTTCAATGTCCTGATGATCGTCGTGGCTGGAGGGCTTGGGTCGCTTACGGGGAGTATCCTCGGCAGTGCGGTCATCACGATCCTGCTGGAATGGCTGAGGTTCGTCGAAAACCCGATCGATATCGGTTCTTTCCACCTGGAAGGCATTCCGGGTATGCGGATGGTTATTTTCTCGTTGCTTCTGATCCTCATCATCCTGTTCAGGCGTGAAGGGATCATGGGGATGCGGGAATTGAGCTGGGATGCCATAACAAGGCGTTTCGCCCGTGGGGGTGAGGCCCGATGAGCGAAAAATCCTTCGTGCTTGAAACTCGCGACGTGATGATCCGCTTCGGGGGCCTTACCGCGGTCAACAATTTCAACATACAGGTCCCGGAGGGAAGCATTGTCGGGCTGATTGGGCCCAACGGAGCCGGAAAGACGACCTGCTTCAACATCATTACCGGTTTTTACAAGCCGACCAAAGGCGAGGTTTTCCTGGAGGGCAGGCCCATCACGGGGCTTCCCCCGCACAAGGTCTGTGAGGCGGGAATTGCGAGGACCTTCCAGAATATCCGCCTTTTCTACAACGAGACCGTGCTGCAGAACGTCATGATCGGCGGGTTCGTCAGGCAGAAAAGCCCGTGGTGGATGGCTCCCCTGATGATTCCCTCGTGCACGAGGGAAGAGCAGCAACTGAGGGATGAAGCAATGGAACTGCTCGCTTCTGTCGGCCTGGACAAGCTGGCGGGTGAAACCTCGAACTCCCTCCCCTACGGGGCCCAAAGGCGGCTTGAGATCGCCCGCGCTCTTGCGACCCGCCCCAGGTTCCTCCTTCTCGATGAGCCTGCGGCAGGGATGAATCCTCAGGAATCCCAGGAATTGATGGAGTTCATCAAGAGAATCAGGACCGACTTCAACCTCACGATTCTCCTCATCGAGCATGACATGAAGGTTGTCATGGGGGTCTGCGAGCATATCTGGGTCCTCGATTACGGAATTCTCATCGCAGAAGGCAACCCGGAACAGATCAGGTCAAACCCCAAGGTGATCGAAGCCTACCTGGGGGAGGAGGCGACTCAAAATGCTTAAGATCGAGGACCTTCACGTTTATTACGGGGGCATCCACGCACTGAAGGGGTTGTCGCTTGAGGTCGCCGATGGACAGATCGTGACATTGATCGGAGCGAACGGGGCGGGAAAGAGCAGTACCCTGCGCTCGATTTCAGGGCTTGTCAAGAACAAGAAAGGGAAGATCCTCTTCGAAGGACAGAATATCCTTGGGAAGACTCCCGAGGCACTCGTTGGAATGGGCATCGCGATGTGCCCAGAAGGTCGGCGGATTCTTCCGCACCTGACCGTCATGGAAAACCTGATGCTGGGGGCCTACATAAGGAACGATTCCGACGGGATCGCCAAGGACCTGGATTGGGTCTTCGAGCTTTTTCCGAGACTCAAGGAGAGAACATGGCAGAAGGGAGGCACTCTTTCCGGAGGAGAGCAGCAAATGCTGGCTCTCGGAAGGGCGCTTATGTGCCGGCCTAAACTGCTCATGCTGGACGAACCCTCACTCGGCCTTGCTCCCCTGCTCGTCAAGGAAGTTTTCGAAATCATCAAGACGATAAACGCGGAAGGCAAGACGGTCCTTCTCGTCGAACAAAACGCGTTTGCGGCTTTGAAGGTTGCCCATTACGCCTACGTCCTGGAAGTCGGGGAGATCGTCCTGGAGGGTACTGGGGAAGCGTTAATCGAAGATCCGAAGGTCAAGGAAGCCTACCTCGGGGGCTAGCGTTTTCCCGGGAAAGGAAAAACACAAGAAGTGGGCCGGCTTTTTTACCGCCGGCCCACTTCTTGTGTGATAATCTCATGGGAAGCACGTCGACTGAATTCGGAGGGAAAACAATGGGCGCGACGGCCTTCAATCTGCCTAACATGTTGAGCCTGTCTCGAGTTTTTCTTGCACCGCTGGTCGTCCTGTTCCTGACCCTTAGGATCGAATGGGGCGACCTTATCGCGGGCGGCGTTTTCATCCTGGCCGCCTTGACCGATACAGCGGATGGGTACATTGCAAGGAAACGTGGCATCGTCACGAACCTGGGCAAGTTCATCGATCCCCTGGCGGACAAGATCCTCATTACTGCGGCCTTGGTCGGCCTTGTTGAACTCCAGAGGATTTCCGCCTGGATCGTTGTCATCATCCTGGCCCGCGAGTTCGTCGTAACCGGGCTTAGGATGATCGCGGCGGCGGAGGGAGTTGTGCTCGCCGCTTCAAGGGGTGGTAAAGCGAAGACGGTTTCGCAGATCATCGCGATTGTGATGATGATCTTCAATGTGCCTCTTGCCATTTTTGCGATGTGGATTGCACTGCTGTTGACCGTGTGGTCGGGCATGGATTACCTCATGAAGGGGTGGAACCTTTTAAGCGCTCCCCCGGCACAGAAACCGTAAGGGATGGAAAAGGAGGCCCCGAAATGAACAAGGCAGTGGAAGCGTGGATTCGACAACATGAAGGGGAAATGGTCGAATCGCTCTGTGAGTTGGTCAGGATTCCGGCCGTGAGCCCCCGTGACGGGGGAACGGGCGAGCTGGAAAAAGCCGAGTGGCTGGCAGGATTGGTCCAGCGGCTCGGCCTGCCTGAACCGGAAAGGTATGACGCGGAGGACCCGGGGGCAGCTGGCGGAATCCGGCCCAACCTGGTCGTGCGCATACCGGGGAGAACAGCGGCGAGAACGTGGTTCGTTTCCCACATGGACGTTGTGCCCGAAGGCGAGCGGTCCCTCTGGGAAACCGATCCCTTCCTGCCCGTGGTCAATGACGGCCGAGTCTACGGGCGGGGGAGCAACGACAACGGCCAGGAATTGATCGCGAGCCTGTACGCCGCGGCTGCCTACGTCCAGCTCGGAATCGTCCCGGAAAACGAGATCGGCCTTGCCTTTGTGGCGGACGAGGAACTCGGAAGCGCTTATGGCATCAGCCACCTGCTAAAAAAGGGCCTTTTCAGGGAAGATGACCTTGTCATCGTTCCGGATGGCGGAAACGAGAAAGGCGATTTCATAGAAGTGGCGGAAAAGTCCGTCCTATGGATCCAATTCACCATTGAGGGGAAACAGGTACACGCGAGCCGGCCTGACCTGGGAAACAACGCTTGCAGGGCCGCAAACCTTTTTTCGGTCGAACTCGATGCGGCGCTTCACAAGGCTTTCCCTGAGAGGAACGAGCTCTTCGAGCCCCCGTGCTCGACTTTTGAACCGACCAGGCGCTTCGCGAACGTGGCGAACATCAACACCATTCCCGGAAAGGAAGTTCTTGCTTTCGACTGCCGTGTCCTTCCGGAGGCTCCTCTCGAGGCGGTGGAAGCGGTCATTTGGGAGGTAGGGAGGTCCCTGGAAAGGAAAACCGGGGTCGCGATCTCCAGCGAGAATATACAGCGGGCAGTCTCCGCTCCCGTCACCCCTGCCGATTCGCCTGTCGTAGACAGACTGAGGGAAAGCGTCAAGGAAGTCTACGGTTTTGAACCGAGGATAGGGGGTGTAGGGGGAGGGACCTGTGCCGCACATTTCCGGATGGCCGGGATCCCTGCCGTCGTCTGGGCACAGGAAGCCGATACGGCTCATATGCCGAATGAATACGCGGTGATCGAGCACATGCTCAACGAGGCCCTTGTCTTTGGAGGCGTGGTCGATCCCGACTGAAGCAAGAAAAGGAACTAATCAAGCCAGGGCCAGACCCTGGCACGCATGAAAAGCACGATTGCCGCGATGAGGATGGACATGCCCCGCAGGACCGTTCCGAAGCCCAGGAACTGGGCGGAGGCAGCGGCAGCCAGCGGGGCTATTGCCCAGAGCAGGTCGATGAAAGTCCCGAAAAGAGTGAAAAGGGCGGTTCTCGAATCTTCGTTCCCGGATCTTGAAACGAGGGAATAGAGAAGAGGGTAGACCATTCCCATCCCTACGCCGTAGAGAATACCCCCAGCAAGGAAGGCAGCGGTTGTTCCGCCCAGCATGGAAATCACCGTCCCAAGGGCGATAAAGCCGAAAGAAGGGAAAAGGAGCTTTTTCCCGTAGCGGTCAACCCACCCCCCAAAAACCAGCCGCGTCGCGAATGCCGAAAGAGCTTCAGACCATAGGAAACCGCTTCCCGCGATTCCCCACTCCATCGCCGCGTTCGCGACGTATGGCATGATGCCCGCCGCAGCGAGCGCAAATAGGCTGCCGGACAGCAGGAGAGCCCTGAGCGAAGGGTTTGACCAGCTTTCACGAAGGCATTTCCGGAGGGAAACGTGAGCTTCCGAATGGCTTTTACAAGGTGAAAGGCTCCATGAAAAAGCGGTCGCCAACAGGCATCCCGAAATGGACAAGGCATAGATGAATCCCGGATTTCCATGCCGTACCATCCACTCTGCCAGGGGGATGAGTCCAAGCTGGGGCAGGAGAGGTGCCAGGCCAGCGAGCCCGAACCCCCTTCCGAGCAGCGGGGCTGGAAGTACACGGACCTGGTGGAGCGTGTTGGCAATGTAAAACAGGCCCCATCCGCAGCCCATCAAAGAGCGGCCGATAAGAACCATGCCGTAATGTTGGTCTGCAGAAAGGACGGCCACGCCAGCGGCAAGCGAAAGTGAGCCCAAGACCATCCCCAGGCGGGATCCATGGTTCGTGAGCCAGCTGTTTACCCAGCCGCGGGTCCCGAGGAGGACGAATTCGAAGATGATCCAGGCTGCCCCGATTGCCATTGGGGTGTATCCCTTGAGGTCCAATACGAGGGGGAAAAGGAAGAACACGGAAATACAGGAATAGGCGGAAAAGGAAGCCGCCAGGCAAAGATTGAAATCTCGGGGGAATTGTCCTAAAAAGGAAGGCATTTTCAAAAGGATCTCTCCCGTAAAAGGATACGTTTACACGATAAGGTTGACAAACGGCGGACCCCCGTTCTGATATATAATACGACCAGACGAGGAAAGGCTTTTCAAACCAGACGAGTCCCCAAGCCGAGAAGAAGAAGAGAGCGCATGGAGGGACAGTTCAATGGTAGAGAGGATCATGCCCGAACCTTTCCGCATCAAGATGGTGGAACCCGTAACCGTACCCGACAAGGCCCAGAGGGAAATGGCGTTGGAGGCAGGCCATTTTAACATGTTCGGTCTCAAGTCCGCCGATATCTACATCGACCTCCTGACGGACTCGGGAACAGGAGCAATGAGCAAGTACCAATGGGCTGCCCTGATGAGGGGGGACGAAGCCTACGCCGGGGCGGACAGCTACTATGCCCTGAAGGACTCCGTCAAGGAAATTCTTGGTTTCGATTTTGTCATTCCCTGTCACCAGGGAAGAGCCACCGAGAACGTCCTTTTCGGTTCACTGGCCAAGGCGGGAGACAGGATCCCCTTCAACATGCCCTTTGACACGACCAGGGGGCACATCTTCAATGTTGGCGCCGAACCGGTCGATTGCGTGATCGATGAGGCCTACCAGCCGGAACTTCAGCATCCCTTCAAGGGAAACGTGGATGTGGCCAAGCTCGAAGAAGCGATCCGAACCTACGGAAAGGATCGCATCCCCCTTATCATGGTCACTGTCACGAACAACTCCGGTGGCGGCCAACCCGTCAGCCTGGAAAACCTCAGGGCCGTCTCGGCGGTCGCGAAAAAGCATGGGATCCTCCTTTTCCTTGATGCAGCCCGGATGGCTGAAAACGCATTCTTCATCAAGGCCAGGGAGGAAGCCTGCAAGACGATGACGGTCGCGGAAATTCTCAAGGCCACCATGGATTGCGCGGACGGAATTACCTGCTCAGCAAAGAAGGATCCCCTAGTCAACATCGGTGGAATGATCTGCTGCCGCACGGAAGAGATGTACCACCGCCTGCTGCCGAGGGTTATCCTGTTCGAAGGATTCGCGACTTACGGCGGACTTGCGGGCAGGGATCTCGAAGCCCTTTCCGTGGGACTTAGGGAAATGGTGGACGAGCAGTACATGGCCCACCGGATAGCCCAGGTCAAATACCTCGGGGACCTTCTGGAAGAGGGTGGAGTTCCCTTCGTCAAGCCGGCTGGCGGGCATGCGATCTTTATCGATGCGAAAGCCTTCCTGCCCCAGATTCCGCAGAAAATGTACCCGGCTGACGTTCTTTCCATCGAAATCTACCGGGAGGGTGCCATACGAGGCATCGGCCTTGGAGCCTTGGCATTCGCCACAGAGGACGAAAAGACCGGGGAACTGATCATGCCGAAGCTGGAACTTTACAGGATTGCAATCAACCGCAGGACCTACACGAACAGCCACATGGAGTACGTGGCGCAGTCGATCGTCGACGTCTACAAGAGGCGTGAATCCATCAGGTATGGACTTGTCGTCGATTACGCACCGCCCGTGAAGGGATTACATCACTTCCTTGCAAGGCTTCGGCCGGTTTCCCTGTAAACCGGGCAAACAGGGTTAAGATCACGCAAACCGGGGGAGAGGCGAGAATCTTTGCCTCTCCCCTTTTTGACGCCTTTTCGGGGAAAAGCCTATAATGAGTCGTTCCGCCGGGGGAAGCTTTCCCGGCAAATGACGAGTGGGAGTTGTTAGGATGTTCGAATCGTTCATAAAGGCCCTGGGGCTTGACCCCAACGACAGGGCGATCAAGAGGTACAAGGAGAGGTCGGAACGCATCAATGCGCTGGAAGAACAGGTGTTATCAATGGATGACGCATCGCTTGCCCTTTCTGTTGAAAAGTTCAGGGAAAGACTTGAAGAGGGAGAAAGCCTCGATGACCTCCTTGAAGAAGTCTTTGCCGTCGTAAGGGAAGTTTCCCGCCGACAGCTTGGGCTTCGGCACTTCGACGTGCAGCTTATGGGAGGAATGGCCTTACACGAGGGCAAGATCGCGGAAATGAAGACAGGGGAGGGAAAGACCCTTGTCGCCACTCTGGCGGTCATCCTGAACGCCTTGAAGGGGGAAGGCGTCCACGTCGTCACGGTCAACGATTACCTTGCGCGCCGTGATGCGGAATGGATGGGAAAGATTTACCGCTTCCTGGGCCTTTCCGTCGGTGTGATCTACGCCTTCATGCCGCAGGAAGAAAGGGTCCGGGCCTACCAGGCGGACATCACTTACGGGACAAACAGCGAGTTCGGTTTCGACTACCTTAGGGACAACATGGCCACCTCGGCAAACCAGCAGGTACAGCGTGAACATTCCTTCTGCATCGTGGACGAGGTCGACTCTATCCTGATCGACGAGGCACGGACCCCGCTGATCATTTCCGGGCCTTCGGAAGAATCGGTTGAACCCTACCTGACGGCCAATTCGATTGCCATGAGGCTTCGAAAAGGCGAGGATTTCGAGGTCGACGAAAAAGAAAGAAACGTGGTGCTGACCGAGGGCGGCATCACCCGGTGCGAAGAGATGACGAAGACCCCGGAACTTTTCTCTGAGGCCCGTCACGCCGACCTGGCCCACAAGATTGTCCAGGCGCTGAAAGCCCACCACCTTTTCCAGAGGGACATTCACTACGTCAACAAGGACGGGGATATCGTCATCGTAGACGAGTTCACAGGCCGCCTGATGTTCGGCAGGCGCTATTCGGAGGGCCTGCACCAGGCGATCGAGGCAAAGGAACGTGTCAAGGTGGGGAGCGAGAACCAGACCCTGGCCACGATCACCCTGCAGAACTATTTCCGCATGTACAGGAAGCTGGCAGGCATGACCGGCACGGCCTGGACGGAATCAGAGGAGTTCAAGGAGATCTACGGCCTGGAAGTGATCCAGCTCCCGACCCACAGGCCCATGATCCGGAAGGATTATCCCGACGTGATTTTCAGGACCAGAAGGGAAAAGTTCAACGCGGTCGCTGACGAGGTTGTCGAATGCTATGGGAAAGGGCAGCCTGTCCTTGTCGGTACAACTTCGATCGAAAATTCCGAGATGGTCAGCCGGCTTCTGAAAGCACGGAAAGTTCCTCACCAGGTGCTTAACGCGAAATACCACGAGAGGGAAGCGGAAATCGTCTCACAGGCCGGACGCCTTGCGGCTGTGACGGTAGCGACGAACATGGCTGGGCGAGGAACGGACATCCTTCTGGGAGGAAACCCGGAAGCGCTGGCCCGCGAGGAATTGCGGAGGACGGAGATCGAAGAGTCCAGGGCCCGGGAGGCTTATGCGGGTATCCTCGAAAAAGTCAGGAAGGAATGCGAAGCGGAACACGAAAAGGTCGTGGCGCTCGGAGGCCTGCACATCATTGGCACCGAAAGGCACGAAGCCCGTCGGATCGACAACCAGCTCATGGGCAGGTCCGGAAGGCAGGGCGACCCGGGCGGCAGCCGTTTCTTCCTCTCTCTGGAGGATGACCTGCTCAGGCTTTTCGGTTCTGAGAGGGTACAGGGCCTGATGGGCAAGCTGGGCATGGAGGAAGGGGAAGCGATAGAGCACTCCCTTTTGACGAAAGCGATCGAAAACGCCCAGAAAAAGGTCGAGCAGATGCATTTCGACATCAGGAAACAGCTCCTGATGTACGACAATGTCATGAACCAGCAGAGAGAAGCCGTATACACCGAAAGGGCAAGGATCCTCAAGGACCCGGATATTCTCCCCGGAACGAGGGAAATGGTCCTCGACGTCGCCAGGGCAATCATGGACCAGTCTTTCCCCAGTGGCGAAGAGCCGGATGTCAAGGGTGCCCAGCTTCGCTTCAGGAGTGTTTTCGGGAAAGGTTACGACGAAGAAATCACGATCGCCGGCGACTGCGGAGAACGTGAAAGGGACATCGAGCCCATTCTGCAGAAGGTGGGGGCACATTTCGATTCTCGCGTCGCTTCGATCGGTGAAGGCATGGCGGCCGAAGTGGCGAGGTTCATCACGCTTCATGTCCTGGATAGTCACTGGAAGGAACATCTTCTAGCCATGGATGAACTCCGGTCCGGTATCGGCTTGAGGGCAATCGGGCAAAAGGATCCCTTGCTCGAGTACCAGTTCGAGTCATTTAACCTTTTCCAGGAAATGCTGGATAGGGTCCGGACCGCTGTTGCCGAAACCGCATTCAGGATATCCGTCGTTCCGGAGGAAAGCGGGCCTGCCAGGAGATCGCTAAGGGAGAGCCGAGAAGCGCTGCTCCTGCCTGCAGCTCCCGAAGGCCGTCCTGAAAGCGCAAATGGAGAGAGGCCTGACCGGGTTGAACCCGTCAGGCGCGGCCCGAAAATCGGCAGGAACGATCCTTGTCCCTGCGGGAGCGGCAAAAAGTACAAACATTGTTGCGGTCGAGGAGAGTGATTTCTTGAAACAGTCGGTAGGTTTCCTTCCCGTCGAGAAGACCGTCAAACAGGTCGTCACCTTTCTCTCCCTGGTCGCTTTGGTCTGTTTCTTCCTGTCCCCCCTGCGATCAGCCGCAGCGGCCACCGGTAAGGATGCACGGGCAACTCGGCAGGAAATCGAGCGCCTCCTGGAGGAAGCACCGACCCTGTCTTCCTACCCGGGGCAGAATGCCCTTGTTTTGTCGAGACAGTTGACGGTTCGCCTGCTTGCCGACGGGAGCATGGAAAAACACACGCTATGGCTCGTCACCTACAGGGGGCGCATGCCTGCGGGCTGGGAGAACTGGAAGTTGCCTGCCCCTGACGGAGGAAAATCGTCCATTGTCAGCGCCAAGCTTTTCTCTATGCCCGGTGCAGGCTCTTCGCGCTCCCTGGAAGTCGTTCCGATATCCGGCGAAGGGGTCCCGGGTGATTCCGTAAGGATCCCTGAAGTCGAAAAGGATTCCATGCTGCTGGTCGAGACAGTAGAGCAATTTCCCAGGAGATTTGACCTCGATGACCAGATCCAGGTCAGGCTGGAATTGCCTCAGTGGGAATTCCGCGTGGAGGTCGAAACCCCTCGCGGAGCGGGACTGAAGTGGGCGGGAAGCGGAATTGGCCAGCCTGAGATCCGTAAGGACGCGGCGGTTGACAGGTATGTCTGGTCAGCGAAGAACATTCCGGGGAAAGGAAACCTCCTGCTCCTGGATGAAGGGGTATCCGTACTCGCCTTTAGCCTGAAAGAGGGACTCAAGCCCTCGCTGGAAGGCCTGCGCGAGTTGGCGCGAAGGCCTTTGCCCCTGCCTGAGGCGCTGGGTCCGCTTTTGTCCGGAAGGGACCCGGTGAAATCAGGCATGCGCCTGCTGGAACGCTTGAATAAGGATAAGTCGGGAGACTTCGCTTTACCGGGGAACTGGGTCCGGGAGGCGAAGGACCCCGGTTTTCGCAATGGCCCCTGGACAGACTGGGAATCCATCCTGATCGCCTATTCGGGGCTGAAGTCCCTGGGGTGGAAGGCTGAGGTATGGTGGTTGCCTTCCGTTCCCGTGGGGGGGAACATGCCTGCGGGAAATTCTCTCTGGGCATACCCGGTCATCGAGGCATCCCCACAGGGGGGTAAACCCTTCCTTTTCGTCCTGGGCTCGGCAGTTGAACCGTCAAGGACACCATCCGTCCTGATTGGTGCGACCCTTTACCGCCTGGAGGGGGAGGTCTTGCAGACGAAGAAGATTCCCGCGGGCTCCCCTTCGGCCAACCGTTTTTCCGTTAGCTGGGAACTCGGTGTTGACGATACGGGGTTCGTTTCAGGGAAGCTTTCGATACTTCTAAGGGGAGGGTGGGAAACCCTAGTCCGTTCATCGGCGGACTTAAGCCCGGAAAGGGCGGAAGGACTTGCAAGAACCATGCTTGCGTCCACGCCGTTTCTCTCCGGGATGGGAACGCCGGAGCTGTCGGAATCCGGCGGTGGGGTAAAGATCGCTCTTCCCGTGAGCGGTTTGCTCGGGATATCATCGCAGAAAGACCTTCTCGTAAGGTTCCCGGCAGTGGAATTGCCAGGCCTAAAGGAGATCCTGGAAGCGAACGGGGCGCCCTCCTTCAGGTTCCCCTTTTCGATAAGACAAGAGTTTTCCCTCAAGCTTCCGCCAGGCTACCGCCTTCTTGAGGCCCCGGTCCTGAGGGGAAAGGACGGGGGGGTGGCCAAGCTGGAGGAAACATTCAGGAACAGGGAGGGAAAAGGGGTTATCGAAGCCAGCCAGACCTTCTCCGTAACGGCCTTGAGTCCTGATAAGAATGGAATGGCGTCCCTCGAGGAAATCATCCCGTCGGTGATGCGATGGGGGGCAAATACGATACCGCTGCGAAAGCGTTGATGGGAGATGGTGAGGATGAAGGAAGTCTCAATGTTCCTTAAGGACCTCCTGGAAAGCGCCGCAAAAGAAGCGGCGATGGCGAAGGGGCTCAATCCCGGGGAAGTGCCGGAGGTCCTGCTTGAAAGGCCGCGGCATGAAGGACAGGGCGACTGGGCGAGCAACATCGCGATGCTTCTGGCGAAACCGCTCAAGGCCAAGCCAAGGGAACTGGCTGAAGAAATCGTTTCCAGGATCGGGAAGGATCCGCACCTGGAAAAGATCGAGGTGGCCGGGCCGGGTTTCATCAATTTTTTCGTGACAAACCTTTGGGTTAGCGATGTGCTGGAAGCGGCAGTGACTGAACGGGAAAAGTTTGGAAGGTCGGACCAGGGGAAAGGCAGGAAAGTGCAGGTCGAGTTCGTAAGCGCCAACCCGACAGGCCCCCTGCATGTGGGTCATGGACGTGGGGCCGCGGTTGGGGACATGACCGCCAGCCTTCTCGAGTATGCCGGCTGGGATGTCGAAAGGGAGTATTACATCAACGACGCGGGACTGCAGATGAACCTCCTGGGCCAATCGACCCAGGCCCGGTATTTTGAAATACTGGGGGCCGAAGATAAAGCCCCGTTCCCGGAAAACGGCTATAAAGGGGATTACATTTACGACCTGGCAAGAGAAATAATCGAAAGGGACGGGAAACAATACCTTGATCTCCCCCTGGAGGAGAGTTTCCCGGTATTCCAGTTACACGCGGCGGACACGATCCTGGAAGGGATCAAGCAGGATCTTTCTCTTTTTGGAGTCAGCTTCGATGTCTGGTTTTCGGAAAAATCCCTTTACGAGAAGAAACTTGTGGGAACCGCACTGGATTTCCTTAAGGAGAGAGGGCACGCCTACGACAAGGACGGAGCTCTCTGGTTCAGGACGACGGCTTTTGGTGACGATAAGGACAGGGTCCTTGTAAGGAGCAACGGCGTCACGACCTATTTCGCTTCGGACGTCGCTTATCACAAGGAAAAGTTCGACCGGGGGTTCGACCTGGTGATCGATGTATGGGGCGCGGATCACCATGGCTATGTCCCGCGGATGAAAGCAGCCGTTGAAGCCCTGGGGAAAGACAGGGAAGCGCTGCAGATCCTTCTTATCCAGTTCGTCAACCTCCTCAGGGGCGGGCACCAGGTTTCGATGTCGACCCGCTCGGGCGAATTCGTCACCCTCAGGGAGGTTCTCGACGAGGTTGGAATAGATGCTGCCCGTTTCCTGTTCGCCATGAGGCGTTGTGACAGTCACCTGGATTTCGACCTCGAACTGGCGAAAAAGGCATCCACGGACAACCCCGTTTTTTACGTCCAGTACGCTCACGCCCGGATACAAAGCATCCTTCGGGAAGCGGCTGCCAGGGAGGTCAAGATTCCGGATCCTGCCTCGGTCGATGTCAACCTTCTGGTGGAACCGGAAGAAAAGGCTCTTGCCAAGCGTATTGCCCGTTTCCCGGAAGAGGTGGAGAAAGCTGCCTCCGAATTGGCGGCGCACAGGATCGCGTTTTTCGCTTATGACCTCGCATCCGAATTTCACGCGTTCTACAATGCCCACCGTGTTCTCGGGGTGGACGACAACTTGTCGAAGGCGAGGCTCTGCCTTGTGGAGGCGACCCGGGTGGCCCTTACGAATGCCCTCGGGATCCTCAGGGTCAAGGCACCGGAAAGGATGTAGCCTCTTTTGGTCAGGCTGCGCTGGGTCATGGTCATGGCCGTGGTCGGTGTCCTGCTCGCCATCATCGGGACGGGAACCTTCATCGAGTTGAGACGGGCCAGCCGCCTGAAAACCCTGGTTGACCAGCGAATGGAAGAGTTGGTCCGTTTGAGCCGGACAATCCAGGAATTGCAGGCCCAATTGAGGTTCCTGCAGACACCGGAAGGGATAGCCAGGAGGGCCAGGCAGGATTTTAACCTTGCCCTGCCGGGCGAGAAGATCTATCGGATCGAGATCGAGTCGGAAGACCAGTTGTCGCGGCAGCACCCATAAGGTATAATTTTCCCTCGTGTTCCCTGCCCCTCCGCCGGGAGGGGCCATAGTCCAAAGGGAGGAGGTGATCCAGGTGCGACCTTACGATATGATGCTTCTGCTCAGAGCTGACGTGGAGGATCATAAGACCCTTCTCGAGGAACTCCAGGCGCTTGTCGCGTCCCTCGGGGGTGAAGTGGCCAAGGTCGATGTCTGGGGAAAGAGGAGGCTGGCCTATCTTGTTGAAAAGGAACAGGAAGGCTTCTACGCCGTCTTCAACATGAAGATTGATCCCGCCCAGGTCGTTGAACTTGACCGGGTGCTCAAGCTTCGTCCCCAGGTCCTGCGGCACATGGTCATCCGTCTAGACGAATAGGAAGGACGGTGGACGTGTTGGCAAGAGGTTTCAACAAGGTTGTCATCATGGGTAATCTGGCGCGGGACCCCGAGATTCGTTATACGGCATCGAAGCAGGCCGTGGCGAAATTGACGGTTGCGGTCGGGAGACAGTACAAGGGAAAAAGCGGAGAGGTTGTTGACCAGACCGATTTCATCCCGGTGGTCGTATGGGGTAGCGATGCGGAAAACTGCGAACGTTATCTCAGAAAAGGACGCCCCGTGCTGGTTGAAGGACGGCTGCAGGTCCGCAGCTACGAAACGAAGGAAGGCGAAAAGCGTTACGTTACCGAGGTCGTTTCCCAGGGAGTTGTTTTCCTTGGAGGAAGACGCGAGGAGGAAACTTCGCCTGCTCCAGCCTTCAGGCCCAATGGCCAGGTATCAAGCCTGAGGGACGAAAAGGCCTTCGAAGAATTTCCCATGGATATCTCCGAAGTGGAATCCGGCGAAGATGACGCCGATATTCCCTTCTGAACCGCCTCTTGCACGACAGAAAAAAAGGAGGCAACGAACAGATGGCTTTCACCAGGAAGCGGACTAGGCGTCGGCCGAAGGTCTGCCAGTTCTGCTCGGATAAGATCGATTACGTCGACCCGAAGGATATCGAGAGGCTGCGGCGCTTCATTACCGAGAGGGGAAAGATCGTCCCGCGGCGCGTTACGGGAAATTGCGCGAAACACCAGAGGCAGCTGACCCGGGCAATCAAATGCGCCCGGATCATGGCTCTCCTTCCTTTTTCCGCCGACTAGGCGCGTCGGGAAGGCTGGATGGTCAAGAAGGGGAGGGGCGCCTTGCTGGCTCCTCCCCCCTTTTTTAGAAGCGGAGGCCCTCATGACCCGAACTAAGGCGCTAGTCGAATCTTCCCTGCTTGTCGCCCTGGCTGTTGTCCTCTTTATGGCGAGCAACACGATCCCTGTCCTCGGAATCGCCTTCACGTTCCTTTGCCCGGCCCCCCTTGTCGTGCTGGGGCTTCGGCATAGCCTGAAAAGGGCCGCCCTGGGGTCGATTGTTGCGACAATCATCATTTCGATCGTCCTTGGGTTGGTAGGGGGCACGTTCTTCCTGTTCGGGTTCGCGATACTCGGCGTTGGCCTTGGTGCACTCGGAAGGCGCCGGGACAATGCTGTCGAAATCGTCCTTTACGGGATACTCGTTTCCCTTGCAAGCAAACTTATTCTCATGGTCATCGTGAGCCGCCTCACCGGAGTGAACCCCTTTTCTCTCGAGACAGGCGACTTCGAGGCGGTTCTCGAAAGAGTCATGTCTATCTACTCAAAAACCGGGTTGATTCCCGCGGAGTCACTCTCGGCAATGAAAAAGCAGTTTGAGGCGACCCTTAAGGTACTTCCCCAGGTTTTCCCCGCGTTGCTTTCGATCGCTTCGGCGATCGATTGCCTGCTCAGTTACGTTGTAAGCAGACTGATCCTGGTGAGGCTAGGCCGCGGAGTCCTGCCTCCCCTTCCGCCCTTCGGGGAATGGCGTTTTCCCCGGAACATCTTCTGGGCCCTGCTGGCCTCTGCCTTATTACCGTTGATGGGAGGAAGTTCGGCATGGGGTGCGACCCTGTCGAAAATAGGGATCAACCTTCGGCTTTTGGTCTCCCTCCTATTCATGATCCAGGGCGTTTCTGTCGCCTGGGCCCTTCTTGGACGAACCCGTTTTTCCGGCAAGCTCGCGAGAGGCCTTATAATTTTCGTGGCTGCCCTTGTCCCCATCCTTTCATACTTTTTGATCATCGTTGGACTTGTCGATATTTGGTGGGATTTGCGAACTCGCCTTTGGAGGTGAACGAAATGAAGGTCATCCTAAAAGAAGACGTCAGCAAGATAGGAAAAAAGGGTGAACTGCTGGACGTATCCGACGGCTACGCGAGGAATTTCCTGATTCCGAGAGGCTTGGCCGAAGAAGCGACCGAGGGACGGAAGAAGGAATGGGAAACGAGGAAGAAAGACTTGGCCCAAAAGGCTGACAAGGCAGAGAAGGCCGCCCAGGAAACCAGGCGTGCCATACAGGGGAAGCAGGTGTCCCTGAAGGCTAGCGCCGGCGAATCAGGCAAGCTCTTCGGCAGCGTCACGACCGCTATGATTGCCCAGGCGGTAGCGGAACAGCTTCACGTGAAGGTGGACAAGAAGGATATCCGAGTCTCCGAGACCATTCGACAGGTTGGCCGTTACGGTCTTTCCGTCAAGCTCTACGCAAACGTCGAGGCGGAACTGAGCGTTTTGGTGGAGGCGGAATAAGGTGGGCACGAGTCCCTTTGAAAGGATCCCCCCCCATAGCCTGGATGCAGAACGAGCCGTGCTCGGGGCGTGCCTGCTGGATAGGGACTCCCTTCTTCTCGTGACGGAGACTCTCGTCGGAGAAGATTTTTACGACACGAAGCATCGGCTGGCCTTCGAGGTCGTGATGGATATGGCCCGAAAGGACAAGCCCGTAGACCCTCTCACGATCTGGGAAGAGATTTCGAGGCGAGAACTTGCGGATCGCCTGGGGGGGCAGGGGTTCCTCGCCGGACTCGTCGATACGGTGCCCACGATAGCCAATGTCGAATACCATGCCCGCATTGTAAGGGACAAGTCGGTCCATAGGAGGCTGGTCCAGGTCGGGAGCGATATCGTCAAGCTCGGTTATGCCGAGGATCGGGAGATGGAGGATATCCTTGACGAGGCGGAGCGTTCCGTGTTCGAGATCGCCCGCCGTGGCGGGGAAAAATCTTTCCGCCATATCGGGGACATACTGGGAGTCGCTTTCCAGCAGATAGAGACACACTTCCAGCAGCAGGAGTCCGTTACGGGCGTTTCCTCGGGATTTGTCGATTTCGACCGGCTAACCGCGGGGTTCCAGCCAGGCAGCCTGAATATCATCGCGGCCAGGCCCTCAATGGGAAAAACGGCCCTGGCCCTTAATATCGCGCAGTTTGCCGCGCTCGAAAGGAAACGCCCGGTTCTCGTCTTCAGCCTTGAAATGGGCGGTGAGCAGCTTGCCCAGCGGATGCTTGCTTCAGAAGCCCGGGTCAACGTGCACGACCTGCGGACCGGGACTTTCCACGAGAGCGCCTGGGAAGCCCTGGCCGACGCAGCGGGCCGGCTTTCCCAGGCCCCGATCTTCATAGACGACAGTTCTGTCCTCTCGACCCTTGAATTGCGGGCAAGATGCCGAAGGTTCAAGGCAAGAAAGAATGATGTGGGGATGATTGTGGTCGACTACCTCCAGCTCATGCACCTTTCGAAACCGACGGACAGCAAACAGCAGGAAGTGGCCGAAATATCCCGCTCCCTTAAGGGGATTGCCCGGGAACTCGATGTGCCGATCATCGCCCTTTCCCAGCTTTCAAGGGCCGTGGAGCAAAGGCAGGACAAGCGACCCCAGCTTTCCGACCTGAGGGACAGCGGAGCGATCGAGCAGGACGCGGACCTGGTCATTCTCCTGTATCGCCCGGGTTACTACGCCACTAATCCTGAAGAGGAAGACAATGTCGCCGAGGCGATTATCGCCAAGCACAGGAACGGGCCGACGGGGACGGTTTCCCTTGTCTTCATGAGGGAATACACGCGTTTCGTGAACGCCGAAAGATACCGCCCAGCATAGGGTGGGTATGAGAGAGGGCGAACCCAGTCCACATGACAAGAAAAAACAGGAACAGCCCTGCGTTTGAGAAAAAAGTCCCGGACGACGGAACATCCTCGCTGGAGGCTACGGAATCCCCCCTGTTGCCCGAGTGGCTGTTTTATCCCCTGATCTGTCTTTCGCTCGTGGTGCCTAACCTGGTGTTTTCTCCGGGGGCGGCCTTTTTCCAGTCGCTGCATATCCTGAAGTGGACCTCGGCTCTTGCCCCGATTGCGGTTCTCGCTTCAGCGACCGGAGCGATGATCCTTCTGCGCCCGGCCAGTCGGAAAAGCTTCATTATCGATCCACTAGGCTGGATGTGGCTTTTCCTCCTCCTCTACGTCACGATCCAGCCGGCCTGGATCCGGAATATCTCCGTTCCGACCTTCGCGAGGGAATGGATGTTTTTTGCCGGCATGTTCATCGCGATGGTCATTTGCTCGAATTTCTTCCGCCGACGGGACATGTTCATGCTCGTCCTCTTCGGGGCGGGTTTGAACGCGGCGCTGAATACGCTTTTCGCGGAGATGCAGGTACGCTCGGCAAACCTGCCCTCCTTCATCCTGCCCGTTCCGGGGAATTATGTCGGTAACACGGGACAGCAGAACATGCTGGGCATTTGGGTGGCCCTGGCCCTTCTTTCGGGTCTCGTTCTCCATCTCATGCTGGCAGAGGAGCGGGAAAAGCGGGGAAAGAACATGTGGATCCTGCTCCTCACGGGATTGAACTCAAGCCTCGTAGCCGTGAATTCCTGGGGGCTTTTTTCAACGACCAGCCGGCAGAGCCTGCTGGCTTTCCTGGCCGGGTCATTGATCCTGTCCTTGATGGGGGTTCGGTCGAAGGGGAAGGGGTTTCTCAAAACGCTTGCGCCTGCTCTCCTCCTTGTATTACTTGCCATGGGAGCCGCCTACCAGTTCAACACCTCGCGTACGCAGGCACTGGTGGAAAAGGCGGAAAGCCTCGCAAAGGGAGCCGCTGGCGAAAAGAGCGAGCTTTCGGAAGCGGATTCGGGACGATTAAGCATCTACGCTACGGCCCTGACGATGCTGAAAAGCCACCCTGTAGGCGGAGTGGGCCTAGGCCATTTCAAGTGGAACTATCTTGATGCCCAAAGGGATCTCTTCCGCCGTTACCCTGGTTCTGGCCTGAAGTGGCAATATACCATGTGGGCACATAGCGAAATCCTTCACTGGTTTTGTGAAACGGGAATCCTGGGCGGACTTTTCCTTCTTGGCATTTTATTCTGGTGCGCATGGCATGTGATAAAAGCGATGATCTCCGGAAGGAGGATCTCTCTTGAGGGACTCTGGTCGGCTTCCTTATTGGCGCTGGTCTGGACCGTGGCTCTTTGGGGCGAAAGGCCCTTTCACCGAATCGAGGACGCATTGTGGGTCAGCTTTGCCTTTGCGTTCTTCGGGAGAGAGTTCCTGCCGGAAAGGTTTTCCTGGAGCGAGATCAATCGTCCGCTGATCTGGAAAGGATTCGGGCTTATGGTCCTCGGGACCGCCCTTTCAGGACTTGTCATGCTCTCGAATGGCCTCGTCGCCGATCATGCCCTCGCACTGGCGATGCGAAGCCGGGACGCGCAGTTCCAGGAGAAGACGCTCGAGAAGGCCTCAAGGAGCCTGATGCTTCGTGACCTGACCGACCGCGCCTACGCGGAACATTACCTGGCCCTGGCAACGGCAAGGAAAGACGGCCGCGCCCTGGGTGAGGGTCTGGCCAGGCTCGAGGCCTACTTCCTCAGGCAGCCCCAGGCCAGGGAACTGAACGTCTTGATCAATTGGTACGGGAGGTTGGGTGACAGGAAGAAACTGGAAGAATACACCTCATACCTCAAGCCCGGGACCTATTCGATAAAACCTGCCGCAAGCCAGTAGGTTGTCACGATTTCCCCGAAGTCAAACAGGAAAGAAGGGAGGAAGGGCTTTTTCGCCGCTTCCTCCCTTCTTTTTCGTCGCGAATCCCTCAAACCCTGGAACTAGAATATGAGAAGCAGTTCACGGTATCGGGGGTAGGGCCAGAAGTCCTTGTCTACGTTGGTTTCCGCCGAGTCGCAAAGGCTACGGATCTCTTCCATCAGGGCAAGGCCTTCGGTCGTGACGATTTCCGCCGCTTCCTCAAGGGTGGACGCGGAGATCCGGTTCCTCAGGACCTGTGCGCGGTTACAAGCCGAGAGGAGCTTTTCCGCTATTTCTGCCAGGTTGGAAAGACTTTCCCTGAACAGGGGCATACCCGAGGCAATTTCTTCAGGCAGGGCCTTAAGGGCCTTTGCCTCCAGTTCAATCTGGCGGGTTATGGCAGGCAGTATGCCTTCCCTCACCATCGACTCCAGAACGCCAAGTTCTATCTCGCGGGACTTGAGGTACCTTTCCGTCTGTATCTCGTAAAAGGCGGAGACTTCCCGGTCTGACATGATCTTGAGATCGGAAAGGAGCTTCCGGTTTTCAGGAACCATGTAGTAGGCCAGGGCCTCTGGAGTCGTATAGGCAAGGGGCAGGCCCCGCCTTGCCGCTTCCTGGGCCCATTCAGGCGAATAGCAGTTCCCGTCGAACCGGACGTTACGGCTTTCGATTGCGGCATGACGGATCGCTTCGAGCGCCGCTTCCGAAACGTCCACTCCGTCGCCCAGCCGATTCTCGATCATTTCAGTCATCTTTTCCAAGCCCCAGGCCCATGCGGCCATGAGCATAGTTACCGGTCCTGCGAGGGATTGGGGTGCACCTGTGGCACGGAACTCGAACTTGTTCCCGGTGAAAGCGATAGGGGCGGTCCTGTTCCTGTCGGTGTTATCCGCCTTGATGTCCGGCAGGCGCGTAAGGCCGAGATCAATCGAGGCCTTGGCCGGTATGGATTCGGGCAGGCCTTCTTCGATGCGGTCAAAGATCTGGTTCAGGACTTCTCCCAGGAAAACGCTCATGATCGCTGGAGGTGCTTCGTTCCCGCCCAGCCTGTACATGTTGCCCGGAGAAGCGATCGATGCACGAAGGAGGCTGCCGTAATGCGCGAGCCCGAGGAGGAATCCCCCCATGAAAGTCAAAAACTGGATACTCTTTTTCTGTGTCCCTGATGGCGACAGCAAGTTCCTTCCCTCGCTGTCCATCAGGGAGAAATTGGTGTGCTTGCCGCTCCCGTTCAAACCGGCAAAAGGCTTTTCGTGGAGCATCAGCCTGAGATCATGCCTTCGGGCGAAACGCTTCATGACGGCCATCATCAACTGGTTCTGGTCGTTGGCAAGGTTGGCCTCGGAAAATTCCGGCGCGAATTCGAACTGGCAGGGCGCAACTTCGTTGTGCCGCGTCTTGACTGCGATGCCGAGCCTGTAGAGCTCCTTTTCGACGTCTTCCATGTAAGCCAGGACCTTCGGGTGAATCGTCCCGAAATAATGATCTTCCATTTGCTGTCCCTTTGGGGGTTGGGCTCCGCATATCGTATGTCCGCAGAAAATGATGTCGGGCCTTAGCCTTGCCTTCGATTCATTCACGAGGAAAAATTCCTGCTCGGCACCAATTGTTGCCTTGACCCAACGCACCCCACGGTTACCGAAAAGGCGAAGCAGCCGTAGGGCCCTTCCTTCGATTGCGTTAAGGGATTTTAGCAGAGGGGTCTTCAGGTCGAGGGGAGTGCCGTCATAGGAAATGAATATCGAGGGGATGCATAGGGTTCCGCCTTTTTCCGATTGCACGACGAAAGCCGGGCTTGAGGGATCCCAGGCGGTATAGCCCCTGGCTTCGAAGGTCGACCGCATCCCGCCGGATGGCAGTGAAGAAGCGTCAGGTTCACTCTGTATGAGTTCGCTGCCCGTGAAAGATTCCAGAGGGGTTCCTTCCATGTCGAGCGTCAGGAAAGCCATGTGCTTTTCCGCCGTTTTCTCGGTTCGAGGGTGGAACCAATGGGTGTAGTGAGTCGCTCCCTTCGAGAGGGCCCACTCCTTCATTGCGGACGCGACGATATCGGCAACGCCCGCATCAAGTTTTTCCCCCGTATCGACAGAGGCCATTAGCTGGGCGAAGACCTCTTTGGGCAGGCGTTCGCGCATTGCCTTGCGGTTGAAAACGAGTTCTCCGAATAGGCTTGAAGGCCTGATTTCCGTCATTAAAAATCCCCCCTTGTCAAGAATGATACATAAGTACCACAAGCACCTCCTCTATGCAATATAAAACTGATTAAAAACGCTTATAAGGGGTTAGGCGTGTGCATACGGGGCTAAATAAGACACGTTATGTCATTAAATATAAAAAATAGAGGGCAGGCCCACGGGCCTGCCCTCTACTCGGAAAACGGTTCCGCCTCAGGAAAGGTTGCGCCCTGTCTCTCTTGCCGTTTCAAGCCAATGGGTTCCTTCGATTTCGCCCCGCCTGTATATTCCGTGAGCAAGGATTTCCCCGCGGTTTTGAAGGCCGAGCAATTCGCATGATGTCCTGAATGAAAAGCGAAGCCCATCGAAGCAACCTGGTTCCGTATCCCCGGCAGTGGACACGAGGACCGCATTCTTGCCCTTGAGGTCGAACTGCGGCTTGTCACCTGCAAAGGGAAGGAAACGGTCCAGGACGGGCTTGATTTGGCCGCTCCAGGTATACCAGTAGAGGGGGGAAACGAAAAGGACAAGGTCGGAAACCCGCAGGGCCTCGTAAATTTCCTGCATCCTGTCTTCGAGCACGCACGGTTTCCCCTTTGACCAGCAACCTCTGCAGTCGAGGCAGCCGGAAATTCCCATTTCCGACAAGTGGAAGCGATGAATCACGGCATCACTCCGCCCTGTTCCTGACAGGAAAGCCTCCGCCAGCGTTTCGCTGTTTCCTGACCGTCTTGGGCTCCCAAGGAGCACAACGATTTCCTTCATCTCCATTCCTCCTTTTCCAACAGGCTGGTTCCCGTTAGCTGTTCGAGGATCTCCTCACGTTGGACATTCCCGAGTTCGGGAAGCGGAAGGCGGCAGGGTCCCCCGTAAAGCCCGATGGCATCAACCGCAGTCTTCAGTCCGGGGATTCCGTATCCTTTCGTCACGGAATGGTTCAAGAGAAGGATGCGGTGCTGGATCGTCCGGGCTTCATCGAGTTTGCCTGCGAAGAAAGCATCCATGAGCCTGCGGCAGGCTGCCGGGAGAACGTTGGCTACAGCAAGCGTTCCACCGGTGCATCCGACGGCCAGGCCCGCAAGGAAGAAACCTCCAGAACCGACAAAAATAGAAAACCCGTCACGTGCCTCCATGCATAATCTCGCGATCTGGACAATATCCCCGGAAGTGTCCTTGATCCCGATGATCCCGGGATGGGCCGAAATGGCATTGACGCATTCCGGCGTCAGGTTGAAGCCCGTGTTCGCCGGCATGTTGTAAAGCACGACGGGAACGGGGGAGGAATCGGCAATCTTCCAGAAATAGGAGCATAGGGTTGAAATCGAGTTTTGCCCCTTGTAATAATGGGGGGGTAGAACCAGCACCGCATCGGTACCGGCATCAGCGGCCGCCTTGCATAGATCGGCCGTTTCGGTCAGGCTTGGGCAATGGATACCCGTTATGACGGGAATCTGGCCGGCAACCTGCCTGGTGACCTTCGCCGTCAGCTGCACGCGCTCGCTGAATGAAAGCAGGGGAAACTCCCCATTGGATCCCCCCACAACCAAACCGTCCAGCGGAGAAGCCAGCCACCGGGAAAGGTTTCCCTCGAGGGCCTTCCAGTCGATTTCTCCTGTTTTCCCGAATGGCGTGGGTATTGGCGCATAGACTCCCTTTAAATTCAACCTTCTTCACTCCTTTCCTACTCCCGGAGTCTATCACAAGACCCGCGGGAATCGTTGCGGAGGTTGGGTTGGAAGGCCCGGTATAATAAAGATGGAAAAATGGCGTTTCGGGGAGGGAATCATGGGGAACCTGCGGGTTGGGCTCTGTTCCTGGACAGACAGCGGCCTTGTCAGAAGCGGATGGTACCCCGTGGAGGCGCGGGGTGCCGAGAGACGCCTTCGACATTACGCTTCCCGCTTTGATACGGTTGAGGTGGACAGTACCTATTACTCGATTCCGGACGAGACAGCGGTCTGGAAGTGGGTCGCGAGGACTTCGGGGGATTTTATTTTCAACGTGAAGGTCTTTGGCCTGTTCACGCTGCACGCGGTGCCGAGGAAAGCTTTCCCGGGATGGGCACTGCGCGAAACGAAAGAAAAGGAAAGACTGACCCTGAGGGATTTTTCGAAAACGACCCTTCTTGAAATCTGGGAACGGTTTACGGCAACCCTGGCCCCGCTCCAAGCGACACAGAGGATGGGCTACCTTTTGTTCCAGTTCCCTCCCTACGTGGCGTTTTCGCGTGCCCTGGAACACTACCTGCACAGGGTCAGGGAAGTGGCAGGACCGACCAGGATCGCGGTCGAAGCCAGGAACGGGACGTGGCTCGAAGGCAAAACAGGCGAATCTTTCCTCGCCGCGCTTAAAGACCTGAACATGGCCTATGTTGCGGTGGACGAACCGTCGCTTTCGTGGACCGTGCCTGCCGACTGGCCGGTGACGGCGAGTTGGGGGAGCGTTCTCCGGTTTCATGGCAGGAATTCATCCGCCTGGGAGAGTAAAAATATCCCTGTTTCGGAAAAATTCCGCTACTTGTATTCGCCGGAGGAACTCCATCCCTGGAAGAACCGGATCCTCGAAACCTCAACGAGGGTCGAGAAACTCTTCGTCATGTTCAACAACTGCTACGGGGACTATGCCGCGAGGAATGCCACCTGGATGAAGAGGGCGCTCGGGATGAAAGTCTCCGAAGAGGATTACCCGCAAGGAGTACTCGATTATGGCAACGAGCCCGAGGTAAGGGCGGCCGAAACGGAGGTTCGAAAAGCATGAAAGTGAAAAGGGTGTTTTCTTTTGATGCGGCGCACCGCTTGGAGTGTTACCACGGGAAATGCGAAAGGCTGCACGGGCATACCTATTCCTTTGCGCTCACGGTTGAGGGAAAAAGGGACGCGGAGGGAATGGTCATGGACTTCGTTGAATTGAAAAGGCTGGTTGAGGAAACGGTCCTTTCGAGACTGGACCATGCCTACCTGAACGATGTCCTTCCTCAGCCCACTGCGGAAAACATCGCCTTGTGGATTTGGAAATCCGTGGACGGCAAGATTGCTGAAAAAGCGGGCACGCTTGCCGAAGTCGAGGTTTGGGAGACAAGGGACGCCTCGGCCATTATCGAAAGAAGTGATGTCCAATGAAGGACGTCCAGTCCGAACGGGACAACAGGAACATCCCGATCGACCGAGTCGGGGTCTGCGGGGTTTTTTATCCTGTCATCGTCATGGACCCGCATGAGAACGTTCAGCATGTTACGGCCTCAGTCAGCATGTCGGTTTCACTCCCAAAGGATTACAGGGGAACGCACATGAGCCGCTTCATAGAGGTCCTCGAAAGAAGGAGGGGGAAAATGACCCTCTCCAATCTGGAAGAGATCGTTGACGAGCTGAAGGTCCAACTGGACGCACCCGAAGCGGAAATTACGGTGGCTTTTCCGTATTTCATCAGGAAGTCTGCTCCTGTTAGCGGTTCCGAGAGTTACAGCCGGACGGATGTCGAGTTTTGGGCGGTCAAAGCGGAAGCCTTCGATTTCATCCTGAAGGTCGGGGTTCCTGTCCAGACCCTCTGTCCCTGCTCGAGGGAAATTTCCGACTACGGGGCCCACAACCAGAGGGCCAGGGTGGAGATCGAAGTCAGGATGAAGAAGCTTGTCTGGATAGAAGAATTGGTTTCCGTTGCCGAATCTTCAGCTTCGGCACCCGTTCTGACCCTGCTAAAAAGGGAAGATGAAAAAGCTTTGACCGAGATGGCTTTTTCGAACCCGAGGTTCGTGGAGGATGTCGTCAGGGAAATATCCATGAAGCTGGATGGGGATTCCAGGGTCAAGTGGTACAGGGTGTCGATCGTCAGCGAAGAGAGCATTCACAATCACCAGGCGTTCGCGAGCCTGGAAAAGGGGGAAAAATGAGGGTCCTTTTTTGCGGAACGGCTTTTGAAAGGGTAAAGGAGAGCATCCTTCCCTTGTTTTCAAATATGGAGTTTCGCATCGCCCGGGATGAAGAGATCCTCGAAGCCTTGCCCTGGGCTGAAATCCTGGTGACGGCCCCCCGAGAGATCGGGGAAGAAATGCTGCGCGAAGGGAAGTCCCTTGAATTGATCCAGGAATGGGGTACCGGGGTGGAGGGGATTGACCTCGAAGCTTGCTCCAGGAGGGGCATAAAGGTCTGTAACGTTCCGTCGCGGGGGACCGGCAATGCGGAAAGCGTGGCGGAAACCGCCTTGCTCTTGATGCTTCTCCTTGCGCGCAGGTATCCCAGGGCCCAGGAGAACCTCCTAAAAATCGGACGGGTCCATGCACCTAAAGGATTAGCCCTTTGGAAAAAGAGAGCCTGCGTAGTCGGCCTGGGGAACCTTGGACATTGCATAGCCGAGAGGCTGCTCTGCCTGGGCATGGAAGTCGTTGGGGTAAACAGGACCTTGCGTCCGGAGTTTGAAGGGTGGGGACTCCATTCGCTCTATCCGCTAAAGGATCTCGAGAAGGCGGTGGAAGGTTCCCGATTCCTGGTGCTGGCGCTCCCCCTCAACGAGGAAACGGCGAATATCGTGGATCGCGGAGTTCTCAAGGCACTGGGTTCCGAAGGGTATCTCATCAACGTCGCGCGGGGAGGCCTGGTTAGGAGAGAAGACCTGGAAGCGGCCCTGGAGGAGGATGAAATAGCGGGAGCCGGCCTTGATGTCTTCTGGGTGGAGCCTCCGGATCCGGATGATCGGCTCTTCAAGCGGAATAACGTGGTCGCCACACCGCACATTGGAGGTGTGACGGACGAGGGAGTGGAGGGAGTGGCACGCTTCGTGAGAGATAACCTGGAGCGTTTCGCAAAAGGGGAGGCTCCTCTTTCCCAGGTCGCAAGTTCCCGCGAAACAACGGAGGATCGGCAGTGAAAACCCGGCCATCGGCAACATTAGGGGAAAAGGGCCTGGAAAGGATGCAGGCCAGGCATCCCTGGCTCTTCCGGGGGGATTTCAACCGGCTACCCATGGAAGAGGAAAACGGGGCATTGGTCCCGGTCGCAGGGAAGAGAGGAGAAACCCTGGGATGGGGCCTGTTTAGCCCGGGTGCATCCCTCTGCGTGAGGCTCCTTTCCTGGGGAGCGGAACGGCCGGATATCGGGAAACTTTTCGAAAAAAGGATCCAGGATGCGAAATATTCACGGTCCAGGTTCCTTGAAAAGGGAGAGGATGCCTTCAGGTGGATCCACGGGGAAGCTGACGGCTTGCCGGGACTCGTGGTGGACCGTTACGGGCCGGTGGCAGTCATGCAGACTTCCTGCGCAGGAATGTACAGGATGGTTGATTCCCTTGCGGAGCTGATCAGGCAGGAAGACGGTGTAGAAACGGTCATTTTGAGGAATGAAGGTAGGTTCCTCGAAGCGGAAGGCATCCCTCGGGAAAAGAAGGTGCTGGTGGGCAGGAATGAGGCTTTGGAAGATCTTTCCGTGCTGACGGGGGATGTTCGCAGTTTCGTCGACCCCCTCAGAGGCCAGAAGACAGGTCTATATCTCGATGTCAGGAAGTTTCCCCGGGAAACAAGGCCATTCTGCAGCGGCGCCAGGGTCCTCGACGCCTTTTCCTACGCAGGCAACTTCTCCCTCCACGCATTGAACTGGGGCGCAAAGGATGTGCTGGCGCTGGACCAGTCGGCAGAAGCGCTCGAAATGGCGAGAAGAAACCTGCTGCTGAACGGCCTTGCGGGGAAAGGGAATCTTTCGCTGGAAGAGTGCAATGTTTTCGATCGCCTCAAAGAACTCAGTGAAAAAGGGAGTTCCTTCGACTTGATCGTGATGGACCCTCCGCCTTTTGCGCCATCCAGGAAACAGGTCGAAAGCGCCAGGAGGGGCTACAAGGAATTGGCGGTACGCGGATTCAGGATGCTGGCTCCCGGCGGGGCCATGCTTTTCTTTTCCTGCAGCCAGGCTTTCGGGAGGGATAGCCTCCTGGAGACTCTTGCCGCGGCAGCACGGGACGTTAAGAAATCGGGCCGCATCCTGGCTGAAATCCACCAGCCGCCGGATCACCCGGTAAGCCTTAATTTCCCTGAAAGCGACTACCTGAAAGGATTCCTGATGGAGGTTGTCCCATGACAAGTGAAATTCGCGCGATTCTTTTTGATTTCGACATGACACTCATAGACAGCAGCTACGCGATCACCGCCTGCATGAACGGCATGGCAAAAGACCTGCAATTGGCAGAGGTTACAAGGGAGCAGGTTCTGTCGACGATTGGCCTTCCGATAGAAGCCGCCTGGAATACTCTATGGGGAGATTTTCGACCCGAGTGGCTGCAACACTATAGAACCCACTACAGCCCTCTTGAAAGGGCTGCTTTGCGCCCTTTCCCGGATACGGTGCCGCTGCTTGAAAAACTCACCGTCAAGGGTATCCGGAAGGGGGTCGTGACGAACAGGCGTTTTGCTAGAGTGTCCGTGGAAGCGGTTGGACTCGAGAAATACTTCGAGGCGATCGTCGGACTGGAATCCGTGGAAAGGCCGAAACCCTTTCCGGATTCCCTGCTTCTGGGGCTGGAAATCCTCAAGGTCGATAAAGACTCCGCGATTTTCGCGGGGGACACGGATATTGACATGAAAACAGCTGCGGCGGCAGGTGTTCGTGCAGTCGGGATCAGTTCGGGCAATCATAGTGAAACGGATCTCATGGCGGCGGGAGCCTGGGCGACCGTTCCTGATCTTGCCTCGCTGGGGAAAATCCTCCAGTTATGACCATAACACACAAGATATTGAGGGCGGGGGTCGAATAACCACCATATCTTGTGATGTCCACTTGATTAAAGGTTCCTTCAGGGCGATAATTGGGAAGGATGAAGTCCCTTAGAGGAGGAAACGCGAATGGCCCCGAAGGAGAAAAAACCCCGTTTTTCAGAAAATGCGGTAAAAGTGCTTGAAAAAAGATACCTGAAAAAGAATGAAAATGGAGAAATCGTGGAAGACCCCTCGCAAATGCTGTTGAGGGTTGCTTCTTCTGTCGCCCGGGCCGAGGAGAAATGGGGGGGCAAACCCCAGGAAAGAGCCGGGGAATTCTACGATATCATGGCGGACCTGCTTTTCCTGCCCAATTCACCGACGCTTATGAATGCCGGGGCGGCCTTGGGCCAGTTGTCAGCCTGTTTCGTCCTGCCCATCGGGGACAGCATGGAGGAGATATTCGATGCTCTCAAGGCAACGGCTCTCGTTCACAAGAGCGGCGGGGGAACCGGTTTCAACTTCTCGAGGATAAGGCCCGCGGGAGACCGGGTAAGGTCGACCTCCGGAGTGGCGTCAGGACCGGTTTCCTTCCTGGAGCTTTTCAACGATGCCACCGAAGTCGTGAAGCAGGGCGGGACGAGACGAGGGGCCAATATGGGCATCCTCGAAGTGTCACACCCGGACATTATCGAATTCATCAAGGCAAAAACGACAAGGGGAAGACTGGCCAATTTCAACGTATCGGTTGCCGTTCAAGATGCTTTCATGGAAGCCGTGAGGGTGGGATCGGACTGGGAACTCCTGAATCCTCGAACGGGAGAAACCGTTTCCAAGGTCAGGGCTGCGGAGATCTTCGACCTGGTTGTCGATTCAGCCTGGGCTTCGGGAGATCCCGGGATCGTGTTCCTCGACCGGATCAACGAAAACAACCCGACGGCGCACCTCGGACCGATCGAAGCGACGAACCCTTGTGGCGAGCAGCCCCTGTTGCCGTACGAAAGCTGCAACCTTGGATCCCTGAACCTTGTTCGTTTCCTGGACGGCAACGGGAATTTCGACTGGGAGAAACTGGGGAAAGTGGTTGACCTCGCGGTGCGCTTCCTTGACGATGTCATTGAAATGAACCATTACCCGCTGCCCGAGATTCGCGAAAGGACAAGACAGAACCGCAAGGTTGGCCTGGGCATAATGGGATGGGCTGAAGTCTTGTTCGAAAAGGGGATACCTTACGGAAGCCGGGAATCGATAAGCCTGGGAGAAGAGGTCATGTCCTTCATACAGGCCAGGGGACATGCCGCGAGCGAGTCACTGGCAGGTGAAAGAGGCTGCTTCCCAAGCTGGGAAGGAAGTTCCTGGGCATTACAGGGAAGGCCAATGAGGAACGCCACCGTCACGACAATCGCGCCAACGGGAACGCTTTCCATACTCGCCGACTGTTCCAGCGGCATTGAACCGGTCTATGCCCTTGCGTACAGGAGAAAAGCCTTCGAATCGGACACCCTTACCGTGGTCAACGAAATCCTGATCAGGAAGCTTGAGGAAAGAGGCACGTTGAACCCCGGCGTCATCGAGGCAATTTGCGAGAAGGGTTCCGCCGAGGGGCTGGACGTTCCGGAGGATATCAGGAATGTCTTCCTCACTTCCCACGAAATCCCTTACGAGGCCCACGTCGCCATGCAGGCGGCATTCCAGCGTTTTACCGACAACGCTGTGAGCAAAACGATCAACCTGCCAAATGAAGCCTCGAGGGAAGATGTCAGAAAAGCTTTCTGGCTGGCCTACGAATCCGGCTGTAAAGGGATCACGGTTTACAGGGACAGGTGCAAGGATAGCCAGGTGCTTTATGCCGGTTCCAGGGCAAAGGCGGAAGAAGAGCCCCGTGACGGGAAGACTCTTCCCAGGCGGCGCCCCTCGCTGCTGAGGGGGACTACGGTAAAAATCATGACAGGTTTCGGGAATCTTTACCTGACGGTGAATGAAATGGATTCCCGGCCTTTCGAGGTTTTTGCAACCCTCGGGAAATCCGGCAAGGATACCCAGGCCCACACCGAAGCGCTTGGGCGGATGATCTCGCTGGCGCTCAGGAGCGGGGTCCCCGTTGAAGAGGTCGTCAGCCAGCTCAAGGGTATCGGGGGGAGCCAGCCGGTCTGGGAAGCGGACGGGATTGTCCTTAGCCTGCCGGATGCCATCGCGAGGGGGCTTGAAAGGGCAGGGGGATTCAAGGTCGACCTGGATACGGCTGAAATGTGTCCCTCCTGCGGGTCGCCCCTGATTCACAGCGAAGGCTGCATCAGGTGCAAGAGTTGCGATTTTTCAAAATGTGAATAAAGTTAAGTGGGGGGGAGCTCGATTGCGGGAGGAAGTTGAAAACCGGGAAAAGCCTGCCAGGAAAAGCCAAAGGTCTTTGCTCTATATTGGCCTCCTTGCCGCGATCGTTTTGGGGAGCGTTGCATCCTATGCCGGCTGGTGGGTCAATTTCCGGGCGTTCAGGCCCGAGTTCTCAGCTGCGGAACCGCTTACCGTCAAGGATGAGGTCCTTTCAAACACAATCCTCCTGTGGCGGGAAACCGTTTTGACCTCTCCCGTGGAAGGTGTCGTGCATTATCCCCAGGGGAGGGAAATCGTCAGGGTTGCCGGAGGGGACGTCGTGGCGGAGATCCTTTCGGGAAATGGGAAGTCTGTCGTCAGGGCGCCTTTTTCAGGCTACTTCGTTTGCGGCACTGACGGCATGGAGGGGAAATGGGAATTTTCTAAGGTTTGGCCAGGAGACGGCGAACTGCCGAAATCCGGGGCGCTTTCCTTAAGGGCTGATGGCGAAGGGGTAGGCCGGGGTAACCCTGTTGGAAAGCTCATCCCCCAGCCGCAAGAACTCCGGGGGATTGCTTACATAGGCATGGACGCGGTGACGAGGGGGCAGGTGGGCAAAGGCTTCCTCATGTTCTCGGTGGGAGGGGAAAGACCCAAAAAGGCAGGCATCAGGGCAGTACAGGATTACGGTTCGAAGGCCAAGGTCTATTTTACGCTCCCGTTTTTCCCCACGAAGATGGTATCGAAACGGAACCTCGAACTGGAATTTTTTCACGGGGAAAAGAAAGGCGTGGTCCTTCCTGAAAGCGCCCTGATGCAGAGAGACGGTGGGATGGGCGTCTACGCGTTTTCGGCGGGGAAACTCGAATACAGGAGCGTAAAGGGACAGCCCTTGCCCAAGTCACGTTTCCTGGTGACGGAAGGCCTGAAGGCGGGGGACCTGGTTTTGAGCCAGGCTTCCCTGGGGGAGGAAAGGAAGGTTTTGCTCTGGTGATTCCTGTAGCGGAAAGGGTCAGGGAAATTCGCCGGCGGATTTCGGAGGCCGCGTTGAAATCCGGAAGGAAATCGGACGAGATTTCGGTGATGGCGGTCACGAAAACGCGTTATCCTGAGGAGATCAGGGAAGTCTGGCGCGAAGGGATCGTGCTCTTTGGTGAAAACAGGGTCCAGGAGGCGGAATCCAAGATAGGGGAATGGTCACCGGATTTCGCGTGTGAGTGGCGTTTGATTGGGCACTTGCAGAGAAACAAGGCGAGGAAAGCGCTTGGCCTTTTTTCGGGAATCGATTCCCTTGACCGTATAGGGCTGGCGGAAGACCTGGAGCGGATTCTCTCGGAAAAAGGACAAGTGATGCCTGTCCTGGTGGAAGTCAATACATCGGGGGAAGCGGCAAAGCATGGGGTTGCTCCCGAGGAACTGGAGGGGCTTGTCGAAAGGGTCCTCCTCGATTGTCCCAGCTTGAACGTAAGGGGACTGATGACGGTTGGCCCG
This sequence comes from Synergistales bacterium, assembly GCA_036722335.1. Lineage (GTDB taxonomy): Bacteria > Synergistota > Synergistia > Synergistales > 79-D21 > 79-D21. The sequence goes on along the minus strand of DAIMJI010000003.1, from coordinate 9,921 downwards.
CTTCATGGGGGGGAGAAGGAAATTTCCGCGTCCTTTTGCCTTTTGAGGGAATTGGCTGAAAAAGTGTCGGGCAATTTGGGAATAAGGATGCAGGAATTATCGATGGGAATGTCGGGAGATTTCGAGCTGGCTATCGAGCAGGGGAGCACCTGCGTGCGCTTGGGGCAGGCGCTTTTTGGCCCCAGGGAATACAGGGAGGTGTGAGCGCTTTGTGGGAAAGGTTCCTGGCATTTCTAGGCTTGATCGAGGAAGACGATGAATTCGAAGAAGATGTCGATCTACGCGGGAACGACTGGGAAGAAAGAAAAAGAAGGGTTTTCCAGCCCGCGATCGGCAAGCCGGCCATACTTCTCGTACGCGGGCAGACCGCTCTTGACAGGAAGGACGAGTTGGCCGAGGCCCTGAGGATGGGGCAGATGGTCATCTTCGACCTCAGGCCCGTTGAACTGGAGCCTGGACAGGGACTGCTGGATTTCCTCTGCGGTGCCGTTTACTCCACCCAGGGAAAAGTTGTAAGGATCGCTCCGGGAGTTTTTCTGGCAACCCCGCACAGCAGGTTGCTTGAGGCATGGGAAGAACAGCCCAAGGATGAGACGGAAAAAGAGCGGGAAGAACCCGGGGAGGTCGATGAAGGATGAACGATCTGCTGACTCCTCTGGACATACAACAGCAAGGTTTCAAGAGGGCGCTCCGGGGGTACGATCCGGAAGAGGTGGACGAGTTCCTCGACAGGGTGGCCGAGAATTTGCAGGGGTACGTTGAAAGGATGCGGGAACTCGAGAGGAAACTCGAAACGGCCGACGAGCAGATAAAAGAATGCCGCGAACTCAAGCACTCGCTTAACGAGGCGATACTTTTCGCCCAGCAGACCGCGGAGGAAAAAATCAGGTCCGCCGCCCAGCAGGCGGAATTGACCCTGAAAGAAGCGGAAGCCAAGGCCGGTTCCATAATCGATGAAGCAATGGGACGAATCGATGAACAAAAAAGGGAACTTGCCAGGCTCATGCAGGTCCGCCAGCAGTTCGTCGCTGAAATGAAAGGGACCTTATCGAAATTTGAAACCCTCATAGGGCTTGTATCGGAAAGCGGAAAGACGGCCCAGGCGCATTGACGGAAAACCTCTCGCTCGAAACCAAGATCGGAGCCCTTAAGGGGGTAGGCCCTGTAAGGGAAAAGGCCCTGGCTTCCCTGGGCGTGACGACGGTCAAGGACATCCTTCTTCACTTGCCGAGGAAATATGAGGACCGGCGGCATGTCACACCGATTGGCAGCCTGGTGGAGGGGAGGAACCTCCTCGTCAGCGGAAAGGTTGTCCATGCGGCTTCAACGAAAAAGCCGCTGCGTTCCGGAGGGGGACGGCTAGCCATCCATACGGCGGTCATTGAGGAAGCGGGAAAAAGGCTGACCTGTTCGTGGTTCAACCGGAGAGGGGGTTTCCCGGGACTTTTGCCGGGAAGCAGGGTAGCCCTTTTCGGAAAAGCCGAACAATGCCAAGAGGGCTGGAAGATGAACAATCCGGACCTCGAAATCCTCTTGGGCGAAGAACGCCCGCAGGCGGGGATCCTTCCCCTGTACCCGCTGTCGAAAGGGCTGACACAGAAGTTCCTGAGGAAATTGACAAGAGATCTTTTCGACTCCCTCCTGGCGGGTAAACTGTTGACGGAAACGCTTCCGGAAAGGATTCTCGTTGCCTGTGAGCTCGTTGGCCTGGCGAAGACGGTAGAGTGGCTCCATTATCCGAAGGACGAAAACTCCTGGAAAGCGGCAAGGAAAAGGGCCGTGTTCGAGGAGTTTTTCTGTCTGCAGGTCAAGTTCAAGAAGGCGCGGCGCGAACTGGCAGAAAAGGGTAAAGCCCCTATCATAAGGCGCGGGGATCTTACGAACCGGTTCCTGGTGAAAAAACTCCCCTACCAACTGACCCTGTCGCAGCGGAACGCGGTTCGGGAGATATGGGGTGATCTTGAAAGGGAAATCCCCATGCGCAGGCTGCTCCACGGGGAAGTGGGCAGTGGAAAGACCGTCGTGGCATTGGGGGCAGCTGTTGCCGCCGCCGAGTCGGGGCAGCAGGTTGCTTTCCTTGTGCCGACCGAAGTCCTGGCGCGGCAGCATTACACAAGGACCTCGGAGCTTCTGGCGGGTCTAGGGATTGCCTGTGGAATATTGGCAGGAAGCAACGGGAACAGTGGAGGCTGGAAGGCCAAGGGGACACCCGGAAACGGAAAGCCCGGCATTTACTTCGGGACACATGCGCTTTTCCAGCCCAAGGTAGGGTGGAAAAGGCTCGGGTTGGTCATTGTAGACGAACAGCACCGCTTCGGAGTGGCCCAGAAGGCAGCGCTTCTGGCAAAGGGCAAGGCTCCCCATCTTCTCGTCATGTCGGCGACCCCCATTCCGCGCACCTTGACCCTTACCGCGTACGGGGAACTTGACGTGACCAAATTGGAAGGGCCGCTCCCGGGACGTAAAAAGGCCAGGACGTTCCTCCTCGGAAAGGAAAACCTGGGAAAGCTGATGGAACGTGTAGGGAGGGAAGTTTCCTCTGGGGGCCAGGTTCTCTGGGTGTGCCCGCAACTGGAGGAGCAAGGGCCTGAAACGGGCAAATCGGTTTTTTCAAGGCTCCAGGAAATCCGGGAAGCGCTGCCGGAGTTAAGCGCGGGCGTGGTTCACGGCCAGATGCCCTCCTCGGAAAAACTTGAAGCGATGCAGATGTTTGAACGGGGAAAGCTGGGTATCCTTGTCGCTACAACGGTTGTCGAGGTGGGTATCGATGTTCCCGGGGCCACGATGATCATCGTTGAGGATGCCGAACGGTTCGGTCTCTCGCAGTTGCACCAGTTGAGAGGGCGTGTCGGGAGGGGGGAGCGTGAGGGGATATGTGTCCTTTTCTCCTCGCCGGGAAACATGGAATCCCTGGAAAGGTTGAAATTGATGACTAGAACGGATGACGGACTTGCCGTAGCGGAGGCGGATCTCCTGTTCAGGGGGCCGGGGGCGCTATGCGGTTTCCGGCAGCACGGGGTGACTGAGTTCCGTGTCGGAGACCTCCGCAGGGACAGGAACCTGCTTGAAATGGCAAGGGAAGAAGTGCGGAAGCTTGGAGAAAACGATCCCCTGCTCAAGGCCTCCTTCTTTTTCTCCTTTGAGGATGAATGCCGGGAAGAAATGAACGTCGGCCCGGTCATGGGGTGACAGATGGGAAAGAAAGAAAAAGGCGACCTCCGCAACTCGCTTTCGGCGATCCTGGGCCGATGGCCGAAAACGGCAAAACAGGCAACTGACTGGCTTGAAGCAAGAGGAATGTCAACCGAAGAGGCTGAAACGGCTGTCCGTGAACTTACGCTTGCGGGACTTCTCGACGACGACCTGTATGCCCGCCTTTTCGTCGAAGGACATGAGAGCTGGGGGCCGTTGAGGCTTCGTGACGAGCTGCGCAGGAGAGGAGTAGAGGAAAAAATCGTCTTGAAGGCGGTACGGGAAAGGACCGATACGGACATGCTCGCTCAAATGATTGGAAACTGGAGGAGAGCGGGTATCGATGATCGAAGGATTGCCGGCAGGCTCATTCGGAGGGGGTTTCGGCCCTCCGAAATCGCGGGTGCGCTGCGGTCGTCTTGTCCGGGAGAGGAATAGAAGCTAGAATACCCTCGAAAACGCGGTGTTCTGTCAAAAATAATGGACAACAAGGCAGCATGCCGAACTTTGACAAACAAACAGGGGTGATAGAGACATGTCATTCATTGCGCTAGTGGCAGGGGTCTCCTTGGGCCTTGCCATCGGATACTTGCTGCGAAGGTACCAGGACGAAAGAGGGCTTCAGGGGGCAGGAGCTCAAGCCCAGAAGCTGGTCAAGGACGCCATAGCCGAAGGGGAAGCGAGAAAGAAGGAACTGCTCTCTGAGGGCAAGGAAGAGATAAGCCGCCTTAGGCAGGAAGCCGACAGGGAAATACGGGAGCGAAAGGCGGAACTCCAAAGGCAGGAACGACGGCTCGAACAGAAGGATGAGAATCTCGACAGGAAGCTCGAATCCCTCTCGAAGAGGGAAGAGGACCTGAGGGCCAAGCAGGAAGACGCACAACGCCGGATAGAAGAAATAGAGGCGCTGAAGCAGCAGCAAATCGAGAGGCTGGAGGAAGTCGCGGCTTTGACGAGAGAAGAGGCCAGGGCAATCCTCCTCAAGGAAGTCGAAGAGGAAGCGGGACATCTGATCGGGCTGCGGCTCAAGGACCTCGAGGAAAAAGCCAAGCGGGAATCGGAACGGAAGGCCCGCGAATATATCACAACCGCTATCCAGAGATGTGCGGTGGAACAGACTTCTGAAATCGCCGTCAGCGTCGTTAGCCTGCCTTCCGATGAAATGAAGGGCAGGATTATCGGTAGGGAAGGCCGTAACATCCGCACGTTCGAAACGATGACCGGGGTCGACCTTATCGTGGATGATACACCGGAAGCGGTTGCCCTGAGCAGTTTCGACCCTGTTCGCAGGGAAGTCGCCCGTCTTTCATTGGAAAGGCTGGTTGTTGACGGGAGAATACACCCCGCGAGGATCGAAGAGGTCGTGGACAAGGCCCGCAAGGATGTGGAAGAAATGATCCTGGATGCTGGCGAGAACGCCTTGCTGGAAGCCGGCGTCAAGCATATGCACCCGGAATTGCTCAATATCATCGGCCAGTTGCGGTTCAGGAACAGCTACGGCCAGAACGCCCTTGCCCACAGCCTCGAGGTTGCGCATATCGCGGGAATAATGGCGGCCGAACTGGGGCTTGACGAGGCTGTCGCCCGCCGGGCAGGCCTGCTTCACGACATAGGCAAGGCAGTTGACCATGCCGTCGAAGGGCCGCATGCGATGATCGGAGCGGATTTGGCGAGACGGCACGGGGAAAGCATGGAAATCGTCAACGCCATCGCTTCCCATCACGAGGATGAAGAACCCCAGTCCCTTTACGCTGTCCTCGTCGCGGCGGCGGATGCAGTGAGCGCTGCCAGGCCCGGAGCCCGCAGGGAAAGCCTTGATGCCTACGTGAAAAGGCTGGAAAAACTGGAGCAGATAGCGAAAACGTTCAACGGCGTGACTAAGGCCTTCGCGATGCAGGCTGGCCGTGAAGTCCGGATCATGGTGAACCCTGGGATCGCGGACGACGGGGAAATTCAGAAGATGGCCTACGACATTGCCCGGAAGGTAGAAAACGAAATGAAATACCCGGGACAGATCAAGGTGACGGTCATCCGCGAATCACGGGCCTTCGAGTACGCGAAGTAGGGCACCCATGAAAATCCTCTTTATCGGGGATATCGTTGGAAGTACCGGGAGAAAGGTAGTTCTGGGCCTTTTGCCGTCCGTAAGGCGGGAGTACGGGCCTTTCGATTTCGTTTTGGCCAACGGTGAAAACGCGGCTGCCGGCTTTGGGCTGACCGAGAAGGTTTTCCTGGAAATGCTTGGTTACGGAATCGATTGCCTGACTTCGGGCAATCATGTCTGGGACAAGAAGGATTTCATCGAGATCCTCGGAAGCGAAAAGAGGATCATAAGGCCCGCGAACTATCCGCCGGCTTGTCCGGGACAAGGCTTGGCTCTCCTGGAAAAGGACGGCAAGCAAATTGCCGTGTTGAACCTGCAGGGAAGGGTTTTCATGCCGTCGATCGATTGTCCTTTCAGGTCGGCGGATTCGATACTGAAAGACCGTTCACTGCCTCAATGCGTCATTGTCGACATCCATGCCGAAGCGACATCGGAAAAGAGGGCGCTAGGCCTGTACCTGGACGGGAAAGTTTCGGCCGTTATCGGGACTCACACGCATATCCAGACGGCTGACGAATCGATTCTTCCCGGTGGGACGGCCTACCTGACGGATTGCGGAATGACGGGCGGACATGCCGGCGTCATCGGTATGCGGGCCGAAAGCGTTATCCCGCGGTTCCTGACAGGGATGCCGACAAAGTTCGATGTCTGCGAAGACGGCCCGAGGCTGAACGCGGTGGTACTGGAAATCGACGACGAGACGGGAAGGGCGCTGGACATAAGAAGGATCAACCTGCCGCTCGAGTGAATTTGGCTGCTTGGACGATTCGGTCTGGAAAGGTGTGGGGTCCATGGCGGTGGAAACGCTCAAAGTCAGCGCGGCAAGCAGCCCGAACTCTGTGGCTGGGGCGATCGCCTCGGTAGTCCGTGCAGGCCGTGAAGTCGAAATACAGGCTATCGGTGCGGGCGCGGTCAACCAGGGAGTAAAGGCGATTGCTGTGGCCAGGGGTTATCTCGCTCCGAATGGAATCGACATTTGCTGCATTCCCGCATTTTCTGATGTTGAGATCGATGGGGTTCAAAGAACGGCAGTCAAATTGATGATCAAGCTTAGGTAAAAAGGAGCGGGGCCGCCGGGCCCCGCTCTTTTTTTAAGGTTGTTTCAGCAGATTCTCGGAAGAATTTCGCCCGCCGGCATATCTAGAACTCGTGCTCCGCCGGAAAAAGTCTTTAGTGAGACCCAACCAGGGTGAGCTTCGGTCACTAACCCGATACGGGTAGCCTGCCGGGCGAAGGGAGATTGCCTCAGGGTATCCAGGACCGCATCGGTTTCCTCGGCCGCCACGGCTACGAGGAGACAACCTTCGCATGCGAGGCTGAACGGGTCAAAACCGAGAAGGTCACACACCGACGCGACCGGATCCGTAACGACTACCTCGGCCTCCACGACCTCGAGGCCGAGGCGGGCTCCTTCTGCCCATTCGCAAAGGACGGTCGCGAGTCCCCCCCGGGTACAATCACGGAGGGCCCTCACGCCCTGGAATTCCAATATCCTTTCCACGGTATCCCAAAGAGGCGCACAGTCGGTTGCGAGCCCTTCGCTGTTCAGTTCATACCTGAGCGCCGCTATCGTCGCTCCATGAAGCCCGATCGGGCCTGTCAGGAGGAGGGAGTCGCCCGGCTTCAGGGCGGCGATACCCAGGTCTCGTGAAAGTCGGGTTTTCCCGAGTCCGCAGGTTGTCAGGACGAGACGGTCAAGCTGGCCTCGCGGTACGACCTTCGTATCCCCCGTGACGATTCGGACACCGGTTTGACGGCAAACTTCGGCTGCGTCGGAAAGGTAACGAAGAAGTTCGGATTCGTCGAACCCCTCCTCGGCGATCACTCCAAGTGCCAGGAAAAGAGGTTGGGCTCCACGGCAAGCCAGGTCGTTGATCGTCCCGCAAACGGCCAGCTTCCCGATGTTCCCCCCAGGAAAAGACAAGGGGTGGACCGTGTAACCGTCGATCGTCATGGCCAGTCCTTCACCCAGGAGCGCACAGTCTTCCAGGGGAGACGTCGGCGGGGATCCGGCAGCGTCAAGTATGGCCTGGACCAGTTTCTGGCTTTGGCGTCCACCGCTGCCTTGCGCCAAGGTAATGGGTTTCAGGGCAATTCACTCCTTCCGTAACGGTAAACGGCCGCACAGCTCCCCTCTGATGAAACCATGCAGGGACCGACCGGTTCTTCCGGGGTGCAGGCGACACCGAACAGCGGACACTCGGAAGGGTGTATCCTTCCGGCAAGGACGTCGCCGCAACGGCATCCTTCCGGCTCCGGTGCCGGGATATCGGCCAACCCGAGTTTTACCCTTGCGTCAAAACGGCTGTAAGCGTCCCTGAAGCGAAGACCGGATCCCGGCAGGCATCCCAGGCCGCGCCAGTAGGCATCGGAGGGTTCGAACACCTTTTCGAGGAGAGCGAGGGCTTTTCGGTTCCCTTCAGGACGAACGGCTTGCGGGTATACGGACTGCACCCTGAAATTTCCGTCTTTTTTCTGTATCGCGAGGACCGCGAGGCCGGCCATGATCTGTTCCGGCTCAAACCCGGCGACAACGCATGCCAGCGAGTGCCTTGCCGCGAGAGGCTCGTAGGGGGAGAGGCCGATAATGGTACTGACATGGCCGGGAAGGATGAATCCGTCAAGGCCAAGGTCCGGGCTTGAGGCAAGTGTGTCGAGCACGACCGGGACCGTCTTGTGGAGGTTCAGGACCAGGAAGTTCCCGATCCCCGAATTTTCGGCTTCAAGGACGACTGACGCCGTGGCCGGTGCCGTCGTCTCGAAACCCACTCCCGCAAAAACCACTGTATTTTGGGGGAACTGAACAGCCATTTCCAGGGCTTTCGCAGCGGAAAGGACAACCTCGACCCTTGCACCGAGAGCCCGGGCCTGGGCAAGCGAGGAATCGCTTCCGGGGACCCTGATCATGTCCCCGTAAGTCGCGACGATGACGTTTTCCATTCCGGCGAGCCGCACAAGCGTGTCGATTTCCCCTTGTGCAGTCACGCAAACGGGGCAGCCAGGACCCGAGATAAGCCGGAGGTTGGGGGGGAAAAGGGCCCTGAGCCCTGAACGGTAAATCGAAACCGTATGAGTCCCGCAGACCTCCATGAACTTCAGCGGGTTGTCCGAAAGCTGTTTGAGAGCTTCGGCCGCATAAAGAACCCTTGAACCGCTCTTTTCACTCATGGTAGGCCTTCTGTGAGTTTTCCCTGATCAATTCCCAGAGGGCTTCGACCTCTTCGGCCTCTTCCGGGCGGAGCCTTTCGATCGCGAACCCCGCGTGGACAAGGACACGGTCGCCCACTGACGCATTCTCGATCAGGTCGGTCCTGACCTCTACATCTACGGTTCCTGCCCTACCGATAGCGGTCTGGGGCCCCGTAATCGCGACAAGGGTGTGGGGAATGGCAAGACACATGGAATGTTCCTCCCTGGAAAGAAATTGACAGTCTATCTTCCTTCGACGCCCGACACATGTCAATCCGATGACCTTTCAAGCTATAATCCCCTGAAACGGGTTCCGAATGTGCGAAAGGGTGAAACCATGGAAAAACTGCCGATCGCCTTGGTCCAGGCCTCAATATTGCGGAAAAGCCCGGAAGAGAATCACCGGATGCTCGTCCGTGAAACGACAAGGGCTGGCGAACTGGGTGCCAGGATTGCGATCCTGCCCGAGCTTTGGAATGTCGCCTACCTGCCCGGGACGAAAGATGCGCCAGAATTGAAGGAAGAACAGGCCCTGGAGCCCTTTAGGGAGGTCGCCCGGAGATATGGCATGGCGATCGTGGCCGGAAGCATGGCGGTGAAGTCGAAAGAGGAAAGGGTGAACCGTTGCCACGTGGTCGGGCCTGGGGGTGACCTCGTCGGGGCTTACGACAAGGTACACCCGTTCAGGCTTTTCAATGAATCGGGGTCTTTCAAGGCGGGTTCCACCCTGGGGTTGGTTGAGTTATTCGGGTGGAAAATTGGAATCCTCGTCTGCTTCGACATCGAGTTCCCGGAACTTTGCAGGGCCCTGGCGGAAAAAGGTGCGGAAGCCCTGCTGGTCGCCGGGGCCTGGCCTTTGGACCATGTCCGTATATGGAGAACCCTCCTTGTGGCGAGGGCCATCGAGAACCAGCTTTTCACGGTTGGGGCCAATCGGTGCGACAAGGGGCCTTCGATCCGTTTCGGGGGAACAAGCCTCGTGGTGGATCCTTACGGAGAGATCATTCTCCATCTCGACGACCTTCCGCGGACGGAAATAGCCGTGTTGCTAAAGGGAAAAGTGGAAAACGCAAGAAAAACCCATCCGGTATGGAATTCTAGAAGGGAAGAGCTCTATAAAAAGTGGAAATAGGTTTAAATAAAATAGGGTATTGATTAATTATGAGGGTTTGATTATCCTTACCTTGGGCTAGGGTGGGATTGGTTTTCAGCCAGGCCTGCGACAAAAGGTCCGCGTGATTTGAAACGGGAACCGGTTTTGCCTATAATCCTCGCATTTTTTCCTCTGGAAATTCCGGGAAAGGAGGGTAGAGCAAGCGAAGGGCTTATCGGGAAAACGACCTGGTCCTGCGTATGTTAGGGACGAGAGACAACCAAGTTTAGAGGAGGGATATCATGGGCAACGGAACGGAAAATCGTGAACAGTGGGGAAGCCG
>DAIMJI010000002.1:0-83312 GCA_036722335.1 Synergistales bacterium | reverse complement strand
GGTTCCTCAATCGCCATTCTTTCAGCTGGAATCAACTCCTACCAGCAGGAACTCGCCCTGACCGAAGCTCGAAGACGGGGACAGATGGTCATCCAGATCCTCCGCCTTCCAGTCGAAAACGCGACACTCGGTATACCTGCAAGCCCCACAGAATACAAGGGTTCGTTCTCCATTGGGAAAGCCTCTCTACCAAGCGTCTCTTACTGGGAGGGTCCGGTCTCCGTATCCGGGAATGAGCTTCGGCTCGTCTACGCGATGCCCACCTCGATCGTCAACGAAACCGGGGCTGTCCCAACCTACCCCTCGGAAGACCGTTACATCCGCCTTTCTTCGACGCCCCAGACGGGGCAGGTTTCTCCCTGGTCCGGGGTAGGAGCCTCAGGGACCAGGTCCTGGGTCGTCTTTGCCCCGTCCAGATATCCCTTCCTCGTAACGGGCCTTAACAACCGCACCCTCGCGCTCAGGTCACATGCACCCTCCTGGGTTCCCCATAACGCTTCCCTTCATTACCTTCGGGCGATGCGGGCCGTCACCCTCAGGTTTCCAGGACAGGAACCTTCTTTCTACACGGAGGACGTTTCGACCGGTTCCGGGCTTCAGGAAAGGGTCAATGGAATCGCGGGATTCAAGGCTGGCTACGATCGCGATTCCCATATCCTGACGATTCATGTCCTTTCCAGGGGGGGAAAACGTAGCGAGGGGCTGATTTCCCCGTCTTCACTTCCAGGTTGGCCGGGATCGGTAGGCAATGAAGACCGGCATTTCAGGCTGGTGGTCAGCACCTGGACCTGCAAGGTCCGGAACGGAGGCGCAGAAAACAAATCCCTATGATGCGCAAGTCGAACAAGGCGATGATCCTGCCGCTACTCCTGGTCGTCCTTCTTTTCGGATCCCTGCTGGCCGGGCTGTCAATCGACCTGGTCGAATCGACCGCAAGAAACGCACAAATCCACATCAACCAGTTGGAAGAAACAAACGAAGGGATCTCCCTCCTCGAAAAGGGCAGGGGATGGCTTGTCCGCCAAATAGAAGAACAAGGAAACCTCCCCAGGTGGTTTGATTCCGACCCGACCGAAGAAGGACTTCTCAGCCAAGGGGAATGGAATCCGGATAACCACGCCCCCTTACGCATCTACAGCGAGGTGGACGGCAGCGGCTCAACTCTTGAAGTGTTGGATCTCGATTACCGTGCCGGCCTTCTTCTTGAGGGCGCCCCCTCCTTGCCCCCGTGTTTCTACGATCGCTTCTCGCTTTTCGGGGGAACCGGGATGGTCGATACCGACACCGGGAAGCTCCTTGTTCCCCCTGAGGACCTGTCGGTCTCGGGAGATCTCCAGTTGTCGGAAGAAAAAGGCGGGGTGACTTTTTCCGGCAGCGGCGAAGCCCTCATCCTTTTCACAGGGAAGAACGATGAAGGAAACCTCTCGAGCCCAAATGAAGAAGTCCGGCTCCGTTTTTGCTTCCCGGGAAACAATGGTCCCCTGCCTAAAGGCCTCGACATCGGTTTCCGCCTCTCCCAAACCGGCAAGACGCCCGAGACTCTTTTTTCGCAGGGCTATTCTCTCTCTTTTTCGATAGAAGACCCCTTAAACCCCGAAAACAGGGATTCCCTCATCTTGAGGACGAACGGAACCGGTTCCCCGGAAAAACAGGGAGAGATCATCGCGAGGATTCCCTTCCCTTACTGCCGGAGCCTTAACGTCCAGGACCAGGAACGTTACCGGGCCTATCTCGCGGATATACACGAGGTTCGCCTGGATTTTTCGGGGGATGCCTTCAGGGCCGTCCTCGACGAGGGGAAAGGAACACTCGAAAAAGACCTTGAGTCCAATATTGACGCCCCCTCCTTCCCCTCTGCAGAAGGCCTCGTCGCCTTGCGGGTCAGGTCCTTGGAGGGAACCCGCACCGTCGTTTCATCCCTTCGCCTTTACCCGGAGGATGAACGGGGGTATTTCCTGGAGTGCCGGAGAAGGGGATATTACCTTGTCCGGGGGCTCGTGAGGAAAGACGGAACGTCCAGGGTTTACGAGTCGATCCTGAGTGCCGACCTGGGTTCGGGAAAGATCGAACAACTGGCCTGGCGGGAAAACCCGCCCAGGTGAACTTCCCCGGATATTTCACCGCTTTAAGGGCTTGCAATTTCTCACCCCCAAGACAATAATAGATTTTATATTGGTTAGCTAGCTTGCGTTTTCATTTTTTATGCCACCGTGAAAGACCAATCCTTTACCCCTGGGTGGTGATGGTATGGCTTCAGCCTTCTTCAGATCATCCGCACCGATGGCGGGCCTGTCCCTTGAAAGCGGGATCATCCGCTATATCGAACTGGAAGGGGGAGTGGGAAACCTTAGCGTCGTCAAGCGTGGAGAGGTGCCGACGGAAACGGGTGTAATCCAGCAGGACATGGTGTCGGATTACGCCGTCCTTGAGCAGTCACTGAACGCCCTTAAAGCCCAGATCGGAGGCCATTGGCCCCGCCAGGCGACAATCGGGATCCCTCCAAGGGATGTCCTTATTCGCGTCGTCGAACTACCGAACATGTCCGTACAGGATGCGAAGGAAGCCTTCAAGTGGGAGTTCGACAAGTATTTCCCCTTTTCAAGCCTTGAAGCCACTTTCGACCTCGCCCCGATTATCTTGCCGTCCACGGAGGAAGGGTCGGACAAGGCCCGTTTCATCGTCGCCGCCACCCGGACACGAACGATCGACCGGGTTATCGAGACCGCCCGTCGCGCCGGCTTGACGGCCGGCCCGGTAGAACCGACCAACCTCGCGGTTTACCGCTCGGCAGCCGGCCCGCTTCCGCCTTCCGAGTCGGGGCACCTCCTCGTCTCGATTGGCCGGGAAAGCACCCAGGTCATCATGGGGTACAGGGGTGACGGAATGCTGTACCGTACATTCCTGGTCGGGGGAGCCGGTAAGACACCTTCCGCGGATGCCTTCTCCGCGATCGTCAGGGAAGCGCTTTCGACGATCGCCTACACACGGAGCCAGTACAGGTCCCTGAACATCGAACGGATCTTCCTCTCAGGGGAATTCGGCCGCACGGAAGGACTTCCCGAACAACTCGAGCAGGGTTCGGGACTTCCCGTTTCCGTTCTCAACCCCTGGGATGTCTGGGGCATCCCCGTAAGCGGCGATACGCCGCCCGGTTACGATGCCGCCATCGGCCTGGCCTTGAGGGATGTCCTATGACGATAAAACTGGACCTCCGACCCGCAGCCCTTAAAAGAGAGTCCCGGAAAGCCGTTGACGTCGTCAGGCTCGTCGCCGCCGTCCTCCTTGTGGCCTTCTGCCTCGTTTCCCTTGCCTCGATCCTGTACGGGACGATTCTTTCCTTCCGTTTAAAGGAAGAGAAAGCAACGCTCAAGATGAACATCGAGGAACTGACCACCCAGGATGTCCGGCTTACGGGCGAGCTTAAGCGGCTCCAGAACGAAGCCGCCGTTTTCACCGAGAACCTGGCCCTCGTCAAGGCGGAACTTCCCGCCCTCGAATTCCTGAACGCGGTCCAGGGAGCCCTACCCACAGCCACCCGGATCGATTCCGTGGAGGTTAACGCCGGCACAGCCAAACTGATCGGGATCGCGTCTTCCGAAGGTGAGGTCGTCGCTTTCGCCCGTAAAATCGGTGAAGCCTCCCTCGTTTCCTCGGTTTCGTTCCCCGTCACCACCAAGAAAGACAACCTCATTCGTTTCGAGTTGACCTGTTCCCTCCTGGACATGGATTCTCTCGGCAATAAGCTCTTCAAGGAGGGGGAGTAGCATGAACATTTCTTTTGGGAAGAAGTTCATCATCCTCTCGGGAATCGTCCTCATCCTCTTCGCGCTCTTCCTCGGGGAAACCGCGCTCCTTCGAGTCGTGACCGTCCAGAGAAGCGAAATCGAACGGGAACTGAAGATCCAGGAAACCGCGCTCCGACGCCAGGTCCTGGGCAAGACCCGGCTCGTTGAACGCTACAAGCAGGCCCTGGTCGAACTGGAAAAATACCCGATGGGCGAGCCCGGCGACCCGGTGGCGCTTTTTGCGAACATCGAGAGCGAACTCGCCAAGAACGGCCTCGCTGTCGATTCGATCCGGCCTGTCGGCCTGGACCCCAAGACGATGACGGCCACGACGGAAGTCTCCTTCAGGGGTGATTTCTTTGCGGTTCTCCGCACGATGGCCGACTGGAGGAACGGGATGCAGCCGATCAGGCTCTCGAGCCTCTCCCTCAAGACCGACGGCAAGCCGGGAGAACGTACCGGGGTCTCCGCGAAGGCGGTCCTTGTCGCCAAGGTGAAGCCGGCACAGGAAGGGGGGAAATAGCCATGGCCATGGAAGAGAACCTCGGTTGGACGGAAAGCACGCGTGAGCTCTGGGACGAAATCGTCTACGGGGAAGGGGTTTTCAGGATCTTCAGGATCCTCATAGGACTCCTTATCGTGATCGGCCTGCTTTGGTCGCTTTTCGTTTTCAAGCAGTTCGTGGGCCTTGGCCAGTCCGCCTCCCAGACCCTGTCGGAAGCCGTGCAGGCAAAATCTCCGGAGGTTGAAAAGCTCGATGCCCTGGTCCAGTCTTACCGAAACCAGGCCCTTATCCGCTCGGGAAGCGGCAGGCTCGCGGAACTCGCGCTGGCCGCCGGAAGAAGCCCCTTCGCCGAGCCTCCGAGCCTGGCTGCGGTTGAGGCCGTCCCGGGCAGGGGAGGACCGGTAATACCCGTCGAGGTCCCGCCGCCCAACGTGAACGTCAAGGCGGTCATGATGCTCGGAAGCGCTTCGGTCGCGGTGGTCGACATTGACGGTGTGGGGCAGAACCTGGTCGTGAAACCCGGATTCACCTTCGCGGGAAAGCACGGAAAAATCGTATCGATCAATCCGGACAAACTGGTCTTCCTTTGGAACGGGAAAAAACAGGAAACCTTGGCGACCTCACTACTGGGGGGATTCTAATGACGGAAATCTGCAGGAAATGGACAGTCCTAGCCATAACGAGCTTGCTCCTGGCGTGGGCCCTTGCCGGGGCGGCGTGCGCTGCCGATCCCGCCGAGAACCTCCCGGAAGCGCAAAAGGCACCGATGATCGAAACGGTGCTGGTGCGGCGGTCGGGAGCCAGCAAGGTCATCGCGGAGATCAGCGGGCGCAACCTTCCCCTGCCCCAGCTCGTGACGTCGGCGCCCAACCACGTCGACTTCCGTTTGAGCGGCACTTCCGCCGCCTCTCCGATCCAGACGATCCCCGTGGTCTTTCCGCTCGTGAAGGCGGTCGAGGTCAGGATCGCCAGCGGAGATGTCATGGTTTCATTCATCACGAACAAGGCCCTCAAGCTCAAGGCGACGCAGGGAACCGCCCCGTCAAGCACGTATTCCCTGCTGTTCGAGACCGAGCCCGAGGCGGAAACCCCTGCCGTTGCCTTGCCGAAACCGGCGCTGAAAGGTACACCGGATCCCTTGGCGAAGGACACGAAGGTCACACTGGAGTTGAGGGACGTCAACATCAAGGACATCTTCCGGATGCTCGGTAAGATGATGAACCTCAACCTCGTCGTGGATTCCTCGGTTCCCGACACGAACGTGACCCTCAGCCTGAAGGATGTTCCCTTGAAGGAAGCGTTCAGCTACCTGATGCGCATGCACGACCTCGCCTATGTCCTCATGGGCCGGACGATGATCGTCGGGAAGCCGGAGGCCCTGGCCAAGACGACGGGAATGGAGAAGACCCAGACCTACCATATCGCCTACGCGGACCCCAAGCAGATACCCGGCATACTCCAGAACCTCGCTGGGGTCAGCAAGATCGTCGTGGACGAACGCCTGCGCACGCTCTATGTCACCGGAACGGCCCTCCAGCAGGACGAGGTGAGGAAGATCCTGGAGAGGGTCGACCATCCCGGACGGCAGATCATGATCAACGCCCGCATCATCGAACTGAAAGACACGGCTTCCAAGGAGTTCGAGGCCATGCTCGACACCATCTACAACAACTGGTGGCTGAGCTATAGCGGCGGGAGCATGTCGGGCGGCTACGCGGACGCGAACTACCCCAACCAGATCCCTTCGGGTGCCGCTTCCCCGACTCCTTTTGCCACCGACCTCAGCGGCCTGGCACGGAGCACGCTGAAGGCGATCGACGCCCAGATCGCGATATGGACACAGGGCGACATCAAGGGGGACGTTCTCGCCAGCCCGTCCGTCATCACAACCGAGGGCAAGAAGGCGACGATCAAGATCACGGAGAACGTGAAATACATCTCCGACAGGGACGAGGCGGGGAATGCGACCTATTCCGACGAGGAAGTCGGCCCCGTGCTGGAATTCACTCCGATCATCGGCAGGAACGGAGTCGTCAACCTCGAGATCAAGGTTTCCACGGGCACGATTACCCAGTACCTCTCGGGAAACCAGGGTGAAAAGATCCCCCAAACGGCTAAACGGGAAGTCCAGACATCCGTCCGGGTCCGAAACGGCGAACCGTTCGTCGTGGGTGGGCTGTTCGGAACGGACAAGTCCATCACGATCAACCGCGTTCCCTTGCTTTCGGACATTCCCTTCCTGGGTGAACTTTTCAAGTCCAAGAGCAGGAAGAACGAGAAGACGCAGGTTGTTGTCGTGCTTGTGCCGGAACTCCTCGACGTGCCGGAGGGCTCAATCGAGATCGGCACCCTGAAGTAGGCCCCTTTAGGGTCGTTTCTTCGCGGAAGGGGGCTCTCCGCCAAGGCAAGCCCCCTTCCGCTTTTCTTGTCAGAGACCCACTGGATGGGATAAACTTCTTAAGCCAAGCTGCGGGTTGACTGCGGATGGACATCCGGAATACGGGAGGATTGGATTCGTCATGGCCCAAGTTGTAGACACGAGCGATTTTCGCCCCGGAATCAAGATCAAGTGGGAAAACGGGATCTGGCAGATCGTCGACTGCCAGCACCACAAGATGGGGAGGGGCGGAGCGATCATACGCGGTAAGATGAGGAACCTTGAGACCGGAGCCATCATCGAACAATCCTTCAAATCCGGCGAAAGGTTCGAAAGGGTCATCTTCGAGGAAACGGCCGCCCAGTATCTTTACAGGGAGGGCGAGAACTTCGTCTTCATGGACATGACCAGTTACGACCAGGTCTACATCCCGAAGGAAACCCTCGGGGAAGGCGTCAAGTACCTGAAGGAAAACCTGGAAGTCAACCTTGAAATGTTCGAGGGACGGATCATGGGTATCGAGTTGCCCAACAGCGTGGAGTTGAAGATCGTCAGTACGGCTCCAGGCTTCAAGGGCGACACCGTGACAGGCTCCGGAAAGCCCGCAACACTTGAAACCGGGGCCGTCGTGAACGTCCCTATGTTCATAGAGCAGGACGAGGTCATCATCGTCGACACCCGCACGGGAGAGTACGTCGAACGCGCGAAGAAGTAAATCGAAAGGGGAGTGGATGCGGTGGAATCCAAGGAAAGGATCGCCTACCTGAAGGGCCTCCTGGATGGTCTCGGCCCGCAGGACGAGAACCAGTCGAAGGTTTACGCCGCCATCGTCGACGCGCTCGAGGCGCTTGCAGACGAGGTCGAGATGCACAGGGACGAACTCAGGGAACAGGCTGAAATGGTCGAGGAGCTGAACGAGTTCTGCGAATCCCTCGAGGACGACATGGAAGAGATCGAGAAGCTCGTCGGCGAGCTGGAAGAAGTTCCTGAAGAGGATGAGGAAGGCGAAGACGAGGAAGACTTCGAGACCGTCTACCAGTCCGCAGTCTGCCCCAAGTGCGGCCATCGTTTCTACTACCAGCCCGAACTCTACGAGGAGGATGAACCGGTCCAGTGCCCCAAGTGCGCCGAAACTTTCGAGCGCAAGGAAGACTGAGGCAGGGCCTGAAAGGAGCGCCTCATGGAGGAAAACCTGGAAAAGATCGAAACGGAGAATCATCAGGAACCCGACCGTGAACCCGTCGTAACCAAAGGGGATATCCGGATTTCTGAAGATGTCATCGGGGCGCTGGCGACCCAGGCACTGCTGAGCGTCGAAGGTGTCCGGCCCGCCAGCGCCGGGATCGTTGCCAACCTACGACTGGGCAGGAAAGGAAATTCGGGTGTCCGCATTTCGGTTTCCGAGGGAAACCCTCCCGTCGTTCAGGTCGACACCTACATCATCGTCAAGTATGGCCTTCGTTTGCCCGACATATCCTGGGACGTGCAGGAATCGGTCAAGGAGCAAATCGAGCGCTATACGGGATACATCGTCAAGGAAGTCAACGTCACCATACAGGGGATCGACTTCGGTGAACCAAAAGGGGCTGCCGCTGCCCCCGAAACTCCCCGAGGTGAAGGGGAACCCCCTACAGAACAGCGCTGAATAAAATAAGTGAACCGGGAAAGGGGTCGGCCTATGACCGACCCCTCCTTTTCGAGGGGGGAAAACCATGATTTTTTTCTGGAAGACCGGACCCCTGGGAAGGCTTTGGATCGATGAATCGGCCCTGAGGGAGATGGTCGAGCCCTGCCTCCCGGAGGGAACCGCCTGCGATTCGGTCAGGCTTGTGGGAGACCGTGACCTCTTGAATGTGTATGTCTCCTTCAACTCCGGCAACGCGGTTCCCGACCCAGAGGCCCTTTCTGCACAACTAGCGGAGAAGTTCCTGCCAACCGGGCTGAAGCCCTCTGTTTCGCTCGTTTCAGGGCAAACAGAAACACTGGCCGGCAAGAATCGGCATCCCCTCCTGAAATCTCCCTTTTTCTGGGGGTTATCCATCGGTCTTGCTGCCGCAGTCGTCAACCTTGGCCTTTCCGGTGTTTTCTGGGTCCTTTTCTTTGGCCTCGGATCTTTCGCCGTGGCTTGGCTTTTCCTGACGCCGGGAGGACGCAATCGCCTGGCGTCCTTCCTTGACAGCTTCGAGGAGTGAAACGACCTTGGAAAGGGAATTCATGCCGCAGCGGCGGCACCGTTCGAGAGAAATCGCGCTCCAACTCCTTTATTCGATGGACCTCCGCAGGGAACAAAACGCGGACGAAGCCTTCACTCTTTTTCCTCTGGAGGGAGAGGAGGGGATTGTCGTCGAGTTCGCACGCAAGCTTGTATTCGGCGTCCTGGAAAACGAACTCGAGATCGACAACCTGATCCTCAGGAACATTGTCGGGTGGAGGCCGGAACGCATGGTAGCGGTTGACCGCGCCGCTGTCCGCATCGCGCTGTTCGAAGGCGTCGTCGCAAGGACAACCCCTCTACCTGTGGCAATTTCCGAGGCGGTGGAACTGGCGAAGTCCTTCGGCACGGAAGATTCCGGAAGGTTCGTAAACGGGGTCCTTGGGCGCATCGTCCGGGCGCTGGAACCCGAGGACGGGACCGCGGATGCCGAGAACACTCCCGACTCTCACCGTTGATGAACTGAACCAGCGGGTCCAGCTCGTCATCCAGTCCGACCCGGTCCTTGAAAACCTCGCCGTCACCGGCGAAATCCTGGACTTCAAGGTGCACAAGACAGGCCATGCCTATTTCACCCTGGTCGGCAAGGAAACGCGCCTCGCCTGCGTGATGTTCAGGAGCCACGCGGGAAGTCTTCCCTCATGGCCGCAAACCGGCGACCAGGTCCTGGTCGAGGGAACCGTCTCAGTCTACCTGGCTCGAGGGAGCTACCAGCTTTACGCGAGGAGATTGACCCCCTCGGGACAGGGAGCCCAGACGCGGGCAAAGGAAGAACTCAAAAGAAGGCTGGCGGAAGAAGGCCTTTTCGATCCCCGCCACAGGAGGGCTCTCCCGGAATACCCGGATTCCGTCGTCATCCTGACATCACCGACGGGTGCCGCGGTTAAGGATGTGCTCCGGGTATCGAGGAACCGTTACCCGGCCTGCGAAATCTTCGTCCTGCCCTGCAACGTCCAGGGAGCGGACGCGCCGGGACAAATACTGACCGCGTTTTCAAGGGCCTCGAAACTTGAAGGAGTCCAGGTTGCCCTCCTCGTGAGGGGAGGAGGAAGCAGGGATGACCTGAACCCATTCGACGACGAATTGGTCGTAAGAGCGGTCCGCTCCTGCCCGATACCGGTCGTGACGGGACTGGGCCACGAGATCGACAGCACGCTTTCGGACTTGGCCGCTGATTTTTCCGCCCCGACACCTTCCGCCGCAGCGGAGAGAGTCTTTCCTGACAGGAACGCGATCCTCTCGAGCATTAGTTCCCTCGGCAGGCATGCCCGGTCGGGAATTACCCGAAGAGTCGACGAAATGGCCTGGATTGCCGAAAGGAACCAGAACCGCCTGTCTTTGTCCTTCGAACGCAGGCTGGGCGAAGGAGAAACGGCGGTCGAAACCCTTTCCGAAAACCTGCGCCGGGGAATTGATGCCCGCCTTGAACTTGAAGCCCATTGCCTCCAATCAATCACTTCCACCCTGGAAGCCCTGTCCCCTGAGAGGGTCATGGCCAGGGGATTCATCGCCTGCGAAACCCCTGTCGGAGTTCCCGTCGTGACGGCGTCCGCAGCGGCGGGACAAGATAGCCTCCGCCTTCTGTTCAGCGACGGGAAGGTCCCTGTCAAGGTGGAAGGGCCGGCGGAGTATCGGAAGGAGATTTCCTGATGAAGGTTAACCCGATCGAATGGAATGCGGGAGAACTCGTGCTGCTCGACCAGAGACTCCTGCCCGGTGTCGTCTCCCGTCTTTCCTGCAGGGATGTCGAAGAAGTGGCGCGCGCGATCGAAGGGCTCGCGGTCCGTGGAGCACCCGCCATCGGAATCGCGGCTGCCTACGGGGTGGTCCTTGCCTCGCGTGAAGGCATCCCCGCGGTGAAAAAGGCCATCTCCAGGCTTTCAGTGACGCGCCCGACCGCCGTCAACCTTTTCTGGGCGCTCCGCCGGATGGAATCCCTCGTTGCCAGCCTTCCTCCCGGCATGGGTCCGGAATCGCTGCAAAAGGCCCTCCTGGAAGAAGCCGCAACCATACACCGTGAAGACATGGAGATCAACCTGGCGATCGGGGCACACGGGCAGGGACTCCTTCCGCCCTCCTGCACGGTCCTGACACACTGCAACGCAGGGGCACTCGCCACGGGGGGATACGGTACCGCCCTGGGGATCATCAGGGCCGCCCGGGAAGCCGGAAAACAGGTTCGTGTCCTGGCCGACGAAACAAGGCCGGTTTTGCAGGGTGCCAGGCTGACGGCCTGGGAACTCCTTTCGGAGGAATTCGACGTCACGGTCCTTTGCGATTCCATGGCGGGATCCGCCATGAAAAGGCTCGGGGTGGACGCGGTCATTACGGGGGCTGACAGGGTTGCCGCCAACGGAGACACCGCCAACAAGATCGGCACGTATCCCCTGGCAATACTGGCGCGCTACCACCACATCCCCTTCTATATCGCCGCCCCTATGAGCACCATTGACCTTTCGACACCTACGGGCAGGGATATCCCGATCGAAGAGCGCCCCCCCGAGGAAGTCCTTGGCTTCCAGGGGCTCCGTTCGGCCCCCGATGGCGTAAAGGCCTGGAATCCCGCTTTCGACGTCACACCCGCCGACCTGATTTCCGCCATCGTGACCGAGAGGGGGATCATCCGGGCACCTTACGCAGACAACCTGCGCCGTCTTTTCGAACAGCACGATCACTAGGAGGAAAAGCGAATGACCGTCATGCCTGGAAGTCGAATCGCAAAGCCCGAACTCGCTCCCGAGGGGCACAGGAAAATCCGCTGGGCCTGGGCTTCAATGCCCGTGTTGCGCCTTTTGCGCGACAAGCTCGCCCCTTCAATGCCCTTCAAGGGCATCACGATCAGTGCGTGTCTCCACCTCGAGGCGAAGACCGCCTGCCTCCTAAGGACTTTACGGGAGTTGGGTGCAACGGTAGCGGCCGCGGGCAGCAACCCTCTCTCCACCCAGGACGATGTCTGCGCCGCCCTGGTTGAGGAGGGCGTAACCGTTTTCAGCCGAAGGGGCATGGATTCTTCCGAATACATCGAGAATCTCCGCCTCGCTGCCTCGGCGGCACCCAGGATCCTGATCGATGACGGCGCCGACCTCGTTGCCCTCGTTCACGAGGAAATGCCTGAACTGGCCTCCGCCATAATCGGCGGCTGCGAGGAAACGACGACCGGCATCAAGCGTCTGAAGGCCATGGAAAGGGAAGGAATCCTCCGCTTCCCGATGCTCGCGGTAAACGACGCCTACAGCAAGTTCCTTTTCGACAACCGCTATGGGACCGGCCAATCGGTCATGGACGGGTTGCTGAGAACGACAAACGGCCTCCTTGCGGGAAAAGTCTTCGTGGTTGCCGGTTACGGCTGGTGCGGGAGAGGCATCGCCACCAGGGCCGCCGGCCTCGGAGCCCGCGTGACCGTCGTGGAAGCGGATCCCCACCGGGCACTGGAGGCCTTGATGGACGGCAGGGACGTGCGTTCCATGGAAGAGGCGGCTCCTTTAGGTGATATCTTTGTCACCGCGACAGGGAACATCGGGGTCATACGCGGGGAACACCTCGCGAAGATGAAAGACGGCGCCATACTTGCCAACGCAGGACACTTCAACGTCGAGATCGACATTGCCGCCCTCGGTGAACTCGCGGCCAGGACAGAAGCCTCGAGGACCAACATCGAGAGCTTCGTGCTTGCGGACGGGAGAAGGCTACACCTGCTCGCGGAAGGGCGCCTTGTTAACCTGGCGGCAGCGGACGGGCACCCGATCGAGATCATGGACCTCAGTTTCGCACTGCAGCTTCTTTCAAGCCTTTACCTCCTGCAGCAGCCTTCTCTCCCGAATCGCGTGCTGTCAGTCCCGGAGGAGATTGACCGCTCCGTGTCCGAGTTGAAGCTTGAATCCCTCGGCCTTAAGCTCGAAATCCTGACAGAAGAGCAGAAAGCCTACCTCGCCAGCTGGAAGGAGTGATGCCGGATGCTATTAAAGGATATCCTGCTCCTGGACAGTTCAATGGAGAACGCCCAGCGTTGCGACCTTGTCGTGTCCGGTTCGACAATCGAGTCCATACAGCCTCCCCGAAGCGTCGAGGGAAAGGCGGAAACTGACGGCAAAGGAAAAATCGCCGTTCTTCCGGGGCTCGTCAACGCGCACGCCCACTCTGCAATGTCGCTCCTGAGGGGGATAGGCGAAGAGGCTCCGCTCATGGAATGGCTCCAGAAGAAAATCTGGCCCGTGGAAGCCAGGCTGAAGCCGGAGCACGTCTACTGGGGAACCCTCCTGGCCGTTATCGAAATGGCCTCCAATGGAATCACCTGTTTCTCCGACATGTACTTTTTCATGGATCAGGCCGCCGAGGCGGCAAAGCAGGCCGGCATGAGATGTGCCCTTTGCCGTGGCCTCGTCGGGACCGACGAACAGAAACTCGGTGAAGGAATCGACCTTGTGAAGAGATTCCACGAACCTGGAGGCCTTGTCCATATCCAGCTTGGGCCTCACGCGATCTACACGGTCCCGCCTGAGGCCTTTAGGGAAATCTCGCTGACAGCCGGCGAACTGGGAGTGGGTATCCACACGCACTGGCTTGAGACGGAGTGGGAAGCCGGATACATCCGGAACGAGCTCAAGAGGGATCCCGTCGACCTTCTCTTCGAAGTCGGCCTTTCGGAGGTTCCCTTCGCCATCCTGGCCCACGGAGTCTGGTTCCCGGAGGATCGCGTCGACGCACTGCGCGGAACGGGCATGTCGATCGTCCACAATCCGAACAGCAACCTGAAGCTGGGGAGCGGGGTCGCACCGGTGCCGTCTTTCCTCGAAAGGGGAGTGAGGGTCGCGCTTGGGACCGACGGAGCGGCGAGCAACAACCGCCTGGACATCTGGGACGAAATGCGGACCTGCTCTCTCCTGCACAAGGGGATCCATCGCAATCCCTGTACGGTCCGTGCGTCGGAAGTGCTGCGGATGGCCACTTTTGACGGCGCAAAGGCATTGGGTTTCGAACGCGTCGGCCTCCTGAGGCCCGGGTGGGATGCCGATCTTGTGCTGGTCGATCTCGACCAGCCGCATTACGTCGGCGTAACACCGGAAAACCTCTGCGCAAGCATCGTTTATTCGGGTTCCTCTTCCGACATAAGAGGGACAATGGTCGCAGGCAGGTGGATCTACCTGGACAACCGGCACGAAAACCTGGACAAGGCCATGATCCTTCGCAAGGCTGGCGAGTGCAGGAAAGAGTTGTTGCAGGACTGAAGCGGGAGATATAATTTCCGGACAGGCTTGCCATTGAAGATTAGCCGCAACACGGGAGGCGATAGAGATGCAGTACAGGACCGGGAACGAATTGAGAGAAAATTTCCTTAGGTTTTTCGAGGAAAGGGGGCATCGGCGCTTCCCAAGTTTTTCCCTGGTTCCGGAGGATCCTTCGATCATGTTCACGATCGCGGGCATGGTTCCCTTTAAGCCCTATTTCCTGGGAATGAAGGTCCCCCCCTGTTCAAGGGCGACGACTTCGCAGAAATGCGTGCGCACGAACGACATCGAAAACGTCGGGAGAACCGCCAGGCACCACACCTTTTTCGAGATGCTGGGAAACTTCAGTTTTGGAGACTACTTCAAGAAAGAAGTCATCCCATGGGCTTGGGAATTCGTCACAGAGACGGTTGGGCTCGATCCAGACCGGCTCACCGCGACGATCTACCTGGACGACGACGAGGCCTTCGAGATCTGGCACAAGGTGGTCGGCTTGCCGGAAAGCCGGATCGTTCGCCTGGGAGAAGATGACAACTTCTGGGCGGTCGGCCCCGTGGGTCCCTGCGGCCCCTGCTCCGAGATCATATACGACCAGGGTCCTTCCTTCTCCTGCGGAAAACCCGACTGCAAGGTCGGGTGCAACTGCGACCGGTACCTCGAGATCTGGAACCTCGTTTTCATGCAGTACAACCGGGACGAGGCAGGCAATCTCGTCCCCCTGCCGAAGCAGAACATCGATACGGGAATGGGGCTTGAAAGGCTGACATCGGTCGTACAGGGCGTTCGAACGGATTTCGAGACGGATCTTTTCCTTCCCCTGATCCGCCGGGCCTGCGAGATGACGGGTCACGCCTACGGCTCGAACCCCCGTGGAGACATGGCCGTCAGGGTCATCTCCGACCATCTAAGGGCCATTTCCTTCATGATCGCCGACGGAATCCTGCCATCCAACGAAGGGCGGGGCTATGTCCTCAGGCGGCTGCTCCGAAGGGCGGTCAGGTGGGGCCGTCTCGTCGGCCTCCAGAAACCGTTCCTTTCCGGACTGCTCCCCACCGTTATCGAAGTCATGGGGAACCATTACTCGGAAATCCCGGAAAGGCAGGGTGCGATCCGGCAAGTCCTCGACTTCGAGGAAGCGAAGTTCGGCAAAACCCTGGAACAGGGAACCAACCTTATCGAAACCGAAATCGCAAGCCTGGCGGCGAGAGGGGAGCGTGTCCTCCCGGGAGACCTGGCCTTCGAGCTTTATGACACTTACGGTTTCCCCCTTGAACTGACCGAGGAAATCTGCCAGGATGCGGGTTTTTCACTCGACAGGCCCGGTTTCGAAAACGCCATGGAGGCCCAGCGGGAAAGAGCAAGACTTTCCAGCAAGATGGCGAGTTCGACCCTTTCGGGCAACGTTTACACGGAACTTGCGAAAGCGAACCACTCCACCTCGTTCGAGGGATACGCGTTGACGTCCCTCGAAGCCAAGGTTTTAGCCCTGGTCCTTGACGGGGAACAGGTGGACGAGTTGCAGGCGGGGGACGAAGCGGAAGTCGTCCTCGACAGGACACCTTTCTATGCCGAAAAAGGCGGACAGGTGGGCGACACAGGCACCCTTTCATCTCAAATCCTCAAAGCGCAGGTCCTGGACACGGTCTCACCCGTGGCCGACCTGCCCGTCCTCAAGGTGCGCGTCACAGAGGGACTCCTGAGAAAAGGTGACACGGTCAAGGCTGCCGTTGATGAAGACCGCAGATGGGACATCCGGAGGCATCACACCGCCACCCACCTCCTGCACGAGGCGCTTGTCCACGTTCTCGGGGAGCACGTACGACAGGCCGGCTCCCTTGTCGCTCCGGACTTCCTTCGCTTCGATTTCACGCATTTTTCCCAGGTTACGAACGAAGAACTGGACAAGGTTGAAAGGATTGTGAACGAGCAGGTTCTCCTCAACACCCCGCTAGAAACCTTGGAGACCGACCTCGAAAAAGCCAAGTCGATGGGTGCAAAGGCTCTTTTTACCGAAAAGTACGGAAACCGCGTCAGGGTAGTCCGGGTTCCCGGTTTTTCGACCGAGCTTTGCGGGGGGATTCATTGCGATGCCACGGGTGACATCGGGCTGTTCAGGATCGCCCGGGAGGAAGGGATAGGGTCCGGACTCAGGAGGATAACCGCACAGGCCGGACGTCCGGCCTACCTCGCACAGAAATCGGTGCAGACCGCGATGGAAAAGATCCGGGAAAGCCTTGGGGTCCATGAAACGGAGCTGCTACCCGAACGCGTGTCGTCCCTGCTCGACGAATTGTCCTCCGCAAGGCGAGAAGCCACGGAGGCCAGGCTCGCGGCACTCTTGTGCAAGGCCGGAGAATTCGCGGATGCGGCCCGAGAGGTAGGAGAATTCTCGCTGGTGACACGGCGTTTTGAAGGAGTCGGGATAGACCTCCTCCGTCAGCTTGCCGATTCGGTCAAGAGCAGGTTAAAGGCGGCAGTCATCGTTTTCGCTTCTGTTGACGGGGAAAAGGTCTCCCTGATGGCCATGGGTGACGAGCAAGCCTTGGCGAAGGGCTTCCACGCGGGACGCTTGATCTCGTCGATCGCCCCCATCGTCAACGGTTCCGGCGGCGGAAGGCCAAACCTCGCTCAGGCCGGTGGGAAAAGCCCGGAAAAGGCCGTGGAAGCCCTTGAAGCCGTGGAGACGGCTATCAGGGATCTCTTCGGCAAGAACAAGCTGGATTGATGGGAAGACTCGTCGGCCTGGACCTTGGAACAGTTAGAATCGGTGTCGCGATTACCGATCCCCTGGGGCTGTTTGCCCAGGGGATCGCCGTATGGCGCGTCGACGGTGAGTGGCTCGACGAGTTGAAAAAGCTCCTTGCTGAAATCGCTCCCGTTGACCTCGTCGTGGTGGGACTGCCCCTCCGAACGACAGGAATCGAGGGACCCGAGGCTGCAAGGATCCGGACCATGGCGGAAAGAGTTGCCCTGGAAATAGCTCCTATCCCTGTCCAGTTCATGGACGAACGCTTCACGACGACACGAGCGCACCAGATCATGATAGAAGGCAATGTGGATTCGAGAAAAAGGAGAAACCGCGTCGACAAGGTGGCGGCTGCCGTTTTCCTTCAGGACTTCCTCGACAGGCGGAGGGCAACAGACCGATGATCGATAACCCGGAACTGCCGATGACACCGATGCTCGAGCAGTATTTCACCTGGAAGCGCGCCTACCCGGATTGCCTCCTTTTCTTCCGGATGGGGGACTTCTACGAGATGTTTTTCGAGGATGCCAGGGAAGCCGCCAGGTTGCTCGACATCGCACTCACGGCCAGGGATAGCGAGAAAAAGATCCCCATGGCAGGGGTGCCTCACCACGCCGTCGAACCCTACCTGGAAAAACTGGTCAGGGCAGGGCGGAAAGTGGCCATTTGCGAACAGGTGACCGAACCGGACGGAAAGACGCTGGTCGAAAGACGCGTCGTCAGGATTGTCACTCCGGGGACATACGTCCCCGAAGATGCCGCCGTGGAAGGCAGGCTGGCCGCCGTGGCGGAAAGGGATGGGGTCATTTCGCTCGCGATCCTCCATCCGGGATCCGGGCTTCTCGAAGCGGGAACTCTGGACACGATAGGAGCCGTTGGGCTTCTAGCCGCCTTCAGTCCGTTGGAAGTCATCGTCCCGAAACCTTGCCCCGAACGAACCATGAACCTTCTGCGCCAGGCTTTGCATCCGGGTTGCCTCGTTTCCGAAAAGGAAAAGGCCTTTTTCGATCCACGCCATGCGGAAACCTGGCTATGCAAAAAGTGGAACGTCCCCAGCCTTAGGGTGTTCGGCCTCGATGACGGAGACCCCGCCGCAGGTGTTGCCGCGGCCATTCTTCGGTACTTCGAGGAAACGCAGTTCGGACTTTCGCGTCACATCCTTAGGCTTCACCCGCTGCAGGGAAGCCGGAACCTCCGGATCGACGCCCAGTCCCAGAAAAACCTTGAACTCCTGGCAGCCGAAGCCGATTCCCTTTATGAGACGCTTAACCGCTGCAGGACCCCCATGGGCAAGCGCATGCTCCGGGACTGGACAGCCAAGCCCCTTCTCGACCCGGACGCCATCAATGTTCGACTTGAAGCGGTAGGCTACCTGAAGTCGGACCCCACGACCCGCTCAAGGGTCATAGGCGCTCTCCAGCGCTGCCGCGACATCGAAAGAGCAGTGGGAAGACTATCCCTGAACCTGGGGTCCCCGCTTGACCTTGCCGGCATACGGGATACCCTTGCCGAAATCCCCGGTCTGGTCGAACTTGGGGAAGGCACGCCCCTCGATCCTTTCATTTCAGGGCTTCCCGACCTCTCCAATTGCCTGGGGGACCTTTCCCTTTTCCTCGCGGACAGCCCGCCCCGGAGCCTCAAGGACGGCGGAGTGATCAGGCGCGGGGTGGATGCCGAGCTGGACGAATTCAGGAACCTGGCAAGCCAGGCTGGAAGCTGGCTGAACTCCTACATGGCCGACGAGCGTAATCGAACGGGCATCCAAAACCTCAAGGTTGGTAACAACCGCGTGTTCGGGTATTACATCGAGATCCCCAAGTCGCAGCTCGAAAAAGCCCCCTCGGATTATGTCCGCAGGCAAACCCTTGTTTCAGCAGAAAGGTTCGTGACCGAGGAACTCAAATCCTACGAGGAAAAAATCCTCAAGTCCTCTGAGGAAATGGAACGCCGGGAAGCCTCGCTTTACGAGGCTCTCAGGGAAAGGGTCATGACTTTTGCCGGAGAAATCCAGGACACGGGACAAGCCCTTGCCCGCCTCGATTGCATAAGCTCCCTTGCAGAGGTGGCCTGGGAAAGGAACTATGCAAGGCCTGAAGTTAACGAAGGAAACAGGATCAGCATCAGAGGCGGACGACACCCCGTCGTGGAGCTTGCACTGGGAAATGACCCCTTCACGCCGAACCGTGTCGAACTTGACCGGGACGGGAAAAGGATCGCCATCCTCACCGGTCCGAACATGGCCGGGAAATCCACGTACCTGCGGATGGCCGCCCTCCTCGTGATCATGGCCCAAATGGGCGGCTTCGTCCCGGCCGAAAAGGCGGAGATCGGTGTCGTTGACCGTATCTTTACCCGTATCGGCGCCCATGACGAACTTGCGCTCGGCCGAAGCACATTCCTGGTGGAGATGCTGGAAACCGCCCAAATCCTGAATAACCTGACAAAACGCAGTTTCGTCGTGCTTGATGAAGTCGGGAGGGGAACGTCCACCTATGACGGCATGAGCATCGCCTGGTCGGTTCTCGAACACCTGCACGGCCGGCAGGACTGCAGGCCCCTGGTCCTTTTCGCGACTCATTTCCACGAACTTACGGCTCTCGAGGACCGCTTCGCGGAGATTGTCAATCTTTCCATGGCCGTGGAGGAGTCAAGCTCCGGAGTCCGTTTTCTCCACCAGGTAAAAAAGGGACCGGCAGACCGCTCATACGGAATCGAGGTCGCAAGGCTGGCAGGCATACCGGAACCTGTCGTCCTGAGGGCCCAATCCCTTCTCGAGGAATTTGAAACCAGGGCAGCCAGCAAGGGCACCGAGAACTCCATTGAAACCAGGCTCAAGGAGAAGGCCCAGCTTCGGCTGTTCCCTTCAGAGCAGGAATCCCTGCTGGACGAGATCGCCGCTCTTGAACCCGACATACTGACCCCGCTCGCCGCCCTGGAAACCCTTTATCGCCTGAGAGACCGGTCAAGGGAGGTGCGCGCCTGATGCCCATCAGGAAACTGCCGGAAGACGTCACGCACCGCATAGCGGCTGGAGAGGTCATCGAACGGCCGGCATCGGTCGTGAAGGAACTCCTCGAGAACTCCCTCGATGCCGGAGCCTCCCGCCTGACCGTCAGGCTCCAACAGGGGGGAACCCTCTCGATCGTCGTCGAAGACGACGGTCAGGGGATACCTCCGGAGGAACTCTCCCTTGCAGTCGAAAGGTTCGCGACGAGCAAGCTTGCGGGAATCGAGGACCTGGAACGGATTGTCACCCTTGGTTTCAGGGGGGAAGCACTCGCGAGCATCGCGACCGTAAGCCGATTCGAAATTCGCAGCCGAAAGCGGGGGGAACAGGAAGGCGCTTTTCTGAGAATCGAGGGCGGCCTCACGGTATCGGGAGGGGGCACGGAAACAGCGGAAGGAACACGTGTCCAGGTCGACGATCTTTTTTTTAACCTTCCGGCCCGAAGGAAATTCCTGAAGGGCGCCGCCGCCGAACAAAGACGTATCCTGAAGGTCATCCAGGAAACCTCGATCGCGGCACCTCACGTCGACATCCTGCTGGTCGCGGATGGGAAGACGATTTTCCGGCATGAAAGGGGAACCCGGAAGGACGCGATTGAATACGTCCTGGGGGCTGGGGAGGCCAGGGGAACCCGCTTCGAAAAGGGCCGCATGAAAGTGGAAGCCTGGCGGGCAAACGCGCGGCCGGGCAAACGAACCGAAATCCTCTCTTTCGTCAACGGCCGGAGGATCATCGAGCCCACGATACGGTCATCGATCTTCGCGCTGGGGCCGGAGATCGCTGGAGACTGGGTGATCCTGGTCGATTGCCCGCCTTCGGAGGTCGATGTCAACATACACCCGGCAAAAGCCGAAGTGCGGTTCAGGAACACCGGGTCGGTTTTCGAATCCGTGCATGGAGCGGCAAAAGCCCTCCTTGATGCCGTGAACGACCTTCAATTGCCCCAGGTCGCCTGGGACCCGCCCCCGCTCTTTTTCAAACCCGGCGGGGCCGGCTTTAATGGAACACGTGTCGCTGCACCCGTGGAATCTCTTCCCTTGCTTTCCATTGAACCGGAATCCCCCGCGGTTGCGGAGACGGATGCGTGCTTCCTTGGGAACCTGTCGGAGGGCTTTTTGGTTTTCACCCAGGGAAGCGATCTCGTCCTGATGGATCCTCACGCGGCTCATGAACGAGTGCTCTACGACCTCATCCGCGAAAGAGTGGAAGGCCGTTTGCCTTCCCAGCGCCTGCAAATGGGGGAGGAGTTGTCCCCGAGCCTCGGAGCGGGGGTGCGAGAACATATCGATCAACTGCAGGCGCTTGGTTTTTCCTTCCTCGACGGGGACGACGGAACCCTGATCGTGGAATCGATCCCTACCTGCAAGGGGCTCGAATCCCTTTCCCCTTCCGACCTCCTGAGGGCGGCAATCGACGCGATCGATGAGAATTCCGGGGAACCGATAGGTTCACGTCTCGCGAACCGTTGGGCCTATGCGGCCTGCCATGCGGCCGTCAAGCTCGGGGACTCCTTCACTGCAGGGGAAGCCATTAGCCTCTGGCAGCAACTTGCACTTTCCCAAAGCCCTAACACATGCCCCCATGGCAGACCCACGCTCCTGCGCCTCGAAGGGCGGCAGCTAAGGCGGCACTTCGGAAGAAAGGATTGAGCCCCGATGCCCGGCTTGCCATTCCTCGTTGCGATCATCGGGCCGACCGCAGTCGGCAAGACTGAACTGAGCCTTTCCCTCGCCGAAAGGCTTGGCGCTGAAATCATCTCGGTTGACTCCAGGCAGGTCTACAGGAAACTCGATATTGGCACCGCCAAAGCCACCGAGGAGGAAAGGGCGAGGGTTCCACATCACCTCATCGACGTAGCCGACCCTGTAGAACGTTTTTCCGCATCGCGCTTCGTTGAACTTTCGACCCGCGCGATCGAGGAAATCCTCGCAAGGAGGAAATCGGTCCTGCTTGTCGGGGGAACCCCTTTCTACTACCGTGCCCTCCTTTGCGGTACCCTGACCGAAGACCTGGGGTCGGACCCCGGCATCAGGGCCCACCTTGAGAAAATACTTGCACGGGAAGGGAAAGCGGCCATGCACGAGCGCCTTCGGTCAGTCGATGAAGATTCGGCGAGGAGGATTCACCCCAATGACGCCGTCCGGATCGTACGGGCACTGGAGATCCATACGCTCACCGGCCGCCCCGCCTCGGAGGTCTTCAGGACCCGCAGTCCCCTTTGCTACCCTGCCCGTGTTCTCTACATCGGCCTTTCGCGAAGCAGGGAAGAGATCCGGAAACGCATCGCCGACCGCGCACTGGTCCAGTTCGAGGAAGGATTCCCCGAAGAGGTGGCATCCCTCCTGGAAGAGGGTATCGACGAGCGTTACCCTTCGATGCAGGGCCTCGGGTACCGTGAGTTGGCCGCCTTTCACCGGGGGCGCATTTCACTCGAGAGTGCCCTGGAAGGATACATCACGGCCACTCGGGCTTTTGCGAGGCGCCAGATGACATGGTTTACAAAGTTTGAACCGGCCGTGTGGTATGATATGACACGTTCGGAAGGGGAGTCGCTCCAGGGCGACATCCTGATGAAAATAGAGGAAAACCAGCGAGGCGGTCGGAGTTGAAGGTAACGGTGGCGAGACCTACGGGTCTCTGTTTTGGGGTCAAAAGAGCCATTTCTGAACTGGAAAACGCGCTGGAAAGAGTAGGCAGGGTCTACGGCCTCGGGAGTCCCATCCATAACCCGCAGGAGATCGAGAGGCTGGAAAAACTCGGCCTCGTCGTCGTCGAAAATCCGGAAGACATCCCTCTTGGCAAAACCGCCTTCATCAGAGCTCACGGCGTTTCCCCGGAAGTTCGTGACTCCCTTCTTCTCAGGACCGACAAGATCGTTGACGGGACCTGCCCCTTCGTTCGCAACGTCCAGGAAAAGGCCGCCCTGCTGAGGAAGGAAGGGTACCGCCTTCTTATCCTCGGGGACGCTGCCCATCCTGAAGTCCAGGGCATTCTTGGCTATGCGGGAAACGACGCCGCAGTGTTAGGAAGCCCGGAACAAGTTCCTTCGGAGGGAAGGATCGGCAGGATCGGGCTCGTTTGCCAGACGACGCAAAAGGAATCCCTTCTCGAGGAAGTCGTCGGGAAGCTTTTATGCCGGTGCGATGAGCTCCGCGTATTCAACACGATTTGCGGCGCGACACTGGAAAGGCAGCAGGCGGTGATGCACCTGGCCCCTCTTGTCGATGGAATGATCGTCATAGGGGGAAAGAATAGCGCAAATACGAGAAAACTTGTGGAAATTTCAGCAGATACAGGGGTTCCCACACTTTGGATAGAACAGTCAGTTGAATTGGAGGAAGGGGGGTGGGTCCGGGGTAAGGAGAAAATTGGAATCGCCGCCGGCGCAAGCACGCCGGACTGGTTGATCCAGCAACTTATTTCAACACTTGAGAGCGCAAGGTCGCCAAGGGGGATGGATTGAATGGTTGAGGAAATGGCAGGCGCAAGCCAGGAAATGAACGACGTCAACAAGGAAAGCATGGAAAGCATGTACGACGGCTATCTCAGCGAAGAGATTCACAAGGGGAAAGTCGTTGAAGGTGAGATCGTCGGCTCGACGGATACGGGCTGGCTGGTGAATGTCAACTACAAGTGCGAGGGATTCCTTCCCAGGTCCGAGTGGACCCACCGCGTACTCGTCGACGAAGCCTCCGAGCCCCAGAAGGGAGACAAGGTACGCGTCCAGGTCGTGAACATCGGCCAGGGTGAAGAAGCCCAGCTCTTGGTCAGCCGGTGGAGGCCCGAATTTGACGAGCGTTGGAGCCGCATCGAGAAGGAGTCCTCTGAAAACGAGGTCCTTCCCGTGACTGGGCTGCGCAAGATCAAGGGCGGCCTGATCGTCAACTGCTGCGGCATAGAGGGATTCATCCCGATTTCGCACCTTGCCCAGGAGGGAAGGGGAGTCAACCCCGGCCGCTTCGTCGGTGAAACGTTCAACGTCAAGGTGCTGGAAAAGGAGCGCAACAAGAGACGCCTCGTTCTTTCCCGCAGGGAACTCGTGGAGAAAGAGACGGAGGCGCAGAGGGAAGCCTTCTATTCAAGGGTCACCGAAGGCGACGTCGTTGAAGGGACCGTCAGCAGCATCACTTCCTTCGGCATCTTCGTCTCCCTCGGAAACGACATGGAAGGCCTCGTCCACATCAGCGAGATCGCCTGGCAGCGTAACGTTAAGCCCCGCGAGCAGTACAAGAAGGGCGACACGATAAAGGTCAAGGTCCTGGGCCTCGACAAGGAAACGAACAGGATTTCCCTGAGCATCAGGCAGACTCTCCAGGATCCCTGGGAAACGGTCACGGAGCGGTGGCATGTTGGCGACCGCACCTCGGGTTCGGTAACCAACCTGACCGACTTCGGCGCCTTCGTCGAGATCGAACCGGGCATCGAGGGCCTTATCCACATCGGGGACCTCAGCTGGCACCGCATCAAGCATCCCAAGGAAGTCCTCCGCAAGGGGCAATCGGTCGAAGTGCAGGTTCTCGAGGTCGACACGGACCGGAAGCGAATCGGGCTGGGATACAAACAGCTGAACGACCCCTGGGCGGGCGTCGAGGAACGCTACCAGCCCCGCCAGGACGTCCCCGTAAAGGTTGTCCGCCTGGCCGATTTCGGCGCCTTTGTCCAGCTTGAGGAAGGTGTCGAAGGTCTTATCCACATTTCCCAGCTGAGCCGCCAGCGCGTGGAAAAACCGGGGGATGTGCTTCAGGAAGGGCAGGAAGTGGTCGCCAGGATCCTGGAGATCAACCCGTCCGAACGGAGGATTCGCCTCAGCCTGAGCGCCATAGAGGACGAAAAGGAACGCAAGCATCGCGAAGAGGAACGAAAGAACCGCGACGATGACCGCCGGAAGCGCGGCGGATCGGAATCCAGGAAGTCCCACGAACCGGCTTACCAGCCGGACGACACTTCTGTGACGATCGGGGATGTCCTGAAGAACATGCTCGACGCGTAGGACGTTTCTGTCCTATAATATTTGTAAAGCGCCGGTCGTGTGCCACGCGACCGGCGCAATCCTGCAGACAGGGGTGATCCAATGAGCCTTCTTAATGTCCTTGTCTACCCCGATCCCGCCCTTCGAAAACCGGGCAAGGAAGTCACCGTTTTCGACAGGGATCTTTCCGGGTTCATTCGCGACCTTTGGGAGACGATGCTGGCCTTCGACGGCGTGGGGCTTGCCGCGACCCAGGTGGGGGTCGACCTTAAGGTGTGCGTGATTTCCTGGAAAGAGCAGCGTCTTGTCCTTGTCAACCCAAGGATTGTCGAGATCGAGGGAGAGCAGGTTGGTGACGAGGGATGCCTCAGTTTCCCCGGGATCTTCGAAAAGATCCGCCGGCCCCTGAAGGTCAGGGTGGAGGCTTTCGACGGTGACGGGAACCCGGTCACCATCGAAGGTGAAGGTTTTCTTGCCAGGGCGCTTTCCCATGAGATAGACCACCTGGACGGGCGTTTGATGATCGATCACCTGAGTCCCCTGAAGAGGGAGATCGTCAGGAAGAAACTCATTAAGCGGGCACGGGAAGAGAGGAACAACTCTTGAAAGCCTGGTTTTTTGGATCCGGCAATTTCGCGGCGCTTTGTTTCCGCGAGATTGCCGGAAGTGTCCCTTTCGAAAGGGTCATAACCCTGCCGCCGACGATAGCGGGCCGGGGCAAGCACCTCCAGCCGACCCCCCTCGACCTGCAGGCGCAGATTCTCGATTTCGATCCTCTTCATTCCGAAAAGCCCTCATCCGACCCTGTCCTTTTGCATGATCTCGAAAACGATCCCCCCGACCTGGCCCTCGTCGTTGACTTCTCCCGATTGATAAAAGAACCCCTGCTCAACGGTCCCCGCTTCGGCTGCTTCAACATCCATCCATCCCTGCTGCCTGCCTACCGGGGGGCAGCTCCCATTCAGCGCGCCCTCATGGACGGCAGAACGATAACGGGGGTAACCCTTTTCCGGCTCGTCCAAACGATGGACGCGGGCCCTGTCGTCGCGCAGGCTACAACACCTATAGGAAGGGATGCCACCGCGGGCGAGTTGACAGAAAATTTGGCCTTGATAGGTAGCCAGATTTTTTTAAAGAGTTTAGAATGTATCTGTGGGGGTTATGCAGAATACATTGCGCAAAATGAGGGAGAAGCGACCTTCGCCCCAAAGCTTGACAAGGGAGAAGAACGGATTTGCTGGGGTGAACCCAGCGACCGCCTCCACAACAGGGTCAGGGCACTCAATCCATCGCCGGGAGCTTACTGCATGGATTCCGGGAAAAGGTTGAAAATCTGGAGAACGGTCCCCATCGAAGGAATTTCCGCGCTCCCCGGAACCATCGCGGGCTTCCAGGAAGGATTTCCGGTGGTTGCTTGCGCTTCTGGGGCGCTCGTCCTCCTGGAGGTCCAACAGGAAGGCCGCAAACCCTCCAAGGGCGACGACTGGTGCAGGGGCAGCCGCGTAAAAGAAGGAGACATCCTTGAATGAAGCAAACCAACGCCACGCCAGGCCTTTCGAAAGACCTCGACCGGTTCAAATGGGAAAAGGCCGTCGCTGTTGTCGGGGCACTTGGCTCGGGTAAGTCGGAGTGGCTTCTAAACCTGGCCACCGCCTTCCTGGAGCGGCAGGAACCGGTTACGGTGGCGGATGTCGATATCATCAACCCCTATTTCTGCATCAGGGAAGTTTCAGCGCTCCTTGAAAGGATGGGGCTTTCCGTTATTCTGCCCTTCAAGGGTACGCGGTGGTCGGACCTTCCCTCGATCACACCGGAAGTGGACAGGGCGTTTGACGCACCCGGCAGGCTACTGCTCGATATCGGCGGCGATCCCAGGGGAGCGATGGCCTTGACCCAGTTTGCCCCCCGTCTCGAGCAGTCAGGCTACAACCTCATCGCCATCGTCAACGCTTTTCGACCCCAAACCTCGACCCTCGACGGAATCGAAGCCATGATCCGTTCCATCGAGAGGGTCAGCGGGCTAAAGGTTTCAGGTATCATCAGCAACGCCCATTTCATGGAAAAGACAACCGTCGAAGACGTCTTCAACGGGTTCGAAATCGCCCGGGAAGCCGCGGCGAAAATGGACCTTCCCGTGATCTTCGTCGGTGTCCCTAAGGATTCCATGCAAGAGGCGGAACTCCGGTTCGAGGGTGTCGATGTCCCCTTATGGCCGGTTTCCAGATACATCCTATTACCTTGGGAGAGGGGTGGTATGTGATGGCAAAGGGGCGCGTCGGAGTGAACGAGGAACGTTGCAAAAGCTGCGGTCTTTGCGTAGCAGCGTGTCCGATGAAGGTTCTCAGGATCTCCGACAAGATCAACAGCAAGGGCTACCGGCCTGTGGAACAGTTCAAGGAGGGGTGCATCGCCTGCAAGATGTGCGCGATAACCTGTCCGGACGTGGTCCTGGAAGTCTTCCGCCTGGAAGACGACAAGGCCTGTAACGCCTAGAGCGAGGTGACGACAGATGGCCAAGCGATTCCTTATGAAAGGCAACGAGGCCCTGGCTGAAGCGGCAATCCACGCAGGTTGCAAGTATTTCTTCGGATACCCCATCACACCGCAAAATGAAATCCCCGAATACATGTCCAAGAAACTTCCCGAAATCGGAGGCGTCTACCTCCAGGCAGAAAGCGAAGTCGCGGCAATCAACATGATCTTCGGAGCCGCGGGAACCGGCAAGAGGGTCATGACATCGTCCTCTAGCCCCGGTGTTTCCCTCATGTCCGAGGGAATCAGCTACATCGCGGGCGCGGAACTGCCCTGTGTCCTGATGAATGTCATGCGCGGAGGACCGGGCCTCGGTGGCATCCTCCCCTCGCAGTCCGACTATTTCCAGGCAACCCGGGGTGGCGGCCACGGCGACTACCGCCTCCTGGTCCTCGCACCCAGCACGGTCCAGGAAGCCGTCGACCTCACCATGCTTGCCTTCGACCTGGCCGAGAAGTACCGCAACCCGGTCATGATCCTCGCGGACGGTTTCATGGGACAGATGATGGAAGCCGTCGAATTCAAGGAAAGCCATGCGGAAGGACAGCCCGATCCGGCTGAATGGGCCGTCGGTTACATGAAGGAACGGGGGAGCAGGGCCCTGATCAAGAGCCTCTACCTCGACCCTGAGGAACTGGAAGCCCATAACTGGAAACTCCAGGCAAAATACGCCGAGATGACCAAGAACGAGAAGCGGCATGAGACCTACCTGGTCGAGGACGCGGAAATCCTCATTGCCGCCTACGGTACGGTCGCCCGAATCGCCCGCACCGCGATCAACGAACTTCGTGCCGACGGGGTAAAGGTCGGGCTTTTCCGTCCGATTTCCCTCTTCCCTTTCCCTTACGAACCGCTCGAAACGCTACCGAAGTCCATCAAGCAGATCCTCACGGTCGAAATGAGCTGCGGCCAGATGATTGAAGACGTGCGCCTGGCCGTCGGCAAGGAGTTGCCGGTTTCCATGTATGGAAGGGTCGGAGGCATGACCCCTTCGGTCGAGGAAATCAAGGACCAGGTCCGCAAGGCCCTGGGGCGATAGGGGGTAGTCATCCATGAACGAGACGAAGATTTTCGAAAAACCGAAAGCCATGGTAGACGTTACGACCCACTACTGCCCGGGGTGCACCCACGGAGTGGCTCACCGGCTGGTGGCTGAGGTCATCGACGAATTGGGTATCCAGGAGAAGACGGCCGGAGTCGCTCCAGTCGGATGCTCCGTATTCCTGTACAACTATATCGATGTCGATTCCTACGAGGCCGCCCACGGGAGGGCACCCGCGGTGGCTTCCGCCTGCAAGCGCCTGCGCCCTGACATGGTCGTCTTCACCTACCAGGGGGACGGCGACCTCGCTTCCATCGGCATGGCCGAAATCGTTCACGCCGCCAACAGGGGAGAGCACATCACGGTCGTTTTCATCAACAATGCCATTTACGGAATGACAGGCGGGCAGATGGCTCCGACGACCCTGATCGGGCAGAAAGCAACGACCTGCCCCCTCGGGAGGGACCCGAAACTTGCCGGTTACCCGATCCGTATGTGCGAGATGCTCTCGACACTCCAGGCTCCCGCCTACATCGCCAGGGTGAGCGTCGCAAAACCCAAGTACACCCTTAAGGCGAAGGAAGCCCTGAAGAAAGCCTTCCAGACCCAGATCGACGGGAAAGGTTTCTCTTTCGTCGAAATCCTTTCCACCTGCCCGACCAACTGGGGAATGCGCCCCGTTGACGCCACCAATTGGCTGGAAGAGCACATGATGCCCGAGTTCCCGCTGGGCGAGTTCAAGACGCCCGAATAGAAGGGGGAGAAAGACAATGGCGAAATTTCTGCGTGGCCTGATCGCAGCTGGTTTCGGCGGCCAGGGAGTCCTTCTCCTGGGCCAGATCGTCGCTCATGCGGCCATGAAGGAAGGCCGTTTCGTCACCTGGATCCCTTCCTACGGCCCCGAAATGCGGGGAGGAACGGCCAACTGCAGCGTGGCCATCAGCGAGGAAGAGATCGGCTCACCGGTCGTCCCTCACCCGGACTGCCTTGTCATCATGAACCAGCCCTCGCTGGCCAAGTTTGAACCCGACCTCAAGGCGGGGGGCGTGCTGCTTTACAATTCGGACCTTGTCAGCTATCCCGAGCAGAGGAAAGACATCACCGTCATCGCGGTTCCCTGCAACACGATGGCGCTTGACCTCGGAAACGAGAAGGTGGCGAACGTGATCACCCTTGGGGCCCTCGCGGAAGCCTCCGACCTCGTCAGCGTGGAAGGATGCAAGACCACGCTGGCCGAGTTGATGGGAAAGAAAAAGGCCGCTCTTGTCGAAATCAACATGACCGCTTTCGACAAGGGCGTAGAGGTCGCTCGAAAAGCACTCGGCAAGTAACGTCGAATGGAAGGCAAATGGCGAGTTCAAGCGAGCCGCAAGATCTACGAAGGGCGAATTCTCACCCTGCGGCTGGATGAGGTCCTGCTGCCTACGGGCAAACCGGCTCTTCGAGAGATCGTGGAACACCTGCCGGCAGTCGCGATGTTACCGGTAGGCCCGGACGGAACGGTATTCTTGATCAGGCAGTTCAGGGACGCCATCGGCCAGGAGATACTGGAAATCCCGGCCGGGCTCCTGAAACCCGGTGAAAACCCTTTCGAAGCGGCTCGAAGGGAACTCCAGGAGGAAATCGGCTATGACGCCCGGGAACTTGAGGAGTGGGGAACCTTTTTCACTTCCCCGGGTTTCAGCGATGAGAAGGTCACCCTTTTCTTCGCCTCGAGTCTCGTCGCTTCACGCCTTGACCCGGATGATGACGAATTCATCCACGTCGTCCCTGTCAGGAAGGATGAGATTCACGAACTGCTTGAGAGTGGGCACCTCCAGGACGCGAAAACCATAGCCGCATTGGCCTGGTATCTCGCCAAACAATGAAGTTTCTGCTTTACTTTGGGCAGGCGGCATAGCCGCCTGCCCTTTTTTGATGGGGGTGAGAGACTTTGCCCGACGACCCCGGAAGACTTATCAAGGCCTTCTGCCAGTACCTGGAGTTCGAACGGGGGGCCAGCGCAAACACGGTTGCTTCATACCGGGCCGACCTGAAAAGCTGGTTTGATTTTGCCAAAGCCTCGGGCATCCAAGAAGATGTCCCTGACTCGGCGGTTCTTGCCCGCTACCTGCGTCATCTCGCTTCCCTGTCGAGGAGCAAGAGCACCCTTCAGAGACACGCCGCCGCTCTTCGCACCTGGAAGCGCTTCCTCGAAGAGGAAGGAATGAGGGCCCCGGATTCGGAAAGGCTTCCTCTTCCCGCCAAAGACAGGAAATTGCCCCAGATACTGGGTGAAGGGGAAATCGAGCGGATCATCCAGGCCTGCAACGGTGACTCCCCTATGGACGAAAGGGACAGGGCCCTCCTCGAAACAATTTACGGATGCGGGCTCAGGGCCAGCGAAGCCTGCACGCTCCGGTTGGGGAACATCGATTTCTCCGGGGGGATTCTTCGCGTCATCGGCAAGGGTGACAAGGAACGCATTGTCCCGCTAGTCGGGACGAGCAGGCGGACTCTTAAGCAGTATGTCGGCCAAACGAGGCCCGTTTTCAGGCCAAAAGGGGAGGAAGTGTTCCTGACACGCTCAGGCAAACCCCTGCGGAGAGAGGACATCTGGAGGATTGTCCAAAAGAGGGGGCACCTCGCAGGCATCCCCGTTTCCCGGCTCCACCCGCACGTCCTGAGACACTCTTTCGCAACTCACCTCCTAAGGCGAGGCATGGACTTGAGGACCCTCCAGGAACTGCTGGGACACGCTTCCATCGGCACAACCGAACGATATACCCATTTCGATGTCGAACTCAGGGACATTTACGACCGTTGCCACCCCAGGGCCTAGAAAACGGACGGATAAGGGAGGAACCGATAATGGTCATGAACCTGCAGCACCGTGTGCTCGAAACGCTTTCGTGGATAAAAGACAGGATCCCCTTCCGGCCAACGGTGGCGATCGTCCTCGGGTCCGGCCTCGGATCCATGGCCAGCCAGCTCGAAGACCCACTCGCCATTCCCTTCCGGGACATCCCCAACTGGCCTGTCTCCACGGCTCCCGGACACGCGGCGAGGCTCCTTTACGGAAAGCTGGGAGGGATCCCGGTCCTGCTCCAGCAGGGCCGCGTTCACTACTACGAGGGGTACTCCATGGAAGAAGTCACCTTTTCCACACGCGTCTACGGTTCCTGGGAAATCCCTTTCTACATCCCCACGAACGCATCCGGGGGCATCCATTACGGCCTCCGTTCCGGAGACCTCGTCCTGATCCAGGACCATATCAACCTGCTCGGCACGAACCCATTGATCGGACCGAACGTTGAACGATGGGGCCCTCGTTTCCCGGACATGCTTCATGCCTACGACCCGGAGCTTCTGGCCCTTGCCGATGAAGCCGCGAGGGAAAACGGGATCCTTCTCAAGAAAGGCACTTACGTCGCCTTTTCCGGCCCTTCCTTCGAAACGCCCGCGGAAATCAGGATGGCCCGGGTCCTGGGAGCGGACCTCGTCGGGATGTCGACCGTTCCGGAAGTCATCGTGGCAAGGCACATGGGAATGAGGACATGCGCGATCTCCTGTGTCGCAAACGCGGCAGCCGGCATGACAGGCCAGGTTTTGACCCACGAGGAGGTCTTGCTGGAAATGGAAAAGGCGTCAGCGTCCCTGGCGCGGCTCATCGAAAGTCTCGTTCGCAGGCTGGAGACACCCCGTGCTTGACCCGATTCGATTCATCGAGGACAAAAGAGACGGACTCGAACATGCGCCTGGTGAAATCGAGGATTTCGTCAGGGTTTTCCACCAGGGGAAGATCCCCGATTACCAGGCGGCGGCCTGGCTCATGGCGGCTTTCCTCCGGGGATTGAGCAAACAGGAACTCGAAGCCTTCACCGTCGCGCTTGCCAACTCCGGGAAGACCGTCCTTTTCCCTCCCGGACTGTCATGTGTCGACAAACACAGCACCGGGGGCGTAGGAGACAAGACAAGCCTTGTCCTGGTCCCTCTCGTGGCTGCCTGCGGCGCCCCGGTAGCCAAGCTTAGCGGCAGGGGACTTGGTTTTACCGGGGGAACCGTGGACAAGCTGGAAAGCATCGAGGGGTTCCGCGCCCATCTTTCCATGAAAGAATTCGTGAACCAGGTCGAAAGGATCGGTTGCGCGATCAGTGGGCACTCGGAAGAACTTGCGCCTGCGGAGAAACGTTTTTACGAACTCCGTGACGTCACCGGCACCATTCCCTCCGTTCCGCTGATCGCGAGCAGTATCGTCAGCAAGAAGATCGCCGGGGGCAGCCGCGCCTTCGTTTTCGATGTCAAGACGGGAAGCGGGGCCTTCATGCGGAGCATCGATGAAGCCCGGACCCTTGCCCGCCAACTGGTTGAACTTTCTCTCTCATTGGGCCGGAAGAGCCTCGCCGTCATTTCGGGGATGGATCAACCCCTGGGAAGGTGGGTAGGCAACGCGGCGGAAGTCCGTGAAGCCGTCGATGTCCTTAAAGGTTCCGGTCCGGATGATACAAGGGAACTCTGCCTTGCCCTCGGAGGTGCGATGCTTTTCCTTTCGGGTGCGGCGCCTTCGAAAGAGGCGGGGAGGGACCGTTGCGCCGAGGCGCTTTCAAGTGGTGCGGCGCTGGAGCGTTTCAAGCGGCTTCTCGAATCCCAGGGAGCCGATCCGGAATGCCTTGATTTCCCGGAAAAGAACCTTCCGCTCGCGGCAGAACGACTGCTCGTCAGGGCGAAGGCAAGGGGCAAGATCGCCTCCTTCGAGACCAATAGGATTGGAACGGCGCTTCGACACCTTGGCGGAGGCAGGCAACGCAAAGAGGACCAGATCGACCATGCCGTAGCCATCGAAATCATGGCGAAAATCGGGACGGAGGTCTCTCAGGGGGATCCCGTATTCACTGTCTACCATCATGGAACCATGAACATCCAGATCATCACCGAACTTCTTGAGGCCTCTTTCGAAATCGCCCCGGAGGCTGCCGCCCAAAAAGTCGTCCTCGAGGTGTTGGATTAAAGTGCACGTAGAGGAAGACTCCCTCCCCATCGAGAAAATCCTGATCGAGATGACCCCTATCGTGCGCGGGCTAGCGAGGGCACTTGCCCCTTCCGACCCAACCCTGAGGGAGGACCTGGTGCAGGAGGGTTTCCTCAGCCTTGTCCTGGCGTCCTCATCCTACGATCCAGTGAAGGGCCCCTTCTCGGCCTTTGCCCGCCGGTGCGCCCGGAACAGGATGATTTCCTATCTCA
This sequence comes from Synergistales bacterium, assembly GCA_036722335.1. Taxonomy (GTDB): domain Bacteria; phylum Synergistota; class Synergistia; order Synergistales; family 79-D21; genus 79-D21. The sequence goes on along the minus strand of DAIMJI010000002.1, from coordinate 49,692 downwards.
GAAGGCTTCGCCCCTCGTTGCCCCTTACCGATGAAGACCTTGAGGCGCTCTCTTTCGAGCCCGATAGCGAGGAAGACATAGACATCCGCCTTGCGGCGAAATCGCTTTTCAGCCTCCTGAGCCCTTTTGAGCTTGCCTGCATGGAAGCCTTCCTTTACACGGGTTCCGCGGCCGGTGCCTCGGAAGTGTTGGGCTGGCAACAGAAAAAGGTTGAGAACGCCCTGACTCGAATCAGGGGAAAAGCACGCATGCTGCGGGAAAACCCGTTCCAGGCCCTCGAACCAGACCCGTCTGGACAGGAACCGGGCCATTCCCTACAATAGTCAGGCAGTCACGGAGGCGAGTGCTGTCTGGTGATGACCCCGGGCTTCAAACCCGGCGGGGGTGGCTTAAAGGCCGCCTCGGTGGGTTCGATTCCCACACGCCTCCGCCAACCGACTTTGCCGCAGCCCCTTTTGCCAGGGGCTGCGTTTTTTTACCAGGCCCGGGTGGCTTGTGCTAATCTTGACATACAATCCTTCCTGGAAAGGGGCGGAAAGATGAAAACGTTTTTTTCCGAGAAAAACATTGAAGACCGATTCACGATGATCATGAGCGAAATAGAAGAAGACGTCAAAAGGCTCGATCTTCCGGACGTCGTTGAAATCGGCCGCCAAAGGAGCATTGAAACCCTTTACCGCCGGTACAGCCTTGGCAGCGTGGAACTCGACCTCAAGAGGATGAAGCTTTCGGAACTCAAGAAAATCGAAATTGGCCGGGTGGAAAAGAACGGCCGCCCCGTCCCGGTCTACAAGAGCCACGTTGTCGTTTCGATCCCCTACGTCGGCCCTGAGTCGCTTTTCGACTACACCCCGACGCGGACGAACGGACCGGCTCCCACAGGCGAATTGGCCGATGGCAATGTCATCCTTGCCCTCCCCATAGAGGGTGCTTCGGAAAAAATCCGCCAGGAGGTCGAATCCCTTTCGACCTACACGGGCCTCATCAACAATGACGCGAAGGAATTCAACAAAAACCTGATGGACAGTCTCGAGCACAGGATAGAGGAGAGACGGGGAGAGATCGAGAGGGAGCAGGAGGAGTACAAGAAAGTCGAGGCCTTCGTCAACGAACATAATAAACTGAGGTGGTCATGATCGACCCGGGCCGGGAACGCCTGGTCGACGTTTCACACTGGATGGATGCGTTTTCTTTCCCGGGGAACCCGGAGTTCTCAAAAACGGGACCCCACAACCGGGTCAGCGGGAAGAACAGGGAATACGTCTACGACCTGACCTTGTGCACGCAAACCGGGACTCACATCCAGGGTCCCCATTATTTCCTGGAAAACGGACAAACGATCGATCTTTTTCGCATAAACGACTTCGAGGGACCCTGCCTTATCGTCGACCTTGAAAAACGGGGAAAGGATACGACTTCCGAGGATTTGAAAAACCTGATCCATCCTGATGAAAGGCAGCTTCCCATCCTGGTCCTGCGTACCGGGCATATGGAGGAGGTCATTCAAACGGGTGAACTTGCACCAACCAGGCGCCCTGGGCTTTCCCTGGATGCCGCGGCCTTCCTGACGGAACAGACTGGCTTCCGGCTTATCGGTATCGATTCGGTAGGGCTCGAATCAAGGAGCACGGAAAACTTTGAAGTCAACGTTCACTTTGCCCGGCATGGGGTACTCCTGCTGGAAGGTTTGGTGAACCTTCATTCGGTAAGGGCCCGGCACGCCTTCCTTCATGCCTTCCCCCTGAAGATCCGGGGAGTGGAAGGAACGCCTTGCAGGGCGGTCATTCGTGATCCGGCCATAGATCAGGATTGATCGAGAAGCGATTCAAGGGGGGAGATGGATGTTCCTTTACCTCGTCAGGCACGGAGAGGCCCTGGATGAAGCCGCGGACCCGGGAAGGCCGCTTTCCGCCCGAGGAGTGCAAGAGGTTGCCCTGGCCGGAAAATTCCTGAAGGATATCGATGCGAAACCCCGGATTCTTCTTTGCAGCGACAAGCTGAGGGCCAGGCAAACCGCCGAGAGGCTCCTGCGGGAGATGGGCCTGGAAACCCGGATCGAGCCGAGAAAGGGACTTGCTCCAAAAGATGATCCCAAGCCTTTCGCCGAGGAACTCGGGCAAGTATCCGAAGACGTCCTTATTGCCGGGCACTCTCCTTTCCTTCCAAAGCTCGCCTGTTTTCTCCTTTGCGGCCGCCAGGACCCGGAAACCTTTCCGATGGCCACGGGCGGAATCATCAGGCTGGAGAGGGAAGGACGCGGGGCATGGAAACTGTCTTTATCCATTTCCCCGGAGGAGTTCATCGAAGTGATCTAGGCAAGAACTCGACCTCGATTGAGACGCTGGGCAAGGCGGCTGAACCGCCGCTGGACACGGTTGTTCCTGACGGCGATGGCCAGCGCCCTCTTTGTGCCGACGATGACGGCAACCCTCTTGGCCCTCGTGAGGGCCGTGTAGAGAAGGTTCCTCTGGAGCATCATGTAATGCTGGGTCGTCAGGGGAATGACCACTGCGGGATACTCGGACCCTTGGGACTTGTGAACCGTAATCGCATAGGCCGGGACAATCTCGTCCAGATCCGGGAAGGCATACGGGACGAGCCTTTCTTCAAAGCTGACGTTAACGACCTGGTTCTCGGCGTCAATCCCCACGATCCTCCCTATATCCCCGTTGAAGACGTCCTTTTCGTAACTGTTTCTAACCTGCATGACCCTATCCCCGACCCTGAAGGCCCTGCCTCCGTGCCTCAAGCCAGCCGATGATCCGTTAAGGGCCTCCTGCAGGCTATCGTTCAAGGCAATCGCCCCGGCTTCCCCCTTGTGCATCGGCGACAGGACCTGTATATCCCTCATGGGGTCCAGGCCGAGACGGCCGGGCAATACCCGGGTGACCAGTTCCCGAATCTTCAGCGCGACCTCCCCCGGGTTTTCTTCCATAACAAAATAAAAACCTTTCCGGGCCTCGCCCTCGCCCGGCAAGAGCGGCATAAGACCGTTCCTGACACGGTGTGCGTTGACGACAATCAGGCTTTCGCGGCTCTGCCTGAAAATCTCGTTCAGCTCCACGACCGGGATAACCTTCGAATCGATGCATTCCTTTAGGACGTTCCCCGGCCCTACTGAGGGCAACTGGTCCGCGTCCCCAACAAGAATGACCGATGTGTTATCTGAAAGGGCTTCGAGCAGGTGAGAGGCTATCTGTATGTCGATCATCGAGGCCTCGTCAACGACAAGGATATCGCAGTCCAGCGGATTTCCGGCATTCCGGGCGAAAGTGCCGTCCTGCGCCCGGTATTCGAGCAGTCGATGGATGGTTTTCGCCTTTTGGCCGGTGGTTTCCTGCAGCCTCTTCGCCGCACGACCCGTCGGGGCGGCAAGGACGATCTTCCTGCCGGGTGCTTCGTTTAACCCCAGGATGGCTCGGACCAGCGTGGTCTTGCCCGTTCCCGGCCCACCGGTAATGATGAGGACTTTCCCGAGCGAGGAAAGGCGGAGGGCTTCATTTTGCCTTTCGGAAAGCCGGATCGGGTAACGGCGGGTGAACTCCTCGAAATCACCAAAGGCCCCTTTTCGAAGGGCAGTGGACGAAACCAGGTCCCTCAGGCGATTTGCCACGTGCACTTCGTCCCTGTAAAGGGAAGAAATATACACCGCTGTTTCCCCCAGGGATTCTTCGACGACCAACACGCCTTGCGCAACGCCCCTTTCGATGGCCTGCGCGATAGCGACATGGCTTGCCCCAAGCAAGGCGGAGGCCCGATCGAGCAGCTCCGGCAGGGGAGAGTAAAGGTGGCCCGCCTCCGAAAGGGTCCGGAGAGAGTGGAGGACACCGGCATCCATTCTTACGGAAGAATCGGGAGCAATGCCCATCTCTGTTGCGATGCGGTCGGCGGTGAGGAACCCGATCCCCCAGACATCTTCAGCCAGGTGATACGGGTTTTCGCTTATTCTTGTGATAGTCTTTTGACCGTAGCGTCGGTGTATTTTTTCGGCAAGGCCGGGACTGATCCCGATCGAGTAGAGGAAAAGAAGGGTTTCCCTTGCGTCACTCCTGGCCTTCCAGGCTGCCTGGATCGTCTTGAGGCGAGCCTCACCTATGCCCTGCAGGCTGGCCAGTTTTTCGGGTTCGCGATCCAGGATCTCAAGCGACTTTTCACCGAAAGCCCCTACGATCCTTTTCGCGGTCGCGGGACCGATTCCCTTTATTGCGCCGCTTGCAAGGTAGCGTTCTATCCCGGCAGCCGTAACGGGCACTGAGGGACGAGAGGAGAGGACCTGGAACTGCCTGCCGAACCTCGGGTGGACAACCCATTCCCCAGACAGGGCCAGAGACTCTCCCGCGGATACCGCGGGGATGTTCCCAACAGCGGTGACAGTCCGTGCCGACCCGGGGATCTTGAGCCGGATCACGCTGTAGCCGGTTTGCTCGTTCCTGAAGGTAATCCTTTCAACTTCACCCTGCAGGCTGGTTTGCTTGCCGATTTCTTCCCGCATGGGGCCATTTTCGCACCCAGCCCCTTGCTGGGCAAGGTGGCACAGGAGGAGTGAAAATGCCTGAAATCGTCTTTCACGGAAACCTGCAGGAAATCCTTCCGGTGAAAAAGACTGTCTTGGGCCGCAGGTCTTTTCCGCGTGCGGCCAAGGACCTTGTCGAGACGCTCGGTATCCCCCACACGGAAATTGGCCGCATCGAAATCAACGGCAAGGAATGCGGCATCCTCGAGGCCGTTTCTTTCGAAGACCGGATCGAAATCTTCCCTTATTCCCCACCGAGACCTTCCCCATGGAACGTGGAAAACGGGGCTTCCCAAAGCCTTATCGCCTTTCTTGCCGACGTCAACGTGGCAGGGGCAGGGAAGTTGCTCCGGCTGATGGGGTTCGACACTCTCATTGACCCGGCACTGGACGACAGGTCTATCGCAACGTTGTCATGGGAACAAAAACGGGTTGTCCTGACGAGGGACAGGAACCTGCTCAAAAGACGCATCATCGCTTTCGGTTACCTTGTCAGGAACGAAAAACCATGGGAACAACTCGCGGAGATATTTTCCGAGTACGGGCTAAAGGATTTTTCACGGCCCTTTTCCCGTTGCGCAAGATGCAACACGCCACTCGCCCCCGTCGAAAAAGAAGAGGTCATGGACCGTCTCCAGCCCATGACCAAAAGGTTCTACAACACCTTCCAGATTTGCCCGTCCTGCAAACGCATCTTCTGGAAAGGGTCGCATATCGACCACATAGCCGAGAAGATGGCCCGGATGTGAGGCGGCTACCAGGCCTCCCGGTAAAGCCTTTCCGCGTCTTCCTTTCCCACGGGGCGCGGGTTGTTTTCCAATAGGCGCGTTTCCCTCATCGCGGCTTCAGCCATGCCCCCGATCGATTCCTCCGGGATTCCCAGGTCGCGAAGGCGCGTCTTGACCCCTGTCCTTTCGCACAAGGTCCTGACCGTATCGATAAAGGCATCCGCCGATGCGTTGGGATCCTGGGGTTCGGCGACACCGAAAGCCATGGCCAATCTCTGGAATCCCTCAAGACAGGAGGGACGGTTGAAATCCAGCACGGGTTTAAGCATGACCGCATTGGCGGCCCCGTGAGGAACATGGTACTGACCCCCAAGAGGATAGGCGAGCGCATGGACCGCCGCGGTCCCTGCCATGGAAAACGCCAGGCCGGCGGTAAGGCTCCCCAGTGACATGCCCTCCCGCGCCTCCAGGTCCGATCCGAAAAGGACAACCCTTGCGAGGTTCTTGCAAATATTCTCGCATGCCATCAATGAAAGGTTCTGGCTCAAAGGATTCGCCTTGACCGAGAGAAACGACTCGATTCCGTGGATCAAGGCATCCACTCCCGTGTTCGCCGTGATTTCCGGGGGCAATCCCAAGGTCAGTTCGGGATCGACGATGGCCGCGTCCGGGATAAGGCAGCGGCTTGCTATTCCTCGCTTCATCCCTTGCTCGGGGAAGGAGAGGACGGCTACAGGGGAAACTTCCGAGCCACTCCCGGAGGTCGTGGGTACCATGATCGTCGGGAGTCCCTTCGAGGGAATCTTGTCGTTCCCGGCCATTTCTTCTATTTGGAGGTCATGGCTGGCAAGGACGGAGACGATCTTCGTAAAGTCCATCGTGCTGCCCCCTCCAACCCCGACCAAAAGGTCATACCCTTCCCGCCGGACTTCCATGGCCGCCTCATACACCTTTTCAGCCGGCGGTTCGGGAACCACGCCATCAAAGAGCCTGAAGTCGAGCCCGGCTCTCCCAAAGGGTTCCTTAAGCTTGTCCAGGAGGCCGGAAGTCGCTATCCTTGGGCCCGTCAGGATAAGCGGTTTCCCGCAGCCAAGCCGCCGGACCTGGTCGACAAGGCCGGCAATCGAACCACTTCCGAAAACAACTGTCGTCGGCGCGTTGAAAACGAATCCCTTCACGGCATTCACCTACAGGTTCTCGTCGTCCGCGGGAACCCGTTTTGCAGCCTTTTTGCGGGCATCGTGGTTCAGGATGGCTTTCCTTACCCTAACGGACAGCGGAGTGACTTCCACAAGCTCGTCCTCGGCAATCCACTCCAGGGCCGAATCAAGGGTCAGCCGCCTTGGGACATCAAGGATCACCGTGTTGTCCTTGGTGGCCGACCGATGGTTGGTCACATGCTTTTTCTTTGTGGGGTTGCAGGGCAGGTCGTTCCCCCTCGAGTGTTCTCCAACCACCATCCCCTCGTAGACCCTGTCCATCGGGGAAATAAAGAGGACCCCGCGCTCCTGCAGGTTCTCGAGCTGGTAGCTCGTCGCTTCACCCGTGTCCATGCTCACCAGGGAACCCCTGCTTCTACCCGTTACATCCCCCCGCCACAGGTCATAGCCAATGAACCGCGAGGACATGATACCGAGCCCGCGGGTATCCGTCAGGAACTCGCTCCGGTATCCAATAAGGCCTCTCGTGGGAATGTTGAATTCGAGACGAAGAAGTCCCGTGCCAAGGTTCTGCACGCTCGTGAACTCTCCCTTGCGCTTGGAAACCTTTTCTATGACAACTCCCTGGTGTTCTTCCGGAACGTCTATGATCAACTGTTCGATCGGTTCGAGAAGATTTCCTTCCTCATCCCGATCCGTAATCACCTCGGGCCGGGAAACGCAAAACTCCATACCTTCCCTGCGCATTTCCTCGATAAGGATCGCCAGGTGAAGTTCCCCTCTGCCTGAAACCTTGATTCCGTCAGGGCGGCCGATGTCTTCCACTCTTAAGGCGACGTTGACCCGGGCTTCGCGCATCAGCCGATCCCGTATCTGCCTCAGGGTTACGGCTCTGCCTTCCTTGCCGGAAAAAGGCCCGGTGTTCACAAGGAAGAACATCGATACCGTCGGTTCCTCGATCGTAAGGGGGGGAAGAACTGTTTCCTGCGATTCCGTGGAAGCCAGCGTATCGCCTATACCGATTTCTTCAGGGCCCGCAATCCAGACAACGTCCCCGGCCCCGACTTCTTCAACCTCGACAAGCTGCAGCCCCCGCGTTACCCATAGGTGTGTCACCTTGGCGGGTTCCTTCTCCGAAATCTCCCACTCCTTGCGGTCATGCCCTTTCCACCTGGTGCTGGTACGAAGGATGGGATCGCCGGTTTTCACTTTTCCCTTGAGGACCTTGCCGCATCCGATGCGCCCGATGTAGTCGTTCCAGGCCAAAGTCGTGGACTGAAGGAGGAAGGGGTCTGAAATGTTCCCGGCAGGAGGGGCAACTTTCTGGACAATCGTCTCGAACAAGGCATCCATCCCTGAATGTTCATCCCGCTCCAGGTCCCTGACGAACCAGCCGTGCAGTCCGGATCCGTAAAGCACCGGGAAATCGGCCTGTTCATCCGTAGCCCCAAGCTCCAGGAACAAATCGAACGTCGCGTTCAGTGCGTTCTCTACCGAGGCATTCGGGCGGTCCACCTTGTTCACGACAACAATCGGCTTCAAACCTGCTTTAAGCGCACGCATCAGGACATAACGGGTCTGCGGCATGGGGCCTTCGTTGGCGTCGACGAGCAGGAGCACGGAATCGACCATCGAAAGGACCCTTTCGACTTCACCCGAAAAATCCGCATGCCCCGGGGTGTCGATGATGTTGATGAGGGTATCCTTCCATTCGACAGAGCAGTGCTTCGCCCTTATCGTGATGCCTCTTTCCCGCTCGAGCTCGTTGTTGTCCATGACTCTTTCTTCGACCTTGGCGTTGTCACGGAAAACTCGCGCGGCACGAAAAACCGAATCCAGGAGTGTCGTTTTGCCGTGGTCGATGTGGGCAATAATCGCTACATTTCTGATGTTTTCGACGTCTCTCATGGGACAGATCCTTCCAAAGGGGAATTATTTTTCCAGCCTAAAGCCGGACAAAAAGACATTATACTGCAACCTGCAAAAAAAACCGGACCTCCGGTCAAAACCGGAGGTCCGGCAAATCCTCCTCTTTCTATTTCCCGAGCTCGCCGAGGATATCCCCCCGGCTCGAGGCCAGCCTCGAGGCCAGGAGAGCCACGTACTTCCCCTGGTACCTCGCACCCGCAAGATCAACTTCGCCGGGCGTCCTCTCACCGCTCGTACCCGCCACGGTCGTGGCCCCGTAAGGGCTCCCGCCGACTATTCCCTCGTTTCCCATCTGTCCCTGGAAAGCATATGGAAGACCGGCGATAACCATTCCATGGTGGAGTAGTGTGACCTGGAAACTCAATAGCGTCGACTCCTGGCCTCCATGCTGGGTTCCCGTACTGGTGAAAACCCCCGCGACTTTCCCCACCAGGGCCCCCTGGACCCATAAGCCTCCTGTCGCGTCGAGGAAACTCCTCATCTGGGCCGCCATGTTCCCGAAACGTGTCGGGGTCCCGAAAAGGATCGCGTCCGCTTCCGCAAGGTCGGCGACAGTCGCTACAGGAACGGACTGAAAGATCCTCTGGGCTTCCACAGCCCCCATCTTCTCAAGCACCTCGCCAGGCAAGGTTTCCGGAACGCGCTTAAGGACCACTTCCGCCCCCGGGACTTCCGAGGCACCGGCGGCAACCGCTTCAGCCATTTTGAAAACATGGCCGTAAGTCGAATAGAACAGGACCAGGATCTTCATTTGATACCCCCCTTTCGCATTTCTTTTCTTTAACTCTATCAAATGATACCACAGGACTTGCGTGCCTTTTGGATAAAAAAAGGGGGAAGGCCATTGATGGCCTTCCCCCTTTTCCCGGTTTGCTCTCATATCTGCCGCTTCCAACGCGTCCCCTGGGGGGTGTCCTCGAGGATCACGCCCAAGGCGAGAAGTTCGGCACGAATTTCGTCCGCCCTCTTGAAGTCCTTGCCTTTTTTTGCCGAAGACCTTTCGAGGATCCTGTTTTCGATCTCCTCGTCCGAAAGTCCGGATTCCTTCTCCTGCCCAATCCCCATGACTCCCAGGATTTCATCCGCCTCTTTAAGGAAGCCTTCCGCTTCTTCCAGAGTTTTCAAGCCCAGCCGCTGGCTTTCCCTAAGCGCGGTGTTGATTGCTTTCACACCTTCAAAAAGGGCCCCCAGGGCTCCGGCCGTATTGAGGTCGTCGTCCATCTCTTCGTGGAAACGCCTCCCTAGCCTTCCTAGTTCCTCCGATAACTGGATGCCTTCTGCCCCCACGGTTCCCACAGGCCCGCCTTTCGCTTCCTGGAGGGCCCCCCAGCAATTCCGGAGCCTTTCGACAGCAGACGTTGCCTGTTTCAGGGATTCATCCGAAAAATTAATCGGGGAGCGATAGTGGGCACTCAGCATGAACATCCGGATCGCGAGTGGGGAAAATCTTTTCCTCATCTCGCGGGCCGTAAGGAAGTTTCCCAGGGATTTCGACATTTTCTCGTTATCCATGAGCAAATACCCGTTATGCACCCATGTGCGGATAAACGGCTTGCCCGTTGCGGCCTCCGCCTGGGCAATTTCGTTCTCATGGTGGGGAAAGACGAGATCGCTTCCGCCGGCATGGATGTCCGCCGTCTCCCCGAGGTATTTCATCGCCATCGCGCTGCACTCGATATGCCAGCCAGGCCGCCCTCTTCCCCACGGGCTTTCCCAGGAGGGTTCGCCAGGTTTTTCCGCTTTCCACAGCGCGAAGTCGAGAGGGTGCCTTTTCCTCTCGTCCACGTCGATCCTCGCTCCCGACTGGAGTTCCTCAAGGGTCTGCTTCGAGAGTTTCCCGTATTCCGGAAAGGTTGAAACCTCAAAATAGACATCGCCATCGACCGTGTAGGCATGCCCTTCTTCGATCAGCTTTTCCACGAGGGAGATGATCTCGGGTATATGCTCTGTGGCCTTCGGGTTCACCGATGCCCTATGGATCCCAAGGGCATCGGCATCCTCGTAGTACTCTCCAATGAACCTTTCCGCAAGCTCCGGGACAGTGATCCCAAGTTCATGAGCCCGGTTGATCATCTTGTCGTCGATGTCCGTAAAATTCTGGACGTAGATGACCCTCATTCCGGTTGATTCAAGATAGCGGCGCATGACATCAAAGACGATGAAGGGCCTTGCGTTGCCTATATGGAAAAAGTCGTAGACCGTGGGGCCGCAGACATAGAACCGAACTTCTCCCGGAACGATGGGAACGAACTCTTCTTTTTTACGGGTCAGGTCGTTATATAGCTTCATGGGAAAAACCTCCTCTTCGTTGACTTGTTGTCGCTATCCTATACTATGCGGGGAGGGTTTTCCATAGTATTTCAGGGAATCCGCCAACGACAAGATGGAGGAACGCCAATTGGCGAGCAGGGAACTTAAGGAAAAGGTCGGGAAATTGCCCTTGCGCCCTGGGGTGTACCTTATGCACGATGCCCTTGGCAAGGTTATTTACGTGGGAAAGGCCAAGAACCTTCGCAAGAGGGTCGCCTCTTACTTCAGGCATGGAGGCTTTGCCTCCCCGAGGCTCAGGAAGCTCGTGGAGGAGATTTCCGACCTGTCTTTCATCCGCACGGAATCCGAAGCGGAAGCGCTTATCGTCGAATCAAGACTGATCCGCCGCTACAAGCCTTTCTTCAATGTCGAGCTGAAGATGGGAGAAAGGTATCCCTGGATCAAGTTGACGAAAGAAAGCTTCCCGCGCCTGGAAATCACTCGGAACAAAACGGACGACGGGGCTTCCTACTTTGGCCCTTTCACGAGGGTTGGCGAATTGCGCCAGCTGACCCGCCTGATCGAACGTCATTTCCCTCTCCGAACCTGCAAGTCCCCAGCCCCGTGCCCACCCGTACCCGGCCGGCCCTGCGTCAGGCACGCCCTCATGAGGTGCCCCGCCCCCTGCGTTGGGTACTGCACCGAAACCCGGTACGCCGAAACCGTCGCCGATCTCGCACTGCTTCTCAGCGGTAGGGTAACGGATCTCGTGGAGAGCCTGCGGCGCAGGATGGACAAGGCCGCGCGGGACCTCCGCTTCGAAGAGGCTGCGCGCTTGAGGGACACGATCAGGTCGATCTGGCACTACACCCGCCAAAAAAGGAACAGGGTTCTCAGGGAGGACCTGGACAAGGATACCTGGGAGGCTTTCCTCGGCCTGGAGCAACTCCTGGGCCTGCCTTCCGCCCCTTGGAGGATCGACTGTTTCGACATATCGCACTTTGCCGGCAAGGAAACGTACGGGGTGGTCGTCGTGTTCGAACAGGGAATCCCCAACCCAAGCCTTTACAGGAAATTCGCGATAAGGGAAGTCGAAGGAATCGATGATTTCCGTTCTATAGAGGAAACGCTGAAACGCCGCTACAGCCGTTCTGTCAAAGGGCAGGAACCGCTTCCCCAGCTTATTGTCATCGATGGCGGAATCCAGCAGCTTCGTTTCGCGGAAAGAGCACTAACGGACCTGGGGCTGGGAGAAATACCCGTTGTCGCGCTGGCAAAACAGGAAGAAGCAATATACACTCTTTCTGGCGAAACCCCGCTCTTGCCGGGGAGGGACAACCCAGCCCTTCAACTTCTCCAGAGACTACGGGACGAAGCACACCGATTCGCCGTTTCAGCCCATACGCGGAAGAGGGACAGCAGGAACCTGCGCTCAGCGCTGGAAGAAGTCCCGGGAATAGGGAAGAAGAGGGCCGCGGCCCTTCTCTCGCAGTTTGGCAGCATACAGAGGATCGCCTCCGCAAAACCCGAGGTCCTGGCCTCCTCGATACCCGGAATCGGCCTGGATCTCGCGCACCGAATCATCAGGCACCTGGAAGGGGCAACGGGATGAAAGCGATGGAAAGAGTCGTCCACGAACGTTTCATGCGCATGGCCATCAGCCTTGCCGAAAGGGGAACGGGTAGCGTCAGCCCCAACCCAAGGGTAGGGTGTGTGCTCGTGAACGAAGGCAAGGTCGTCGGGTGGGGTTACCACCGAAGGTACGGAGGACCGCACGCCGAGGTGGAAGCCTTGAGGATGGCCGGGAAAAGGGCTGCCGGAGCGACCGCCTACGTCAACCTGGAACCTTGCTCTCACTTCGGGAAAACGCCTCCCTGCGCCCCGCAACTTGTGGAGGCTGGAGTCGCGAGAGTCGTTACGGGAATGAGGGACCCCAACCCGGAAGTCAACGGCCAGGGACTCGCCTTCCTCGAAAATGCGGGCGTGGAAACGTTCACGGGCATCCTAGAAAACGAGTGCAAATGGCTCAATCGGGGGTTCATCAGGGCCATGACCCTGAAACGGCCCTGGGTGACGGTCAAGGCTGCCATGAGCCTTGACGGGGACATCGCCCTCTCTGGGGGAGAAAGCAAGTGGATCAGCGGGCCGCTTTCCCGTAGCAAGGCACACCTGCTGCGCTCCGAGCATGATGCCGTCCTTGTCGGAGTCGGAACCGTCCTTGCGGACGACCCGGAACTTACAGTACGCCTTGTCGAGGGAAAATCCCCCTTGCGGGTGGTCCTTGACAGCCAGCTTCGCACCCCGCCTCAGGCAAGAATCGTCGGAGACGGCAAGTGCCTGTTCCTGGCAAGCGAAGAAGCCCCCGAGGACAAGGCCATTTCCCTCGAACGCCGCGGTGCCCGGATCAGGAGAGTGCCCTCTGCCGAAGGGGGCACCAGGCCTTCGGTCGAAGACATTCTCTCCGCTCTCGCGGCGGAAGGGATCTCCTCCCTTCTCGTTGAAGGGGGCAGCTCCGTCATCAGCGCGTTCGTGAAGGCACAGGCGGTTGACGAATATTCCCTCTTTGTCGCCCCGCTTTTCCTCGGAAGAGGGCTTCAGCTTGCGGGAGAACTCTCCCTTGACCACATGGGAGAAGCAATAGCCCTGTCGCCTGCTAGAATAAAGCAAGTCGAAGGAGATCTATGGCTGGAGGTCAAACCGAAATGTTCACCGGCCTTATAGAAGAAGTAGGAAGCGTTTCCGGGATCGGCTCACCCGGAGAGGTCACGACCCTTGAAATCCTGGCCCCCGAACTTTCCCCTTCCCTCAAGGATGGGCAATCCGTTTCTGTCATGGGTGCCTGCCTGACGGTCGTCAGCCACGGGAAAGCCTCTTTCAAGGCCGAAATGATGGAAGAAACGGTTGCTAGGACGAAGCTCGGCAAGCTCAAGCCGGGAGACCGGGTAAACCTCGAGCGGGCCATGCAGTTGGGCGGGCGTCTCGACGGCCACCTGGTCACGGGACATATTGACGGCCTATGCACCCTGACCGCGACGGAAGGAAGCGGAAGAACGCGCCGCATGACGTTCTCAGCCGACACGGCACTCGTCCTGCAGATCGTCCCGAAGGGATCCGTGGCTCTTGACGGGGTCAGCCTGACGGTTATCGATTCCGATGCCCCCAAGGGACTTTTTTCGGTCGGGCTCATTCCGGAAACCCTGCGCAGGACGACCCTCGGGCAACTATCCAGGAACGCGGCCGTTAACCTGGAAACCGATATCATCGCCAAATATGTCAGGCAATTGCTGACCCCCCGCGCGGCTCTCCCCGAGGCAAACGCCCCTTTGTCGGGAATATCGTGGGAAATGCTCCAGCAGGAAGGCTGGCTTTAAGCGGAAAAAACGAGGAGGATTCAAAATGATCTGCAAACCGGAGGGACGAATTTTCCACGCGATAGAAGATGCCCTTGAGGATATTCGGTTGGGGAAAATGGTCATCGTCGTGGATGACGAGGACAGGGAGAATGAAGGGGATCTCGTGATGGCCGCGGAACTTGCCAGGCCGGAGGACATCAACTTCATGGTGACCCATGCCCGCGGGCTTCTGTGCGTCCCTGTCACGACGGACCAGGCCCGCCGCCTTAAGCTCGACCTCATGGTAAAGGAAAGTTCCGATCCGCACGGAACCGCCTTCACCGTGAGCGTCGATGCCGCTGAAGGAACGACGACTGGGATCAGCGCCGCGGAAAGGGCCCGGACCGCACGAGTCCTCGCCAGCCCGGAATCCAGGCCGGAAGACCTGCGTAGGCCGGGACATATCTTTCCCCTGGCCGCAAAAAAAGGCGGGGTGCTTAAACGTGCCGGCCATACGGAAGCCTCCGTGGACATGGCTCGCCTGGCGGGCTTGAACCCCGCGGGAGCGATCTGCGAGATCATGAACGAAGACGGCTCCATGGCACGCCTGCCCCAACTCCTCGAGTTCGCGGACAGGCACGATCTCCGCATCATCTCGATCGAGGACCTCATCCGTTACCGACACATGAGGGACAAGCTCGTGGAAAGAGTCGCAAGCGTATCCCTCCCGACCGTCTATGGTGATTTCCTGGCGCATGCCTACCATTTCGTTCTGGACGATGACGAAGACATGCTCCACATTGCCCTAGTGATGGGGGATGTGAAGGAACAGGAAGATGTCCTTGTCAGGGTTCATTCGGAATGCTTCACCGGTGATGTCCTGGGATCCCTCCGCTGCGACTGCGGCCCGCAGCTTCACAAAGCCATGGAACTTGTCCGCCGGGAAGGAAGGGGCGTCATTCTCTACATGCGGCAGGAGGGCCGCGGAATAGGCCTTTTCCACAAGCTGAAAGCCTACGAACTCCAGGAGAAAGGGCTGGATACCGTGGAAGCGAACGTGGCTCTCGGCTACGATCCCGACCTCCGTGATTATGGAGTCGGGGCACAGATCCTGGCAGATCTCGGACTGAAAAGCATCCGCATACTGACCAACAACCCGCGGAAAATAGTCGGATTGCAGGGTTATGGGCTTAAAATCACCGAAAGGGTTCCCCTGGAAGTGGAGGCAAACCCTTTCAACGCTTTCTATCTCCACGCAAAGCAGGAAAAGATGGGTCACCTCCTGCACCTTGAGGAACCCCCGGCGGAAACGACAGGCGAATAATAAGACTCCTTCAGAGGGGAGAGGGAAATCATGCAGACATTCCAAGGCAAACTGATCGGTTCGGGGCTTCGGTTCGCGGTTGTCATCTCTCGCTTCAACGAGCTCATCTCCGGGAAACTCCTGGAAGGAGCGAAGGACGCCCTTCTCAGGCATGGCGTAAAGGCGCAGGATATCGACGTATTCTGGGTACCCGGCGCATGGGAGACCCCGCTTGCAGTCAAGGAAATAGCCCTTGGGGGACGTTACGACGCCATCGTCGCACTCGGTGCCGTCATCCGTGGAGACACCCCCCATTTTGATTTCGTGGCGGGTGAGGTTTCAAAGGGACTTGCCCTGATCTCGCTTGACCAGAGAATCCCCGTGGCCTTCGGCGTCCTGACGACCGAGAATCTCGAGCAGGCACTCCTGCGGGCGGGCAGCAAGGCGGGCAACAAGGGCTCCGACGCAGCCCTGGCCGCCCTCGAAATGGCTGACCTCCTACGGGAAGTCAGGCGGGCAGGGGAGGCCTGATCCATGCTCGATCCCAGGCTTATTAGAGAAAACCCGGACGCGATCAGGGAAATGCTGGCGAACCGCCATGCCTCTTGGCCCCTGGAGGAAGCCCTGGAACTTGAGGGGCGAAGGAGGGAACTCCTGAACGAGGTCGAGGCCTTGAAAGCCATGCGAAACGAGGGATCAAGGAAAGTAGCGGCCCTCAAGAAGGACGACCCAGGCAAGGCGCCGCTCATGGAGGAGCTCAGAAACGCGGGTGCGCGTGTCAAGGCGCTTGATTCCGAGCTGGCCGAAGTCGAAACGCGCTTCGAGTCGCTCCTTCTCCAGCTCCCGAACATGCCTCATGGGTCGGTCCCGGTAGGTGCAGACGAAAACGACAACCCTGAAGTCCGCCGATGGGGAACACCCCCTGCTTTCCCCTTTGAGGCCCGTCCGCACTGGGAAATCGGTGAAAGCCTCGGAATCCTGGATTTCGACAGGGGCGCGAAACTCGCCCAGGCCCGGTTCACTGTCCTGAAGGGCGCAGGAGCGAGACTCGAAAGGGCTCTATTGAATTTCATGCTGGATCTTCATACTCGCGAGCACGGGTACGAGGAAGTGGAACCCCCCTTCATGGTCAATTCGGCAACAATGAGGGGAACCGGCCAGCTCCCCAAGTTTTCCGAGGAATTGTACCGGTGCGAAGGGGATGACCTGTGGCTCATTCCGACAGCGGAGGTCCCGCTGACCAACCTCAGGGCCGGCGAAATCATCCGCGAGGAAGAACTCCCGATCAACCTGACCGCTTATACCCCCTGCTTCCGCCGGGAAGCGGGCAGTTACGGGCGTGATGTCAGGGGAATGCTGAGGCAGCACCAGTTCGACAAGGTCGAGATGGTCAAGATCGTCCACCCGGATAACAGTTACGAAGAACTCGAGAAACTCACCAACAACGCGGAAAGAGTCCTGCAGATACTTGGATTGCCTTACCGGGTCATCTGCCTTTGCACCGGGGACATGGGCTTCGCCTCGAGCAAGACCTACGATCTTGAAGTCTGGCTCCCTTCACAGGACAAATACAGGGAAATCAGCTCATGCAGCAATTGCGAGGATTTCCAGGCCAGGCGGATGAACACGCGTTTCCGTTCGAAGGAAAACGGAAAGACACGGTTCGTCCACACTCTGAACGGGTCGGGCATCGCCATAGGAAGGTGCCTGATCGCCGTGATGGAAAACTACCAGCAGGAAGACGGATCGGTCAGGATCCCCGAGCCGCTTGTCCCCTACATGGGAGGCCTGCAGGAGATTCGATGAGAAAAACCCGGTTCCATCCCCGACACCCGTCGGGGATGGAACCAGCCCGCTTCTCATCACACTTTCCCACCCTCTTGTGATAAAATAATTGCGAATTCGGCCCCAAAAGGGCTACATTTTTCGTGCCGTTAAGGGGGATATCGATGTCACCTGTCGTGGTTCAATGGGACATCCTATACCAGCTGGGAATTATTGGGATCGCTTGCGTGGCGTTCCAGCGAATGCTGCGCCGCTTCCTTGAGCGTGACCAGTACGAATACATGAAGGACATCCTCTTCGTCGCCTGCTGGCTGGTTTTCGGGCTTGTTTCCGGGAGCCCGACAGTTAGACTGATCGTTTCCGCCGCTTCCGGGGCCTGCCTGATCGGAATCTGCCAGAGAATCTACCGCAACCGGGACCTGAGATGGGCCTACCTTGTCCTTGGCGCGGCGATTGCGCTTTTCGGGCCCCGCATCTTTTTCATCGGTCTCCCGGAAGGACGTTACCTTTACCTTTCGCCCCTCGTCTCCGTGATCGTGACAGCCCTCTGGATGGGCTTCTTCCCCCTCCTCATGCAGGAGCTCGACCAGATCCCCGGCCTTGCGGGCTATCTCCTGGCAACCTGCTGGAGCCTCGTTCTCCTGGTGAGTTTCCCGGCGACCCGGGCTTTTTCCGAATCCTTCTATCTCGGAACGGCAGCGCTACTTTTCCTCGCAATCTTCTGGAGCCGCCACGGACAGGTTTACCGCAGGCTGGGGGAACCCCTTGCCGCCATGTGGGGAATGCTTGCGGCGGGAGCATCTACGATAGGAGTCAGCAAGGGCATTGCCTTCACGACCTTGATGGTCCTGCCGATAGGGCTTTTTGCCCTGCCCATCATGGAATTTTCGCTCCAGATAGTCAGCCGGGCAGTCGCGAGCCATCCCCAGGCGAACATGTCGCTATACCGAAAACTCGTTGACCGCGGCCTCGACCATCCTTCGGCCGTCCGTTTCGTCGCGGGTATCTGCTCTTCTTTCGCCCTTGCCATCGCACTGGCCCAGATGGATCTTTTTTATGCCGCGGCGGCCACCGCGACGGCTGCCATAGTCCTTCTCGTCGTTCCTGCCGCGAGAAAGATCCTCTCCGCGACGAACAGGGAAAACGGGCGCAATCCCTCCCTGTGGGGCATACGGGTTGACAACGTCTCGCTCAACTTCGCCATCTCAAAGGTCAAGTCATGGGTCGCCTTCGGTAACAGGGGGTACGTCATCGTCACCCCTGATGCCCTTGCGGCCCTGAGAAGCCGTTACGACAGGAACTACAGGGCGATCGCGCGCGAAGCCGATCTTGTCCTTCCGGATGGAATGGGCCTCATCCAGGCTCTTCGCCTTCTTGGTACACCCGTCCAGCAGCGTATCCCGGGTGTCGAATTTGTGGAGCAGCTATGCAGGCTGTCCGCTTCCGAAAAGAGCCCGATATTCTTTCTCGGTGCCAGGGAAGGAGTGGCGACCGAGGCTGCGAGCAGGCTTTCCCAGAAATTTCCCGGCATGGTGATTGCCGGAACCCGTCATGGATACTTCAGCAAGGATGAGGAAGAGTCGGTCTGCCGGGAGATCAGGGAGGCCGGCACCCGGATCCTTCTCGTCGGGCTGGGCGTACCCCAACAGGAGATGTTCATCCGCAGGAACCTGCCTTCTCTTGGGCATGTCGTCGCGATGGGCGTGGGGGGCAGCTTCGACGTACTTTCGGGAAAGCTCAGGAGGGCCCCGTCACTCATGCAGAAATTGGGGCTGGAATGGCTCTTCAGGCTGTGCCAGGAACCACGGGCGCGATTCAGGAAGGACCTGGGACTGGCGCTTTTCGCAGCCCTCGTCCTATTGAAACGTTTCGGCCTTGACCACTGGAAGGATGGTGAGCTGCACGGATGAACTCGCAGGCTCACGAGATCATGCACAAGGACCTGACTGCCGTGACGGAGCGCGACCGGGTAGAGGACGCGCTGCATGCACTTTACAACCAGCGTTTGACCGGGCTTCCGGTCGTCAAGGACGATTGGGTCCTTGTCGGTTTCCTATCGGAGACCGACATTCTGCAGGCTGCCTTTCCAACATACCTGGAGTTTCTGGCTCAAAGCTCCTTCCTTGACAGTTCAGAGGGAAGCCTCGTTGAAAGGCTTGCAACCGTAGCCAACAGGACGGTGGGTGAGCTCATGAATCCCCACCCTTATTTCGTCGAACCTTCCGCAAGCCTGGTCACCGTGGCGGACATGATGATCCGAAAGAGGATCAAGCGCCTGCCCGTGGTCGAGAATGGAAGGCTTATCGGGATCATAGACAGGGGAGCGTTCTTCGAACACATGATGGAGAAGAGAAACCATGACGAAAAAGGATGATAACAAGTCCAGCCACTTGAAGGCTTGGCCGGCGGAATTGGAAATCGAGGCCTACAGGAAGGATCTGGAGGCCTCATTTTTGCAGGAAGAGGCCACTCTGGAGGATCGGCGGAGGGAAGTCATCGAACGCTTGGATGAAATGGAAGCCAACACCCTCCGGCGTGTGCACCAGGAACGTGACGAAGCCCTTTCGAAGCGGGAGGAGATCATGAGGTCAGTTGACGATCTACTCGAAAGCCGCTACCAGGAATTCGTGACGGGTTTCGACAGGGATTTGCTGATTGGTGAAATGGCACGCAACAGCCTGGATATCCTTTGCAGGATTACCACCGATACGGAGGCGGCATCGCCTTGATCTGCGAAATGATGAGACTCGCCGTATGGGGCCTTACGCAGGAAAGGCCCGACGTCGTGCAGACATTGCATGATTTCGGCCTACTCCATGTTGTTTCCCCTGCGGAAGTTTACGCCCCGTCGAAAGAGGAAGAAACTCTCAAGTTCACCCGAGCAAAGGTCCTTGGAATGTTGGAAGCCCTGGAATGGAAGGGATGGTCCCTTCTGACCGATGAGGTCCTGGATAAGGCCAGGGAAAGGGTCGACCTCGGAATAGAGGGTGTCGTTCTCGAGATAGACAGGAGCCTTGATTCCTTTCGGCTGAGACTGGCAGGCCTCCTTGAGGAAAAACGGCGTCTTGCCTTTGCGCTCGGCGAGTTGAAAAGGGCACACCAGGTGGTCTTCCATTTTGTCCCCTTCGTCTCCTCGGAGGATTCCTCGACAAGGGATCTTGTGCTCTGGTGGATCAAGGAAGCCTCCATCCAGAAAACCCTGTCGGCCATTCGAGCGAGAATCCAGAAACTTTCCCCAGACCGGGAGGAATCCCGCGACGCGCTCCGGTTTCATGCGCTGAACCCCGAGAAGGGACAATCCGTCCTGGCGATTAGCATCGAAAGGCCTCTTGCCGAAGATGCAACGGAAATCCTTCGCCTTCAGGGGGCCGTGCCATGGAAGGCCCCGGAGGGATTCCAGCGGGAATCGACAAGGGAGTCTCTCATCGCTGTAGAGGAAGGACTCAGGGCAACCGCCTTGCGCCTGGAAACGCTTACCGAGGAAATTTCCAAAGCAAGGGAAGAGTGGGGGCCCCGGCTCGCTTCCCTTTACATTCTCCTGGACGAGAGGCTTGAGGAAGCCGTCGTGGAATCGAGGAGCCAAACGCGCGGAGACACCTTCCTGATCGAGGGATGGGTTCCTGCGGACTCCCTGGAATCCATCGTCGCCCTCCTCAAGGAACGTTACGGTGACAGGGTCCTGGTACAGTGGAGATATCCCTCCTCGGACGAATGGCACCACGTTCCCGCACGTCTTACCAACCCCTCTGCCGTTCAACCCTTTGAGCTTTTGCTAAAGCTTATGCCTCATCCTCTCTACAGGGGTATCGACCCGACGATTCTTGTCGCCGTGTTTTTCCCGTTTTTTTCAGGCTGCATGGTCGGGGACGCCGGATACGGGATCCTCATTGCGCTCCTAGGATTTTGGCTTTCCAGGAACAAGAAGCACCGCCTGCTTCCCCCGGCGGGAAAAATCCTCTTGTGGATCAGCGGTTGGAGTATTGCCTGGGGTTTCACTTTCGGGGAATTTTTCGGGGATATCGGGCACCGTCTCTTCCACATGGACCCCTTATGGGTCGAAAGGTCACACGCGGTCCTGCCCGTGTTGGTCTTCACGATCGCACTTGGACTCGCGCACATATCGATCGGTCTTTTCCTGGGATTCCTTGAAGGGATCCGGCATAAACACCACCATCTCTGGATGGAAAGGCTCGGGTCCCTTATCGTTCTTCTCTCCCTCGTCGGACTTCTCCTTATCGTGAGGTTGAACCTGCCTCGCCCGCTTTTCTCGGCGAATGTAGTCCTTCTTGTCGTCGGCACGGCCCTATTGCTTGCCGGAGGGAAAATAGGAGGGCTCATCGAGGCTTTCAGCGCCCTGGGGAACGTCCTCAGCTACGTCCGTATAGCGGCAATCGGGTTATCTTCAGCGATACTGGCGGTCGTGGCGACAAGATTCGTCGATGTCATGGGCCTGTCGGTTTTTGGAATACTCATGGCCCTCGTCATCCACCTTCTGAACTTTGTCCTGGCGATCGGAGGATCCGGGCTGCATTCGGCCCGACTCCATTACGTCGAGTTTTTCAGCAAGTTTTATCAAGGAGGCGGAAAAGAATTCCGCCCCTTCTCAAGGAGGAGAGACTCTTGGAAAAAGCCTTGCTAGCTCTTGCCGCATCCTTGGCAATCGGTATCCCGGCCCTTGCGACAGCTTATGCCCAGGCCAAGATCGGTTCAGCGGGAGCCGGAACGGTTGCTGAAAAGCCGGAAACTTCCGGCACGATGATCATCCTTGAGGCGATTCCGGAAACAATCGTCATCCTTGGTTTCGTTGTCGCCATCATGATGATCCTCCAGCTTGCCTGAACCCGGCGGGTCTCATGGTCCCTAACGGCTTGGCCGGGAACGAGAGGGAAGCGCTCGATTCCTTCAAGCGTGCCCTTCGCGATGAATACGCCAGGAAGATCGAATCCCTCAAAGAGGCTTACGAGAGGGATTTTTCCTCTCTCATCGCCGAAAGAAGGATGGAGGTCGAATCGAAGGTCCAGTTGTTAAGGGAAAAGCAGGCGAGCGAATTCAAGGCTGAAGTCGCCGCTGCAAGGCAGTCGGCCTTCAGGAAAATGCGCACGCGTGTCCTTGAGGACATTTCAGGCATCGTGGGCCTCCTCGAAGAGAGTGTAAAAACTCGCCTGGAGGGACTGCGGGCGAACAGGGCCCTTTACCGGGCCGTCTTGAACGGACTGGCCCATGAGGCTCTTGGCGCTCTCGCGGCCGAAAAGGCCGTCCTGAGGGTTGCCCCCGGGGAGGCCGTCCTCCTTGAGGAGGATCCCCGCGTGGTCCTTGTTGAAGAGACGCCCGCCCTCGCGTGGGGCGGTGCGATAGCAGTCGAAGCGGAGAACGGGGCATGCCTCGTCGATAATTCCCTGCAGACAAGGTGGACCAGGCTCAAGCCGGTAATGATCGAAAACCTGTCCAAGACTTTGGCAACTCTCGTGGAAGATGTCCAGGAACCTCTCCCAGAATTACGGCTATCTTAACGCCCGCCTCAGGGCGAGGCTGGGTTCCTTCATTCAGTACCGGGATCTTTGCAGGCTCGCGCAGGGCACAATCCGGGACCTCGAGCTATTCCTGCTCGACTCCATCTACGCCGAAAGTTACCGCGCCCACCTCGTCACGATCGAAGCTTCCCCTCTCGCACGAATCGAGATGGCCGTCTCGATTGGAGTCGCAGAAAAGATCCGCGCGACCGTACGCCTTGCCCAGGGAGAGCCACGCGAATTGGTCAAGGTTGTAACAACCCGGTCCGACCTCCATAATAGCCGCCTGGTCCTTCGAGGCCTGTCTTTGGGCAGGGATCCCGCAAAGACTCCTTCCTGGCATGGCTACGGGGAACTGGGGACTGATTTTTTCGGAACCCTCTGGACCGCAAGTTCGGTTCTGGATGCCAGGGAAAAATGCATGGCTAACGGGAAGGCCCTTGCCCTGGCCCTGGGAGAGGCACTGGCGGCCCGGCAAGCCGGCGAACCGCTGCCCCATGCGGAACGCCAACTGTTGACCGCCTACCTGGATCACCTGCACCAGCTTTTCACCAAGATCAGCGGAGCAGGCAGCGAGACCGCCCAGGAAGTCCTTGGAAGATCCGTCGATCTTTGGAATATTGGCATCTGGTTCAGGAAGCAAAGGGAAAGCGGCCGACGAACGGAAGGCTCGGTTTCCTTCTTACCCTATGGAAGATCGCTTCCCCTGGAAAGGCTGGAGAGCGCTCGTTCGATCAAGGCGCTCGTCGAAGGAACCCCCTGGAACAGGGGAATCGATCCCGACAGCCTCGAAAAGGGTTCTCCCCTTTCATTGCAGGGGGAATTCAACACCGCTTTCTGGCGATGGCAATCCTTTCTTTACCGCAGAAACCTTCTTGGTTTCGAGGTTTCGGTGTCCTTCATTTCGCGCCTTCTCCTCGAATGGCAGAATCTCAATATCCTGGCCGTGGGACTCGCGCTCGAGCACACTCCAAATGAAATCTGCCGCCGCCTGATCGACGTTCTTGAGGAGGGACCTCTTTCATGACGGCCCGGCAACCGGAAAAGGTGGTTGTGATTGGGGAGCAGGTGTTCGTAGACCTCTGGGGACTCATGGGATTCGAGCGTTACGTCTGCGAAGACCCGGCGTCTCTCGGGGAGAACATGCGGGCCTTGCTGGAGGGAAACGTCTCTTTGTTTATCGTCGAGCAGGAGTGGTTTGAAAAGGTCCCCGACTTTATCCGGCAAAGGCTCTTGAAAATGCAGAAACCCGTCTGGATAACCTTTCCAGGCCTGAAATCTTCCCTTGGCTGAGGTGAGGGCATGAACAACACAGGCAGTGTCATCGGAATATCGGGGCCGGTCGTTCGGGCAGCCGTCGACTTTCCCGTGAGGATGTTCGAGATTGTCCATGCTGGGCGGGAATCGTTGCTGGGCGAAGTCATTCGTATCCGCGGAAAGGAAGTCGATATCCAGGTTTACGAAGAGACTGCCGGTATGAGGGTCGGTGAACCTGTCGTCTTCTCCGGGGAACTTCTCTCTGTCGAGCTCGGCCCCGGCCTGTTGGGCAGCGTCCTCGACGGGATCGGGCGCCCCCTGGCAAGGCTGCGGGAGAGTGGGTTGTACATCGGA
Source organism: Synergistales bacterium (assembly GCA_036722335.1). Taxonomy (GTDB): domain Bacteria; phylum Synergistota; class Synergistia; order Synergistales; family 79-D21; genus 79-D21. The sequence goes on along the minus strand of DAIMJI010000002.1, from coordinate 25,571 downwards.
AGGGGAGCAAACATCGGAACCCTTGACGAAAATAAAGCCTGGGAGTTTTCCCCCGCTTTGCGGGCAGGGGACCCGGCTCAGGCAGGTGAGACAATCGGGACCCTGCCTGAAGGGGCACGCATCCTCCACAAACTCAAGCTTCCTCCGAACGCTCTCCGGGGAAGGGTTGAATGGATCGCGCCCGCGGGCCGCGTGACACTGAGAGAGCCTGTATGCCGCCTGGAGGACGGAACGGAGATCACCCTGTCCCACCGGTGGGAAGTCCGGAAGGGGCGGCCTTTCGCCTCCAGGCTTCCTTTCAACAGGCCTCTCCTGACGGGGCAACGAATTCTCGACACGCTTTTCCCGATGGCCCTCGGCGGGGCGGCGGTCATTCCCGGGGGCTTCGGGACGGGGAAAACGGTCACCCAGCAATCCCTTGCGAAATGGTGCAATGCAGACGTTATCGTCTACATCGGCTGCGGGGAAAGGGGAAACGAGATGACGGAAGTCCTTGAGGAATTCCCGACGCTCATGGACCCATACCACAACATTCCCCTTATGGAACGCATGGTGCTGGTGGCCAACACCTCGAACATGCCGGTGGCCGCAAGGGAAGCCAGCATATACCTGGGAATGACGATTGCCGAATTCTACAGGGACATGGGATACGCGGTGGCGATCATGGCCGATTCGACTTCCAGGTGGGCAGAGGCGCTGCGCGAAATAGGCGGAAGGCTGGAAGAAATGCCCGGAGAGGAAGGGTATCCCGCTTACCTTGGAACACGATTGGCCCAGTACTACGAAAGGGCAGGAAGGGTCAAGACCCTGGGACCGGGAGATGAAGAGGGGTCCATCTCGGTTATCAACGCCGTTAGCCCTCCCGGGGGAGATTTTTCCGAACCGGTGACACAGTCAAGCCTGCGTCTCTCCGGCACCTTCTGGGCCCTGGACAAGACTCTTGCCCAACAGAGGCATTTCCCCGCGATCAATTGGCAGAACAGCTACACTCTCTACGACGAATCCCTGTCCCGTATGTTCCTGGAAGAACTGGGGGAGAAGTGGGCGCACCTTCGCCTTTTCCTCTCGGAAACGCTCGCCAGGGAGAGGACCCTTCTTGAACTTGTCCAGTTGGTCGGAAGAGACGGTTTATCCGAACAGGACAAGTGGACGTTGAGCCTTTCCGAACTCTTCCGGGTCGTTTTCCTCCAGCAAAACGCGTTTGACAGCGTTGACGCGTTCTGCTCCCTTGCCAAGATGAAAGGATTGCTTGCAACAATGCGGACACTCGATGAAATGGTCAGGGAACGACTCCAGCAGGGCGTCCTGTTCGAACAGTTCTCCGATCTCCCCTTCAGGGCCGGGCTTCTCAGGCTCAGGGGAACCCCGGACCCCGAATTCGAAGGTGAGGCCGCCGAATGGACCCTTGCCACAGGTGAAGACCTTGGGAAAATCGAGGTGGTCGTCAGATGAAACTTTACAGGGAAGGATACCGTTCCGTGAAGGGAATCGTCGGGCCCCTTCTCCTGGTTTCAGGGGTCCGTGAAGCCGGGTTCGGCGAGAGAGTGCTTATCGAGACCCCTGACGGGTTGCGGACCGGCCAGGTCCTCCAGGTTGACGGCGACCTGTGCGCGATACAGGTTTTCGAGGGAACGATGGGACTCCACTCGGGGGGAACGACGGTTTGGCTCGAGAGGGATATCGTCCGCATACCGGTCGGAGTGTCCCTTCTGGGGCGTGTCATGGATGGCCGGGGGCGCCCCCTTGACGGCGTCCCGCTCGGCTTCGTGGAAAAAACGATTCCGGTGAACGGCCTGCCCCTGAACCCGGTGGCCAGGACAAGCCCGAACGCGTTCGTAGAGACGGGGATCTCGACGATTGACCTGATGAACACCCTCGTCAGGGGCCAGAAACTCCCCATCTTTTCAGGTGCGGGGCTGCCGGCCAACCGTCTTGCCGCCCAGATCGTCAGGCAGGCAAGGGTCCCCGGGAAAGAGACATCCTTCGTTGTCGTTTTTGCGGCAATCGGGATCACGGCCAGGGAAGCGGCCTATTTTCTCGACGATTTCAAAAAAACCGGCGCCCTGGATAACGGGGTCTTTTTCATCAACCTTGCGAGCGATTCGGCGGTCGAGCGTCTCCTGACCCCTCGCATGGCCCTCAGCGTGGCCGAGTATTTCGCGTTCGAGAAGGGCTACGACGTGCTGGTCGTCATGACAGACATGCTTCACTATTGTGAAGCCCTGCGGGAAATCAGCGCGGCAAGGGAAGAAGTTCCAGGAAGGCGCGGATTCCCGGGATACATGTACTCGGACCTGGCGAGCCTTTATGAAAGGGCAGGCTGTGTCCACGGATGCGGCGGGAGCGTCACGCAGATACCCATCATCACCATGCCCGACGATGACATGACCCACCCTGTCGTAGACCTGTCTGGCTATATAACCGAGGGACAGATCGTCCTGGACAGGAACCTGCACGACCGAAACGTCTATCCGCCTGTGAACGTCCTCCCCAGCCTTAGCCGGCTCATGAACAAAGGAATCGGCAAAGGCCGGACCGTACCTGAGCATCGCTCGATGGCAGACCAGCTTTACGCGGCTTACGCGCGCTCACGCGAACTTGAACGACTAAAGCTGATCGTGGGCGAAGAGGGCCTTTCGCCCCTGGAGCATCGCTATATCAGGTTCGGAGCTTCATTCGAGAAGAAGTTCGTGAACCAGGGGGAGTCGCGCCGCAACCTCGCATCTTCACTAGAAGAAGCATGGGAATCCCTGTCCGGCCTTCCCGTATCCGAACTCTACAGGCTTCCGGAAGAGCTCGTATCGAGCCGCTTGGGCAGGGGAGAGGGAGCCTAGGCCATGAATCGTCCCCCGACCAGGGATCAACTCCTATCCCTGAGGAGGCAAATCGGAGTCGTACAGTACGGCAAACTGCTCCTGGAAAAAAAGCGGGATGCCTTAATCCGTGCCATAGAGGAAGATCGGCGCCTTTTCAAGGAAATCGAACGCCGCTTCCGGGAACTTTGCGGGAAACTGTCTTTTTCCTATTCCCTTGTTCGCATTTTCGACGGGCATTTCGCACTGAGGGTCCTCAAGCCTGTTTCCCCGCCGTTGGAAATTCGTTCGACTCTTCACACCCTGATGGGCTGCCGCTACCCGCAATTCTCGGACCCTTACGAGGGGCTGGCGGCGGAGAATGAAAGCCTCGCCTACGACCCGGCCCTGGCATCCCTGAACCTTGACGATCTCCTGAAGTCGCTGGAAGATGGGAAAACTCTCGTATGGGAGTTCATCAACAAGAAGGCCAAGCTCCAGGCCCTGGAAAGAGAAATGAAGAGAACGCTGCAAAAGATCAACACTCTCCAGCACCTTCTCCTGCCTTCACTGGAGAGGGATTTGAAAAGGATTAGGGAGACCCTCTCCGAGAGGGAAAGGCAGGAACTCTTCAATGTCAAGCGCCTCAGGACCAAATCGCTCCGCAAGCAGGAATCTGCCAGGAAAGAGGTTTCATCGTGACCTTCGAAGCCCCGTTCGAAGCCGGGACAATTCTCAGGCTCAGGAAAAAACACCCTTGCGGAAACGACCTTTGGCGGGTCCTCTCCATCGGTTCCCAGATCGAGCTGGAGTGCCTTGGGTGCGGGAAAAAAAACACTTTCGACCCCGTCGACCTGCGGCGGCTCGTCCGTTCTAGAGTGTCGGCCGGATGAAGCTTCTTTTTCTTAGCGTGGGCCGCATGAAATCGGAGGCCCTCAGGGAAATGCTTACGGATTACCTCAAGCGGATTTCCCGTTATGTGCCGGTTTCCCATGAGACGGCGAGGGAGAACAGGGGGAAGGACCCGGAAGTCACGAGAGAGTCCGAGGGTGAAAGGATCCTGAAGATGCTGACTGCCAGGGACACGCTCGTCCTCCTTGACGAAAGAGGGAAAATGATGACAAGCGTTAACCTGGCACGCTGGTTATCGAATAAAATGGAGTCGTCAGGTGGCCGGCTTTGCCTGTTGGTAGGGGGGGCCTATGGGGTTTCGAGGAAAGTACGCGAAAGGGCGGACGATACCCTCTCTCTTTCGCCGATGACTTTTCCCCACGAACTTTGCCTTGTCCTGCTGGCAGAACAGGTTTACCGGGCCGTATCCATACTTAACGGCTCTTCCTATCATCACGATTGAAAGAACCTTTCGAGGAGGGAATTGGGTTGAAGTTTGACAAGATACTGAAGCAGGCACAGAAGATGCAGGCAGACATGGCCCGGATGCAGGAAGAACTGGCGAACGAAAGGATAGAAGGACTTGCCGGGGGCGGAATGGTGAAGGTCACGGTGAACGGGCAGGGGGATATCATTTCGGTCCGCCTTGAAAAAGAGGTTGTCAATCCGGACGATACCGAAATGCTCGAGGACCTCATCGTCGCTGCCATAAACGAGGCCGTTCGCAAGAGCAGGGAAATTGCGGGGGCGAGGATGAGCGGCATAACGGGCGGCATGGGCTTTCCGGGAATGATGTAGGGGAGGCCGGACGCCATTGTCACTTCCTCCGCCCATCGAGAAGCTGACCACGGCCCTTTGCAGGCTGCCGGGCATCGGTGAAAAGAGCGCCAGGCGTATCGTTTTCCACCTGCTGGGACAACCGGAGACCTTCAGCCGTGACTTCGCGGAGGCTGTTCGGACCCTGAAGGAGAGCCTGCATCCGTGCGCCGAGTGCGGAAATTTCACGGAAGAGGATCCGTGTCCGGTTTGCGCCGATCCCTTCAGGGACAGGAAGACCTTGTGCGTGGTTGAAACGGCCGAGGACCTGGTTTGCCTTGAGCAGGCCTCGGTCTTCGGCGGAATATACCATGTCCTCGGAGGTCACGTTTCTCCGCTGGACGGGGAAGACATTGATCCCCGGATCCTGGACAGCCTTCGTCGCCGGGTCGTGAATTTGGGAATCAAGGAAGTGATTATAGCGACAAACCCTTGCGTTGAAGGAGACCTCACCTATTTTGCGGTTATCGATGCCCTGAAGGGACTCGAAATCCGTCTTTCACGGCTCGCGTACGGGCTTCCCGTTGGCGGGGCCATCGGTTATGCCGACCGGGTGACTTTGCATGCGGCCCTGGAGGCCCGGCAAAGCGTTTCCCGAACCGGCCCCTAGCGGTATCAAGGCTTAAACGAAAGGAGTGAGAACATGGCAGAAGGTTTTGGGAAAATCATGAAGGCGGGAACACGCGTCCTGTTTGCCCTTCTTGGAGGAGTAGCGGGATATCAGCTGGCCCAGTTCGTCCTCAAGCAGGGATGGTGGCCTGGAGCCTCCTTGAGTCACGTGATCGCGGTCAACCTTCTGTTCATCGGTTTCCTGTCCCTCGCAGGCTTTATTCTTACCCATTATTTCATCAAGGGCCTCAGCTTTATCGGGTCATTCTCAGAACGGCAACTGCAGTCAACGAGCTGGCACGACATCGCCATCTCGGTGATCGGCCTGATCGTCGGGCTTCTCGTCGCCAACCTCATCGCGTTGCCGTTCTCAGGGCTTCCCGCCGTCGGGAGTTACATCGCGGTCCTGCTGAACCTGACGCTGGGTTACCTTGGCGTCAGGATTTTCTCCCGCCGCCGTGACGAGATCCTCAACATGTGGTCCTCGCTCGGTGGCCTGAAGGGAAAGCTCCCCTTCCGCGGGAGAAAGTTAAAAGGTTCCCAATCACCTCAACCTGAGGAAATCTACACGGATGAAAGCCGTGGCACGGCCCCTAAGATCCTGGACACGAGCGTCATCATAGACGGGCGTATCCTCGATATCGCGAAAGTCGGTTTCCTGGATGGCCCAATCGCCCTGCCGAGGTTCGTCCTGACCGAATTGCAGTCTGTAGCCGATTCGACTGACCCGATCAAAAGGTCAAGGGGACGAAGGGGATTCGATGTCGTAAGCGCCCTGCAGAAGCTCAAGGAAGTCCAGGTGGAAGTCCTCGAAGTGACACTGAAGGACCTGGGGCTCGAAGCCGTTGACGAAGCCCTGCTTGCCCTCGCGAAGCAACTGGGTGGAAAGATCCTCACAACCGACTACAACCTCAACATGAGAGCACAGGTCGAGAAGGTCATGATCCTCAACGTCAATGATCTCTCGAATTCGCTGAAACCCGTTCTCCTTCCCGGGGAAAGCCTCACTGTAGACATCCTGCGCGAAGGCAAGGAACCCAACCAGGGAGTGGGATACCTGGAAGACGGCACGATGATCGTCGTCGAAGACGGACAACGGTATATCGGACGAAGGGTAGAGGTGTTCGTGACCTCTCTCCTCCAGACTTCGGCGGGGAGGATGATCTTTGGCCGTTTCGTCAGGGAGGTTTCTCGTTGACGGCCGGTGCCTCTTTCATCCTGGTTGCGGCGGGCAGAGGCAAGCGGATGGGCGGACCGCTTCCCAAGCAGTATGCCCAAACAGCGGGACTGGAGCTTTGGGAATGGTCAGCACGCCTTGCGGATTCACTTTCGAGGCAATCGCTCGTCGATGAACTCGTCCTCGTCGTCCCTGCGGAGGATCTCGAGATTTTCCAGGGGAAATGCAGGCATTTTCACATTCCCGTGGTTCTGGCCGCCGGCGGGGAAGAACGTTCAGCATCCGTCATGAACGGGCTAACCGCCGCCCGCGGAAAGATCGTTCTTGTCCACGACGCGGCCCGTCCGCTTGCATCGGAGGGACTTTGCCGCGAACTTCTCGAGAAGGCCCGGGTAACCGGCGGGGCGATCCCCGTGATACCCGTGGCTGACGCCTTGAAGCAATACCGGGGGAATCGGCTGGAAACCCTGGACCGGGAGGGCATTCTCAGGGCCCAAACCCCCCAGGCTTTCGCCCGTGAGGAACTGATCGAAGCCATGAAGCGGTTCGGCAAGGGGACCAGGGACGAATCGGAAGCCTGGGGAGCGGCAGGAAAGCAAGTCGCACTGGTAAGGGGAGAAACGGCAAACATCAAGGTAACCTTCCCCGAAGACCTTTTCGTGGCACATTCCCTTTTGGCAGGTCAACTGGAATGGCGAACCGGCTTTGGGTATGACATTCACCCGCTCGTTCCCGGCAGGAAACTGATACTGGGGGGAATACGGATCCCGAGCCGGCTTGGGCTTGATGGTCATTCCGACGCGGATTGCCTTTGTCACGCCGCTTCTGATGCCATCCTTGGAGGCGCTGGGCTCCCGGATATCGGGACTCTTTTCCCCGCTTCCAGCGAGGAATACCGGGACGCATTCAGCCTGGACCTCTTTCGTGAAGCAGCTGACAGGGTCCATAGGGAAGGTTGGAGGATCAGCTGGATTGACCTTGCCCTGAAGGCGCAAGTTCCCAGGTTGGGGGAATCCGTCTCGAGGATCGTGGATTCCATGGGAAAGGCCCTGGGCCTTGGCTCCGGATCCCGTGTTGTCAACCTGAAGGTCAAGTCGGGAGAAGGCCTCGGCGTTGTGGGTGAGGGCAGGTGCATGGAATGCCATGCGGTGGCGACACTTTCCAGAAATGTCCATGCCCGCAGGTATTTTTCGTTTCAGCAAGACGCTTGCCCCTGAGCTGGTTTTCGTATAGACTTCCGCCAAGCGTTTCACCGGGAGGTGCAAGGATCGTGTTGGAGAACAGTTTTGTCCCGTATGAAGGTTTCACTTTCGATGATATCCTTCTTGTCCCAGATTACAGTGAAGTCGTTCCCGCCGCCGTGGATGTCAGAAGCTGGATAACACCCCAGATTCCCGTCAACATCCCTCTTTGCAGTGCGGCCATGGACACCGTGACCGAGGGCAGGCTGGCGATCGCCGTGGCACGCGAGGGGGGGATCGGGATCATTCACCGCAACATGACTCCCGAGGCCCAGGTACGGGAAATCGACAAGGTGAAGAGATCGGAATCCGGGGTCATTGTCGACCCCTTTTTCCTGACCCCCACGGCAGCCGTACAGGAAGCCGTTTCGTTGATGGAGCATTACCATATTTCCGGTGTGCCGATTGTCGATGAGAAAATGCGGCTTGTTGGCATCATCACGAACCGGGACCTTCGTTTCGTGACCGATTACGCCCAATCCGTGAGCAAGGTCATGACCAAAGAAAACCTTATCACCGCCCCTGTAGGGACAACATTGGAGGACGCCAAGGCGATCCTGATGCGACACAAGGTTGAAAAACTCCCCATAGTCGACGGGAACGGGACACTCAAGGGGCTCATCACGATCAAGGATATTCAAAAAGCCAAGGATTTCCCAAGCGCATGCAAGGATTCCCACGGCAGGCTAAGGGTAGGGGCAGCGGTTGGCGTAGGGAAGGACGTCCCGGAAAGGGTTGAAGCCCTGGTCAAGGGAGGGGCCGACTTAATCGTCGCCGACACGGCCCACGGACATTCCCGGGCGGTTATCGAAACCGTGCGCTTTATCCGGAAGAATTATCCTGACCTCCCGATCGTCGCCGGTAACATCGCGACCGCGAAAGCCGCCGAGGCACTCATAGAGGCGGGCGCCGACTCCGTAAAGGTTGGCGTGGGTCCGGGATCGATTTGCACGACGCGAATTATCGCGGGTATCGGGGTTCCCCAGGTCGCGGCCATAATGGAAGTGGCCCCTGTGGCCCATCGTCTCGGGAAAAAGGTTATCGCGGACGGCGGAATCAGGTATTCGGGCGACGTCGTCAAGGCCCTGGCGGCCGGAGCGGACTGCGTCATGATCGGTTCTCTTTTTGCCGGAACCGAGGAAAGCCCGGGAGAAGAAGTCATTTACCGGGGCCGTTCCTACAAGAGCTACAGGGGAATGGGATCCCTCGGCGCGATGAAGGAAGGCTGCAGCAAGGACAGGTATTTCCAGGAGGGCGTAACGGAAGAGAAACTGGTCCCGGAAGGAATCGAAGGGTTGGTCCCGTACAAGGGAACAGCCGGTGCCGTCATTTTCCAGATGATCGGCGGGCTGCGTTCAGGAATGGGTTATGTCGGGGCAGCCAATATAGACGGACTTCACGAAAAATCCCGCTTCGTGAAAGTGACCGCCGCATCCGTCAAGGAAAGCCACCCGCACGACGTCGTCATCACCAAGGAGGCCCCCAACTACTGGGCCGAGTAGGCCGTCGCGCACTTGACGCATGTTCCCTTGAATGGACGAGGGTAGGCATGCTATACTCACGTTTGCGCATCATTTTGTCCGTGTTCACATCTAAGAGTGGGCCCCGCCCACTCTTAGTCTTTTAACTGGGGGAGGACAAAAAATTGGACCCGCGCAGGGAACGCCGCCTTAAGCTGGTCGGGATCATTCGGGAAACCGTCGAAAAGGCAGGTTACGAATGCCTCGATGTCGAACTGACGCATGAAGATGGGCGCCCGATACTCCGCGTAACGATAGACTCACTCGAAGGCATCGGGGTTGACGACTGCGAGAAGGTTTCCCGGGCCCTGGTTGAAGTACAGGAAGAAATCGACCTTTTTTTCAGGGGAAGGCATTTTCTCGAGGTGAGTTCGCCTGGAATAGAACGGCCCTTGCGAAAGTTTGAGGAATTCAGGCGTTTCAAGGGAAGAAAAGCAAAGGTTCAACTCAGGGAAAGCCTGAACGGCCAAAAGAATTTCAAGGGACTGATCCATGCGACGGAGGAGGGGAAGATCGTCCTGTTGATGGAGGATGGGTCTTCTGTCGTGTTCCCCCATGAATCGATCCGAAAGGCCAACCTGGTCTACGATGAAGGAGAAAAGAATTAAGCACTGAGGTTTTTGAGGAGGCATGACCATGCAGCTTGGGAAGGATTTCATCAAGGCGTTGAAACAAATCGAGCAGGAAAAGGGACTATCGTCCGAGATCATCATCTCCAGCCTCGAAGCTGCCCTGGTTTCGTCCTATAGGAAGCACCGGGGAGGAAACCAGAACGTGGAAGTCCATATCGAGCCGGAAAACGGAGCCATGGTTCTTTACGAGGTCAAGCAGGTCTGTGAGGAAGTCACGGATCCCGACACCCAGATGACCGTCGCTGAAGGAGAAAAGATGGGATTCCCCGACCTGGCCGCAGGAGACCTCGTCCGGATCGAGGTCTTTCCGGAGGATTTCGGGCGTATTGCCGCCCAGACCGCGAGACAGGTCATCCTCCAGAGGATAAAGGATGCGGAAAGACAGGTCATCTTCGAGGAGTTCTCGGACCGGATCGGCTACCTCGTCAACGGGGTCATCTTCAAATCCGAGGGAGACCAGGTCCTGGTGAGGCTCAGCGAGAGATCCGAGGCCATATTGCCCCGGGAGGAGAGAATCCTGGCCGAAAACTACAACTCCGGCGACAGGATGAAATTCCTTCTCCTTGACGTGCGGCGCACAAGCAAGGGGCCGAGGATCGTCGTTTCAAGGACCCACCCGGGGCTATTACGCCGCCTCCTGGAACTCGAGGTCCCGGAAATCCGGGAGGGAACCGTGGAAATCAGGGGTATCGTAAGGGAAGCCGGTGCGAGAGCAAAAGTCGCGGTCTCCACACTGGACCCGAACGTCGATCCTGTTGGTGCCTGCGTAGGAAACAAGGGAACCCGGATCAAGTCGATCAGTTCCGAACTGGGAGACGAAAGGATCGATATCATTATCTGGAACACCGATCCGCTCCAGTACATCAGGAACTCGCTTTCTCCGGCCAAGATCGTCAAGGTCGAGCCTGTTCTGGAGTCGGAGAAATCGGTCAAGGTTTATGTTCGCCCTGACCAGCTTTCGCTAGCCATCGGCAAGGCAGGGCAGAATGTCCGTTTGGCCGCAAGGCTGACGGGCTGGAAAATCGACATCAAGGTGCTTGAACCCGAGCGAATGCCGACTTTGCAGGACCTCTTTGAAGATATAATCAAGGGGGAAACGAAGGATTTATGGTCCGGAGAGAGCCAGGAACAGTAAGGAGGACAAGGCCTCGCACCTGCGTGGGATGCGGGGAAGAGGCTCCGAAGAGAGGGCTTTTACGGATCGTCAGGAAACCCGACGGGGGGATTGCCATCGATCCGACCGGAAAGGCAGCGGGCAGGGGCGCCTACATTTGCCCGAACCCGGAGTGCCTCAAGGAAGCCCGCCGGAGGAAGGCCCTCACTAGATGCCTTAAAGTTGAGGTTCCTCCCTCCTTCTACGAAGAGCTTTCGGCCTATATCGAAACTCTGTCCCCGACGGAGGAATAGGGATTGAAGGAGTACCTCGAAAAGAACTTCCTCCGCAAGTTGGGGCTTGCCCGCCGGGCCGGTGAGACCGTAATCGGGCAAGACAGGTTGCGGGCCGCGATATCCGCCGGAAAGGGACCTTTTATCCTCTTTTTCTCCCAAGATGCCTCTCCGGCAGTCGAACGCCGGCTTGCCGGCATCGCCCATGAAAGGGCAAAATGGGTCTTTCATCTGGAAACGGTCTCGCGCTGGGAACTCGGAGCAGCCTTGGGGCTCGCTTCAGCCCAGGTTGTCGGCTTGCGGACAGCAAGCCAGTTTACCGAAATGCTCCTGGAGGATTTGAGACGGGAAGGTGATGTCATTGAGTAAGATCAGAGTTTATGAACTGGCCAAAATGCTTGAGGTTTCCAACAAGGAACTGATGGAAATACTCCAGGATCTGGCAGTTGACGTGAAAACCCACATGAGTTCGATCGACACGGAAGTTGCCCAGATACTGGAAGAAACCGTCAGGGAACGGCGCAAGAAAGATACGGCCGCGGGAAAGGTCGTCAGCCCCGTTGAAGACGCTTTCCAACCCGAAACCGTGGAGATTCCGGCCGGAATCACGATTCGCGAGGTAGCCGAAAGGCTCGGCCTTGGAACGGCAGAAGTCGTCAAGCACCTGGTCACGGTTGGACTCATGGTTCCCGCAACGGCCAGGATCGAAGAGGAAACGCTCTCCCGGATCGAGGAACTTGCCGGAAAGCACCTCCTGCTCGTGGAGGAGGCCGAAACGGAGGAAAAAATCCCGACGATCCGCAAGAAGGCCGCCCCCGTCTCAAGCGGAATGGTTGACCGTCCTCCGATCGTAACGGTCATGGGACATGTCGACCATGGGAAGACAACGCTCCTGGACTATATCCGCAAGACTGCCGTCGCCGCGAAGGAAGCCGGCGGAATCACCCAGCACATAGGTGCTTCCGTTGTCGAGCACGAGGGCAAGAAAATAGTATTCCTGGACACTCCCGGCCACGAGGCCTTCACTTCCATGCGGGCAAGAGGCGCACAGGTCACTGACATCGCTATTCTCGTCTGTGCAGCCGACGACGGAGTCATGCCCCAGACTGTTGAAGCCCTGAATCACGCCAAGGCCGCAGGCGTCCCGATCATCGTTGCCGTCAACAAGATCGATAAACCGGATGCCAGGCCTGACCGGGTTCGCCAGCAACTCTCCGACCAGGGATTGATACCGGAGGAGTGGGGTGGCGACACGGTGTTTGTCGACGTTTCCGCCAAGAGCGGGCTGGGCATGGACCAGTTGCTGGAAATGATCCTCTTGGTCGCCGAAATGGCCGAACTCAAGGCTGATCCGGCACAAGACGGTGAAGGGGTCGTTGTCGAAGCCAAACTGGACAAGGGGAAGGGACCCGTGGCAACGCTGATCGTCCAGAATGGGACCTTGCGGCGAGGCGACATCGTCCTATGCGAAAGCACCTGTGGCCGTGTCCGCGGCCTTCTTGACGACCAGGGGCACTGGGTCGTCGAAGCCGGCCCCAGCACCCCTGTAGAAGTCCTTGGCCTTGATAAGCTTCCAAACCCTGGAGAACGTTTCCGGAAAGCGCTGAACGAGCGCGAAGCCCGCGATTGCATCGATTCCAGGAACCAGGCCCTCAGGGAGGCCGAAAGGGGCACCGCGAGAAGGCTGACACTCGAAGAGTTCTACCAGCAGCTCCGTGAAGGCGAAACCCACGTCTTCAGCCTTGTCCTTAAATGCGATGTGCAGGGTTCGCTGGAAGCGCTGAGAGGGTCCTTGCTGAAGCTTGGGACAGACGAAGTCGGCATCAATATCGTTCACGAGGGCGTCGGCCGGATCTCGGAATCGGATGTCATGCTTGCTGCCGCTTCGAAAGCTCTCATCATTGGCTTCAACGTGCGCCCTGACTCGAACGCGAAGAAGGTCGCCGATGCGGAAGGAATCGAAATCCGCCTCTACAACATCATTTACGATGTTATTGACGACATCCGTTCCGCGATGGAGGGACTCCTTGCTCCCGCCCTTCGGGAGAAGATCCTGGGACAGGCCGAGATCCGGGCCTCTTTCAAGGTCCCGAAGGTGGGCAAGATCGCGGGATGCTACGTGCTTGAAGGGACGATACGGAGAAACGGGAAAATCCGTCTCATTCGAGACGGGGTCGTTTACTGGGACGGGAGTCTTTCAAGCCTGAAGCGCTTCAAGGATGACGCCAGGGAAGTGACGGGCGGGTTCGAGTGCGGTATGAGCTTCGCCAATTTCCATGACTTCAAGGAAGGCGACCACGTTGAATGCTACGAAATCGTGGAGGAGAAACGCCACCTGGAATGAGCGGCATAAACTTTTTTTTCGGGCTCCTGCTCGCGGATATCGAAATATCGGGGAGCAGGAGCCTGAAAGACCGCAGGCAGGTCGTCCGGTCAGTCCTGGAACAGGTCCGACGGGCTGAAAACGTTTCGGTGTCAGATCTCGGGCCCGAAGATTCCTGGTCCCAGGCAAGGATTGCCGTTGCCTGTACCTCTAACGGAATCGGGCGCGTCCGAACCATACTGGACCAGGTCGAAGGAGTTCTGGAGAGACAGAGCGACAGCCTGGACTTCGAAATGCTCGCCTTGCGAAGAAAGGTCGGTTCCTATGACGAGTTTTCGAATAGAGAGGATTAACAAGGAGCTTCTCAGGGAAATCTCGCTGCTCCTCCAGGGGCGGATCAAGAACGAGTGTGCCCGAAAAGCGATCCTTACAGGGGTTGAGTGCTCGAGAGACTTGAGTTTCGCGAAGGTTTTCTTTACGACTATCGACCCTGCGGAGCAGGAAGCGGTAAAAGCGGGACTTGATTCCGTCGAAGGTCTTATCAGAAGCGTCCTCGGAAAGGAAATGCGGCTTCGAACCATCCCGGAGTTCAGGTTTATCGTGGACTTGAGCGAGGAAAAAGCGCGTGAAATGGATGCGGTCCTCGATCGATTGAAGCGGGAAAGTGAAACCCAGGAGAACCTTCCTCCGGGGAAACAGCCAGGCACTGAAGGAACTGAGGATGAGCAACACTGAAATGGCATACGCGGCATCCCTTTCGGAAGCTGTAGAAAAACTGGCCATTTCTCCGCATTGGACCCTTCTTTCCCATGAGCAGCCGGACGGAGATACCCTGGGTTGCGGAAGCGCCCTGTACGCGCTTGGCATGCGCCTTGAAAAGACGGTTCTTTGGGCCGGACCGGATTCCCTCCCCGAGGCTTATGCGTTCCTTCCTTTCTCCGAGCGTTACGAGACCCTTGGTGAACTTCAGGCACCCGAGGGGTCTCTTGTCGTTTTCCTCGACACGACCAATCCTGGAAGGACCATTCCAGTTAAGGATCTCTCCAGTTTTTTCGCAATCAATATCGATCATCATGGAGACAACTCCCGGTTTGCCCACATTAACCTGGTCGACCCGAAAGCCGGAGCCACGGCTGAAGTTGTCTGGGAAATCATGTCCCGGTTAGGCGGCCCGGTGTCGAAGGAAGAAGCCATTGCGCTCTACACGGGACTCGTCACGGACACGGGGCGTTTCATGTATTCCTGCACGACCCCGCGATCTCATTTGATGGCTTCGGACCTCCTGGAGAAAGGTGTCCTGCCCGAACTGATGGACCTGCTGCTTTACTGCAATGTCTCCCCTCAGGCACTCCGGCTCAGGGGAAGGGCTTTCTCGAGACTCGATTTTGACCCTGAGAAGGGAATTGCCCTGACCTGGCTGTCCAAATCCGATTTCAAGGAGACCGGTGCGGACTATTCGGAAACAGAGGGTCTTTCAAGCGACCTCCTGCGAGTCCGCGGCTCTCAGTTTTCCGCCTTGCTTGTCGAGAACGACGCTCACGTACGTGTGAGCCTTCGGTCCAGAGGGAAGATCCCCGCCTCGGAGATCGCTCACAAGCACGGTGGGGGAGGGCACCCGAACGCGGCGGGAATGAAGCTGCCGCTTCCCCTTGAAGGGGCTTTTCAGCGATTCCGGGAAGAAATTCGTGAAGCCCATGTTTGACGGGATCCTGCTCCTGGACAAGAAGCCCGGGGAGACCAGCACCTCCTGCGTAGAGAGGACCTGGAGAGCCCTCGGTAAAAAATGCAAGGTTGGACACGGCGGAACCCTGGATAGTCCCGCGTCGGGTCTTCTCCTCCTTCTTATCGGGGCGGCAACCCGCTCTTGCGCTTTCGCCCAGGCCCTAAACAAGAAATACGAGGTTGAAGCCCAGCTTGGGGCCTTTTCAGACACCGATGACGCTACGGGAGTCATTTCCGCTCAATCCGCGTGGGAAGGAGTCACGCCGGGAAAAATCCAGGAGTCCCTGCTTGGGTTCCTGGGATTGCGGAACCAGGTTCCACCCTCCATTTCAGCCGTACATGTCTCCGGCAGGCGGGCCCACGAAATCGCGCGGTCTGGATACAATCCCTCGATTTCACCCCGGCCCGTCAAGATCGACTCCTTCTCAAAGGTCGAGGGGCCGGATTCATCCGGCATGATACGGTTCGGGATCACCTGCCACAAGGGAACCTACGTGCGAAGCCTCGTTCGTGACCTTGGAAGGCGACTGGGCTGCGGTGCCTATGTCCGGTCGCTCAGGAGACTTTCCATTGGTATGTTTGACCTCAACCAGGCAAGTCCTCTCGACACCCTTTTGTCCGGAGGCCCCTTGTCTTTCGAAAAAGCCATTCTCCCGTTGGACAGCCTGCTTGACCATTTCTTGACCTACAGGGTACCGGAAGAGCTCGAGGCGGATCTCAGGAACGGGAAACCAATCCCTTTCGACCGCCTCGCTCGCCTTCACTGGGGGTTCATCCCCGAATCCGGCCATGTCGCGCTCAGGACACCCAGGCTAGTTTCCTTTGCCTTGCCTGAGGCGCCCGGCCAGGGCGTGCTCTCCTTCAGGCCCGACGTCGTGCTTGCGGTGGAGGAAAGGACATGATAGCGGCCCTGGGAGCGTTTGATGGGTTCCACCTCGGCCATGCCCGCCTATTCGAGACGGCAAAGGAAAGAGCCCTTGAGAAGGGCGATGATTGGGGAGTCGTAACCTTTCGCCCACACCCGCAATCCCTTTTTTGCGGCACTTCCTTTCATTACCTTTTCACGGAACTCGAAAGGGAAGCCCTCGGAAAGTACCACGGGATTCCCAGGTTCGAAAGGATACCTTTCACGAGGGGACTCGCGGACATGAGGCCCTCCGATTTCCTGGACTGGATAGCCGGCAATTACGGCATTTCCGGGTTGGTTGTCGGGGATAATTTCCGCTTCGGCAGGGGCAGGACCGGAAACTGCGACTTCCTTCTCGAAGAGGGCAAGGCAAGGGATTGGTCGATTGATATCCTCCCCCCGGTGAAAGTCGGGCAGGAAAGCGTAAGCAGCACCTTGATCCGTCAAAAGGTCTCGATGGGTGAAACCGGCAAGGCCGAACCCCTTCTTGGACACCCTTTCTTTCTTTCAGGTGTCGTGGTCAAGGGTGACCAGAGGGGCAGAAGCCTGGGATTCCCCACGGCAAACCTGGCGGTCTCACCCGAGAAGCTCGTACCCATGAGAGGAGTCTATGCCGCGGCTTCGCTCGTTGAGGGGAAGTGGGAAGCTTCGGCCTTGAACATTGGCTTCAATCCCACTTTTTCCGGAATAAGGGCCTTGCGCGTCGAAGCTCACCTGATCGGGTTCGAGGGAGACCTTTACGGCAAAACCCTGACGGTGCTCCTGCTCGATCACCTGAGAGGAGAGCTGCAGTTCCCGAGCGTCCAGGATCTCGTGATCCGGATGCATGAAGACATATCCGAGGCGGATTCCATCTGGCGCGACTATGCCTCCAGCCATGGCCCCATGCTGGATCGTCTTTCAAATAGCCTGGAACGGGCCAAGGGAGATTGAACCCCCCTCAAAGGCGTGGTAATATATCGGACGTTCCGGTGGGCCCGTAGCTCAGGTGGATAGAGCGACGGCCTCCTAAGCCGTAGGTCGCCAGTTCGAGTCTGGCCGGGCCCGCCAAAACGAAAACCCCGCCCTTACAAGGGCTTTTTTTTTCGCCCTTTCACAGGAGAGGAGTCGCCGTGCATCGTAAAATGGGTTTTTTTCTTTTTTCTCTCTTAACCCTTTCGTTGGGAGTCACCCTCGCGAGCTGGCCGGTGAACGTCGTTTCAATGAACGTTGACGGCGAGGGGACTTTTTTTTCCTCTCCCGTTCCGGAAGGATGGGGGTTCCGTAGCAGGATCATTCACTCTCTCGAGAAAACCCCGGTCGAGGACGATTATCGTGTTGTTTGCGGACGCATCTGGCAGTGGGAGGAACGATACCGCTCGAACAACGCAGGCCTTCCCACCGAAGTCCCGAGAAATGGTCGATTCCTTTCTTGCCCCGGCTGGTTTGTCATCCGGGGTGGGAGAAACGCCTGGGACCTTCTTTTTTACCGCGTGGGGAATAGCGACCTCGGGAAAAACATCCTCTCCGCGGACGGTTTCGGCCTATTCAGGCTTTACGAGCTCGTACCGGGAAAAAAGCTGAGCCTGCGGGTCATCTCGATTCCCCTGGCGCTTTCAAGCCGGGTTTTACGCCAGCAAGATTTGCGTTAGACTAAAAGAATGGGTTTCATGGCTTAACATCGTTTCTGAAATGGGGGATTAGCCTTGGTGGAAGAAGTGAAACAGGACGCATCCGTCGAGACCTCGGGGAAAATCGATCTCGACGAAATCATGAGGAAGTTCGACGTTGAAGCCAGGTTCCGGACGCTGTCGGGATGGCAGGCACTCATGGTAAGCATCATCGCGATAGCAATGTCGCTTTTCCACCTCTACACCTCGGGAATGGGCCTTTTGCTGGCGATCAAGCAGGGCGCCGTGCACCTTGCCTTTGCCCTTTCCCTGATTTTCCTGCTTTACCCCGCGTCGAGCAAGGGACGGAAGGATTCGATCCCTTGGTATGATCTGGTCTTGGCTGCGGTCGCCGCTTTCTCGTCCATGTACCTGGTCATTTTCTTCAACGACCTCATCACGCGCGCGGGCTTGCCGACGACAACCGATCTCGCCATGGGGTTCGTCCTTATAGCCCTCCTCCTCGAGGCGACGCGCCGGGTCTCGAACCCGATCCTTCCCGGCATCGCCATCTTCAGCCTCCTCTATTGCTATTTTGGCCGTTACTTCCCGGACATGTTTGCCCATAGGGGCTTCGACATTCCCCGCATCGTCAACCACATGTACCTGGGAACGGAAGGGATTTTCGGCGTCCCGCTGGGCGTGTCCTCCACTTTCGTTTTCATGTTCATCCTGTTTGGAACCTTCCTCGAACAGACCGGCATGGGTAAATTCATCATCGACCTCGCGATGGCCATTGCGGGTTGGTCGACAGGAGGCCCCGCCAAGGTGGCGGTTGTGAGTTCTGGCCTAATGGGGACCATTTCGGGATCGTCGGTGGCGAATGTCTGCACCACGGGCATGTTCACCATCCCTCTCATGAAGAGCGTTGGATACCGGCCCTATTTCGCGGGGGCCGTAGAAGCGGTTGCCTCCACGGGTGGGCAGATCATGCCTCCGGTTATGGGAGCCGCGGCTTTTATCATGGCCGAGTTCCTTGGCATCCCTTACATCAAGGTCGCCTTGGCGGCGGTCATCCCGGCGCTGCTTTACTACCTTGCCGTTATCGTCCAGGTTCACCTCGAGGCCTCCAGGCTCGGGCTGAAGGGACTGCCCCGGGAGCAGCTCCCCCATATCTGGAGCCTCCTCAAATCCAAGGGACAGCTCCTTATTCCCCTCATCGGGATCATCTATTTCCTCCTTGCGGGGTATACCCCCATCAAGGCCGCTTTTTACGGGATCCTGCTGAACATGGCCTGTTCCTACCTTAACAGGGAAACGGCGCTGACCCTGCCCAAGTACCGGAACGCGCTCGAAAACGGGGCCAGGACCGCCCTGGGCGTGGCCGCGGCCTGCGCCACGGTTGGCATGGTCGTAGGAATGGCCACCCTGACCGGACTCGGGCTCAGGATTGCCGGGGCGATCGTTGAAATCGCCCACGGGAGCCTGATCGTGACGCTGATCATGACGATGATCACCAGCATCCTGCTGGGAGCCGGTTTGCCCACCACCGCCAACTTCATCGTCACAAGCACGATGGCCGCTCCCGCGCTCTTCGCCCTTGGGGTTCCCCCCATCGCAGCCTATATGTTCGTCCTTTACTTCGGGATCGCGGCTGACCTGAGCCCTCCGGTTGCGCTTGCCGCCTACGCCGGAGCGGGCATCGCGGGGGATGACCCCATGAAAACGGGTTTTACGGCCATGAAGCTCGCCCTCGCGGGTTTCCTCGTCCCCTACATCTACATTTACAACCCGATGCTCGTCCTGGTAAACCCTGAACCACTAAGCCTGACCCTGAGCGTGGTAACTGCAATCATCGGGGTGTTCCTGCTGGGGATCGGCACGATTGGCTTCTACAAGGCCCAGGTCCACTGGATCCTTCGAATCGTCGCCATGGCTGGTGCTCTCGGGCTGATGATCCCGGGGCTCAAGTCCGACCTCGTAGGCTTGGCGGTACTCGTCGGGCTGCACCTTTTGCAGAGCAAGAAAGCCAAGAGAGCGAAGGCTTCACCTGCGGAACCCGTCTGTGAAGAGACCAAGGACTGATTTGCCCCGACAGGTATGACAGGTTCCCAATTCCTGTACCCTCATGCCGCCCCTGTCCTTGACGGGGGCGGCGTAGACACGATATTCAGGAGGTTCACCCATGCCGGACGACTACAAGAAAACACTTAACCTTCCCCAGACCGATTTCCCGATGCGAGCCAACCTGGCGAAACGGGAACCGGAATTCCTGCAAATGTGGAAGGACATGGACATTTACGGGAAACTTATGTCCCAGGCTACGGAAAAACCCCTTTTCATCCTTCACGACGGCCCGCCCTACGCGAATGCCAACATCCACATCGGCACGGCCTTCAACAAGATACTGAAGGACTTCATCCCCAAGTACAAGTGGATGAGAGGATATCGAGCCCCTTATATCCCGGGCTGGGACACCCATGGACTTCCCATCGAGTTGAGGGTCCTCCGCGAGGAGGGCGCCACCAAGGAATCCATGGATCCTGTGGTCCTGAGATCAAAATGCACGGATTACGCCAGGCGATTCATCGACATCCAGCGGGAAGAATTCAAGCGCCTGGGCGTCCTTGGAGACTGGGAAAACCCATACGTCACCTTCGAGCCCGAATATGAAGCGGCACAACTCGGAGCCTTCGCGGACATGGTGGAGAAGGGGTTCGTTTACAAGGGGTTCAAGACGGTCTACTGGTGCACGGACTGCCAGACTGCCCTCGCCGCGGCCGAAATCGAGTACGAAGATGAAACTTCCCCTTCGATTTACGTCGCCTATCCGATGCCGACCGTAGGAGAACGTTTCGACGCATTGTCTGGCAGGGACGTCTCGGTCATCATCTGGACAACGACGCCCTGGACACTGCCGGCAAGCATGGCCGTGGCCCTCCAGGTCGATTATGAGTACGTGTTCGTCCCTGCGGGGGAAAAAGTCTACCTTCTGGCGGCGGAACTTTTGCCATCCGTCGAGAAGGAGACCGGCATCGCTTTCGGTGACCCGATCCTTCGCTGCCGCGGAAAGGAACTGGAAGGCTTGATGGCGGTACACCCCTTCTATGGGGAAAGAAATGTTCCCCTCGTCCTCGCGGATTATGTGACCCTCGATTCCGGCACAGGTTGCGTACACACTGCCCCCGGGCATGGAGTCGAAGACTTCGAAACGGGAATCCGTTACGGATTGGAGATCTACAACCCGGTCGACCCGAAGGGTCGATTCCTTCCTGAAACTCCCCTTGTCGGCGGCCTTACGCTGGAAGAGGGCTCCGAGAGGGTCTTCGCGATTTTATCGGAAAACGGAAGGCTTCTGGGCAGGGGAAAGATTTTGCATTCCTACCCCCATTGCTGGCGATGCAAGAAACCCATCATTTTCAGGGCGACCGAGCAATGGTTCGTCGCGGTCTCGGATTTCAGGAAAGAGGCTCTTGCCGCCATAGACAGGGTCGAATGGATTCCAGACTGGGGCAAGGAACGCATTTCCAACATGGTCAGGGACCGTTCCGACTGGTGCATTAGCCGCCAGCGGGTTTGGGGGGTTCCAATCCCGGCCTTTTACTGCGATGACTGCGGCGAGTTGATCCTGACGCCAGACAGGATCAGGGCTGTCCAGGAAAAGGTTCGCCTGAACGGAAGCAACACATGGTGGAAGGCCACGCCGAAAGAGCTTCTCGGGGACCGGGCCGTTTGTGACAAGTGCGGCTCCGCAAGGCTGAGAAAAGAAACCGACATCATGGATGTCTGGTTTGATTCGGGATCGAGCCACCTGGCAGTCCTGGAGACCCGCCCCGAACTCAGCTGGCCTGCAGACCTCTACCTGGAAGGGAGCGACCAGCACAGGGGATGGTTCCAGACCTCGCTGCTGAACGCCGTCGCAACGAGAGGGGACGCCCCCTACCGCGCCGTCCTCACGCACGGCTTCATCGTTGACGGAGAAGGGCGGAAGATGTCAAAGTCGCTTGGCAACACGGTAAGCCCCCAGGAGGTCATCGAAAAGTTCGGCGCGGATATCCTCAGGCTTTGGGTGGCATCGACGGATTACAGGAACGACATCCGTATTTCGCAGAGCATCATCGACAACCTGGTTGAAATGTACCGAAGGGTGCGGAACACCTACCGATACCTCTTGAGCAACGTTTACGACTTCGACCCCTCAAAGGATTCGGTTAGCCCCGCGGAGATGGACGAGATGGACCGCTGGATTCTTTCGCGGCTCCAGGGCATCGTCGCTCGGGTCACCCAGGGGTTTGAATCCTACGAGTTCCACATCCCGACATTCGTCGTTTACCAGTTTTGCGTGAATGAACTTAGCGCCTTCTACCTGGACGTGAGCAAGGACAGGCTTTACGCTTCGGGGCCAGGGGAAAAGACCAGGCGAAGCTGCCAGACCGTCCTATGGAAACTGCTCGAGATCCTGACACGTTCATTGGCCCCGGTGCTGAGCTTTACCGCAGAAGAGACCTGGCAGGCCATGAGAAAAATCGACGCGAGGCTTCCCGAAAGCGTTTTCCTTGCGGGTTGGCCGGAAGCGGAACCATCCCTGGCCGACTCCGCGCTGGACAGCCGCTGGGACAGGATCCTCGATGTCAGGGGAACCTTCTGTAGAGCGCTCGAGGCCGCCCGTGCCAAGGGACTTGTCGGGAAGAGCCTTGAAGCCGAGATTACCGTAGTTGAGGCCCCGGAAAAGGTCCGGCCGGCCATCCTGTCCGTAACCGAGGAAGACTGGGAGATGATCTGTATCGTCTCGGCCTTCAGGAAAGAAGCGGCACCGGGGAAGGAATTCGACCTTCTCTTCGATGACGCGGAAACCGGCATGCGTGTGGGAATACGCAAGGCTGAGGGAACAGCATGCCCTAGGTGCTGGAAAACCTCCCCGAAACCGGACCAGAATGGTCTTTGCCCGCGTTGTTCAAGGGTGACCTCGAATTGAGGAAAGCTCCATGGGGGAGTCCCGGTCTCTCGGGACTCCCTCCTTTTTCGGATGAAAGGAACGGCAAGGTCCAAGAGGAAGAGAACCTCACCGACGAAGAACCGGTCGCCCCGGTTACGGAAAAGACCTGTGAATCCTTTTTTGTCGGTTCGGGGGAAACGGGGACCCGTCTTGATGTCCTCGTGGGGAAACGCCTGGGATTGACCCGCAGTTACGCAAACAAGCTGGTCCGCAAGGGGGAAGTCAGCCTTTCTACAGGCCAGGTACCCAAGCCCTCACTAAAATTGCCGGAGGGCAGCCGCGTCGATGTGTCAATCCAGGAAATTGAACCCCTTGACCTTGTGCCCGAACCGGTTGATTTCGCCATCGTCCACGAGGACGACGACATCCTGGTCATCGACAAGCCGGCCGGGCTGGTCGTCCACCCGGCCCCCGGCCATTGGACCGGGACCCTCGTTCACGGACTCCTTTACAGGGACCCCCGTATCGGTCTGATCAACCGCGTCCTGCGCCCCGGGATCGTTCACCGGCTCGATTCGACCACATCGGGACTCATGGTGGTCGCAAGGAACAGCGATTCCCTTGACAGGCTCATCCTGTCTTTCAAGTCCCGTACAGTTGAAAAAAGGTATCTTGCCCTAGTATGGGGGTTTCCCTCCAAGGCTGCAGGGACCATAGAGCAACCGATCGGAAGGGATCCTGCAAACCGGCTCAGGATGGCAGTCGTGGAAGGCGGCAGGCCGTCAAGGACCGACTATCGGGTTCTCGCCCGTTACTCCGAGGGATTCTCCCTTGTCGAATGCAACCTCCTGACGGGTCGTACCCACCAGATCCGTGTTCACTTCAGGTATATCGGCCACCCCCTGCTCGGAGACACCCTATATGCGCCAAGGAAGCGATCGCCCTTCCCCCTGGAACGCGTTTTCCTCCATTCCTGGCGGCTCACGATCCCTCACCCAAAGGATGGAAGGAATTGTTCCTACAGGTCCCCCCTTCCAGAGGACCTCGTCGAAATACTCAGGAACCTGCACTCGGAAGGGAAGGCCTGACCGTATACGCTTTCGGGAATGTGTAGGAAACTTCCCCCGGGTTCACCCCCTGCCTGCTCCTGACATGCCTCTTTTCGGTCATCTCAACGACCACCATGGGGTTGTTCCTTGCCTTGCTGAAAAAGGCCGCCAGTTGGGCTGCAGCCACGATCACCTCTTCCGGCACCTGCCTCTTGCCTGTCTTGACGATGACATGGGCGCCCGGTATATCCTTGGCATGGAACCATAAGTCTTCCCCCGAGTCCAACCTGAAGGTCACGTTGCGGTTGCCCTTTGCGCTTGTTCCGACGAGGACGGGGAAACCGCCGATCTCTAACCTGTGGACCCCCCCATCCTTTTTTCCTTTCCCGGCTGCAGGCTTTTTGCCCCTGCGGTTTGTGGCTCCCCAAAGCGCCAATGCCTCCGCAAGGAGTTCATCCTGCTCGAGATCCCCCAGTTCGCATTCGGTGTTCCGGATTTCTGCCACAACCCGTTCCCGGATATCCTTTCCCTTACGGTAACGCCTGAAACAGGCCTGCGAGTTCCCGGCTTTCGTCAACTCGGGGTCAACCGGGATCCGGAGCACTTCGGGACCATCGGCTCCCCAATAGGTCGCCTCGACCTCGTCAACCCCTTCTTCGCCCTTCCAGTCAGAGGAAAGAAGGGCTTCCCCGCGCTTCCTCCAGGTTTCTGCTTCCTCGCAATCCGCAAGCTGCCTCCTTAATCCATCCAGCCTGTTCCTGAGGCGCCTCGACTGATTCGCGAACGTATCCCCCTTCCTTCGGCCCTGAAGGAAAGTGGCTCTTTTGGCCAGGGAGAAAGCGATTTCCGCCCCTGTGACTTCCAGGGCAGAACCCGAAAGGGCTTCAAAGCCGGGAAGAACCACTGGGAAGACAGTCAGGGCCCCTCCTTTTCGTTGAGGAAGGAAAGCGTCGGGGGACAAGGAATCGTATATCCCGCGAAGCGCTTCGCCGGGGTTTTCCAGGGCTTCCCAGCAATCCTGCAGGCCTTCGATCAGGTTCTTCCCGATCCCACGTAGACTTTTCAGGTTTTCCGGAGAAATTTCGGCCGGCCACTCCTGCGGCAGCCTTCCTTCTATGGATGGAGGAGGGAGGTATCTCCAGCCCGGTCCTGTCCTCGCGAGGCCTTCCTCTCCAGGCCCGGCATGCGAAGCCGCCTCGATTACCCGTAGTTTTTCGTCTGCCAGGACAAGGTTCGCGAAGCGTGGGGAGGCTTCCATCACGACCGTTCGTTCCAGGCTTATTCCCAATCCCACTGGCCGGGAAAAACGGAGAAAGAAAACACGATCCGCATTGATTTGCCCTGCGGCGACAAGCCTCGCGCCAGCCAGGTGGCTTTTTAGAGCGAGTGAAATGGGGGGCATGCTCCTCCCAAGGCCGATAAGCCTATCGACCGTTTCACGGGTCACAAGGCCGCAACCGCAAGCCTCTGGAAACCACGAGAAAATGAGCCATCCTTTCGGGTAAACCTCCATGGCAACCCATAAATCCGCTCCCTCGATTCGCCTGACGCGCGCGGCACCCCATGAACCCTCGATTTCACCGACCCAGGCCCTGACCATTTCAGGTCCAATTTTCACCGGCCTCCACCCCCATCTGACCGATATCATATCAGGGATATGTTCCTGCCCTTGACAAGAACCTTTTGCCTCTCTAAAATGGGCGACGTCTCGTTGAGCGGGGCTGTGGCGCAGTGGGAGCGCGATTCCTTCGCACGGAATAGGCCAGGGGTTCGAATCCCCTCAGCTCCACCAGAATTTGATCCTGACCCTGGAATCATATAGAATGTCGGGGCGTAGCGCAGCCTGGTTAGCGCACCTGCTTTGGGAGCAGGGTGTCGAAGGTTCAAATCCTTTCGCCCCGACCATCCCAAAGACAAGCCGAGAGCGCGGGAATAGCTCAGTTGGCTAGAGCGATGGCCTTCCAAGCCGTAGGTCGCGGGT
>DAIMJI010000001.1:0-127345 GCA_036722335.1 Synergistales bacterium | reverse complement strand
GAGCGGGATTCGTGGTGCCGATCTGCGGGACGATCATGACGATGCCGGGACTCCCTAAGAGGCCGGCTGCCGAATCCATCGACGTGGACGAACAGGGGCGCATCTCCGGGCTCTTCTAGGAAAGAATGACCTGAAGAAGAAAAGGAATGGACGGGCTTTCAAGCCCGTCCATTCCTTTTCTATGAAAAGTGATTGCTGAGATTCTACTTGATGTCGGGAACCTTGATCTTCGCTTCCTTGTAGTACTTCGCGGCGCCCGGGTGAACCGGAACCGTGATACCGTCCATAGCCGTTTGCGGGGTGATCAGCTTTGCCTTGGCATGGACTTTCTGGATATCGTCGATATGGGTCCAGAAGGCCTTCGTGAAGTCATAGACGACCTTGTCGGGAACCTTCGAGTCCACGACCAGGATTGCCATGACAGCGGGAGTGTGGGTGTCCGTGGTCACGCCCTTGTAAGTGTTGGCGGGTATGACGCTGGGGACGAAGAAGGGGCTGTCCTTCTGCAGCTTTTCAAGGGTAGCCTTGTCGAAGTCCACGAGCGTGATATCCTTCGTGGTGGCCAGGTCCATGACGGCGGCGGTGGGATATCCGGCCACGATGAAACCGGCATCGATCTGGTTATCCTTGAAGCGCTGGGTCGTCGCGTTGAAGTCGAGGAAGTCGGTCTTCATGTCTGAATACTTCAGCCCGGTTGAAAGGAAAATAGCGCTTACGTCAGCCTGGACACCGGAACCGGGAGCCCCGACGGAAACGCGCTTGCCCTTCAGGTCGGCAAAACTCTTGATCCCTGAGCTCTTGAGGGCGATGAGCTGGACATGCTCCGGATATAGGGAGGCAACTGCCCGGACGTTCTTGAACTCTTCCTTGAACATGGCCTTACCCTTGTATGCCCAGAAAGCCGTGTCGTTCTGGACCATGGCCATTTCAATCTTGTGGGTCCCGATAAGGTTGAGATTGGCGACGGAAGCGTTTCCAGTTTCGGCGGTCACCTGGAGATCCGGGACATACTTGCTGACGACCTGCGCGATCCCTCCACCGACCGGATAGTAGGTCCCGCCCGTCCCACCTGTGGCGATGGAAACAAACGTCTTTGCGGAGGCCATCCCGGCAACCGCTCCTACCAGCATGAGTGCGGCCAGGGTGAGCATCAATACCTTCTTCATAAAGCGAACTCCTCCTTTTGGATGGGTTTTGAAAAACAAGCGTGCCTGAGAGTAAAAACTTAAAGGAATCATGTGCTGGAGCCACTTCCTTGTGCTCCCTACTTTACCATTAAATTGTCAGAATCTCAACGGGGGAGGAACCAGAACAAGGGCTTGGGATATAATGGGTCCGATCCAGATCGAGTGCGGGAGAAACCGGAGGGGAGAAAGATGAAATTCAAGGATATATTCGGGGCAAGGGAAGAGTCACAGTTGGAGAACGAAGCGGTCCCCACCCCGGAGGAGACTCAACGGACGAGGGAAGAAACGCAAAGAGGACACGAGCGGCACCCTGGCGGTTTCGAGCTCAATGTCAGGCTAAGGTTCACGGAGGAAAGCCAGGTTGGCCGTGCAGCCCTGCTGCTTTCCTGTACAACCGATAAAAATTCGGAAGAGGAGTTGAAATCCTGCCTGGTGGGTGAAGGCTGGAAAGCTGTGGCTACAGAAGTGGGGGGAGTGGCAAGTGATCTACCCCAAAAGATCACGCGAGCCCTTGTCGGGGCGGCGCTCAATGCCGGCGTAGTGGACAAGAAGCCTCGGGAAATGCACGCCCTGATGCACGCGGCACTTGAAGCGATCAACGGATTCATTTCGCTTGGGACACTTGAAGCGAGCATAGGCGCAAAGCTTGCGATTGTCAGGAATTCGAGCTGGATCGCGGTGTCCATGGTCGGCGACACGGCCTATCATGCGGTCGCCCATCATGAGAGATGCGGCCTGGGGGTCATGCATATCTGAAACTCTCTTGTCATGAGACACCGTCTGTGCTAAAGTTTGCTTCTGTGTGTGATCTGAGAAAAGTTCCTATGGAGGTGCACCATCATGAAAAAGGATATCCATCCGCGTTATGAAGATTGCAAAGTTGTTTGTGCTTGCGGCAATACTTTCGAAACCCGCTCAACGAGCAAAGAACTAAAGGTTGTGGTCTGCAACGCCTGTCATCCCTTCTACACGGGAAAGAAAGGGCGCGTAGTTTCAGAAGCCGGCCGGCTGGAAAAATTCCAGAAGAAATACGCCGGGATGGATTACGGCCAGAGGAAAGAAACAGAAGAGAACTAGGGGGGAGCGCAAGCTCCCTTTTTTTATAACAATTTAACGGGGGGGTAGGAATAACATGGCTGCCCTGGTTAGACTCATTTCATCTACGCCGGAACCCGACAGGCTTGTCGCAGCTGCGGCCCGTCTTTGCTACAGCCCGGGTTCGGCTGCGGACCTTGCGGGGGAAGTGACCGCTGAGGAGGCCGAGCGCCTTTTGAAGCACCTTAGGCGAAGCGGACACCTTTCCCCTTTCGAGCACGCATCCTTCGTTTTTGCCGTCGATGGCATTAGCCGGGCATGTTCGCACCAGCTGGTGCGGCACAGGATAGCCAGCTTCAGCCAGCAGAGCCAACGCTACGTCAGGGCGGACAGGCCGGAATATGTCGTTCCAGGCACGATCGAGTCCTTACCCGAAGCGAGCGGCCTATTCAAGGAGGCCATGGAGAAATCCTATGAAGCTTACGCATCCCTCCTGGATCTGGGTATTCCGCAGGAGGATGCGAGGTTTGTCCTGCCCAACGCCTGCGAGACGCACCTGGTGGTGACGATGAATGCCAGGGAACTCCTGCATTTTTTCGCTCTTAGGCTATGCAAGAGGGCCCAGTGGGAAATCAGGGACGTCGCCAGGCAGATGCTTTTGCTTTCCAGGGAAAAAGCCCCTGCCCTTTTCGCAAAAGCCGGCCCGTCCTGCGTTACCGAGGGTGTCTGCTCAGAAGCAAAACCTTGTGGTGCCCCCTATTCAGGGCTGGAGGACCTCCTTGCTGCCCACTAGAACCCGCCTGTCGCGAATCTTCAAAGACGTGGCTTCCCTTTCCTTTCTTGCCCTTGAGCCTGAGAAACTCCCGGTGGGGGGGCAGGCCGTGATAGAGGGGGTCCTGATGCGTGGCCCGGCAAGCTGGGGCCTTGCCGTGAGGGAAGAGGCGGGCACTCTTTTCGAGAAGGTTTGGCCCAATCGGCCATGGGCTTCGGTAGGTGTCTGGAAATACCCCGTTTTGCGAGGGCTTGCCACGATGGCGGAAATGATGGTCGTTGGTTTTAGGGCCCTGAGCCTTTCCGCGGAGGTCTCCCTTGGACAGGAAGAAAAGGTTTCATGGTGGGAGATGGTCTTGACGGTTGTCATTGCCCTCCTTCTTGTCGCGGGGCTTTTCGTGGCTTTCCCGGTCTGGATGACTGACAGGATCGTTGGGCCGGACTGGGGAAAGACGTGGGGGGGGCGTTCCATAGAAGGGTTTTTCCGGGCAGCAGTCTTTGTCGCCTATATCGGGATCATCGGGATGTGGAAGGATATGCGGCGAGTTTTCGAGTATCACGGGGCCGAGCACAAGACGATCAACGCCTACGAGTCAGGCTTGCCCCTGGATGACATGGGATCCCTTAAGGGATTTTCACGTTTCCACACGCGTTGCGGAACCTCCTTCCTCCTAGTTGTCGTTGGTGTCAGCATCGTGGTCTTCTCGCTGGCCGGGGACGGCACCTTGTGGTGGCGCGTCGGCAGCCGTATTCTCCTCCTGCCCTTTGTGGTGGGAATTTCATACGAAATCATCAGGGCGGCCTCACGATTCCCTAGAGCCGGCAAATGGATCATGTGCCCCACATTGTGGCTCCAGTACCTGACGACCCGGGAGCCGGACGAAAGCCAGCTTCGGGTCGCAGTCCGGGCCCTTGAGCTTGCACTCGATGTCAAGACGGAAACGGCACCTGTCCAGGGTGCCTTGGAGGGATAGTTTATGGATTTCGGCAGAAAACTTGAAGATGTGGAAAAGACCTATGTTGAACTTGAAAGGCTACTGACTCTTCCGGAGGTCGTTGGAAATCCGCATGAGCTGCAGAGGACCGCGAAAAAACACTCCGACTTGGCGCCGATTGTTGACGCGTGGCGGCTTTACCAGGCTGCCCTGGTGGACCTCAAGGGAGCCCGGGAGATTTTCGATACGGACGATAGTGAGATGAAGGAGATGGCCAGGGAGGAGATCGGCCGCCTTGAAAACGTCATATCGGACCTTGAGAACCAAATTGGGGTGCTCCTCATTCCCAAGGACCCGAACGACGACAGGAGCGTCATCGTTGAAATAAGGGGCGGTGCGGGTGGAGAGGAAGCAGCCCTCTTTGCGGCCAACCTTTACAGGATGTACGTGAGGTTCGCGGAACGCCAGGGCTGGAGCACCGAACTGATGACGATGAACGAAACGGGGATCGGGGGCTTCAAGGAAGTCGCCTTCCGGATCCCGAACGAAGGGGCCTACAGCCAGCTGAAATACGAAAGCGGTGTCCATCGGGTCCAACGGGTTCCCCTAACGGAAGCGAGCGGCCGGATTCACACCTCGACGGCAACGGTGGCCGTGCTGCCGGAAGCGGACGAAGTGGACGTACAGATTAACACCGAAGACCTCAAGATCGACACCTACAGGGCAAGCGGGGCTGGGGGGCAGTATGTGAACATGACGGATTCGGCAGTCCGGATTACTCATATACCGAGCGGAGTGGTCGTTTCCTGCCAGGATGAACGTTCCCAGCTCAAAAACAGGGTTAAGGCGATGACTATGCTTCGGGCCAAACTCTATGACAGCGAACTCCAAAAGCAGCAGGAAGCGCTGGCTTCCGAGCGCAGGGGGCAAATCGGCACGGCGGATCGCTCGGAGAGGATAAGGACATACAACTTCCCGCAAAACCGGCTGACCGACCACAGGATCGGTCTGACGCTCTACAAGCTGGACCAGGTGATGGATGGAGATCTAAGGGAACTGATCGATGCCTTAAACCTCGCGGACCAGGCGGAGAAGCTGAAGAACCTTGAAAGCTAGAAGGTAACCTGGCTGATGAACCGAAGTGAAGCCAGGCTTGTCGTCATCGAAAAGCTGAAAAAGCTTGGGCTTGAGAGCCTCTCCCTGGAAGCGGACCTTCTCTGCATGGAGGCTTTCGGGTGCTCAAGGGAGGCCCTGAGGGCACACCTTGACGAAAACGTAACCCCCGAGGAGGAAACGAGTCTTCTTTCCCTTGCCGAGGCAAGGGAATCCAGGAAACCCATGGCCTACATCAGAGGACGGGTTTCTTTCTGGGGGATGGATTTCGTTGTCGGGCCCGGCTGCCTGGTCCCCAGGCCCGAAACGGAACTGCTTGTTGAAGAGGCCCTTGGTTTGTTCACACGCGGACGTTTCCTGGACTGGGGAACCGGCAGCGGGTGCGTCGGCCTGTCAATCCTGGGGGAGAGGCCGGATTCGAGTTGCCTCATGCTGGAAAAGAGCCCTTCAGCCATTCGGTGGGCCTGGAGAAACCTTAAACTTATGTCGCTCTTCGATCGAGCCCTCCTGTGGCACGGTTCCGGTCTCGGATCGATTCCCTCGGAATGGACCCCATTCGACCTGATCGTGGGGAACCCGCCCTATATCCCTTCCCGCGATATGGGAACCCTGATGCCTGATGTCAGGCATTACGAACCTTTAGAGGCCCTTGACGGGGGGCATGATGGGCTTCAGGATGTCCGGCAGATCCTTTCCAGGGCGGGAGACTTCCTGGCAAAGGACGGGTATCTTCTTCTCGAGATCGGCGGCCCTGAGCAGGTCGCGAGCCTTGCAGCCCTGGAAACGGAAGGGCTGGAACTGGTCAGGGTTAGGAAAGACTTGGCGGGAACCGACCGTATTGTCGTCTGGCGTCAGCGTTAGGATTTGCTTAGAATAAGAAAAGACGGGCCATGATCGGCCGTATTCTTCGGGGAGGCGAAATTCGGATGGAAAAGAGGGAACTGGTCATCATCGGCGCGGGGCCTGCCGGCCTGACTGCAGCGATTTACGGAAGAAGATCCGGACTCGATGTGCTTATCCTGGAAAAAGGACTTCCTGGAGGGCAGATCAACACGACTGACGAAATAGAAAACTGGCCGGGCGTCCAGCACGCAAGTGGCCAGGAACTTGCGGAAACGTTCAGGGAGCATGCTGAAAAGTTCAAGCCGGAATTCCGGGAAACGGAAGTACAGGGCATCGAATTCAAGGAAGGCAAGAAAATCGTCGTAACGGACAAGGGATCAATTGAAGCCTCGGCGATTCTCCTGGCAATGGGGGCCAGTTTCAAGAAGCAGGGATGTCCCGGAGAAGCGGAGTTCACGGGCAGGGGAGTGAGCTACTGCGCTGTCTGTGACGGGGCATTTTTCGAGGAACAGGAAGTCGCGGTGATCGGCGGAGGGAATACCGCAGTGGAAGAGGGGGTATACCTGACCCAGTTTGCCTCGAAAGTCTTTATCATCCACCGGAGGGACTCCTTCCGTGCGGACAAGATCGCGGTGGAAAGAGCCCTGGCCAACCCAAAGGTACAGCCGATCTGGGACACGGTGGTTGAGGAAATTTGCGGGACTGATATGGTGGAAAGCCTCTCGCTGAAGAACGTCAAGACGGGAGAACTGACCGAGCTTCCCGTTTCTGGCGTGTTCGTTTTCATCGGCAACGAGCCCAACGTCGGTTTCCTGAAACCCGTAATCGATTCCGGGATCCTGAAAACGGCAAAGGGAGGATGGATAAAGGTAAACGAGCGGATGGAGACCTCCATAGAGGGTGTTTTCGCCGCGGGAGACCTTATCGAGAAATACTTGAGGCAGGTCGTTACGGCAGCGGGAGATGGCGCGACCGCCGCGATGGCTGCCTATGCCTATATTTCGGAACAGGTGCACCTCGAGGGGAAACTCCTTGAACCTGAAGAAGTGACTGCCGTTTTCTATTCAAGTGTCGACGAAGCACAGGTAAGGATGGCGGGAGAATTGGAGACGGGGGATCAATGGAAGGGCACCGTTCTGGTCGATGCCTACAAGAACTCCAGGATGGCGGAAAAACTGCAGGTCCTGTCTTTGCCCTGTGCCCTGAAAATAAGGAAAGGAACGGTCGTCAAGCGGCTCGACATTTCCTCAGCGGCGGAACTTCAGGGCCTCTAGGCCCTATACAGCGGGAAGGGGGAAATCTCCTTGATCGTCACCGTAACCTTGAACCCTGCAGTCGACGAGGAGTATATCGTTCCGGAATTCCGCCCAGGGGGATGGTTCCGAGCGAGCAAGGTCCAGCGTTCCCCCGGGGGAAAAGGCATCAATGTTTCGCTTGTCCTGAAGCAACTGGGGCAGGAAACTGCTGCCATGGGATTTCTCGCCGGCTTTAGCGGGGAGTATATCAGGGATGTCCTGAGAAAGGCCCAGATAACCACGAATTTCCTCCACGTTAGGGGAGAGACCCGGACCAACGTCTACATTGTCGATGAGGTCGGAAGGGTGGAAACCGGGCTTGCAGAACCCGGTCCCTACATAAAGGAAGACGAGATCGCGCGGTTTGTTTCCAATTACGAACGCATCCTGAAGAGGGCAAGCCTGGTGGTGCTGGGAGGATCCCTTCCTCCCGGCATCCCCCAGGATTTCTACTCGGAAATGATCCGTCTTGCAAGGCACAGGGAAATCCCCACCTTCATAGACGCCGCAGGGGCACCGCTTCTGGCGGCGCTGGACGAAGGCCCGACATATGCCAAGGTGGACCAGCGCTTCATGGCAACCTACGAGGGGGTCACCCTGAACAGCCTCGATAACCTGATAGAAGCCGTTACGAGGGTACACGGGCTTGGAGTCGAATGGGTCATCGCCTCGTACAGGACTTACGGGAACGTCTTTTTCACTCCAGATGGAATATTCCTGGCCGAGTTCGATCGCAAGGGCATTGTCTCGATGTTCGGATCGGGAGAATCCCTCGTGGCGGGCTTGATTCTTTCAGGGCAGGAAGGGATGGAGACGAGGGAAAGAATTCTGTTTGGAATGGCTGCCGCTCTCGAAAACGCTCTTCACGTTGAAAAAGGCGTCAGGGACAGGGCATCGGTGGAAAAGCTCATCCCGCGCGTCCGTCTCGAGAAACTCTCATAAAAGGGGGAGAGGGGCATGAGGATTTGCGAAGTGATGGATCGGGACCTTACCGCTCTTTCTCCTGACACAAGCCTGTCGGAGGCAATCGAGGTCCTGACTAGGCACAGGGTTTCGGGGATCCCGGTAGTCGACCCCTCCGGGCGTGTGCAGGGTTTTGTCAGTGAAAAGGATATCGTGAAGGCGGCTCTCCCGGGGTATTTCGATTACCTTCAGGATCCCTCGTTTATACCTGACTACGGACAATTCCAGAAAAGGCTGAAGAAAATCGGGAAGGATCCCATAAGCAAGGTCATGGCCAAGGACGTTGTCAGCTTTTCCGAGGAGGACAGCGATTTCTACGTGGCCATCACCCTGATAAGGAACCACCTTAAAAGGGCGCCGGTGGTCCGTGATGGAATCCTTGTCGGAGTGGTGAATCGTGCCGACCTACTCGAGCGCATCATGATGGAGGAGGAACCGCCATCGTTTGCCTGACCGCCAAGAGAACCCCGATAGGGGGCATCCTGGTCGTCTGTACGGGGAACACTTGCCGCAGCCCCATGGCAGAGGGCTTGATCAAGCGCCTTCTCGAAGAGGGTGAAATTGCCGGCAAGGTTTCCTCGGCAGGACTTTTCACTTTGGAAGACTTGCCCGCGACTTCTTTCGCAGTCGAGGCGATGAAGGAAGTGGGAATCGATATTTCCATGCATCGTACGCGCCAGGTCAATGAACAGCTGATAAAGGCATCTGACCACGTTGTGGGAATTTCACGCCGGCACGTCGAGATTTTGCTTGACCGATACCCGGAACACGCTCCCCGCATTTGCTCCTTTCCCCTCCCAGATATCCCTGATCCTTTCGGAAACGGCCTGGAGACCTATAGGGCAGTTCGTGACTTGCTCCTCGATTGGAGCCGCACATTGCTGGACTGCCTCTCCGAAAGCGCCGCGCCCATGAGGTAAAGGCTGGCTACGCCAGCATAAGGGCGTTTCACCTGATGGTAAAATGGGCTTGTTCCCGAGCCCCGGAATGAAAGTCCTTTCCCTGGAGGATGACCGGGAAGGAGGCATGACTTTGCGCAAAAAGGTACGGGCCTTTTTGGCGATTTCTTTTCTCTTTTTTTCTGTCCTTCCGTTTCCTCCGGCTTTCGCAGGGACTCCCTCAAAGGAAGACGAAAAAGAGATTGCCTTGGGGAAGAAAGTCTGCGAGCAGGTCGAGGAGAAGTGGCAGAGAGTGGCGGATCCTGTCCGGGTCGCACGCCTGCAAGCCATCCTGCAACGCATTCTTCCGGAGGCGAAGAGGCCCCTCGAGTACGAGGTCAGGTTGATTGAGGATGACCAGCCAAACGCTTTTTCGCTGCCCGGAGGTTTTATTTATTTCACTACCGGTATGATCCAATTTGCAAAGAGCGATGCCGAGTTAGCCGCGATCATGGCCCACGAGATGGTCCATGCAGAGAAGAAACACGTCATGATCCAATCCGCACGAAACGAGCGCCTGTCCCTCATTGCCCTTGCGGTCGCCGTTGCGAGCAAGGGAGAGGCTGCGGCGGTGATCATGGCGAATGTTGTACAGGTAGCAGTCCTGAACGCCTATAGCCGCGACCTCGAAAAGGAAGCCGACTATGGGGCGCTGGAAATCCTCCATGACACCGGGTTCCCGGTTGCTTCTGCCGTTACGGTTATGGAAAGGCTTGCGGAGGAGCGCCTCAAGCATCCATACGTCGATCCGGGCGTGTTCATGGACCACCCCGACCTGCCCGAGAGGATCGACTACCTGATCAGGAAGATCAAGGATTCGGGATGGCCCCTCAACAGGAAGGAACCGCTTCACCTGCTCAGGACGGCTGTCGCTGAATCGGGTTCCCTGCTTCTCCTGACGGTTGACGGAAAACCCGCCTGGAGCGGGCAAAGGAATGACGGGACACGGTCGTTCCTGGAGGGAATAAGGCGAAAACTGGATCAGTCCCTGCAGATGGAACTCCTGCCGAACGACATCGCTCTTTTCCGGGAAGCAGGGGACGTGTCCGTTCGGGTCGGTCCGCAGGTCATCGTGAGAGGGCGTGACCTGCCGGACGGGATGGGTCCCCTCGAAGAACTCGCCGGAAACCTGCGGAAAGCCATTATCGATGCCAAACGCACGCACCCGATGGGGCATTATCTCCTTTAGGAAAGGGGCCATCCCGGGATGAACAACGAGATTTTGTCCTCACAGGGCCGTTATGTGTCCTTATACCGGCGCTACAGGCCGCTTCGGTTCGAGGAAGTGGTCGGGCAGGAAGCCGCGGTCACCGTTCTCCTTCACTCGATTGAAGGGGGGAAAACGGTTCATGCCTACCTTTTCTCGGGGCCGAGAGGTTGCGGCAAGACATCGCTGGCCAGGATCCTTTCCAAGGCCTTGAACTGCACGGATGAACGGACGGGAGCCGAACCCTGCGGCGGCTGCCCAAGCTGCAGGGCGATCACAGCCGGGGAAAGCCTCGACGTCGTTGAGATAGACGGCGCTTCCAACCGGGGTATTGACGAGGTCCGCGAACTCAAGGCGCATGTGTCTCTCGCGCCGTTCTCCTCTCGGAGGAAGGTTTACATCGTAGACGAAGTCCATATGTTGACTGAGCCTGCTTTTAACGCGCTTCTCAAGACTTTGGAGGAGCCGCCATCGCATGCGGTTTTCATCCTTGCGACTACAGAGCCCCAGAAGGTGCCGGTCACTATACGTTCGCGCTGCCAGCACATTCCGTTCAGGCGGATTCCGGGGAAGGACATCGCGTCACGACTGGCCCTCGTGTGCGAGAAGGAGGAAATTCCTTCCGAGGAGGCGGCCCTCTGGGAATTGGCCAGGCAGGCGGATGGAGCGATGAGGGATGCGCTTTCTCTACTCGAGCAGGCTATCCCTGTCGGGGCGGGCTCTGTCACGGTGGAGTCGGTTCGCACGCTCGTAGGCGGAGGCAGCCGTGCCGAAATGGAGACCTTCGTCAGGGGCGTCAGGTCGAACCCTGAGGAGGCCATCGGGATCCTGATGGAATCTTTGCACAGGGGAGCCTCGGTGGAGAGGCTTGTCGAGAGCCTGTTCATGATTTTTCGCGATCTCTGGATCCTTAACGCGTGGGGTGAGAAGACTCTCGAGGGTATCGAGCTTTCCGCCGAAGAAAAGGAGTTCCTTCTTGAGGAATCCCCTTTCTGGTCTTCCGAGGGGCTGCGATCTTGCCTGGAAAACCTCTCCAGGATGCTGGGAAGATTGAGGTGGGGGATCAGGACGGATGTCTTGGCCGGACTTCTCTTGCAGGGACTATCCACGGGGATCGGCGAGAGGCGGCATAGGCCCATGGTTGAAAGGCCATCGCTTTCCACGGATGGGACGCATCCTCTCCCCCGCGAGGAAAAGAGCCCTACTCCTTGCCAGGCCTTGCCCAAGACCGAAGAAGGCATGAAGGTCCCGGTCGATGCCGATTCTTTGGTTCGTTTCTGGTCCGGGCTGCTGGAAAGCGCGAATCCCGCGGACCGGCAAGTGGCCGCAGCTCTTTCCGGTGCCCGGGTTCGTGAGGGGGAAGGCGGGATCATCGTTGATTTCAGGGAGAAGGACAGGGTCGGCTTCGAGCTGATCCGCCTCGAAAGGAACCTTAAGAGGTTCACTTCACTGAAGGAAGAGGCGCTGGGCCTTCTTCCGGTAACGTTTTGCTGGAAGGACGAGTGCATCCGGGCCGAAAGCGCGGCCATCATTGAGCCTGGTCCCTCGAAGGAGCCCACGGGCGCTGCCCCGTGGGAGCGACGGAGGAACATTTCAGGAAAGGCCGGGAAAGAAAAACGGGATGAAACTCACCACCAGGAAGAAGCGAAGGGGCAGGATGCCGAGACGACCGCTTCTCCGCTGGATGAAATGATAGGGTGGTTTGGGGGGGAAGTCCTTCTCGTTCGGCAGGATGAGCGGGAGGGCGGTTCCGGAAGCTTCGAGGAAGGGAGCGCTGCGGAGTGACGGAACCTTTTGTCCACCTTCACGTCCACAGCGAGTACAGCCTTCTCGACGGAGCCATCCGTTGCTCGGCGCTGGCCGCCAAGGCGGCTGAGTGGGGATCACCCGCCGTGGCCCTTACGGATCATGGGGCCATGTACGGCATCGTGGAATTCTATGAAAAGTGCCTTTCTGCCGGTGTCAAACCCCTGCTTGGGTGCGAAACCTATATCGATCCGCTCGGACATACCTGCAGGGACAGGAAGGGGGGAAACAATCACCTTGTCCTGCTGGCACGTGACCTTGAAGGTTACCACAACCTCGTCAAACTGGTCTCGATCGCAAACACGGAGGGTTTCTACTACAAGCCCCGTATCGATCATGATCTCCTTGCGCGTTATTCGAAGGGGTTGATCGCATCTTCCGCCTGCCTTGCGGGTGAAATCCCTTCGATGATACTCGAAGGCAACGAAAAAGGAGCGGAAGAGCGGGCGACCCTGTACCAGGACATTATGGGCAAGGGGAATTTCTACCTCGAAATCATGCATAACGCCTTGCCCGAGCAGGCACTGGTGAACAAGGGAATTATCAGGATTTCAAGAAGGACAGGGATTCCTCTTGTTGCGACGAACGATGCCCATTACCTGAATGCATCCGACGCTTCCTGGCACGACGTGCTTCTTTGTGTCCAGACGAACGCGACCGTGGACGAACCCAACCGGTATCGGTTCGGTTCTTCAGACTTTTATTTGCGCTCCCCTTCCGAAATGTGGACCCTTTTCGGCCGAGAGCTTCCCGAGGCCCTCACCAACACGGTCGAGGTTGCCGAAAAATGCGATGTGAAGCTGGATTTCAACGTCTACCGTCTTCCCCGTTACGAGGTCCCCGAGGGAGAGAACCTGGAGAGTTACCTTGAGAAGTTGGCATGGGAGGGCCTGGAAGAGAGGATGAACGGGTCCGTCCCAGGCGAATACCGCGAAAGGATGGCCTATGAGCTAGGCGTCATCAGGAAGATGGGGTTTTCCGGGTACTTCCTGGTGGTTTCCGATTTCATACGGGCGGCGAAATCACGCGGCATTCCCGTTGGACCCGGCCGGGGTTCCGCCGCGGGGTCGCTCGCGGCCTGGGCGCTTCGGATTACCGAACTCGATCCTATTCGCTACCACCTGCTTTTCGAGCGCTTCCTCAACCCGGAGCGGATAAGCATGCCCGATATCGATACGGATATCTCGGACAAGAGGCGCGATGAAGTCCTGGAATACGTCGTCGAAAAATACGGGCGTACCCATGTAGCCCAGATCATCACGTTCGACCGGATGAAGAGCAAGGGGGCGATCCGCGATGTGGGAAGGGCCCTGGGAGTTCCCCTCGCGGACGTGAACCGGGTGGCCAAGAGCGTGCCGGAAGGGGCCGCGAGTATTCATGAAGCCATCGAGGCTTCCCCGGACCTCGCCGAGTTCCGGAAAAAGGAACCGGCCATCAGGAACCTCCTGGAGGTGGCGGGGAGCATCGAGGGGCTCGCCAGGCATTGTTCCCAGCACGCGGCAGGTGTCGTGATCTCACCCGTGGAGGTGACGGAGCTCGTCCCGGTCAGGAAAATAGGGGATGGGCAGGTCGTCACGCAGTTCGGAATGGAAGCGATCGAAAAACTTGGGCTGGTAAAGATGGATTTCCTTGGCCTCAGGACCCTTTCGATGATAGAAGACACGCTGGAGAACATCAGGCTTAACGGGAAGGAAGTCCCGGACATAAACGCAATTCCGCTCGGTGATCCACTTACATTTGGCCTCCTCCAGGGGGCAGATACCCTGGGGGTGTTCCAGCTCGAATCGCCGGGGATGAGGCAACTCCTGAAGCGGATGGTGCCGGATTCGTTCGAGGATCTCGTGGCTATCCTGGCTCTTTACCGTCCCGGCCCACTGGGAAGCGGAATGGTGGACCAGTTCATCAACTGCAAGCATGGCCGCTCCGAAGTGGTTTATCCCCATCCTTCCCTGGAGCCATGCCTCAGGGAGACTTACGGGGTGGTCCTTTACCAGGAGCAGGTCATGCAAATAGCAGCGACCCTGGGAGGGTTCTCGCTCGGCGAAGCCGATCTCCTAAGGCGGGCGATGGGCAAGAAAAAAGTGGAAGTTATGGAGCAGCAACGGAAAAAATTCGTAGAGGGTTGCCTGAATAACGGAGTGGAAGAGTCCACCGCCGAATCGATTTTCGACCTTATCCAGGAGTTCGCCGGCTATGGCTTCAACAAATCCCACAGCGCGGCATACGCCCTTATCAGCTACCAGACCGCCTACCTGAAAGCTCATTACAAGGCCGAGTTCCTTGCCGCGTTCCTGTCAAGCCAGATCGGATCCAGGATGGACGTCCTAGCCCGGTACGTCAGGGAGGTCCGGAATGCCGGGACTCAGGTGCTGCCGCCGGATGTCAACGAGTCGGGCGCCTCTTTCTCCGCGGTGGGGAAGGTGATACGCTTCGGTTTGAAAGCGGTGGCAAAGGCGGGAGAAACCGCAGTAGAGGCAATACTGAAAGCCCGCCAGTCAAAGGGGACCTTCCAATCCCTCTGGGATTTCCTGAACAAGGTTGACCTCAGGACCGTGAACAGGGGGGTCCTCGAGAACCTTGTGAAGTCAGCAGCCTTCGACAGCCTTCATCCGAACAGGAGACAGCTTCTCGAAAACCTCCCCATGCTTGTGGACCGGGCGCAGAAGAAACAATGTGAAGGCGCGCAACGCTCACTCCTGGCTCTCGTGGACGACCTGCCGGAAGAGGAGCCCAGGCTAGATCCCAGCGAGGATTTTTCCCTTCTCGAACTTCTCGACCTGGAAAAGGAAGTTCTGGGTCTTTTCATATCGGGACACCCGCTCGAACGGGAAGAGGAGCGAATTTCAAGGTTTACGACCTGCAGGATTTCGGACCTTTCTTTCTGGAAGGCTGCGGAGACGCCGGCGATCATCGGAGGGCTTCTTCTCGGCTTTAGGGAAAAAACGACCAAGCGGGGCGACCTCATGGGGATCCTTGAGTTCGAAGACACGGAGTCCAAGGTTGAGGTCGTGTGTTTCCCGAAGAGCTGGCCGGCCGTAAAAGGAATCCTCGACCCGGGCAAGGTGTTTTTCGCCCGAGGAAAAGTCCAGGATCGTGGAGGTGTGACCCTCATAGCGGAGGAGATCATCCCCCTTGCCGAAATCGATTCCCGGCAGGATCCTTTCGTCAGGATAAGACTG
Source organism: Synergistales bacterium (assembly GCA_036722335.1). Lineage (GTDB taxonomy): Bacteria > Synergistota > Synergistia > Synergistales > 79-D21 > 79-D21. Next base: position 112,073 of record DAIMJI010000001.1, on the reverse strand, counting down.
CGTGCAAAGGATTGCGATTTGCCTTTCAAGGCCATGTGCAGGGAATTGAAAGGGCATCCGGGATCGTGTCCCGTTCTTGTCGAGTATGTGGACGAAGCCTCGACCGCGGTCGTCCGTCTCAGGGATATCAGGGTAAAACCGGAGACTTCCCTCTCGGACAGGCTGGCTGAATTGTCGGGAGGGGCTGTTGAAGTGATCCTCTAGTTCCTCGAAGGGGAGGGGTAGTCATGAGAGAAGAACCTGGTGAGGTGTGTTCCGTCCTGAGCGACTACATCGTGGTTCGGGCACTGGAAAACGGGGTGACGGTGATAGGGTTGACCCGGGGCCAGGAAACCAAGTTCAGCCATACAGAAAAACTGGATGCTGGAGAATTGTGGATTTCCCAATTCACAGAGCATACGTCCGCCATGAAAATCAGGGGCATGGCGGAGGTTTACACAAAACACGGGAAGATTCTTTGCGGGAGGTCACAAAATGAAAAAGGTTAAGATCGTCTGCACGCTTGGCCCTGCCTGCGGGTCGAGAGAAATCCTGGCGGAAATGGTCAAAGCGGGGATGAATGTCGCCCGGTTGAATTTCAGCCACGGTTCCTATGAAAGCCACGGAAAGAACCTTGAAAACATCAGGGCGGTCGAAAAACAGCTCGGAGTCCCACTGGCGACCGTGCTGGATACGAAAGGCCCGGAAATTCGCACGGGCACCTTGAAAGAGGGCAGGCCGGTAAAGCTTGTCCAGGGCGCGGCCTTCTCCTTCGTCTCGGAAGAGATTGAAGGGGACGAAAAACAGGTGAGCATTAGCCATCCAGGGATCTGTTCGGAACTTGAGCCGGGCCAGGACGTGTTCATCGATGATGGGACGCTCCAGCTAAAGGTCCTGGAGGTTCAGGGGACAAGTCTCTTGATGAGGGTTTTGGTCGGGGGCGAACTGGGAGAGAGGAAAGGCGTCAGCATACCCGGGGCGAAGCTGAAGATCCCGACCCTGACCAGGAAGGACCGGGAGGACATCCGCTGGGGGCTGGACAACGGGCTTGACTATATCGCCGTTTCTTTTGTCCGGAGCCGGGATGACATCATGGAAGTCCGCAGGGTCATGGAAGAGCTGGGAGGGGCCATGAAGATCATCGCGAAGATCGAGACAAGCGAAGCGGTCGCTTCGCTTGATGAGATCGTCGATGTGGTCGACGGCCTGATGGTTGCCCGTGGTGACCTTGGTGTTGAGCTGCCTGCAGAGGAAGTGCCGCTGATCCAGAAGAGGATGGTCGACCTGGGACGTTCACAAGGGAAACCCGTTATCGTCGCGACGCAGATGCTGGACTCGATGATAAGGAACCCACGCCCAACCAGGGCGGAGGTTAACGATGTTGCCAACGCAGTCCTGGACGGGGCGGACGCGGTCATGCTTTCCGGAGAGACCGCGAAGGGAACGTATCCGGTTCAGGCTGTGGAAACAATGGCCCGCATCATCACCAGGACCGAAAGGGAAATCAGGGTCTGGCAGAGACCCTCTTCCCTGCCGCCTGTGGCTTCCCAGACCGTTCCTGATGCAGTTAGCCATGCGGCTGTGACGATTGCCGAACAAATGCAGGCCAAGGTCATCCTCTCACTGACCCAGAGCGGCAGCACGGCCAGGATGGTGAGCAAGTACAGGCCCGGATGCCCGATAGCGGGTGTGACCGTAGAGCCCGGCACCTGGCGGGAGCTGGCCCTGGTCTGGGGCGTCGTCCCGCTCCTGACCGGGAAAAAACACGAGGACGAACAGGAAATGGTTGAATCCGGCCTGCTGGCAACACTCGCTGAGGGGTTGGCAGCAGAAGGGGACATCGTCGTCGTGACTTCCGGGATACCGACAGGTATTGCCGGCACGACAGATATGGTGAAGGTCCATACGGTCGGCCGAATTGTCGTGAAGGGGATTTCCCTTGTAAGAAAGGAAGCTTTCGGGCCTGTCGTCAAAGGGGTGACGGCTGCGGAGGCCCGCGGCAAGATGAAGCCGGGGGCCGTGCTTGTCGCAAGACAAACTGACCGCGATTTCGTGGATGTGATCCGCCAGGCATCAGCGATCATCTGCGAAGAGGGTGGTTTGACAAGCCATGCGGCAATCCTGGCGCTCGAAATGGGAATCCCTTGTGTCGTTTCGGCGACAGACGCGATGAAAATGCTTGACGACGGGATGATGGTCACCGTCGACGGTTCCAGGGGACTGGTTTACCAGGGCAAGGTCCGGATCCGCTAAGGAACTGAGGAACGGCGGGGAGAAATGATCCGGGAAAAGCTGGGGTGTCGGGGATTTTCGGGGCCCTTTCCGGCCTGGGATGATTTCCCCGAAAGCGGTTTCAGGCGCAGCGCGGTGCTGGTCCTTCTATGGGGGGAACCTGAATATCTCAGGACCATCCTGATTCGGAGGCCTAAGCACTTGAACCGCCATGCCGGAGAAATTGCTTTTCCCGGGGGGAAAAGGGAACCGGGCGACAGGGGGCCGGTGGAAACCGCGTTGAGGGAAGCGAGGGAAGAGCTTGGCGTTGACCCGCAAAGCGTCTTCCCCTGCAGGCTGCTGGAAAAAGAATACGCCTACTCGAGCGATTTCGAGATACTTCCGGTGCTGGCCCTGTCGGGTTCGACCGAACCTCCCCGCGTCCTCATTGACGGGAACGAAGTGGAAGAGGTCTTTTCCTTGCCTGTGACCGATTGCCTTCGCCCAACGAGGCTCGAATGGTCGCGTCACGGAAGCGTCGAGTTCCTCTTCCCGGTTTTTGAACCGTCCGCCGACTGCCGTATCTGGGGTGCTACGGCCCGCATCCTCTGGCAGTTAGGCCGAATCCTGGCGCCGGTCCTGGGGATGAAAGCATGTCAATGATCGGGCTTCACGTTTCCATTTCCGGGGGAATCATCAAGGCGGTCGAAAGGGGGGAAGCCTATGGGTGCGAGGCGATCCAGATCTTCACCAAGAACCAGCTGCAATGGAAGGCCCCCCCTATTTCCCCGAACCAGGGAATTGCCTTCCTTAAAGCCCAGAGGGGAAGCTGCGTAAGGCGCGTCGTCGCTCATGCTTCCTACCTGATTAACCTCGCCGGCGAGCCAAGCCAAAGAGAGAAGAGCCTGGAAGCGCTCATAGACGAAATGGAGCGATGCGATCATCTCGGGATAGACGATTTGGTCCTGCATCCCGGGGCGCACCTGGGGCAAGGGCCAGAGAAAGGCATCGAGAACCTGGGGGAAGCGCTCCGTACGGCATTCGACAGGACTACCGGCCTAAAGGTCCGGATATTGCTTGAAACGATGGCCGGGCAGGGGACCGTCCTTGGCTCCAGGCTGGACCTTTTCCAGGACGTTTTCCAGGGGCTTGAATGGACCCCCCGTGTCGGGCTTTGCCTCGACACATGCCACCTTTTCGCGGCGGGATACGAGTTAAGGGGAAAGGGGTCCTACGACCAATTCGTCAGGTACCTTGCAAAGCATTTCGGCCTCGAGAGAGTTGGCTGCTGGCACCTCAACGACTCCAAGGCCGGAAAGGGAAGCCAGAAGGACCGTCACCAGCACCTTGGGGAGGGGGAATTGGGGCTGCGTTTCTTTTCGATGTTGCTCAGCGACGAGCGTTGGGAAAATATCCCCCATATCCTCGAAACGCCCAAGGGAGGAATTGGAGATGCGGGAAACATGGCCCTCCTAAGAAAATTAAGAGGTCATTAGCGCCAATAGTCCCTAAATTTGGGATAAACTAGAACTCGTGGCTTCATCGGGAGGTCTTGTATGACAACCAGGGGTTTTTCGTCGAGGCAGGGGATTTTTTTTCGCCGACCCATCGGCAACGCGCACCGCAGGCTGGCGGATTTCAAGCATTTGCCCCGGAGTGACCGAAGGTGACTTCCCTCTCACGCTCTTCAATGACCCGGGCTGATTCCCTTTTTCGGGGAAGCGCCACGCCTGAAACGCCAAGAATCACGACGGAGGCAAGGGATGCTTGAAAACTTCCGATGGCAGGATCTGCTTGACATTTTCATCGTGGCCTTTATCCTTTACCGGGTTTTGCTCCTCATGGTCGATACCCGGGCCATGCAGCTTGTCAAAGGGATCCTTATCCTCATCGCTACCGCAGCCGCTTCGAAGTACCTCGACCTGAAGGCCCTGTCCTGGATCCTCGAGAGAGCTTTAGGCGCGATATTCATTGCGATCCCGATCGTTTTCCAGCCCGAATTGCGGCGCATGCTTGAAGAACTCGGGAGGGGCAGGATCTGGAAAAGGCGCCAGGCGATAGAGCACGCCGAGCAAATGGCGGATGACGTGACGAGGGCCATCAGCTATTTGCAGGGCCAGCGCCTCGGGGCTATCCTCGTTTTTCAGCGTGAGACGGGATTGGCGGATGTCTGGCGCTCTGCAGTAAAATTGAACGCCGAAATCACCCAGGAGTTGATCGTGTCGATTTTCTGGCCCAACAATCCCTTGCACGACGGCGCGGCCATCATCGACAGGAGCCTCATCGTGGCCGCTGCCTGCTACCTGCCCTTGACTTCGAATACGGATCTTTCCAGGTGGTATGGCACCAGGCATCGGGCGGCCCTTGGGGTTACGGAAGTCTCTGATGCGATCGCGCTTGTGGTTTCGGAAGAGCGCGGAGAGGTCGCCCTTGCGACCAACGGGCATCTTTCAAGAGGCCTTAAGGAAGAGCAGGTACGCCGCCTGGTTTACCATTATTTCATGGCGAAGGAAGGTCCCAAGGGGTTATGGGACCAACTCAGGGAGGAGATAAAGTCGATGTGGAGGGAGGAAGAGCGAGATGGCGCTTAAACGCCTTGACGCACTTCTCTCCTCGAGACTTTTCCTCAGGGGCGTCGCTCTTGGCGTAGCTTTGCTAGTCTGGCTTTATGTCGCGGGGGACAGGGGATCCGAAGTCAACAAGACTTTGCGCCTTAGGGTTGACTACAGGAACGCTTCTCCGGGTTTTTCGATGACCCACAGCGTCCGGGACGTCCAGGTCAGGATCGCGGCAAACCGTAAGCTTTTCGAGAACCTTGAACTTGACAAGCTTTCTTGCGAAGTGGATCTCAAGGGGCTCGAAGGCGGGAAATACAGGCTTCCCGCCAGGGTTCTTCTCCCGCCAGGGGTCAGGCTTGTTTCGGTTTCTCCCGAACAGGTTACGGTTGAACTTGTCCGCCTCATCGAGAAGGTCCTCCCGGTCAAGATTGCCTGGTCAGGGCCTTTCCCTGAAGGGGCGCTTGTTGATACATTATCCCTTACCCCCTCGGAAGTGACGGTCAGGGGGGCTGAAAACCTTCTTGCGACCATTTCGGAAGCGCAAATCACCCCTAACCCTGCCCAGATCCTCGCAGGCGAGGAGATCACCCTTGAGGTCAAGCTGAAGACCGACAAAGGTCTTGCCGTTTCCGGCGGAGTCGATCTCTATCCAAAGGAGATAAGGCTGCAGGCGAAGATGGTGAAAGATGTGGAGAAGAAAGATCTCCCGGTCGTCGCAAACTTGACGGGGACTCCCGAACCGGGCTACCGGATAGAAGAAGCGGTGGTCATACCCCAGTCTGTGCAGGTAGTCGGAGCAAGTTCCGCCCTGGGCATGGTGGACCACCTTCAAACCTCACCGGTGGATGTATCGGGGCTTGCCGAGGACAGGACGGTGGACGTTGAACCGATCCTTCCATCTGGACAAGTGAGAGTGCTTGGCTCGGGCAAGGTCAAGGTTTCCCTGGTGGTTCGCCCTGTAGACAATGGGACGGGATTTGTCAGGCTGAAACTGCCGGTGAAAGTTGAGGGAAAGAGCGTTTATCCTTCCTGGAAACCGGTGCCCTCCACGGTCAGCGTCCAGCTGGGTTCAGCCTCGGGGGAGTCAAGGCTCCCCGATCTTGAGGAAAGCCTAGTTGAAGTCTACGTCGATGTAACGAACCTTGTTTCCAGGAAGATTGTCGTTCCGGTCCAGGTTCGTATCAACTCAAAGGAGATCCGCGTGTTGAAAGTGGAGCCTGAACGCGTCACCTTGCACGCGATCAGCCAGTAATAGAGAAAAGGACGAGGTGAAGGCTGATGCCCGAGACCAGCAAAATCAGGTGTCTTTTTGGTACGGACGGGGTTAGGGATGTTGCGAACAGAGGGCTGATGACCCCGGAAATGGCGATGAGCCTGGGACGGGCTTTCGTGCTTTTCATGACCGAGAGGGGGATTCCGCGGCCGACAGTGGCAGTGGGCCGGGACACGCGCCGATCGGGGAACATGCTGGAGGCTGCGTTGTCTGCAGGCTTGACGTCTGCCGGTGCCGACGTCCTTTCGCTTGGGGTCATTCCGACACCCGGAGTGAGTTTTTCGGTTCGCCACACCGGGATCAACGGAGGCGCTGTCATAAGTGCCTCACACAACCCCGCGGAATACAACGGCATCAAGTTCCTCGATGCCAAAGGTTATAAGCTGAGCGACGATGACGAGGCTTCGATCGAGGATTACCTCGGGGATCCTCTAATGGACGAATGGCGCCCGTCAGGGGCTTCCATCGGCGTAGTGAGGCAGTCGTGCGAAGAAGCGGCACGTTATTCCGACTGGCTGAAAGGGCTTTTCGGCGAGGGCTGGCTTTCCGGGCATAGGACTGTCGTCGACTGCGCGAACGGTGCCGCAAGCCCGATCGCGGGCGATGTTTTCACTTCGTGCGGCCTGGATGTCCGACTCGTTGGAAACACCCCCGACGGGCTGAACATCAATGAAGGCGTGGGGGTCATGCATATGCCCCACCTGGCTTCCGCAATCGCCGCGAACGAGGCCCACTTCGGAATTGCCCTGGATGGAGACGCAGACAGGGTCCTACTGGCCGATTCTCGCGGCAGGGTGCTGGACGGGGATATCATGCTCTGGGTCCTGGCCCGGTGGCTTCATGGGAAAGGGGCGCTGGGGGCATGTGTCGTTTCGACCGTCATGAGCAACCTCGCCCTCGAGGAGAGACTGGCGGAAAAAGGGATTAACATGGTGCGGTGCCCAGTGGGAGACCGCTACGTGCTCGAGGCGATGAGAAGAAGCAGTTCGAGGCTGGGGGGTGAACAGTCCGGCCATATTATCCTGCACCAGCATGTTCACACGGGCGACGGTCTTTGCACAGCACTGAATTTCCTGAAGGCATGCCAGGAACTTGGCGAAGAAATGGACACCCTGGTTGACCGTTTCGGGAGATTCCCGCAAGTCCTGAAAAACTTGAGAGTCGAGACGAAGATGGGCATCCTTGAAAACGAGGGCGTCCAGAAGGCCATCAGGAATAGCGAGTCAAAACTGGGGGACCAAGGAAGAGTGTTCGTCAGGATGTCAGGGACGGAACCGCTTGTGCGCGTTCTTGTGGAGGCGAGGGACGAGTCCCTCCTGTTTGAGGTCTCGGAGTACATCCTGGATAGCATACGGACTGCCGCGACGGGTGTGCCCTTTGAAGGGAGGCGCTAAATCCCATGGACAGGAATCCTCTCCAGAAGTGCCTGTTTCCGGTGGCGGGACTAGGAACGCGCTTTCTGCCAGCGACCAAGGATATCCCGAAGGAAATGCTTCCCCTCATCGACCGCCCGATCATCCATTACGGAGTTGATGAAGCCGTCTCTTCGGGATGCAGGGATATCGTCTTTGTTACCGGCAGAAGCAAGCGATCCATCGAGGATTATTTCGATCGCTCGATGGAGCTCGAGCATTTACTTGCGAGTAGAGGGAAAGCCGTATTAAGGGACGAACTGGTCAGGATCTCGGAAATGGCCAACTTTGCCTACGTCAGGCAGTCTGAGCCCCTTGGCCTTGGGCATGCTGTCGCGTGCGGCGAACCGTGCCTAAACGATTCATATTTCGGATTGATCCTTCCTGACGACGTCATTCTCTCCGAAAAGCCGGTCCTGGGACAACTGGCTGAAGTACACTCCACCTTTGGGGGATCCGTGTTGGCCCTGGAGGAAGTACCCTGGGACGAAACTTCGCGCTACGGGATCATCGAGGGAGAGGAATGTGCCGACGGGGTCTTCAGGATCTCGAACCTTGTGGAAAAGCCCGCTTCTGGAGAGGCGCCAAGCCGTCTGGCCATAATAGGGCGGTATCTCCTGAGTCCTTCGATTTTCAAACATCTCCATTCGGGCAGGGTAGGGGTGGGGGGAGAAATCCAACTGACGGACGCGATTCGTGAACTTCTTGCGGAGGAACCGGTCTTCGGCTTGCTATACAAGGGAGAAAGGCTGGATTGCGGGACAAAGAAAGGATGGCTGAAAGCCACGATCACGATGGCCCTTCGCGACCCCGAGTTGAACGGGTTCGTTATGGACATCGTCAGAAAGGAGGTTTCAGAAGGCGGGAGACGGTGAAATAACGCGGATATGGTCAAGCGCCTGAACTGGTGAAACCAGTTGACGAGGACGGGGGCAATCGAAAATTCGGCGGATACCCCTGGGGCCTTTGCAGGAGAGGCCCGTTAAAACCCGGCTACAAATACGGGAAGCGATTCCCGGGACAAAGGCCGGGTCTCTTGCTGGAAAGCAAAGGGGCGAAGAAAGAAATGTGTGGAATAGTGGGCTACGTGGGCATGCGAAACGCTCCGGAGGTCCTCCTGGAAGGCCTGAAGAGACTGGAATACCGCGGGTATGACTCGGCAGGCATGGCCGTTAGAAACGACGGGCGCCTCGAGGTCATCAAGGAGGTTGGAAAGGTCTCGGACCTGGAACGGCTTGCGGGGGAAAGAAACCTGGTAGGCAACCAGGGAATCGGTCACACACGGTGGGCGACCCACGGAGGGGTGTCAGTGGACAACGCGCACCCGCATTGTGACGATTGCGGGAATTTTGTCCTTGTCCACAACGGGATCATCGAGAATTACATGGATCTCAGGGAGGAACTGGAAGCGGCAGGAGTTCCCTTCTGTTCCGAAACGGACACGGAGGTTATCGTCCAGCTGTTGGCGCGTCTTTACCAGGGGGACATGCTTGAAGCTCTCCTCAAGCTGGTGGAAAAGCTGCGTGGATCGTATGCCTTGGCCATCATGAACCGCGAGATAGAAGATACTTTCTTCTGCCTGAGGAAAGGCTCTCCCCTGATCCTTGGGGTGGGGGAGGGGGAAGGTTTTTGCGCGTCTGACGTTCCTGCCCTATTGCCCTATACCCGCCAGATCGCGTACCTGGAAGAAGGAGAAATCGCGGCGGTTTCCAAAGGGAGTCTGCGGGTTTGGACGAGTGAAGGCATGCCAGTGGATAAAACCCTTTCCGTCATCGATTGGGACATCTCGATGACCGAGAAGGCTGCCTACCCTCATTTCATGCTCAAGGAAATCCACGAGCAGGGGGCTGTCCTGCGGACGACTCTCAAGGGGCGTGTGGAAAACGGCAAGGTTGATTTATCCGCGGAGCTTGGGTGGGAGCCGGAACTGGTCAAGTCTTGGAAGAAATTGCATATCGTGGCGTGCGGGACTTCCTACTACGCGGCCCTTGTGGCAGAAAGAGTCCTTGAAAAATGGACCGACCTGGAAGTCAAGGTCGATATCGCTTCGGAATATCGCTACCGCCATTCGAGGGCAGATGCGGAAACCCTGGCCGTTTTTGTGTCCCAATCGGGAGAAACGGCAGATACGATCGCTGCCCAGAGGCTGGCGCGCACTCAGGGCGCTCACTGCATGGCCGTCACCAACGTGCGAGGTGCGACCCTGGCCAGGGAAGTTCACGATGTCCTGCTGCTGAAGGCCGGACCCGAAATAGGTGTTGCGGCGACCAAGACTTTCATGGGGCAGATAGCGGCCCTTTACCTTTTGGCCCTCTATCTCGGCAGGTTGAGGGAATCCCTTTCTGCTGCGGAGGAGAACCGCCTCCTCGAAGAGTTGTTGAGGCTTCCCTACAAGGTGGAAATCACGCTTGAGCGCGAAGACAGGATCCGTGAGCTTGCGGAGAAATATTCGGACCGTAAGGATTTCCTGTTCCTCGGTAGGGGCATTTCCTTCCCCGTAGCCCTCGAGGGAGCGTTGAAACTGAAGGAAATTTCCTATATCCACGCTGAGGCCTACGCGGCGGGGGAGATGAAACATGGACCGATCGCGCTTCTTGAACCCGGTGTGCCGGTCATGACGATCATCCCGAGAGACAGCCTTTACGAGAAAACGCTTTCGAACATACAGGAAGCCAAGGCTCGTCGCTCACCGATCCTGGCGTTGGCAAACGATGGGGACGAGTTGATCTCGAAGCATGCGAACGACGTCGTCAGGGTCCCATGGACCGACGAAGACCTGACTCCCTTCCTTACAGTCATCCCGCTTCAAATGTTCGCCTACCACATGGCAAAGCAAAGGGGTTGCGAGATCGACCAGCCCAGGAACCTGGCAAAGAGCGTGACCGTGGAGTAGCATAAGGCACAGGCGGACGCCCGGCGGGACGGGGGAACTCCCTCGTCCCGCCGGGCGTCCGCCTGCCTTCATCAGGGCTCCAGCTTGATGGGTTCTTCCGCGATGGGGAAATAGATCCGGAGATGCGTTAACCTCTCCAGGGCGTGATCCTGGCGCCCGGAAACCTCGGGAAGGCGTTCCCACTTGCCTCCGTCAAGGCGGCAAAGCACAAGCGGTTTTCGGCCGTAGGTCGACCACAGATCCCAGAGATGTTCCGTTTCTCCTGTTCCTGGCACGAGGGCTCCCCCAAAAAGGGGGGGCTGGCCTGCAAGGGAGGTTTTTCCGTCAGGCGAATCGAGAATAAGCCACTGTGTCATGTTCCAGGCGCCTGCCATTTCTGGAGAACGGGCATGGTTAAACGGGATGATCTGGAATCCTCCCACCGCTCCTTCCGATGAGGTGCTGATGTCGATCACGCCAGGATGGTTGGCCCGTATTCGCCCAACGGACTGGAACAGCGTCCCCTCGAAGCGCCCAGTTCCCCTTACGGGGCGAATGACTCTTGCAATCACCCCGGTTTGGCCGTATTTTCTCGACCAGGAGAAAACCCGTCCTCCCGGGCGGTTTTCAATTTCGATCATGTAAGGAGAGCATTGCCTGCTCACGTCCATCCTTAGAATCTCTCCTGGACCGGGAAGAGGAGCACTGGAAAGAGGCCGTTCGCTCCCTGAAGGGTTGACAATCGTTACGGGGGTTCCTACGGGGGGAGCCCAGCCTCCGAAAAGGGCATGCCCTCCCTTTCCATCTATCACAAGGCTGCTGTGCGCCCCTGCCGCAGGGGCAATTGTCTCAGAAGGAATCAAGCTCAGGATCTTTCCCTTACCTCCATCCACGGAAATGAGAAGGTGGATTGCATTGACAGCAGAAGCCGCCACTGTTCCCGGAACACCCCATTTGCTGGCCGTATAGGCTGGCCATTTTGCTTTTTCCGGAAGGGTGCGGACTGTCCCGATAGGGAAGGTTGATTGATCCGGCAGAACGGCCCTGACTATTCCCCCTTCCTCGAAAGGAATGAGAATGGAGTAGAGCGTGTCTCCCTGTGAAGACGAAGAAGGTGAGGGAAAGGAAAACAATCCCCCGAGCAGGATCGCGATTGCGGGCAGAAGGGACAGAAAGGTCCTATGGCGGGCCGTTTCTTTTCGTTGCGATTTTTTCTTCGTCGATATCCTCATGGCCGTCATTATAGGCGCTAGCGGGCGGGCTGTCCTCCTCATTGCCGGAGGTGTTTTTTTCCATGACCCCAAAGATGAAGGGGAACTTTAGGCGGAGCAGCAAGATGAGGGTAAGGGGGATGCTTGGCCCTAGCATGAGCCACCACTCGCCCAGAATGCCAAGGGCCATCGCGGAAGCAACAAGTCCCAGGACGAGTGAAAGCCAGAAAAAACGGCGAACCTTGAAGTTCGCCGACTTTCTTGCGTAAAGCCCAAAAGCCATTGCCGCAACAAGGAAAAAAACGGCTGGCAGGAATAGAGCCATCGATCCGGATTACCTCACGTTGCAACTCGGGCAGAGCCCGTACATGTAAAGCTGTATGCTCGAAATGGTGGAATCCTGGCCCATTTTCAGCATTTCAAGGAGGGATTCCGTTATCGGGATGTCTTCGATATGTCCGCAGGCCGTGCAGCGGAAGTGCCCATGAGGTTCAGGGCTTGGGTCGTAATTGACCCTCTTGTCGTCGACGGTCAGGATTTGTATAAGTTTCTTTTCTGCGAGAAGTTGGGCTGTACTGTATATCGTTGCGAAGGAAATCGTCGGGAAATCACGCTTCAGTTCCTGGTATATCTGTTCGGCGGACGGATGGTCTTTTCGGCCCTCAAGTCTTTTCAATATGGCAATTCTTTGTGCCGTGATCTTTGTTCCAGATTCCTTGAGGCGTGAAATGCCTTCATCGAGTGTCCACATGGTCTGGCCCTCCAGTTCAACAACTTTCTCATATAATAATCCTTATTAGTCTTAATGACAAGATTCGCCGCGAATGAAAAAGCAGGTGTTTCCAGGGAAGAAAACAGGGCCGGTGACAATGCTTTTTACACGCCTCCGCTTTTAGGCTCTCCGGCCTCCCCCAGGATCTTGGGCGAAGGATCCCTTAAACTGCCTTGCCAAAGCTCGGGCTCACCGATATAATATGCCCCGCAGATGCGGACATAGCTCAGCTGGTAGAGCATCGGCTTCCCAAGCCGAGGGTCGCGGGTTCGAATCCCGTTGTCCGCTCCATGGGAATAAAAGGAGGCCGAAAAGGCCTCCTTTTTTTTTGGGGGGGGGCAGCCCTAGTATCACATTTTTATCGTGGATTGTGACAATTGACACAATATTCCGTTGCACATTAGAATACACGGGGTGGAAAATCTTGTGTATTGTGGATTGCATTTTTAAACGGTAAGCGAGGGGGGTGAAAACAATGGCGGCTAACCTGGCCGAGGAGATCAGGCAGGCGGAAGAAAGTTCCAGGAAGATCATCCAGGATGCGAAAGTGGAAGCGGCTCGCTTAGTTGCAGAAGCTCGTTCCGATGGGGAAAAACGCGTCAAGGAAGCCAAGCAGGAGTTGCACCAGCTATTTCGCCAGGAAATTACGAAGGCGGAAGCTGAGGCTGAAAAGCGGGCAGACGCGATAAAGTCGGAAGGAAAAATGGAAACGGAGGCTTTCGTCCAGGCACGAAAAGACCGTGTCGAAGAAGTGGCCTCATGGCTCGTGGAAGAGGTGACGGCAAAATATGGCCTTAGTTGAGATGAAAAAGGTCGAGCTTGCCCTTCACAGGTCTGTAACCGACAAGGTTATCGCTTCCCTGCAGCGCCTGGGATGTTGCGAGATTATCAGGTGCGGGAACGAGGCCGCTTCGGGTGAGACGAAGAGTGAGCCCGTATCGGAGCACCTCAAGCGCTTTGAGAATTTACTTGCCGATGCACGTTTTGTCCTGCGCTTCCTCGAGAATTACCGGCGGGACAAGGTGGGCTTCCTGACCAAGGTCCTATCAGAAAAGCCAAAACGAAATATGGCTGAATTGGAATCCCTCTCTGAGGAAACGGATTTTCAGGTTCTCGTTTCCAAACTCAGGGGACTGGAAAGGCAGTTCGTTGAAATCCGCACCGAGATGTCGCAACTGGCCGGGTTGGAGACGATCCTCGGAAATTTCCAGGACCTTCCTCACTCTCTCCTCTTATTCACGACCGGAACAGAAAAAGTCAAAGGTGTCCTTGGTACCATCCCGGTGGACCAGGTCAGCAGGCTGGAGTTGGCTTTCAAATCCCAGGTTGGCCAGGACGGGGAACTTTTCGTGAGGATCGGGGATCCTGAAAAGGACAAGGATGCCAAGGTCGCCCTGCTTTTCCTGAAGGAAGTCGAAGAAAAGGTCACGGCGCTTTGCGCGGAAGTCTCCTTCAACCGCATCGAATTGCCCAGGGAACTTTCCGGAACGGCAGCGGAGGAGGTCATCCGGATCGGTGAACGCAAGGCGGCACTGTCGGAAAAAGAAAACGCCCTTCAGGGAGAAGCCGGGAACCTTTCGGGCGATTGGCTGGAAAGGGTACAGGCGCTATCTGATTTCTGGACCGTGATGAAGGGCCGTTACGAAGCGCTGGAGGCCAGTGAAAGTACGGAACAGATCAATTTCCTAAGGTTCTGGGCCCCTTCGGACGCACTGGAGAAGATAGAAAAAGAACTGGAACCCTATAGCGCCCTTTCGGATAGGGCGGTCAAGGCTCCTGGAGAAGGGGAGGTCGTTCCGTCCCTGCTCAGGAATCCCGGGTGGGCGTCACCCTGTGAGCCCCTTACCAACATGTTCGGTGTCCCGACCTACGGCGGAGTCGACCCCACTACGATGATGGCCCCCTTCTTTTATCTCTTTTTCGGCATGTGCCTTGGGGACGCGGGATTTGGGATCATACTGGCTCTCATGCTCGGCGGGATCCTGCTGAAGTTCCCCATAGCCGGCAACCTGAGGAAATTCCTTGTTGTCATGTTCATCTGCAGCCTGACGACGATCCTGATGGGGGCCTTGACGGGTTCCTGGCTGGCGAACACGATAGACAGTTTCGGGTTCATGAACTTCCTGCGCCCGCTAAGAGATCGCCTTGTCGTCTGGGATCCGATGAATGACCCGATGACCTACCTCGGCGTCTGCCTAACCCTCGGTTTCGGGCAGTTGATCTTCGGCCTGGGGATCGCCTTCTGGGATGCCCTGAGGCGGAAGTCCTACATGGAAGCTTTTGCGGACCGGGGAGGCTGGATTGCTCTCCTGGTGGGAGTTGCCCTTTATTTCCTCGTATCCATAGGGAAGGCTCCTGCTTCGCTTGGCCTGCTCGCGAAATCGATGGCCGGTGTGGGGGCGGTTGTCCTCTTCCTCACCCAGGGGCGCAGCAAGAAGGGAATACTGAGCAAAGCCTTTTCTGGAGCCCTGAGTCTTTATGGCATCACTTCGTACCTGGGAGATACCCTGAGTTACAGCCGTCTCCTTGCCTTGGGACTTTCAGGAGCGGCAATAGGCCTGATCATCAATCTCCTGGCCAGGATGATCTCGGACGGAGTGCCTTACGTGGGATGGATCCTTGCGATCATCCTTTTCGTGGTCGGCAACATTTTCAGCCTCGCGATCAATGTCCTGGGGGCTTTTGTCCACTCCCTCAGGCTTCAGTATGTCGAGTTCTTCAGCAAGTTTTACGAGGCGAACGGAAGAATTTTCTCCCCCTTCGGGTATGAAACCCAGTTCGTGAAAATCGTTGAACCGGCCGATACGAACGAAGGCCGCTGAAAACCAACAGGACATATCCATATTTAAGGAGGAATGTTTCTTATGGATCAGGTCGTCACAACCCTTTTGACCACCATGTCGGAGCAGCTGGGAGCCATGATAGCCGTGCTGGGGGCCGGCATTGCGGCAGGTTTCGCAGGTTCAGGTTCCGCTATCGGGATCGCCATCGCAGATGAGGCGGCTTCGGGCATCATGACAGAGGATCCGGGCAAGTTCGGCCTGGCACTCCTTCTCCTGGCGCTTCCGGGTACCCAGGGGATTTACGGGCTTCTCGCGGCCTTTTTCGCCATTCTTAAGGTTGGGCTCCTTGGCGGTGCTGCCGTGAAAGTGACAATTTGGCAGGGGATAGGGATCTTCGGCTCACTCATGCCTATCGCCATCGCCTGTTATTACTCGGCGGTCGCCCAGGGAAAGGCTTCGGCAGGCGCGATCCTGCTGATTTCCAAGCGCCCGGAGGAGATCGGGAAAGCCGTCATTCTTCCGGCCATGGTTGAAACCTACGCGGTTCTTGCTCTTCTGCTCAGCATCATTCTCATGAACAGCATCAAGTTGTAGGCCGGGGTGTCTGGTATGTCGCTGTCGGATATCAAGGCTAAGATCGAGGCGGATGCCCGAGCCGAAGCCGGTGAAATCCTGGCCGCTGCCCGGGGGCAGGTGGAGGAGATCAGGCAGGGAACAGAAGAGGAGATCTCCCGTATGGGGGAGGCCCAAAAGGCCAGGCTTGAGAAGGAAACCCCCGAAATCCTGCGGAGGCGGGAGATTGTCGCCAGGCTTGACGTGAACAAGGATGACCTCTCTGCGCGCAGGAACCTGATCGACGAAGCGTTCGAGGCTGCCAAGAACAAGATGGCGGCGATGGAAGGGGAATCGGTCAGGAAGTTTGCCGAGGCCTTGCTTTCCCAGGCGATTGAGACCAAGGAAGAAATCCTTCTTGTCGGGAAAGCGGAGAAAACTCTTGACGAAGCCTGGCTAAAGGCCTTCAACGAGAAGAATGGTTCGAACCTCAAGATGGCGGAAGAGAAGGCTCCCATTGCCGGCGGATTCATCCTGCGGCGCGGTTTGGTCGATGTGAACTGCTCCTGGGAGATGTTGATCAGGACTGCCCGGGAAGAACTTGAGGCGGAGACAGTCAAGAGGCTTTTCTCCAATTGACGGGAGGTGAGGGAATGGCCCGGGCGGAAGGTTATGGTTATACGGTCGCACGCCTGAGGGCGATGGGACATCGCCTCCTGGACCCTGCTGTCTTTCAGCGGATGCTCGATGCAGAGGATCTGCAAGGGGCTTTGAAGGTCCTTAACGAAACATGCTATGCCTCCTGGCTTGTAGAAATGAAGGGCGAGGGGGCTTTCGACGAGGCCATAGAAGCTGAACTTCGATATGTCTACAGGGAAATCGAGCAATTCGTTCCCGACAAGGCCCTGGTCACGCTATGCAAAATGCCTTACGACTTCCACAACGTCAAGGTCCTTTTGAAGAGTTCGTTCCTCCAGAAGTCCGGGGGAAGCCGAAGGTGGGATCTCCTGACTCAGCTCGGGAATATATCACCGGAGAGCCTGATCGAATCTCTCGAATCGGAAGATTACCGACTGCTTCCGTTTGGCCTGAGGTCGGCAATCCCTCTCTGCCTTGCCCAGTGGGACCAGAACCACGATATCCTTGAAATCGAAAGGCAGCTGGACGACCTGCTTTTCACTCAGATGACGGCTCTCGCGGCAAAACTTGATCATAAGGGCGCCGCCGAATGGGTCAGGGGAAGGGTCGATGCTGAAAATATCCGCAACCTGCTCAGGTTAAGGAGGACCCAGACCGAAGCTTCGAGGGTTTCAGGCTTCCTTCACGACGGGGGGGTCATCTCGACTGAGAGGCTGATCTCACTGATGGGTGAGCCGCTTGAAAGCTGGGGAAGGCTTCTGTCCTACACCGACCTTACCGGGGCTCTGTCAGGACTCCAGGAAGTGACAGACTTCGATACCCTGATCGTGGAAGTCGAAAAAGCCCTGGATGAATACGTCCTGAGGGTGGTCGAAGAGGCCAGGTTCAGCTCGACGGCGCCGGAAAATGTCCTTTACTACCTGTGGTCGAAGGAAATTGAAGCGAAGAATGTCCGGATCATCCTTGTCGGAAAGGCGAACGCTGCCGACAGGGACGTGCTGAGGGGGTTGCTGCGTCATGTCAACGGCTAACCTGAACCGGGCAATGGCGGCGCTGGGCGACTACGAAAGCGTTCTTCCCTTCCAGGCTGTCGGCATCGAACCGCACGTCCTGGAGGAAGGAGCGGAAGGTGAGGCAAGAGAAACTTTAAACAAACTCGTGCAGCGAAAATACGCCGTTGTTTTCATCGTTGAAGAATGGTACGAACGCATGAGAGAGCTTATAGAGGAAATCAACGAAAAGGAAGAAACGAGCATCGTCCCTATCCCTGGACTCAGGGGGTCGAAGGGCCTGGGCTTCAAGTCGATCAAGTCGAGCGTCGAACGGGCGGTCGGGATGGACATCTTCTCTGTGAAGTAGTCCGACCCGGCTGGACGGAAAACGATGCGAACAGGTTGGAGGCGATCCATGTGGCCGTAGGTAAAACAGCAAAAGGTAAGATCAGCAAGATCTCCGGACCTCTTGTCGTTGCGAGCGGCATGACGGGCTCCGGGATGTACGACGTGGTCAGGGTGGGAAACCTTGGCCTGGTCGGAGAGATTATCGAACTTAAGGGAGACCTGGCTTCAGTCCAGGTTTACGAGGAGACATCCGGCCTGATGCCCGGGGAACCGGTCGTCAGCACCGGCGCCCCGCTGAGCGTTGAACTCGGTCCGGGAATGATCGAGCAGTTCTATGACGGTGTCCAGCGCCCGCTGAACGCCATCGAGGACAAGGCGAAAAGCCCTTTCATC
The DNA here is from genome assembly GCA_036722335.1 of Synergistales bacterium. Lineage (GTDB taxonomy): Bacteria > Synergistota > Synergistia > Synergistales > 79-D21 > 79-D21. The sequence continues at coordinate 94,078 of DAIMJI010000001.1, read as the reverse complement.
TCTCGCGGAATCAACGTCCCCGCAATTGACCGGAATCGGAAGTGGGGTTTTTCAGCGAAGGTTAAGCAGGGAGACTTCGTGGGGCCGGGGGACGTCCTGGGAATCGTCCAGGAAACCATCCTTGTCGAGCACAGGATCATGGTTCCGCCTGGGGTCAAGGGGAAGGTTGAAGAGATTAAAGAAGGCGAGTTCACGGTCGAGGAGACGATAGCCGTCCTCGTCGATGGAGAGGACCGCCACGAGGTCCAGATGCTCCAGCGCTGGCCTGTCCGAACCCCAAGGCCTGTGGCGAAGCGCCTTCCGCCGGTGGTTCCTCTCACGACGGGCCAGCGGGTCGTGGATATGTTCTTTCTCATCGCCAGAGGCGGGACTGCCTGTGTTCCTGGGCCTTTCGGGTCCGGAAAGACGGTCATCCAGCATCAGCTGGCAAAGTGGGCCGATGCCGAGATCGTCGTTTACATTGGTTGCGGTGAGCGCGGGAACGAGATGACCGACGTTCTCCTCGAGTTCCCGGAACTCGAGGACCCCAGGTCCGGGCAGCCCTTGATGAAACGGACCGTCCTGATCGCGAACACGTCGAACATGCCCGTTGCTGCCAGGGAAGCTTCAATCTATACGGGTATCACGATTGCTGAATACTATCGAGACATGGGGTACTCGGTTGCCCTGATGGCCGACTCCACGAGCCGCTGGGCGGAGGCCCTGCGGGAGATCTCGGGCAGGCTTGAGGAAATGCCGGGTGAAGAAGGGTATCCCGCCTACCTTGGAACAAGGCTTGCTTCCTTCTATGAAAGAGCCGGACGTGCCATCTGCCTCGGTAAAAGCCAGGCCGAAGGAGCCGTCAGCGTTATCGGGGCTGTTTCCCCTCCCGGGGGTGACCTTTCCGAACCCGTCACACAGAATACGCTGCGGGTCACGAAGGTTTTCTGGGGTCTCGATGCGAGCCTTGCCTACCAAAGGCACTTCCCGGCGATTAACTGGCTCAGCAGCTACTCCCTGTACGCCGAAAAGCTTGGCGAATACTGGGATGGCGTTTACGACGGGGAATGGGCCAAGAGTCGTATCGAGGCTATGTCTCTGTTGGAAGACGAGGATCGGTTGAAGGAGATCGTTCGCCTGGTCGGTATCGATTCCCTCTCAAAGGATGAGCGGATGATCCTTGAGACCGCAAAATCCCTGCGGGAAGACTTCCTTCACCAGAACGCGTTCCACGAAGTCGATACCTACGCTTCGATGGACAAGCAGTTCAAGATGTTGCGGAATATACTGACCTTCCATCACCTGGCGATGGAAGCCCTGAAAAGGGGAGCTGCCCTCAAGGACGTAACCGAGATGGAAATCCGGGACCTGATCACCCGGATGAGGTACGTTGACGAGAAGGAATTGAATACTCTGGACAGCCTGGAAGAGGACATCAAGAAACAAATCGGCAATCTGATGCCGGCAGGGGGTGAGGTCCATGTTGCCTAGGGAGTATCGAACCATCACCAACCTTTCAGGCCCGCTGATGGTTGTCGAGAAGGTCAACGAAGTCCGTTACGACGAACTCGTGGAGATCGAGCTGGCCTCCGGCGAAAGAAGAAGGGGCCGAGTTCTCGAGATCACGACGGACAAGGCGTTGGTGCAGGTTTTTGAAGGCACGACGGGGATCGACGTCCAGGAGACGAAAGTGCGTTTCCTTGGGAAAGTCCTTACCCTTCCCGTCAGCAAGTCGATGCTGGGACGGATTTTCAACGGCAGGGGCGAGCCCCTGGACGGGGGAACCGGAGTCATCCCCGATGCGCTGCTGGATATCAACGGCAACCCGATTAACCCGTACTCCCGGGATTTCCCGTCGGAATTCATCCAGACCGGCATATCGACAATCGACGGCATGAATCCCCTGGTCAGGGGACAGAAGCTCCCCATTTTCTCGGGAAGCGGACTCCCGCATAACCGGATGGCCGCCCAAATCGCAAGGCAAGCTTCGGTTATCAGCGGGCATGAGGCTTTTGCGGTCGTATTCGCCGCAATGGGGATCACCTTTGAGGAAGCTTCATTCTTCATGGAAGATTTCCGGAAGACCGGAGCCATCGAACGAACGGTCATGTTCGTGAACCTTGCTGACGATCCTGCGATCGAGCGTATCACAACTCCTCGCCTGGCCCTGACTGCGGCAGAGTACCTCGCTTTCGAGTGCGACATGCACGTCCTGGTCATCCTGACAGACCTGACGAACTACTGCGAAGCCCTTCGAGAGATTTCAGCCGCTCGAAAGGAAGTGCCTGGGCGCCGAGGCTATCCCGGCTATCTCTACACCGACCTTGCAACCATGTATGAACGTGCGGGACGCTTGAGGGGAAGGAAAGGGTCCATCACTCAGTTCCCGATCCTGACGATGCCGGAGGACGACAAGACTCACCCGATCCCGGACCTTACCGGGTACATTACGGAGGGACAGATCATCCTCAGCCGCGGATTGCACAGGAAGGGGATCTATCCGCCTGTGGACGTCATGCCCTCCCTGTCCCGACTGAAGGACAAGGGGATTGGCAAAGGGAAGACTCGTGAAGACCATGCAGACCTGATGAACCAGCTTTTCGCGGCCTATGCGCGGGGCAAGGAAGCAAAGGAACTCGCGATCATTCTGGGAGAGGGCGCACTGACCGAGGAAGACAAGGCCTTTGCCCGTTTCTCCGACGCGTTCGAGGACCGCTATGTACGCCAGGGTGAATACGAGAATCGCACGGTCGAGGAAACCCTGAAACTCGGTTGGGAGTTGTTGACCATGATTCCCGTCCGGGAACTGAAACGTGTACGCGACGCCTACGTCGAGAAGTACCTTAAGCCGCTTCTGGATAAGCAGGAGGTCGCCAATCCTGAAATGGTGAAGCAGTAGGGAGGGGCAAACCCATGGCGAAGCGACTGAACGTGAACCCTAATCGCATGGAGCTTTCCAGGCTGAAGAAGCGCCTGGTCGTGGCGAAAAGGGGACACAAGCTCTTAAAGGACAAACAGGATGCCCTGATCAAGGAGTTTCTGGGAAGGGCACGAGCGATCAAGCTTCTCCGAGAGCAGCTTGAGAAAGAACTTGCAGATTGCTATCGTAGCTTCCTGCTAGCGAGGGCCCAGACCCTGCCGGCAATGCTGGAGCAATCCCTCATGATTTCCGGGGCTTCTTGCAGCCTCGAGGTTGCCTACCGTAACGTCATGAGCGTCATTGTTCCCGTATATACGGTCGCCCAAAGCGGTGAAAGCCTCAGCTACGGCCTCGCGACCTCGCCCGGAAGCCTGGACGTGGCCCTTGAACGGTTTTCCAAGCTGATTGCAAGGTTGATACGGCTTGCAGCCGATGAGAAAGCCCTGAAGCTGATGGCCTCTGAAATCGAACGGACCCGCCGCAGGGTGAACGCCCTGGAGCATGTGATGATTCCTTCTTTCAAGGAAACAATCCGGGACATCACGATGAAGCTTGACGAAATGGAGCGTTCAAGCCAGAGCCGGTTGATGGTCATCAAGGAAATCGTCAGGTCACATTAGGGAAAGGGCTATGAAGGACCGTTTTGAAAAGATAGACGCAGAACCGAGGACGGCAGAGGCGGCCTTCGTGGCCGGCTCTGCCGTCGTTCTTGGGGATGTTTTGTTGGGAAAGGACGCCAGTGTCTGGTACGGAGCCGTGATCAGGGGCGACTTGAAGGAGATTCGCATTGGTCCGGGAAGCAACATACAGGATGGTGCCATTCTCCACGTTACCCATGAACTTGGGGTTTCTCTGGGGGAGCGCGTGACTGTTGGCCATGGTGCAATCCTGCACGGCTGTGTCGTTGAAAGCGGATGCCTGATCGGGATGGGTGCCATCGTTCTGGACGGAGCGAAGATCGGGGAAGGTTCGGTCGTGGCCGCGGGAAGCCTGGTCCCGGAGGGGAAGGAGTTCCCGCCAGGCAGCCTGCTGATGGGGACTCCAGCGCGAATCGTCAGGTGCGTGAGTGCTGAGGAAAGGGAACGGATATTAAAGCTTGCAAAAGTTTATATAGACCTTGCGAAGGCACATTCGAGAAAGGCAGGCACATAGTTCGACTCCCTGATGTAAAATAGGGGCGGGAGTATCACAAACGACCGCCGCCGCAGAGCCTCCAGGCCAGCGGGGGAGGAAAGTCCGGGCTCCGCAGGGCAGGACGCTGGATAACGTCCAGTAGGTGCGAACCTCAGGCGAGTGCCACAGAAACAAACCGCCGGCCTAAAGCCGGTAAGGGTGAAAAGGTGGGGTAAGAGCCCACCAGCCGCAGGGTGACCTGCGGGCTAGGTAAACCCCGTCCGGAGCAAGACCGAATAGGGGGGGATGAGGCGGCCCGCTGACCCCCGGGTACGGTCGCTTGAGCTTTGGCGTAAGCCAAAGCCTAGATAAATGGTCGTTCATGACAGAACCCGGCTTATGGGATGCTCCCCTAAAGAAGACCCTTTTTGAGGGTCTTCTTTTTTTTTGTCCTTGTCCCTGAGTCCAGAACATGGTGGCAGTTAGATGAATTCGGAATAAAGATGGGGCTTTATACCCAAAAAGTCTATTACCATTTGAGGCTAACGAATCACCCGTGGGGTGAGTGAAGTGATAAAGTGGGTCTAGGTGGGAAAAAGTGTCATAACGTGGGAGGAAAATGCGATGCTGGTGGGGACATATGAGCACAAGTTGGACTCAAAAGGACGACTTGTCATCCCTGCCCGGTTCCGGGAGGAACTCGGGAGCAGCGTCGTCGCGTCCTTTGGTATCGACCGTTGCATTTCGATCTATTCGCAGAAAAGCTGGGAAGGCGTACTGGAGCGCCTACATGGCCTTCCGTACTCGAAAGGGAAGACGAGGGACCTGGTGAGAGTCCTGCTTGCCTCGGCCCACGAAGTCCCAATCGATCCTGCCGGCCGGATCTTGTTGCCCCAGCCCCTGCGCGAGCAGGCGGACGTTGAGTCTGAAGTCAGCATCAACGGTGTCCTTGACCATATCGAAGTCTGGAACGCCGCGAAATGGAACGACTACCGGTCACGTGTCATGGAAACCCTGCCCGAAATAGCTGAGGAGGTGGACGGGTTTTGATCGAGCACGTTCCCGTTCTCCTTGAAGAAGTCGTCAGCCAGATCGAAGCCGGGGGCCCTCCGGCATTCATCGTGGACGCAACCCTCGGCCTAGGTGGCTACTCCGAGCGGTTCCTCAACCAGTGGGAGTCCTGTAGGGTTCTAGGGATAGACCAGGATGCCATGGCTTTGGAGCAATCTCAAAAAAGGCTTTCAGAGGCATCCCGGCAAGGGCGTTTCGTTGCGTGTGAAAGCAATTTTCGACGGATCGGGGCCGTCTTGGAAGAAATTGGCTGGGGGAAGCCCGACGCGGTTGTTTTTGACCTTGGCGTCTCGAACCTCCAGCTTTCTATAGCCGAAAGAGGTTTTTCCTTCCAGGAGGACGGGCCCCTCGACATGCGGATGGGAGTCGAAGGCCAGACAGCAGCCAATTTGCTGAACACACTTTCTCTGGACGATTTGAGACGGCTTATCCGGGACTTCGGAGAGGAACCTTACGCAGGGCAAATCGCGAAAGGAATTGTTGCCTACAGGCAGCGAAAAGGGCCGATCGAAACGACAGGGGAGTTGGTTGAAGTCATACGGAAAACCCTGCCGTCTCCTCTCCAGAGGAAAATGAACCGGCATCCGGCCCGAAGGACCTTCCAGGCTTTGCGGATTGCCGTGAATGACGAAATAGGGGCTTTGCGGGAAGGATTGGAAGAAGCTTCAGGTTCAGTCGATCACAAGGGATGCATCATCGTTATCAGTTACCACTCCCTTGAGGACAGGATCGTCAAGCACTCTTTCAACGACTGGGAGAAATCAGGCATGGGGCGCAGGTTTCCCCGAAAGGCGATCATGCCCAGCGATGAAGAAGTCCAGAGAAACTACAAGTCCAGAAGTGCCATGTTGAGGGTTTTCAGAATGGCAGGATCAGCGATCAGGAAGGGCAGGTGAGGGTGATGGCATCCGTTTCTAGGGCTCGAGGAAGAAAGCAGTGCGGTAGCCGTACACACTCGGCCTTTGCAGCAATTGCCGTCCTTATAGGCTTCCTCGTCATGGGACTGGGCGGTATCCGGCTTTTCAACATGAGTCTGGAGCAGCGCCTGACGCGGCTCAACGAAACGATTGAAAACTACCAGGAAATTGAGCTTGATTTGAGAAACAATATGGCTTCTTTACTATCTCCCTCAAGAGTGTATAGTGTGGCGAGTGCAAAAATGGGCATGGCGAATGGAGAAAAGGTCGCGGTCATTTCTGTCCCGGTGTCTGTTACGAACCGTATGGCGGTGGCTTCCCGGCCAAGAAGCCCCGAAGGGAAGTCGACTGCGGGGTTCAGTCTCCTGGGGTTTTTCCAGGGAGAGGCACACGCCCAGGATTGAGCCGGAGAGCGCTGGAACGGCAAGGGGATAGGCGGGATAGGGTTGTTTCGAATAATCAGAAATGTCTGGACCTGGCTATTCCTGGCCTTAGCCGTTCTCGTCGTTCGGCTTGCCATCGTGCAGGTCTGGCCTGATCCCAGGACAGTCAACCAGGCAAGCAGTCAATACTGGACCCAGATTTCGATCAGCACAAACCGGGGAGTCATCAGGGATAGCCGAGGGGCTGCCCTGGCGATGTCAGTCCCGGCCACAAGTCTTTTCATCGATCCCCAATACTGGGACCCCGCTAATGCCCACGAATTGAAGGAAGTTCTAAAAAATCTTCTTCCAAAAGGGGATCTTGAAAAATTTTCAAGGCCAATGAAGGGCCGTTTCGTTTGGGTTGCGAGAAAGGTCCAACCCGAGCTGGCCACCCGGCTCCTTTCGAGAAAGCTTCCCGGCCTCTATGCCCTTAAAGAAAGGAAAAGGGTCTATCCCCAAGGGGAGCTTCTTGCCCACGTCCTGGGATTCTGCGATATCGATGATGAAGGCTTGGCGGGATTGGAACAGTCTTGGCAGGACATCCTCTACTCTCCGCCTCAGACCAAGATCCTGGCCCGCGACGCGGCGGGCCAGGGAATTGACCTTTTATCTCTCCAGAGAGCACCGAAGGCGCTGGGTCCAGGGGAAATGACGCTGACCATTGACCCGGTCCTGCAAATGGTGGTGGAAAAGAGGCTGAGGGAAGCCACGGATGTTTACAAGCCCAAATGGGCGGCGGCCGTTTGTCTCGACCCCGGAGATGGAAAAGTGCTGGCTTTGGCATCATGGCCCGCTTTTGACCCTAATCGCAGGGAAACCCTTCTGGACCCTGCCGCACGCCTTAACAACGTGATTGGGCGGGTATATGAGCCTGGGTCCACCTTGAAGCCCGTCATCATGGCCGTCGCTATGGACCAGGGACTGGTCCGCAAGAACGAAACCTTCAACTGTGCGGGAAGGATTCGAATCGCTGACGGGGTTGTCACAGACATCAAGGCTCACGGGCGACAGGTCTTGCCCGATTTGCTCATCAATAGCTGTAACGTGGGCATGGCACAGATCGGTATCCGGTTCAAGCCGCGGTTCGCCTATGACAACCTGAGGCAGTGGGGGTTTTCATTCTCCAGCGGCATTGAGCTTCCCGCCGAAGAAGAAGGATTGGTCAGCACCCCTGAGCAATGGAGAGGTGTCGTGCCGGCCAACATCGCCATTGGGCAGGGAATCGGGGTTACCCCGCTGCAACTTGCGACCGCCCTTTCCGCAGTCGTGAACGGCGGTCGTTGCCTGAGGCCGTTTATCGTAAAAGAGGCGAAGGACGGAGAGGGGAAGATCGTTTACCGAGGCAAGGAATTCGAGAAAAATGTCGTCATTTCCAGGAATACAAGTGATTGGATAAGGAATGTCATGAGTCAGGTCGTCATCCGCGGAACGGGCAAAGCGGCGAATTCGGGAAATGTCGCCGTAGGAGGAAAGACGGGAACCGCGCAAGTCGCTGAACACGGCAAGTATGTGAAGGGAAGGTTCGTGGCTTCCTTTGTCGGGTTTTGGCCGGTTGAGCACCCTGATCACCTGCTTCTGATCGTCCTGGGGGAACCCTCGCAAAAGGGGCACCTCGGCGGTGCGATAGCGGCTCCGACATTCAGGGCGATACTGGAAGATTTTCTCCTGCTAGCCAGGTAGGGCGGGAGAGGGGGTAGGGCGGATGGAGTTCAACGAAGGAATTCGCTTCCTTGACGAAAAAGGCCTGCTTTGTTCCGCGACGTGGGGCAGGCAGGATCCTTGTTGTGGCCTGGAAATAAAAAGAATCACGCATCACACATCAAGGGTCTCGGATGGGGCGCTTTTCTGTTGCCTTCCTGGAACCCGTCATGACGGCCATGATTTTGCCCAGGCCGCACTTGGAAATGGGGCGGTTGCTCTCCTGTGCGAAAGAGCCCTGGATATCGAAATTCCACAGATCCTGGTCACCGACGCAAGACGGGCCATGGCTTGCCTAGCATCGTTCCATAACGGGTTTCCAGGGGATAAGCTCAAAATGTTGGCCCTGACGGGAACAAACGGCAAGAGCACGACGACCTACCTTATGCGTTCGGTCCTTGAAAAGGCCGGCATCCCTTCGGGCCTCCTCGGCACGATCGTCTACCACGATGGTGCGGGAGAAACACTGGCTGACAGGACCACGCCTGAAAGTGACGAGATCCAGGAATGGCTTGCCAGGATGGTGGCAAACGGATGCAAGGCCTGCGTGATGGAAGCCTCATCGCATGGGCTTGAGCAAGGGCGTCTATGGGGATGCCTGTTTGATGCGGTCGGTTTCACCAACCTCACTCCCGAACACCTGGATTTTCACGGGGAGATGGAAACCTATTTCCAGGCAAAAAGGAAGCTTTTTACCGAATTCACGAGAGGGGAATGGGTGGGAGCGGCGAATGCCGATGATCCTTTCGGGAAGCGATTGATCGCGGAATTCGGGGGAAGGGTGATCCCCTACGGGTTGAATGATGAGGGCCTGGAGACTGTCCGGGCAAGACTCCTGGCGATGTCGCTGAGGGGTATTGCGCTAGATATCCTTTTCCCAGGAGGAAAAGAAGTCCGAAAACTGAACATTCCGCTCACCGGGCGCTACAATGTCTACAACTCTCTATCGGCAGCCGCCCTTGCGTGGGGACTCGGCATAGGTGAAGACGCAATCGCAACCGGGCTGGAAAAGTCTCCGCAGGTTCCTGGACGGCTCGAGAGATACCTTTTCGAAAACGGAGTCTGCTGCATTATCGATTACGCCCATAGCCCCGATGCCCTCCGAAATGTGTTGCAAACCCTAAGGGAACTGGTTAACGGTAAGCAAAAGATATGGTCCGTTTTCGGAATGGGAGGGGAGAGATATGCTCCTAACCGCCCTCTCATGGGAGAAGTGGCTTCGGAGCTTGCCGATGAGCTTGTCATCACGATGGACAACCCGAGGAGCGAGGATCCCGCGGCGATAGCCCTCGATATTGCTTCCGGCCTCTTGCACGGCAAACGCCTTGGAGGACACAGTGTCCTGCTCGATCGCCCCGAAGCGATCCGTTTCGCGCTTGATCATGCTGCGCCGGGCGACATCGTGCTTGTTTCCGGGAAAGGTCCCGAACCTTACATCATCATCGGTGACAAGACCCTCCCCTACAGCGACAAGCAAACGGTGAAGGACTGGGCCAAAGCCCGGGGACTGGAGTGGCCGTATGCGTAGGGACAGGCCGGGACTTGGAGAATCGGCTGGCTGGTGCAGCGGACGCCTGGTCGGATCAGAAGGGATCCTGCCTGAGCGCATTTGGACCGACAGCAGGGATGTCCAGGTCGGCGACGGATTTGTCGCCCTTCCTGGAGGCCATTCGGATGGCCATGCGTTCATAGGAGAATCGCTTGCGAGAGGTGCCCGTGTCATCATTTGCAGGGCGGAGGGAGAGGCCTCCTGGATTGGACAAGCGAAGGCAAGCGGAGCATCACTCCTTCTTGTCGAAGACACCGAAAAAGCCTTGCTTACCATAGCGGAAAAGTATCTTGAGGAGGTTAAACCCCGACAGCAAATCGCCGTAACCGGAAGCATGGGAAAGACGACCACCCGGGAACTCATCAGGTCGGCACTCGCTGGCCCACTTCACGTCCACGCGGCCAGGAGAAGCCACAATACCCTGATCGGCTGTGCCCTGACCGTGTTGTCCATGCCGCCCGAAACCGAAATCCTTGTTTTCGAGATGGGAACGAATCATCCTGGTGAAATTGCCGCGATCGTCGAGAAGTTCCCGCCTACGATCGCTGTCATAACGGCAATTGCCCCGGTGCATCTGGAGGGACTTGGCAGCCTCGAGGGGGTTCTTGCGGCAAAACTGGAGATCATTCCAAAGAACGGGCTGGATTTGCTGATTTACAACTCGGACGACGAGCGTTTATCCATGGCGCTGGAAAAGGCGGATTTCCCCTTCCGGATGGCTGGAGTCGGTTTTGGGCGGGGAAGCACCCTGCTCCTCACGGAAGCGACGGAAAGCATGGGAGGGGTGCTCAGGGTCGGGTTGTCATACGGCGGCCAGAGCTGGGTTTGCGAATCTCTCCTGAAAGGGCCCCATCATGCTTATAACCTTGGTTTTGCCTTCATGACAGGGGTGGCCATAGGGGTTTCACCTGAAGTTATCCTGCAGGGTATGACGAAGGTGGCTCCCCTTAAAGGAAGGGGAATGTGGTTTAGGGACGGACGGGTCCACCTGGTTATAGACGAGTCGTATAATGCCAACCCATCTTCCGTGGCGGCAGCCCTGGAAGTGATTTCCAGCCTTGAATCTCCTGGAAAAAGATGGGCGGTTCTTGGCGGGATGAAAGAGTTGGGGGAAAGATCCGGGGAACTTCACAGGGAAATCCTCGATAAAACGGGATTCCTTGACGGATTGGTCCTGGTTGGGAAAGAGTGGGAACCCTTCCTTGCCGAAGGGCATCCCGGCGGCATTCCGATGTGGTGGGCAGAGGACGCGGGATCCGCCTCTGAATTGCTGGAAGGGCTGGTTGGGAAAAGGGATACCGTGCTGGTCAAAGGGTCAAGGTTTTATGGCCTTGAACGGGTTGTCGAAAGGCTGGCCGGATCATGATCGAGACTCTGGGAGCACTCTGGGTTTCCGCGTTGGTGGGGTTGGCCGCTATCCTTCTGGAGGGTGGCTGGATTGCCCTTGTCAGGAAGTGGGAAGTGGGGCAAGTCGAGAAATCCTATGGCCTTGCGAGTCACCTGCAGCAAAAGAGCGGGACCCCGACTATGGGAGGGGTTGTCTTTCCCCTGGCTTGCCTGGTGGGCCTCGTTCTGGGGGGGGGCCACTGGGGTTCGATACCGGGCGTTTGGGGATTGCCCCTCGGCGCGTTTGCGGTTGGTTTTACGGATGACTGGCTGAAGTACGCCAAGAGATCCAGCGAAGGCCTGAAATCAATGGAAAAACTCGCCCTCCAGGTTCTTGTCGCAGTGCCGTGGAGCGCTTACGTTGTGCTTGTGGATCGAGTGCCTCTTCTGCCCGGGATGCCCATATCCGGGATACCGGCGGTCTGCGTGTTGGCTTTTTTCGCTGTCGGAATGATGAACGCAGTGAATGTCACGGACGGACTGGACGGACTCGCAGCGGGAGCAGCGGCGATCAGCTTCCTGGGAGTTATCCTCGTGCTGGGCGTGGGGACCGCAGTGGCAGGGCAAGCCGCATGCATCGGGCTGGGAGTCTGTGGCGGGTTTCTTTGGTACAATGCCTACCCTGCCAAGGTTTTTATGGGGGACGGGGGCTCACACTTCCTTGGAGGACTCCTGACCAGTGTTTGTGTACTCGGCGGGGGATTGCCCTTTCTCATCCCTTTCGGATTTCTTTTCGGCATTGAACTGGTGAGCGTAGCGGTCCAGATATTCGCGATCCGGAGCCTGAACAGGAAAGTATTCCTGATGAGCCCGCTCCATCATCATTTCGAGATCCTGGGATGGGCGGAAACGCAGGTTGTCGTGAGGTTCTGGCTCGTCCATGCCTTTGGAATGGCCGGAACGGTCTTTTTCCTGGGAAAGGCCTTTAGAGTCTGGGGGTAAACACATGCGAGTCATGGAATCACTTGAAGGAAAAAAGATCGGAGTGGTCGGTTCCGGATTAAGCGGAATCTCCCTAGCCTCTCTTGCGGCAAGGAAGAAGGCTTGTCCCTTTGTTTCCGACAACGGGCCCTGCAAGCCCAATGCGGTGGAACAGCTGTCATCCCTGGGTATAGCGTTCGAATTTGGAGGGCACGGGTCCCGGCTTTGGGAATCGGACATGATTGTCCTCAGTTCGGGGATTTCCCCGACCGCCGCACCCGTAAAGGAAGCGGAAAAAAGAGGTATCCCGGTCATCGGGGAACTCGATTTCGTGGCACCTTTCCTTAAAGGGAAACTCGTGGGGGTTACCGGAAGCAACGGAAAGTCCACCACGACGGCACTTCTGGGACACCTTCTCAAGTCTATGGGGAAGAATGCGGAATCGATCGGCAACATCGGGCGGCCGATAGCGGATTATGCAGATGCGGAACTGGATTTCCTCGTAATGGAGTTGAGCAGTTTCCAGCTTCATTGGGCATCGAATCTTCCAGTGGAAGTTTCCATAGTGACCAACCTGGACCCGGATCACCTGGATTGGCACGGTTCCTACGAGAAGTACGTCGAAGCGAAGGCGAACCTTCTAAAAATGCAGGAAGCAGGGAAATGGGCCATCCTACAGGCCAGGGAACTCGGGCATTTTACGAATGTTCCCTCTGTAAAAAAGTGTGTCCTTGAGTGGGAACTAGAAAGTGGCGGAGCGGAGTGCAGGATCGAAATGGGAGGCGTCGAGGCGGTCTTTTGGAGAGAAGGAAGACCTGAAAGGCTGTTCCGGTATGAAAGCCTCTCCCTCCTGGGAAGGCACAATCTGGAGAACGCCGCGATGGCCATGGCGGTCATTGCCTTGCTGGGGTTCGAGCCGGTACAGGCTGAACCGGCGTTGTCGACTTTTCTTGCCCTTCCCCACAGGTGCGAGGCGGTTGCGGTGATCGACGGGGTGAGTTATGTCGATGATTCAAAAGGAACCAACGTTGCCGCGAGCGTAACGGCCCTTTCATCCCTTCCCGGCGTCAAGATCGTTATCCTCGGGGGACAGGGAAAAGGGGAGGATTACGGTCCATTGGCGGCTGCCGTGAAGGAACATGCCCGTGTTGCCATCGTATTAGGGACCGAAAGGGAGAAAATCGTCAAAGCGCTCGAGAAGGAAGGCTTCGAGGGAATCATCCAGGTTGGCTGCATGGAAGAGGCCGTGGAAAAAGCCCATAAAGAGGCAAGGGCGGGTGAAACGGTCCTCCTCTCGCCTGCGTGCACGAGTTGGGACGCCTATCCCAACTACAAGGAGCGGGGAAAGCATTTCCAGAGAATTGTCCGTGCCATCGGGGGGTGAGGAATTCGATGGGGAATGCCCGGAGCGGGCTTGAGTCCAACTCGGGACCTGTACGTGAGGATGGAATTGCCGACCCCCTACTCTGGCTGATCCCTCTTCTCCTTAGCGGGATCGGGGTCATCATGATCAGTTCCTCCTCGAGCCCGATTTCGATGGCCCGGTTCGGGTCTCCGCAAACGCTGGGGATCAGGCAGGCTATCTGGCTGCTGCTGGGCTTTGCGGGAATGCTTATCACCTATTCCGTACCCTTGGAAACATGGAAGAGGCACAGCGGGTTTTTCTGGATACTAGCGGTAGGTTTCTGTTTCCTGCCGTTATTTCCTGTTTTGGGAGTTTCCGCCGGTGGAGCCAGGCGTTGGGTAAACCTTGGGCTGGTAACGGTCCAGGCCGCAGATGTCCTCTTCCTGGCCTTCACGATCCATGCAAGCCGGAAACTTTTCGAGGACCAGCGGAAGTCAACCCCGTTTGCGGCATTTTGCAAAGTCTGTCTATTGGCCGGGATTTCCGTGATTCCCTTGCTACTTCAGCCTGATATGGGAAGTACGATCCTTGTTTTTATCCTGGGGATGGGTGTTTTTATCCCGCTTTTCGGGTGGGGATTGCCGCTGGTTTGCGGTGGTGGAGTGTTGGCCCTGGGCTTTCCGTTTATTTTTACGCACGGGTATCGGTTAAGACGCCTCAAGGCTTTTCTGGATCCATGGGAGGAGCCTCTGGGAAGCGGGTTCCAGGCGATACAGGGCCTCGTGGCCTTCTCGAATGGGGGAGCCTGGGGAATGGGACTTGGTCAAGGTCTGCAAAAACTTAAATATTTACCGGCGTCCCACACGGATTTCATCTTGGCGGCAGTAGGGGAAGAACTTGGCTTGGCAGGCACGATATCGGTCCTTGCCCTTTTCGGGATCTGGTTTTACCGCTTGTTTTCGCATTACCGCCGCCTTGAAGGTTCTCTAGAGGCATGCCTGGTCTGGGGATTGTGCCTGAACGTTTTCACCCAGATGGCCATTAATGTCGGGGGTGTGACCAACCTGATTCCCCTCACGGGGATGCCCCTGCCATTCCTGAGCTATGGGGGAAGCTCCCTGGTGATGATGTGGGCGAGGGTTGGGCTTCTCCTGAGGTTAAGCCGATGCCGCAGCCTCGCCTGAAGCGCCTTTTTCTTGTCGCGGGAGGAACAGGGGGGCATATTTGCCCGGCGATAGCCCTTGGGGAGTGGATGGCTTCCAAGGTTAAGGGGCTTGAAATCACCTATGTTTCGGGCAGCCGTCCCCTTGAGCGAGAGATTTACGGAAGTTCCGGGATCGATCCGGTGATCCTTCCCTGCGAGGGTTCACCTCTGGGAACAGGGGGGATTTCATCGGCAGCTCGCTGGGTCCAGGTCCTAAAGGCCACTGCAGGAATGAGCCGGTTGGTCAGGAAGATGAAACCCCAGGCCTGTGTCCTGTTCGGCGGGTATATTTCTTTCCCGGCCTTGGCGGCAGGCCGCCTGCGGGGGATTCCTATCGCGGTACACGAGCAAAACGCGGTTGCAGGAATGGTGACGAAACTGGGGGTTAAGTGGGGCGCAAAGCTCCTGACAGGATGGGCGGATTGCAGGCCTTTTGCGCGAGGCAGCTTCGTAAACGTGGGAACGCCGGTTCGCCGCATGAGGCGTTTGCCTCGCCGGGAAGCTTGGAATAAACTAGGTTTGGGTGAGTTTCCCGGTGGAAAAACGTGCCTTGTGCTTGGCGGTTCGTTAGGAAGCCATTCCCTTGCGGAAAGGGTCCTGGATGTTTCGGGAAGGGAAGATTTTCAGGGATGGTCCTTTCTTGTCATGGGAACGAAAACGGGGGATAATCGCCTGTCGGAAAGAGTCTGGGGGATCCCGCGGCGTTGGGATATGGAAACGCTTTACTCCCTTGCGGATATCGCTGTTGTCAGGGGAGGAGCTTCAACCCTGTCGGAACTGCGGGCTTGGGCGATTCCGGCCCTGGTAGTTCCCTGGCCGAAGTCGAGGGACGATCACCAGTTGGCCAACGCGCTTGTTTTCAGCGAAGGCGGCAACGGGCTCGTCTGGGACGAGGCGCGGGATAGCGTGGCTGAATTTGTAGCCAGGTTGAATGGACTGGGGCCAGCCGGCGATGCGGGAGAAGGCCATCCCGTTGATCCAGGAATCGCGGCAGAGCAGACAAATCAGGACTTTTTCAGGGAAATCCTCAGGACTCTTGAAGGGAGAGACGGAAGTTGGACGGATTAAAGCTGAGCCATGACAGGATCAGGAACGTCCACCTGCTCGGGATTGGAGGGTCAGGAATGAGCGGGTTGGCAGCGCTTCTTTCCGAACTCGGGTTCGAAGTCTCCGGGTGTGATATGGCTCACTCTTACTACATGGAAAAACTGATTGCCCGGAGGGTGGATTGCGTGCTGGGGCACGACTCTGCGCACCTTGATCGTTATAATCCAGACCTTCTGGTTTACAGCAGCGCGATCCCCGATCATAACGAAGAACTGCTTGAAGCGAGGAAAAGAGGGATATCCGTGGCAAGGCGCGCGGAAGTCCTTAGCGCTCTCTTCAACGAACGTTTTGGCGTTGGGATCGCGGGAACGCACGGAAAAACAACGACATCGTCGATGACGGCCCTTATACTGGACCGGGCTGGATTGAAGCCGACCGTCGCCATAGGCGGCGAGTTGTGTGATATCGGGGCGAACGCGAGGCTGGGGGCGGGCCTCCCCATGGTGGCCGAGCTGGATGAAAGCGACGGGTCCTTCGAACTGTTCAGGACAAACGTGGCGGTCGTCACCAACGTGGATTGGGATCATGTCGACCATTACCCGACCCGCCAGGAGGTCGAGCTGGCATTTTTGCGTTTCCTCGAAAACCGGAAGAAGGATTCGTCCGTTGTCATCTGCGGCGAAGACCCGGGGGCTGCACGGTTGATAGAACGCAGCAAGGCAACCTTAGGGGAGACGCCCTATACGACCTACGGTTGGGGAGCGGGCTGGGACTGGGGTGCGTTTGATGTCGAATACATTCCGGGAGGCGGTGTCTCTTTCACCGTTCTTCACCAGGGGAAGGTCAAGGGAACGGTTACCCTGAAAGTATCAGGGGACCACAATGTCCTTAACGCCCTGGCGGCCTGTGCCGCGGCTTCCTGCATGAATGTCCCGTTCGAAACGGCAACCGATGCCCTGAAGGGGTTCAAAGGGGCTAAGCGCCGCCTTCAGTATATGGGCTCAATCGGTGAAATCGACCTGTATGATGATTACGGACACCACCCGAGGGAAGTGGCGGCAACGTTGCGCGCGGTCAAGTCAGTCTTCCCCGGAAGAAGGGTCGTCACCCTCTTCCAGCCTCACCGCTACACCAGGACGGCTGCCCTTTACAAGGAATTCGCGGAGGTACTGATGCAGGCTGACCGCCTTTTCCTTGTTCCCATTTACGGGGCTGACGAACGCCCCATCCCCGGCATTTGCTCCGACCTGATCGTACGAACCATGGAAGAAAAGGGAGCCAGCCAGGTTACCCTTTGCAAGGACATTGGAGAGGCTGTCGACCGTATCGGAGGAGAGGCCCGGCGGGATGACCTCATCCTGACGCTTGGGGCGGGTAACGTCAACGCGGCTTGTGAACAGCTGATGAGCCGACTCGAACAACAAGAGTCCGTTGCCAATGCCATGGCATGCAGCGCTTGAAAGGCAACTTAATCTGACCTTGCAGGAAGGGTTTCCCCTGGCTTCCCTTACAACCTGGGAAGCAGGGGGAACAGCCGAGTTCCTGCTCGCCCCGCGGAATACTGATCAAGCGCGCGGGGCTTTCGCATTTTGCAGGACGGCGGGTGTACCCGTCTGGACAATCGGTGGCGGGAGCAATGTCCTTGTTCATCCCCAGGGGCTTGAAGGCATGACTCTCTGGATGGCGGAAATGAAAGGATTTTCCCTTGTGCGTGGGCCTGAGGGGAGTTGCTTGATCGAAGCAGATGCCGGTTGTCCGACACGGCGTCTGCTTAATTTTTGCCTTTCCAATGGTTTTTCTGGGTTGGAATTCGCAACGGGCATCCATGGGAGTATCGGTGGAGCGCTGGTATGCAACGCAGGGGCTGGTCCTGAGGCGATGGGGTCGGTCGTTGAATGGGTAGAAAGCGTAGAAGCGGACGGAACGACAATGCGTTGGAAGGGGACCGAAATCCATTCGGGGTATCGATACAGTTCCCTTGCTTCCGAGCCGAGGCTGGTTACGCGTTGTGGCCTGAGAGTGGCAGAGATGGACAAGGCTATTGTCCGAAACAGGGTACTGGACTTCTGGTCTAGGCGGAAAGGTCAGCCTCACGGCGCCAAGACCGCGGGATGCGTTTTCAAGAACCCGGGATTCGGCAATGAACCGGCGGGACTTCTCCTAGACCGTTGCGGCTGCAAGGGGATGGCAATAGGCGATGCGGTGGTTTCAAGACTTCATGCCAATTTCATTGAAAATCGAGGCAAGGCCACGGCTGGACAGATTTGGGAGCTGATCCGCCTCTGCAGGAAAAAGGTTTTCGATGCGAGCGGCGTTTGGCTGGAACTGGAGGTGACACTCCTAGGTGGCCCGTGGGATTAGGAGTGCCCGTCCTGGGCGCGCGGTCCTTTGGATCGCCCTTTTGCTTGGTGTCCTTTGCGGCTTTGAAAACCATTACCAGGTCCTGAGGCTTGTAGAACTGAAAATCGTTCCTGCCGGAAGCCTTCCTGACCCGGTCCTGTGGAAATCCATCGGGAGCCTGTCCAGGAGAATCTGGGTTATTCCGGTTCTTCGGCGCGGGGCCATAACAAGGGAACTGGAGGAACGGTACCCCGCAGGGATTAATGTTTCAGTTTCCGGTTGGGGCCGGATATCCATTTCGGCCGTTCCCCGCCTTCCATGGATCGAACTGGGATACAAGGGGCAGGAATTCGTGGTTTCAACCGACGGCTATATCTGGCCGGAATCTCTTTCGATGGGCTGGAAAGGGGTTGGGCAAAGGGCTGGCAAGCTGGCCAAGCTGCCGCACTGGGATTGGGACAAGGACCTGCAGGCTCCTTTCGAAGATCCTGGAAAGCGTGAAAATGTCGTGCAGAAATCCACCTTGCCGATCAAGGATGTTATGGCCTGGCAGGAAAAGCTTTCGGCCCAAGGATGGATTGGCAAACCGATCTCCGTAGCGGTCTCGGTTCGGGGAGGGGAGCGATTCTTGAAAGTCGTTGCGCAAAGGAACAAACAGAGGATACAATTGGAATTGGATGACGATATCGAGAAATGGGATACGATTTTTTCTGCGACCCGGAAGATCCTTTCAGGGCAACCAGATGCAGGAGGGGCAACCCTCCTGGTCGATGCGACATACGAGGGAAAGATCGTCGTTGGCAATGTCCCTCCTGACGGAACGGACGGAAACGGGCGGAGGCCGGAAGGGAGCGAGTCGAATTGAAGGACGAACCCGATCTTTTGGTCGGTTTGGATTTGGGAACGACGAAAATTGCAGTCACCGTGGCGGAAATGGATGCTCGCTCAGGGGAGGCCCAGATCATCGGGGTAGGGGAAGCCCCGTCCATGGGGATTCGCAAGGGAATGATCGTGAACCTCGAACAGGCCACCCGTTCAATCCAGGCAGCCGTTGAAGACGCGGAAAGCATGGTTGGGCTGGGCATAGACAACGTCACTGTCGCTTTTTCAGGCGCGGAGACGACCAGTATCCGCACAAAGGGGATGATTTCCCTTGGACGTTCGGCCAGGCAGGTGTCGCTCGACGACGTGGACAGGATCATCGAAGCTGCCCAGTCGGAGATCGCGGTTCCTGTCAACCGATGCATCCTGCACACGATCCCCGTGGAATACGCTCTCGACGGTCATACGGGCATAGATGACCCCCTCGACATGACCGGGGTTAGGCTTGAAGTGGAACTGCAGTCTATTATCGTGCCCAGCGCGGTCATACAGAATGTCGTGAATTGCGTCGGCAAGGCTGGACTCGAGGTTTCGGGGCTCGTCATGAAGCCGCTGGCCAGTTCCCTGGGTTGCCTGTCGAACGAAGAGGCGATGGCTGGGGTGGCGGTGGTCGACCTCGGCGGCGGGACAACGGGAGTGTCCGTCTTTTCGGAAGGAAGGCCTAAAAGGCTGTCCGTTATCCCCGTTGGCGGGGACCATGTCACCAATGATCTCGCCTGCGTGCTCCGCATCCCGATAAGCAGGGCGGACGCCTTGAAGAAGAGCGTTTCACTTTCTCCGGACAGCGTCGGCCAGAACGAAAAGATCGAAGTAGAGAGCCTTGGAAAAACGCTTTCTTTCAGCGTGAGGGAAATCGTGGAGGTCATCGCCTGCCGAATGGACGAACTTTTTGGCTCTCTCGTCCAGGCTGAACTGAAGGAATCGGGCATCCCGATGATGCCGGGTGGGATCGTTCTCACCGGGGGAGTCTCACGTCTTCCCGGGCTCGACGCCTACGTTTCACGGCTGCTTGACATGCCCGTACGGGTAGCGGGGCCGCTGGACGCAGGCAGGATGCCCCCGGGCATGAACAGTGAGGAGTATACGAGCGGAGCCGGTATCATCCGTTACATTTTAGAGAAAGAACGTAATCCCTATCGGTATATGGAATCAGACTTGCCCTCCGAGGGGGGTTCCAACGCTTCCCGCTCGAGGAAGGCCAGGGGCGGGGCCGTCACGGGGAATGGAAGGAAGAAAGCCAGTGACGGGGCGTTCAAGACGGTGATGGAAAACATCCGAAAATCAGTGAAGGACCTGTTTTGACCATTCTGGATCCTGCAGGAGGCGAACGGCATGGCCGATGTTTTTGAAATTGAGAAAGCAAGCCGTCCATTCAGGGAAGTTATCAAGGTCATGGGTATTGGCGGAGGCGGAAACAACGCACTAAACCATATCGCCCGCAGTGGCCTTGTCGGCGTCGAGTTCGTGGGGGCCAATACCGACATGGCTCACCTCCAGACCTCGGAAGCGGATGTCAGGGTCGTTCTCGGCAAGGAATTGACCAGGGGCCTCGGCGCTGGGGCGGATCCCGAAGTGGGCATGAAGGCTGCCAAGGAATCCAGGGAAGAGATGCGGCAACTCCTGGAAGGGGCAGACATGGTCTTCCTGACCGCGGGCATGGGGGGAGGGACGGGTACTGGATCAACCCCCGTGATAGCCGAAGTAGCCAAGGAAATGGGTGTCCTCGTGGTCGCGGTCGTTACGCGTCCCTTTTCGTTCGAGGGCAGGAAACGCCTTTTACAGGCGAAAACAGGCATCGAGAACCTGAAGGACAAGGTTGACGCCCTCATCGTCATTCCTAATGACAAGCTATTGGAAATTTCGGACTGCAAGACAGCGCTTTGTGATGCGTTCCGCCTTGCGGATGATGTTTTGCGGCAGGCGGTACAGGGCGTGACAGACCTCATTTTCCGCCCCGGCCTCGTAAACGTTGATTTCGCTGATGTTCGTACGGTCATGAGCAATGCGGGATCGGCGATCATGGGGATAGGTGAAGCCGAAGGTGAAGCCCGGGCTGAGGCTGCCGCCAGGGCGGCAATCAACAGCCCCTTGATGGAAACACAGATGATCGGTGCCAAGGGGGTCCTTTTCAACGTGACCGGCGGTCCTAGCCTCGGGATCCACGAAATTTACGAGGCGGCAAATGTGATAACCGAGGCGGCGGACGAAGACGCAACGATCATATGGGGAAATGTCGTCGATCCTTCCATGGGAGAAAAAATCCAGATTACAGTGATCGCGACTGGATTTTCCGAGCAGGCAGCGGGTTCCTCCCCGATAATCAGGAAGGTGGATACCGTCCGGAAAGCCGTCTCCCCGCAGCCGGTCCAGCCGATCCAGCCCGTTCCGCGAGTGAGGAAAAACAGGATCGACCTGGAGGAAGCAGAGGTCAGGTCCTCCTCCCAGGAAGAGGATCTCTTCAAGATCAGCGGGGTGCCGACGAATCACCTTGACATTCCCTCGGTTATCCGCCGACGGAAGGCTGGAGACTGAGCGAAGGGGCGGGAGGCGTCCGTCTTTTGAGGGGAAGAATATCGATCCCCGCGAACAGGGGCTCTTCCCGGATCGGCAAGGAATGGGAGAGTGTCACCCTCCAGGAGGAGGCCGTGGTTTCAATGTCGCAAGGAGGAGACCCCTCGTGGGCTCTTCTTTTCCCGTCGGATTACGGGACCGGGATCTCAAACCTGGGTTTTCATTATGTCTTTTACCAGTTGAAGAAACTGGGGGTTGGCGTTGAACGCTTCTTTCATTCGCCAATCCCCAATATTTCTATTGAAAGCCGTCGCCCCCTCCAGGACTTCCCGACCATAACAGCCAGCATCGCCTATGAGCCGGATGCGCTGAATTTCCTGGATATGCTGTCGAAAGCGGGCATACCCTCCAGAAGGAGGCAACGGGAGGGGGAGGCATACCCGCTGATCGGAGCCGCCGGAGCGTTTTCTTCCATCAATCCTTCAATGCTCCTTGGCGTTGCGGATTTCATCGTGATGGGAGATGGAGAACCCGTAATCCCGTTCCTGGTTGAAAACATCCGGCTGTACCCGGGATTGTCGAACCGGGGGAAACTTTTGGAAAGACTTGGCGAGCATCCGTCGATCCTTGTCCCCGGTACTGGAGAGCAAGAAACCCTGGATTTGCTTGCAAGCGGAAGGAAATCTTGCTCAATAACCAAAGAGGGAGAGTCGCTGGGACACGGGATCTGGATCAGCCCGAAATCGGTTTTTGGGGATACGCTGCTGCTCGAATTGCAGAGAGGTTGCGCGAGAGGATGTCCCTATTGTGTTCTTCCGGCCTGCTTTTCCCCATTACGGCAGCGGCCCCTCAAGGCCGTGCTGGAAGCGCTGGGGAAAGCGGCGGCTTCCGTTCAGTTCCGGCAAGTCGGCCTTGTCACTCCTGAAGCGGGTGATTATCCGGAACTAGAAACGCTCCTGGATCACCTTGAGGCCCTTGGGAAAGGGGTGTCTTTCGCCTCTCTAAGGATTGACGGCCTGACCCCGAGGATGATCCGGGCGCTTCGACTCTCCGGGAGGGAAAGTCTCACGATCGCACCCGAAGCTGGGACAGACCGACTCCGTTTCGGGTGCGGCAAACCTTTCACCAACGCCTTGATCCTGGATAAGCTGGAGATGGCCCGTTCCCAGGGTATGAAAAGAGTAAAGCTTTACTTTATGGTCGGCCTTCCAGGGGAGGCGGAAGAAGATGTCGCCGCCATTGGAGTGCTCGCCGGGCAAATCAGAAAGGAATTGGGTTTGCAGGTTTCCCTTTCGGTCAACCCCTTCGTTCCCAAGCCGCAAACCCCGTGGAGAACACAGCCGTTCATCGGCATAAGGGAGACCGAGAAGAAATACCGGCTAATAAAGCGCACGATGTCGGGAGGAATGGGGAAAGGGCTCGAAGCGCGTTTTTCCAGCCCAAGGGAAGCTGATTTGGAATACCGCCTTTCCTGGGCCGGGCCTCAAGCCGTCGAGTTGCTTGAAACCCTGTTGGAAGGCAGAAGAAGGAGGAAGGAAAATGCGATCTGAACCCGACGAATGGGAGCTGGAGGAAGAGGGAGAAGATCCCATGGGAGAGCGCTCGCGCCCTCAACGGCGCCTTCCATCAAGGAGGAGTCGGCGAAGCCGAGGCCGGAAGCCAAGTTTTGGCTTCGGTCATTTCATGCTTCCGATCGTCGGCCTTGTCGCGGTGGGGATACTTGTCCTCGGCGTCAGGATGTTTTTCTTTCCTTCACCCGGGAATATGGCGCAGGAGAAAGTTGACGAACCAGTCCAGGTAACCGCACCCGCTGCCGAAACACCGGATGAAATGGCTGCGAGCACCGATGCACAAGTCATCGCAGTCCCGGAAGGGAGCACGCCCGCCGAGCCGAATCAACCACCCAAGGCCGAAGCCGTTAAACCCAAGGTGGAAACAGCGAAGCCCAGGACGGAAACAGCGAAAACGGGAGAGAAGGCGGTTGATCCCTCGCCATCGGCCAAGCCGGGAGCTAGCCAGCCTCAAAAAACGGTGACGGCCCAGTCCAGGGCTGAGATCCAATCCTCGGGGAAAGTCCAATGGAACGTGCAGGTAGGCGCGTTCAAAGACCGGGCAAATGCCGAAAGCCTCCTGCAAAAATTGAGGCAGGAGGGCTACTCGGCGTTTCTTGTGGATGCAAGGGCCGGAGAATCGGTCCTGTCAAAAGTCCTCGTCAGGGCGGGTGAGGATAGGGAATCCGCGGACACGCTTGCGAAAAAATTGATTGAGAAGGGGTATCCCGTGCTGGTCGTCAAGTTGCCCTGAACAACATAGAGAGGGAAGGGACCGGAATGTCAGGTTTTGTAAGGGAGCTCGCGGGGAGAACCGAGGCACTGGATTATGTTTCGAAAACCCTTGGATTCCCCTGGCGGCTGGAAACACAAACGAAAACCCTTGGAGAGTCTTTCGGAAGGAGAATCGGGGTCCCCCTTTCTTCCCTTTCGGATTACCCGCCTTTTTCACGCAGTACCCGTGACGGGTATGCGCTGAGGTCCCAGGATATCGCGGGAGCTTCCGACAGCGCTCCGGTCTTTCTCCGGATCAAGGGAGAAGTCCTCATGGGGGAACCTTCGGACGCATGCGTAAACGAAGGGGAATGCCTGGGAGTTCATACCGGAGGGATGATTCCGGAGGGCTCCGATGCGGTTGTGATGCTGGAAGACACGCTTAAGGCGGGAGATTGGCTTGAAGTCAGGAAATCGCTGCAGTCCGGAGAGAACGTGATCTTCAAGGGAGAAGAGATTGGCAAGGGACAAATGATCCTGGAAACCGGGGAGAGGCTTGACCAAAGGAATGTCGGGATTCTGGCGACCCTCGGAATTTGCGAGGCGGACCTGATGAACCTTAGGATAGGCATTCTCTCGACAGGGGACGAGATCGTACCGGCTGAGACAAGGAAACTACCGTCCGGCAAGATCCGGGACGCGAACTCCTGGTTCCTCGAATACCTGCTTTCTGAGCATGGTTTTTCCTCGTCCCGCCTCGGGATTGCGCCGGATCGAAAAGACGACCTCGAGAAGGCTGTGCGGGAGGGACTGGTGAGGCATGAGGTCCTTCTCATTAGCGGTGGATCTTCCGTCAGCGTAAGGGATTATTGTTCAGAGATACTGGAAGGACTGCCCTCACCGGGGTTGCTGGTCAGAGGAATCAACATGAGCCCAGGAAAACCCGTGCTCATCGCCGGTTGCCTACCCGAGAGGAGACTGGTCGTCGGGTTGCCGGGACACCCACTTTCCTGCTCGATTGTGGCCCTTACCGTGCTCTTGCCCCTTCTTTACGCCTTGGCAGGGACAAGGGGAACTCCCTTGAAGAGCCACCGCTTTCCATTGGCCCGCGATATTTTCGGCAGGACTGGCGTGGAGGAATTCATCCCGGTACTCGTCTCGGAAGGGAAAGCCGTGCCTTTGCCGGGGAAATCGGGATATGTATCGATCCTGCGGGAGGCTGTCGGGCTCGTGAGACTCCCGCAGAATGAAGAAACACGGCGCAAGGGAGAAACCGTGGAGGTATTGGAATGGTGAATCAGGCCAAAGAACATGTATCCACCCTGGAAGCAAGAAAGCTGATACTCGAGGCGGTCACGGAACTCGGCTATCCCAAGCCCCTGTTGGTTCCCACCGAGCAGGCGCTGGAACTGCTCCTGGCGGAAGATGTGCTGTCGAACCGGAACGTGCCTCACTACGTGGCTTCGGCAGTTGACGGGTATGCGGTCGTTTCGGGAGAAACGAGCGGGGCTACGCCTGCGACAATTGTAAGGATGGGACGGGACAGGTGCCTGTGGGTGAATACGGGAGGTCCTCTGCCGGACTGGGCGGATGCGGTCGCCATGGTGGAGGATACGGCTCTCACTGAAAACGGGGAGGTGCTTCTTTCCAGGGGCCTGCCCCCCGGAGCGAACGTCAGGCCCGTAGGTGAGGATGTCATGAAAGGACAGATCCTCGCACGCAAGGGAGAACGGGTAGGGCCTGCCCTTGTCGCCCTTTTGCTGAGCGCTGGAGTTGGAGCTGTCCCTGTTTTCAAAAAACCGAAATGCCTTTTTATCCCTACCGGGGACGAAATCTGCCCCATGGAGGAGTGGCTGGAAACTGGCGAAGCTGTGAGCGGCAAAGTGCCGGAGAGCAACTCAGCACTCCTGAAAGGGATCTTCAGGGGGTGGGGGATTGCCCTGGATATTCACCCCATTCTTCCGGACTCTGCGGAATTGATTGAAAAGACACTCGACGCGACAGCCGGACGGTACGATCTTGTCCTGATAGGCGCGGGAACGGCAAAAGGCAAAAAGGACCACACCGCGGAAGTCATTGCCTCGCAGGGCAAGCTCCTTTTCAGGTGGCTGAGGATGAAGCCGGGAAGACCAGCGATGCTGGGAAAGGTCAAGGGGGCCCTCGTGCTGGGGATACCGGGCTTTCCCATGTCGACTACAGTCGCGGTGTGGAGCCTGGCTTATCCGGCAGTCAATGCCATGTCGGGAACACTTCTCGAAGCGGACGACGATTCCCTGGTGCGCCAGGCCGTGGGTGCTTCCGAGGTGGTGGAATGTGAACTGATGCTCCCGCACTCTTCGCCGCCCGGGGTAGAGGAGTGGCTCCGGGTGAAGGCCGCCGAAATAGAAGGGAAAAAGGTAACGTGGCCTCTCTCCTCGGGCGCTTCGACGATGTGGGCAATGCATGAGGCAGACGGCTATTGCCTTTTGCCTCCGGAAACGGTCGAATGCCCTAAAGGAACAGGGCTGACGGTGTGGTTTACCCGCAAGGTCAACTGGAGGGGAAGAGCCCTCTTCCAAGGTTCAGACGACCCGGCTTTTTCAAGAATCGTGACGCCTGTCCGCCAAAGAGGTGCTGACCTTTCGATACGGGCTGTCGGGAGCCTGGGGGGGCTCGCTGCCCTTGCCCGGGGAGAGGGGCACCTGGCTGCCTGCCATCTCCTCGACGGGAAAACAGGCCGGTATAACGAGCCCTTTATACAGGAACTGGCAAACGGTGAGAAATGGGTCCGCTACCTTCTCTATTACAGGGAGCAGGGATTCCTTGTCGCCAGGGGAAACCCCAAGGGGCTTGCCGGGATTCATGACCTCGTTGAAAAAGGCATTCGTATCGTGAACCGCCAACCCGGGGCAGGAACCAGGGTCCTTTTGGATTGGTTCATCGGGGAAGCGGGCATTGACCGTTCCAGGATCGCTGGTTACTCAGGGCAGGCCATCACCCATCTGGATGCGGCGAGCAGGGTCGCGTCGGGCATTGTAGACACGGCGCTTGGAATCAGGGCTGCAGCGGATGCCTTTGGGCTGGATTTCGTGACGATGGCATGGGAACCTTTTGAACTGGTCATCCCTGAAAAATTTCTCGCTCATCCTGGAATCGAGGCTGTCCTTGAAGCCGTCGATGACCCGGCGTGGAGGAAAGCAGTGGAAACAATGGGTGGGTACAAATGGCCGAACTGAAGGGTTCTTTTGCCCGAACACTTGATTATGTGAGGATTTCCATCACAGACCGATGCAATTATCGATGCCAGTATTGCATGCCGGAAGAGGGAATCCCTTGCATGGGACACGAGGAAATCCTGAGCTACGAGGAAATCATGGATCTTTGCCTTGTGTTGCATGAGCTCGGCGTCAGGAAGGTCAGGATAACCGGCGGAGAGCCGATGGTAAGAAAAGGGCTGCTCGGTTTTTTAAGACTTCTTGTGGAGAAACTTCCTGATCTTCACGTTGCCCTTACCACGAATGGTTCACTTCTCCTCCAGACGGCGGAGGAGCTCTCAAAGATTCCGCTGTCTGGAATCAACGTCAGCCTCGACACGATGAACCCGGAAAAGTTCCGTTCCCTCACGAGACGAGGCAGCCTGGAAGAAGTCCTGGAGGGGATCCGCGCGCTTAGGGCTGCGTCCGGTGTCCCCCTCAAGATCAACACCGTCCTCATCAGGGATTTCAATGACGACGAGATTACAGAGCTGTTAAGGTTTGCGGGATCCTGCAACGCGGTCTTGAGGCTCATCGAATTCATGCCCCTTGACGAATCGGTCTGGAACAGGAATCGCTTCATCTCGGCCGACGAGATAGTCGACCGGTTGCCGGACAGGGAAAAATGGATCCCGGAAACATCGGGCAGGCGCAATCCCAACCATGGGATACCTGAGGGGCCGGCGCGTTACCTCGTGAATGTTGAAACGGGCCAAAGGCTTGGGATCATAGCGGCTGTTTCGCATCATTTTTGCGAGAACTGCAACCGTTTGAGGGTAACCGCCGCGGGAGAGTTGAGAAGCTGCCTTTTCAGCGCCGAAGGTGTTTCCCTGCGGGAAGCGCTCAGAAAAAAGGATCTCGGTGCCGCACGCAGGCTCATCATCGCGGAAGCGGGGAGAAAGCCGAGATGTTGGAAGGACGTCGTGCTGTCTCCACAGCACATGTCCCAGTTAGGAGGATGAGATATGCCCGATTTTACCCACATCGACCGGGATGGACATCCGGTGATGGTCGATGTCTCAGGTAAGCATGAAAGCCAAAGGGAAGCGGTTGCCGAGGGATGGGTTCTCCTGCCGGTCCAGGTTTACAAAGCGGTTTCCGAGAATTCCGTGAAGAAGGGGGATGTCCTTCGAATAGCGGAGCTGGCAGGGATCCAGGCGACCAAGGAGACTGCCCGGCTGATTCCTCTTTGCCATGGCATTCGGCTTGACAACGCTTTCGTGATATGTGAACTGGTGCCTGAAAAATCGGCGGTAAGGATAGAATGCAAAGTCAAGGCTCGTGAGGTGACAGGAGTCGAAATGGAAGCCCTTACCGGTGTTTCCGTTGCTGCGCTGACGATTTACGATATGTGCAAGGCAATTGACAAGGGAATGGAAATAGGGACCGTCCGGCTTATCATGAAAAAAGGTGGAAAAAGCGGGGAATACAGGGCTGAGGGAGGAGAGGGACGATGAGGATCATCCGGATCCTGGATGGCTCAAGCCTTTCGGATCTTCCGATGGCTTACCTGCACTCCGGCAAGAAAGGCGAATGGCTGGTCAACGGAAAACCAGCCGAAATCACAGCCTCGGGCCCGGGTGAAACCGAAAGCCCGCAAGAGGGTCAATGGGAATTCGTCTTTTCAATGGACTGTTCCATGGAACCAGGGACTTTTATATCAATTGGTCCAGATGGGCCGGTTTTTTCAGTCGAGACTCGAGGGGAGCGGACTTTCCGGCTTGTCCCCGTAAGAGGGGGATTCGTTGCCCTTTCGCAACAGGCCTCATTACTCAGGCCTATGAGGGTCGGGGTCCTGACCGTGAGCGACAAGGGAAGCAGGGGAGAAAGAAAGGATACTGCCGGGCCGGCTCTTGTGGAGTTGGTGAAGCCTTTGGGGGCCGTTGTCGTAAAACGGGACATCATTCCGGATGACCGTTCGGCGATTGCTGAAATGGTCAGGGGTTGGGCGGATGAGGAAGGCCTGCATTTGGCCCTGGTGACGGGGGGAACCGGTCTTTCGAACCGTGACGTGACCCCGGAGGCTTTGAATGACGTGGCGGACAGGATCGTGCCGGGTCTTGGCGAGGCCATGCGAAGGAAGACCGAACCCTTGCTGGACAGGTCAATCTTGAGTCGCGGGTTAGCCGTAACGAGAGGGAAGTGCCTGGTGATCGCTTTCCCTGGAAGTGAGAGGGGAGCCCGGCAATGTTTCGAGTCCATCGCGGGGGTCCTTCGCCATGCCGTCGAAATCCTGAACGGGTGGGAAGGCGAGTGTGCGGGGCACCGGGGACACGCGCACTCGCACGGATAAGGGGAAAGAAATGTCTGGAACAGGAAACGCTGGTGTGGAAAAGATCGTGATCATAACCGGGATGTCTGGCGGGGGAAAATCTACGGCCCTGCACATCCTTGAAGACCAGGGTTTTTTCGCCATCGACAATATCCCGCCCTCGCTTTTGCCTCAATTAGTTGAAGTCCTTGGAAGGCACAGGGCAGCGGTGCTCCATGGAGTCGTGGCCGTTGTCGATATTCGGGGTGACGATCTCCTGAGGGATCTCGAGGCTGTAATGGAAAGCCTGAAGCGACGCCTGGCCAGTGTTGCCCTTATTTTTATCGATGCCTCGGACGCGGCTCTTATCAGGCGTTTTGAAAGCACTCGGAGGCGACATCCTCTAGGCCCCGACCTTTCGGTCCTTGAGGGCATCCAGAGGGAAAGGGAGAGCCTGGCACCCCTAAAGGAAGCGGCCGACATCGTTTTGGATACGACGGGACTTAACCTATCGGAGTTGAGGGGGCGAATGCTGGAAAGCCTTGGAACTCCACCCGGCAGATTGACCGTCTTCCTGACCTCTTTCGGGTACAAGCACGGGATTCCGCAGGACTGCGATTACCTCGTGGATGTCCGTTTCCTAGTTAACCCGTATTACGAGCCGGGGTTAAGGGGTTTGAGCGGGCGAGATCCGGAGGTTGTCGAATTCATCCTGAAAGCTTTGCCTGACGCAAAGGAATTCCTCAGGAAACAGAAGGATCTTTTCGAGTTTATCATTCCCCTTTACGAGGGGACTGGAAAGACACAGATCCATATCGCGGTCGGCTGCACGGGCGGGAGGCACAGGTCCGTGGCGGTGGCCGAGTGGTTTGCCGAGCATCTTGGCCGATCCGGCCATGCCTGTGTCATCAGGCATCGAGATATCGACAAGGAGCAGGTGTGGTAAAGATGGAGTGGTTGCTGCCTTTCGGTATGGGTATCCTTCTGGGCGGGATCGGGGCGCTTCTCTGGACGCAACGTTTGGGAAGGAAACGACGGGGCCTGAGGGAAATCATGTCCAGCGCGATAGGCATCCGCCTGGCAACAGGACCCCGTGTTGTCGCCCTGGGTGGCGGAACAGGCCTGTCGACGCTCCTTAGGGGACTGAAGGGGTATACCCGGAACATCACGGCAATCGTCACCGTGACGGACGAAGGAGGAAGTTCGGGACGACTGAGGACCGAATGGGGAGTCTTACCCCCGGGCGATGTCAGGAACTGTATCATCGCGCTTGCGGAGAACGACAGCGCTCTGAACAGCATCCTGAATTTTCGATTCGACAAGGGGGATCTTGCAGGCCATAGCCTCGGCAACCTCGTTTTGCTGGCGGTTACTGAACTGGCAGGTGATTTCAGGCTTGCGGTGGAAGAAATGAACAAACTGCTCGCAATCCGGGGAAGGGTTCTCCCGGTGACGACGGAAGCTGTGACTATAGCGGGAGTGGATTCCAGGGGGAACCATTTTCGAGGAGAACTCGAAGTTGCGAGGCATGGGAAGGAATTGAAGGAAGTCCGGCTCGAGCCTGCGGATGCCAAGCCATTAAATGAAGTGGTCGAAGCGATCGCAGATTCGGAAGCGATTGTACTTGGCCCCGGAAGCCTTTTCACGAGCATCCTGCCGAACCTTCTAGTCCCTGGAGTCTCCGAGGCGATTCGTCAGGCGGACGCTCCCAGGATTTACGTGGCAAACGTCATGACACAGCCGGGCGAGACCGAAGGCTTCACAGTATACGACCATGTCAAGTGGATAAGGGACGTTCTGGGTCAATACCCCGATATCGTCCTCGTGAACGAAACGGAAGTCCCGGGGGAAATCCTGAGCAAGTACGGGGAGGCGGGGTCGGAACCGGTCCTCATCAATGAGAGGGAAGAAAACAGGCTAACCCGCGCACATGTCCAGGTCATCCGCGGGGACTTCCTTGAGATTACCCCTGGAGGACACGTCAGGCACCAGGCCCAGCGGGTTTCCGAAGCGATCATGAAGGTTGCACGGGATACGAAAGAATTCGGCAGATGAGATCGATTCCAGAGGCCCTTTGGGACGAGTGGCTCCAATGCCCCCTTGAAGGTTCTGTAGAGTCTGACCTGGAGGCGGCCGCACTCCTCCTGTCGATGAAGGAAAAGACTGAAGGGGAGACGATTCTTCTTTCGACTCGGCGTTTTTTTGTTTTCAGGCGCCTTCACCGCCTTTGGAACGCCGGGAGCTGGAAGGATCTCGGGGATCTGGGGTCATTCCTGAAAGTCCCTCCAGACCTTAAAGGCCGCCCGTTGCTTTCAGGGGGAGCGGGTTTGTTCGAGAAAGCCTTACGCACAAGCCGTGAAATGCCCGAGAGGAATCCCAAGGCTCGTTGGGCCTGGCTCAGGGGAGTATGGGGTGTCCTAGGGTCCCTCTACCTCCCGCAGACCGGATATCACCTCGTCCTTCGGATGGAGGAAAGAAAAAGCCTTGTAAGGGAGACGACGCGCTCTCTCCTCAGGCAATCCGGGGTCCGGTTTTCGGAACGTTTCCGCTTGAACCAGACCGACCTCCTGATCCGCGATCAAGGACAAATCGTGTCTTTCCTCACAGGACTGGGGTTGTTCAGGACCGGTTTATTGCTGGAAGAAAGATCCGTGATGCGTTCGATGAGGAACAGGGCAAACAAGCTGGTCAACTGCGATTCGGCAAATATCCGGAAAAGCCTTGATGCAGCTGAAAGGCAGGTGGAACTGGCGGAAAGGGTGCGTTCCTGCGGGCTCCTGGATAGGTTGCCCGCCGTTTTCAGGGAAATGGTGCAGGTCCGGCTGGATAATCCGAGCATTTCTCTCCGTGAATTGGGCCAGCTTCTTTCGAAACCTGTCACGAAAAGTACAGTAGAATATAGGTGGAGCCGTTTGGGGAGACTTGTGGAAAACGCCATGAAGGGGGATGGTTGCCATGTACCTTGGGAAAGTTGATGTCAACACCTACGAAAAAGGGGCCGGACGTGAATTCCTCGTCTCTAACGGTCGCGGGAGCTATGGCTTCTCGACGGTTGCAGGGGCGAATACGAGGAGGGAACATGGGCTTCTCGTGGTCCGGCCCCAGGAATGTGCCCAGCACCGGGTCCTTGTGAGCAAGCTGGAGGAAACCCTCTTCACTCGCGGCAAGAAATATCAGCTTTCAACGAACCGTTACAAGGATGTCATCTACCCTGATGGGTTCCGCTACATACAGGAATTTCATTCCAACCCCCTGCCAAGCATCCTCTTTGTCGTACATAGCCTCCTTATGAGGAAGACCGTGTTCATGCCGGAAGGGAAAGACGCCTGCATCGTCAAGTACGAGCTGCTGGCGAGCCCCGAACGCGTCCACTTGGAACTCAGGCCCCTGTTTGCCCACAGACTCTACACGGATGTCTGCCCCAAGTCTCCAGAGGATTCCTTTAAGGCCGATGCGGCACCCAACGGGATCCTTGTGAATGGCCGTAAGATGAGCAGTTTCATTTCCTTCCCCAAGGGTGAATGGCACTCGAAAGCACTTTGGCATGAACATGTCCTTTACGAGAACGACGAAGTCTCGGCTCAGTCCGTTGAGGATCTCTGGTCCCCCGGAACCCTCTCGATAGAGCTTGCCGAGGGGGAAACGGCGTACGTCGTTCTTTCCGCCGAACCTTTCCATCCCTCCATCGAGCAGATAGAGGGTTATGAGAAGTCGGCAATTGCCAGCCAGCAGAGCCGTTTCGGCAAGATCGAGCCTGCCGGGCAGTCTTCGGCCGTCAGGGATCTCACACGGACTGCATTGCACCTTTTTGCCTCCGGGAAAGACCATGGGACCACTCTTTTCTCGGGTTATCCCTCACTTGCGGAAAGGGCACGGGACACCTTTATCGCACTTCCCGGCCTCACGCTTTCCATGGGAAGGTACAGGGACGCCGAGGAAATTCTCGAACACTGGATTGAAATGGCAAAGGCAAATGATTGCGTCATGCCCAGCGAATTGGATCCTTCAACTGGGCAGGCGTTACTGAAAGCGGCCGATGCCGGGCTATGGTTTTTCTAT
This sequence comes from Synergistales bacterium, assembly GCA_036722335.1. GTDB lineage: Bacteria > Synergistota > Synergistia > Synergistales > 79-D21 > 79-D21. Next base: position 60,963 of record DAIMJI010000001.1, on the reverse strand, counting down.
GCCCTGGAAAAACTGATCGAAAAAACCGGGTCGCTCGAGTTCGCCGAGAAAAACTGGGAAACGCTGACCACCATGGTTTCCAGGTATGAATCCGGGATTGAGGTTTTTCGCCTCCGCTGCGAAGATGACCTCCTCTCGCTTGAAACGGTTGACCCGCAACGCCAGTGGATGGACGGGACCTCGAACGGGGAAGCGGTTGTCAAGAGGAAAGGGAAACTCGTCGAATTCAACGCCCTTTGGTACAACGCCCTCAGGGCCATGGAAAGACTCGCTGAGGGACTCGGGTTCCCGGAGGAGTCAAGAAAATACGGCAAAAAGGCGGATCAAGTGCGGGACGCTTTCGTCGGGGCTTTCTGGTACCAGGATGGTGGCTATCTTTATGATTCGGTGGACGGGGGAAGCCGGGACAGCGTTGTCCGGCCCAACCAGATCCTCGCGGTTTCTTTGCCGAGTTCACCCCTTCCGCCGGAAATGGGCCGTTCGGTTGTGGAAACCTGCTGGAACGAGCTTGTGACAACATACGGGCTTAGGACGCTGGATCCCCATCATGACAAGTACAAGGGCCGTTTCGAGGGGCGCCTCGACCAGAAAGCGAAGGCCCGTTTCAGGGGAATGGCGTGGCCGTGGCTTTTAGGTCAGTTCGTGACGGCCTACATGAGATACAACCCCAAGAGAAGCGATATCGCCTGGTGTTTCGTCAGGCCGTTCACCGCTCACCTGAGGCAGGGATGTCTAGGCGGCGTGGCGGAGGTATTCGACGGGAGCATGCCCTACCTGGCTCACGGGGATGTCTTGAGTGCGGCCAGCATGGGGGAAATACTTCGCGTCATGGAAGAAGACCTTCTCTTGCAGCAAAGGTGAGTTTTTCCTGGCGGATTGATATTTCTTGATTTGCCGGGACGAGTGGATTAAAATTTGATAGTATTCCTAAAAAGGGTATAGCCGGCGCTATACCCTTTACTTGCGAACAAAGCCTTGTCAGAAAAGCCGAAAGGGGAGTGAAGCCACATGTCGAGAATCAAGCTGGGTATAAGCGGATTCGGGAGAATCGGGCGACTGACACTGAGATCCCTCTTCCAGCACAGCCATGCAGGGCTGATCGAAATTGCCGCGATAAACCACAAACCGGTTCCGGTGGAAGACCTTGCATATCTCTTCAAGTACGATTCGGTCCACAGGACTTTTCCGGGAAGCGTTGAAGCCTCCGGGGATGCAATCATAATCGACGGGAGCCCGGTCAAGGTGTTCGCGGAACCGAACCCGGAGAAAATCGACTGGAAATCGGCAGGCGTGGATATCGTCATCGAGGCGACAGGTAAATACAGGGACAAGGCAGGAGCAGGCCTTCACCTCAAAGCCGGGGCCAAGAAGGTTATCATCACCGCGCCGGGCAAGGATGACGACTGCACCATCGTTATGGGGGTCAACGAAGGGGATTACGACCACGAAAACCACCATGTCCTTTCCTGCGCCTCCTGCACGACAAACTGCCTGGCCCCGGTGGCGAAGGTTCTCCAGGAGGAGTTCGGGATCGAGAAAGGGCTCATGACAACAGCCCATGCCTACACAAGCGACCAGAGCATCCTGGACCACACCCACAAGGACCGCCGCAGGGGGCGTTCGGCTGCGCTATCCATCGTTCCCACGACGACCGGGGCGGCGAAGGCGATCGGGAGGGTTATCCCGGAACTCAAGGGCAAGCTTAACGGCATCGCCCTTCGAGTCCCGACCCCCGATGTTTCCATTGTCGACCTGACCGCGGTCCTTGGGCGAGATGCCAGCCCTGAGGAAATCAACACGGCCATGCGGCGATGGGCGGAAGGCCCCATGAAAGGCATACTGTCCATCGTCGATGAAGAATTGGTGTCAATTGATTTTATGGGCAACAGTTCGTCGTCCCTTTTCGATCCTTCCCAAACGATGGCGGTTGGCAATCTCGCGAAGGTCCTGTCCTGGTACGACAACGAATGGGGCTATAGCTGCAGGGTCGTCGACCTGGCCAACATGGTGGCTTCCAGGGGGCTCTAGGATGAAACTCAAGGGCTTGCCAGATAAAGGCCTTGAAGGGAAAAGGGTCCTTGTCCGTGTGGATTTCAATGTTCCGCTTCGCGGCGGGGTCGTTGCGGACGACACCCGGATCCTTGCCCACCTGGATACCCTTAATTGCCTGAGGGAGGCTGGAGCGCGAATTACGCTGGTTTCCCACCTGGGCAGGCCGAAAGGCAAGATTTCCCCGGAATTCTCACTGCGGCCCGCGGCATACCGCCTGGAGGAGCTGACAGGCTGGGATGTGGGGTTTGTGGAGGAATCGACGGGGCCTGCCGTATCCGAGGCGGTTTCAACCGCTCGCCCAAACTCGATCCTCGTTCTTGAGAATGTCCGGTTCCACCCGGAAGAGGAAAAGAACGATCCCGCATTCGCGCGGCTTCTCGCGGATCCCTTTGAAGTGTTTGTCATGGATGCGTTTAGCGCGGCCCATCGTGCGCACGCTTCTACACAGGCGATTACCGGGTTCCTGCCCTCATACGCGGGGAAACTCCTATGCCGTGAAGTGGAGATCCTGGGGCAGGTCAGGGATAACCCCAAGCGCCCTTTCACCTTGATTCTCGGCGGGGCAAAGGTATCGGACAAGATCGGAGTCATCGGCCAGCTGATCGAACGTGTGGATTCCATCCTTATCGGGGGGGGAATGGCGTTCACGTTCCTCAAGGCACAGGGCCTGCAGGTAGGGAAATCGCTTGTCGAGGAAGACCGCATCGACTTTGCGCGGGAGTTGATGGCAAAAGCCGACTCAAAGGGCCTCCGCATTCTCTTGCCGGAGGACATCGTTGCGGCCGTTTCCATCGAGTCGGAAGGACCTGTGGAAACCGTCCAGTCCGGGAACATCCCCGAGGATCTGATGGGATTGGATATTGGCCCCGCATCGATAAAAGCCTTCTCAAGGGTGATAGAAAAGTCGGCGACCGTGCTCTGGAATGGCCCGATGGGCGTCTTTGAAAAACCCTTGTTTGAGAAAGGGACACGGGAGGTAGCCGCTAGCCTTGCCGTGGCCACGAAGTCGGGCTGCCTAACAGTGGTTGGTGGCGGAGACACCGCTGCCGCGGTTAACCAATTGGGTTTCGGTGACCAGGTTACCCATGTTTCCACCGGGGGTGGAGCCAGCCTCGAGTTCTTCGAAGGGCTTCCGCTACCGGGGATAGAACCGTACCTCCAAGGTTAGGAAGCCATGGCTTTCAAGGAAAAAGTGCCGCTTATCGCCGGTAACTGGAAAATGAACAACGACCTTTCAGCGACCGGTAGGTTTCTTGGTGATCTCGAAGCCCTGATTTCAAGGAATCCGGCGATCAAGCAAAGCCTGGGGGAGGGGAAGGTCGAACTGGCACTCTTTCCCCCCTTCACGAGCCTCTGGAGGGCCTTGGAGGGGAAATCCTTCCTTCCCTGGCTCAAGGTCGGAGGGCAGAACGTCCACTGGGCCTCAGACGGGGCTTTTACGGGCGAAGTCTCTGCACAAATGCTGAAGGAGTCGGGCTGCGATTACGTCATTATAGGACATAGCGAAAGGCGGCATCTCTTTGGCGAATCCGATGAACAGGTCCACCAGAAAACCCTTGCCGCGCTTTCCGCTGGCCTGAGGATCATCCTTTGCGTGGGAGAGACCCTGGAAGAGAGGGAATCGGGGGAAACGATGGCTGTCGTCGAACGTCAGCTTCTGAAGGCCCTCGTCGGCTTGTCGCCCGATGATGTGGGGTTGACGGTTAGTGTCGCTTACGAGCCGGTTTGGGCCATAGGGACAGGGCGTACGGCCAGAAGCGAGGACGCCCAGGAAGTCTGCCAGGCGATCCGTCGCCTCGTGGCGGAACGTTTTGGGGATGAAGCGGCGTTTTGCCTGAGGGTTCTTTACGGTGGCAGCGTCAAGCCGGGTAATGCCGCCGGTTTGCTCGGAGAACCCGACATCGACGGAGCCCTGGTGGGAGGGGCCTCCCTGGAGGCCGAAAGTTTCCTGCAGATCGTTTCAGCTGCCGTTTGAGCGAAGATTCCGAAAAGGGGCATCAATAAGGATGCAGTGTGGAGGCCCTCCGTTCAGGAGGGCCCTTTTTGTGGTAAAGATGGGCGAAACGCAACATAAGATACATTATAGGACATATAAAAGGGGAGAAAAAAGAAGAGGAAAGCCGCCCAGCCTTTCCCCTTCTTTTTGTTATTCCCGGTTTATCTTGTCAGGCCAGAGAGATCAAAGAACCGAATCTTCCTCGAATACAAAGGTCTCCGCGTCTCCCCATATCCTTTCAATTCCGTAAAAGTCGCGGCCCTGGCGGCTGAAGATGTGAACGACGAGGTTTCCGGCATCGATCAGCCTCCACCTGGCGCTGCTGGTTCCCTCGACACGGACCGGAAGGTTGAGGTCCTCGAGTGTGTCCTTGGCTGCTTCCATAAGGGTGTTCATATGAACGTCGGAGTTAGCTGTAGCCAGGACAAACGTATCAGCAAGGGTGGTTGCTTCGCCAAGGTTAAGCGCGACGATTTTCTCTGCGTGTTTGTCTGAAAGGGATTTGATTATCGCAAGGGTTTCCTTGCTTAACTGTTCTTTCAAAAAGGATTCACCTCCATGGCTTTAAAAAGCTAGAGTTCTCTCTTGTAGGCCTTTAACCTATTCAAAAGTATATCATAATCTTTCCCGACGATTATTGTTGCGTGGGTCGCTCCGCGGTTAGGGCGTACGAGGTTTGCGGGTACTTTGCAGAGGTCTCCGAGTGCCCTGGCGTTTTCGAGGGTCTGCGGATCTGCCGCCTCCGGATAGGCGATGTTCGTGTAGCGGTAATCGAAGTGCTTTGCGTTTCCCACAAAGGCGACGTCGATTCCAAGGCGCTGCAGGTGCTCGGAAAAGGCCTGGCTGACGCCCTTGACTCCGCAGCCGTTCAGTATGGCGACTTGCCCTTTGATCCTTGAGAGCATCGGGTCGGCGGAAACCAGGGGTTTTTCGGTTGTTTCCTGCTTGTCTCCGCTCGTCGGCTCGGGTGGCGTTGTCAGGTATTGTGAGGCAAGCACGGTGTCCCCCAGCCAGTAACTGATCCCGTCGATCATGGCTGCCTTTCCGGGCATCGTTTCGAATGAGAAACGGGTACCGTCGAGGTCTTTGAGGTAATTGACCAACTGGATAGCCTGGGTGGCCTGGATTTCCGTCTCGAAAAACCGTGTGGCCTCCTCCACGATTTTTGGCAGTGAAGAAATCGTTTCGGGCTGGCGGATCTTGTTGAGGACCTCCTTGATAAAGAGTTGCTGCCTCTGGATGCGGCCGATGTCGCCGAGTGCGTCATGGCGGAAACGGACGAACTCGAGCGCAGTCTTTCCGTCCAAAACCTGCCTGCCGGCCGGGATGTCGATGTGGAGCCCCCCGGCGCGATCCGTGTAGCGGAGGCGCTTGGGAACGTCTACCGAAACCCCGCCGAGTAGGTCGACGATCTTTGGGAAACTATTGTAATTAACTATTAGATAATAATGCAAAGGCAGGCCCAGGAAGTTGTTGATTGTCGAACGAAGGAGATCGATCCCCCCGTAAGCATAGGCATGATTCAGTTTCTGCCATCCTCTGCCTTCGATCTGGACGCGCAGGTCGCGAGGCAATGAGAGCACCTTTACGAATCGTTCCTCGATGTTGATCGCGACGACCGCGATCGTGTCGGAACGGTGCGATCCCTGGACGTCATCGATACCGACAGCAAGGATGTTGATGTTCCCGGTTAGCTTGTCATGCTGGAAACTCTTTTCGATTTCCCTGGAGCCGGGAGAAACGATGTTATGCATGCGATAAGCGATTCCCAGGCCGACCGAAACGATGCAGAGTGTGACAAAAATCCAAAGACGGGCCCGATTCAAGGGTTTCTTCACCTACCGTTCCGAATGTAGAGATTCTTCTTGAAGATGTAGTGCTCTACCGTCCAGGGAAGAAGGTACCGGGTACTCTTCCCTTCAAGGACCCGGTTTCGGATCTCACTGCTTGAAATCGCCAAAAGCGGGATCTCGAGAGGAATGATCGCTTTCCTTATCCGTTCGGGCAAATCCTGGATCCTGGAGGAATTGAAGCCGGGACGGCTCACCGCGACGATCTGGCACAGGTCCACGATCTCTAAAGGTTCCTTCCAGGAGAGGATGTCGAGAACACCGTCCAGTCCCGTGATGAAGTAAAGCTCCGTACTGCCCGGGGCGAACCAGTGCCGCATCTCTCTCAGAGTGTCAACCGTATGGCTGTCTCCCCCACGGTCGATTTCCAGCCGGGAAACCTTGAAATGCGGGTTGTCCAAGGTCGCAAGGAGCGTCATCGTGTACCGATCCTCTGCCGACGAGACCAGCTTCGATCGTTTGTGAGGCGGATTTCCCGTTGGGACGAAAATGACTTCCGAGAGCCCCAGGGCAAAATAGGCTTCTTCAGCGGACACCAGATGGCCGAAATGGATCGGGTCAAAAGTCCCTCCCATGATGCCGACGCGGTTTCGTCCGAGAAATTTCTGGATCAGGTGTCCTCTCCCCTTTCGGGATCAGGTTTCGCTTTCATCCTCTTGAGCCGGCTGTACGACAGCCTTCTCGGGCCTGAAGGTGAATTCCACTTCGCCCACGTAAACGAGGTCGCCCTCCGTGGCTCCCGCCTCTTCTAGAAGATCCTCTACACGGTACCGTGCGAGGAGCATAGAGAACCTGCGAATCGCCTCATCCTGGTCAAAATTGTACCGTAGAACGGCTTCTTCCAGGCGCGGGTGGATGACCCTGTAACCGCCCTTTGCTCGAAGCCGGACGATTTGCACGATATCTCGTTTTCTCCCCTGCCTGTCCGCGGGGCTCTCCTCTTCCTGCAACGCAATGAGGCGGGTTTCCCCGGTAGGCCTCGGAAAGGCCCTGGACCATTCAACAATGGCTCCCGCAAGTCCTTCGATGCCCTGTCCAGTCAGGGCGCTTACCGGGAAGAAGCTGAAACCTCTCTTTTCAAACTCCGCGCGTGCTTCCTCAACGAGCCCATCCTTGGCCAAAAGATCGGTCTTGTTGCCCGCGACCAGGGTCGGCGTGTCCAGGAGAGCCTCGTTGTATTGCCTGAATTCTGTCCTGACCGTTTCCCATTGCTCCATGACAGAATCGAGGCTTGTCCCTTCCGCAAGGTCAAGTACGTGGACAAGAAACCTTGTCCTTTCAATATGGCGCAGGAAGGCAAGTCCCAGGCCGAGGTTACGGTGGGAGCCTTCAATAAGCCCGGGAACGTCCGCGAGGACTACGCGCTCGTCGTCAACGGCGAGTACTCCCAGGTTGGGAGAAAGCGTTGTAAAGGGATAGGCGGCGATTTTTGGCTGGGCCTTGGAAAGGGCTGCCAAAAGACTCGATTTGCCTGCGTTGGGTAAACCGACAAGTCCTACGTCGGCGATAAGCTTGAGTTCAAGCCGAAACGTACGTTCCTCACCCGGGAGGCCCTTCTCTGAAAATCGGGGTGTCCGCCTCGAAGAACTCGCGAAAACCGTGTTTCCCCTTCCGCCCCGGCCGCCTCGAGCCGCGAGGAACCGGTCTCCCGGTTCGACAAGATCGGCAAGCGGTTCTCCGGATAATGCGTCAAAGACCAAAGTCCCGCAAGGGACTGGAACCACGATGTCCTCTCCCATCCGGCCGTTCCTACGGGCTCCCTGGCCGGGCCGGCCTGACTCCGCGGAAAAACGTCTTTCGAACTCGAAGTCCGCAAGAGTCTGGAGCGATGTTGTCGATTCGATATAGACGTTTCCGCCCCTGCCGCCGTTTCCTCCGTCAGGGCCACCTTTAGGGATGTACTTCTCCCTGCGGAAACTCATGCATCCGTCCCCGCCGTTTCCTGCGCGAACCGAAATGGTTGCGGTATCCATAAATTTCAAGCGTTACACCTCACTGCTCCTGGCAGGTTTCTAAAGAGAAAGGGGCCTTTTGAAGGCCCCTCCCCGATTTCCCGAAATCTTGCGTGAAATGGTCTTAAGCAGTTGCCGTCTCGATGCGTGCTTCCTTACGGCCACACCGCATGGTGAAACGGACAACTCCCGATTTGAGGGCGAAAAGAGTGTCGTCACGGCCCCTTCCGACGTTTTCCCCGGCGTGGATCTTGGTGCCCCTCTGGCGGACAAGGATCGTTCCAGCATTGACAACCTGTCCGTCATGGCGCTTGAGGCCCAGCCTTTTCCCAATAGTGTCTCGGCCGTTGGTGCTGCTGCTTTGTCCTTTCTTATGTGCCATCGTTGTCCTCCTGTATCCGCGCCCAGGCTAGCCGCGAACGGCGTCGATGCGGACTTCCGTGAAGTCCTGACGGTGACCGCGAAGCCTTCGGTAGTTCTTTTTCCTCTTGTAATGGAAAATCCACACCTTGGATTCCTTGCCGTGTCCAAGGATCGTCCCCTCGACGCTCGCGGATTCAAGAACGGGGTTGCCGACCTTGACATCGCTTTCGTCCGCCAGCAGAAGAACCTTCCCCAAGGTCACCGAAGCCCCGGGCTCAAGATCCATCTTCTCCACCCGGATGACCTCGCCTGGAGCGACCCGGTACTGCTTCCCGCCTGTTTCGATCACTGCATACATGTACAGGTTTTCCTCCTTCCGCTGGGTTCAAGGGCGGCCAAAGGCACTTGAAGCCCTTCCCAAGCGATACGTTGACAGCTTTTGAATTTTAAAGGCCTTATGGGCATACGTCAAGCTTTTGCCCCTGATTCTTCAGCAGGACGGCTGCATGTTCCAAGGCTTCGGGTGAATCCGGGTTTCCGGAAAGCATTCTTGCGATTTCGGCGGATCTCTCCGACCCCGTGACCTCCGTTACCGTGGTGAGGTCTCCGGATCGCCTGACGACAAAATGCTGATCCGCCTGGGCCGCTATGACGGCCTCGTGTGTCACGAGAATAACCTGGCACCGGCTTGAAAGTTCCCGGAGCTTAAACCCCGCGAGTAGGGCCGAGCGCCCGCCCAAACCGGCTTCGACCTCGTCGAATACGAGTGTTTCAGGCAATTGTCCATCGGGCAGGGCCATTTGGAGGGCCAGGAGTATCCGGCTTAACTCTCCTCCCGAAGCGATCCGCATGATCGGGCCGCTAAGGTCTCCGTTGGATAGCCAGAATTCGATTTCGTCTGCCCCGCTGGGGCGAATTTTGCCAAGATCCCTCATGGCGATGCTGAAGGCGAATGATTCCATGGCAAGATCCGCAAGGTGCTCGGTGACCTTTCGCTCCAGCAGGCGGGCTTCACTGGATCTTTGCTCACGTAAGGCAAGAGCCGATTCAAAGACCGAACTCCTGGCCTCCTGGCAACTTTTTCTCAAGTCCTCGAGTTCTTTGGCGCTGGCCCTCAACCAGAGGATATTTTCCTCTGCCTTTTCGCAAAAACGTGACAGTTGCTCAAGAGATTCAGCCTTAACCATCCGTTTCAACTTCCGGACCGCACCGAGGCGGTTCTCGAGTGCAGTCCTCCTCTCCTCGGCTTCCGGAACGGCTTTGTTCGCAAGTGAGAGTCGTGACAACCGTTCCATTTCCTGGAGGTTCTTCAAGAAGTTTTCCAGGTTGGAGCCGAACTTTTCCCGCTGTTCCGGAGAGATGAGCCGAATCATTTCCTGGGCCCATTGCTGGATTTCCTCCCCGAGGCCTCCTCCCGAAGCGCCTCCCAGGAAACGGGCAGCCGTTTCCTGCAACCTTCTCTGGATGCCCAGGAAATCCTCAAGGCTGGAGAGCTCCGCCTCCCACTGGAGTTCGTTCCCTTCGTCCAGGCGTAGCCCCCGATAGGTTCCGACCACCAGTTCGGCCTCCTGGAACGAGTTCTCAATCTCCTTCCGTTTTTCCACGATTGAGGCCAGGTCCTTCTCTAAACGGATTGCTTTCTCGAAATCACGTGAAAGCCTTCCCCGAAGAAGGATGGAGGTTTCCCCTCCGCAGCTGTCGAGGAGATTCCTCTGCCGTTTGGGGTCAAGTAGATCGAGCTGGGAAAACTGGCTTTGGATGCCGATCAAGTCCTCGGTGAAATCACGAAGCCTTGCGAAGGGGACTTGTTGGTCTTCAAGGTAGTTGCGGTTTCGACCGTTTCGGGAAATCACCCTTCCCGCCAGTTTTTCCGTTCCGGAATCGGCGCCTGTCCGGAAAATTCCCCAGACTTCCCCTTCTTCGAAGCCGTGGCGGATCGAGGATGTTTGGGCTCTTTTCCCCGCGAGATACTCCAGTGCCCTCACGAGGCTGCTCTTCCCGGCCCCGCTTTCGCCGGTCACGGCGATGAACCGGCCACTCAACCCGAGGCGGGCTTTCTGGATCCCGCCGATATTCTGGACCGAAAACTCGGTAAGGCCCCCCCGGTTTGTTTTCATTCGATCACGTTCTGCCCCCACTGGAATTTTTCAAGCAGCAGGTCGTAATAGTCCCTGTCGGGAAGAAGGATGATGTTCACGGATTTCTCTTTGGAAAGGGACACGCCGATCCGGTCTCCCGGAAGGAGTTCATAACCAAGCTGGCCATCCTGGGTCAGCATCATGTCCCGATGATCACCCGTTGGAATGACCTGGATCGTGTCTTCATCACCGAAAACCATAGCCCTGGCGTAGAGCGTATGTGCACAAATAGGGACCAGAAGCATGCACGGGACATGCGGAGGGACAATCGGGCCTCCCGCTGAAAGGGCGTATCCCGTGGAACCGGTCGGGGTCGAAAGAATCAGTCCATCCCCTGTCATAAGGCTCAGAGGCCGGTTCCCGACGGAAATCTGCAGGGTGATTACCCTCGCGAAGGCGCCTTTCGTCACGACCAGGTCGTTCAGGGCGTAAACCTCGTGCACGAGCGATCCTCCCCTGTGGACCGTTCCCTTGAGAAGGCGCCTCTTCTGGGTGATGAACCGGCCATCCAGGATTGCCTCGATATCCGCTTCCGCCTGGCTGGGGTTTCCAGATGCAAGGAAGCCGAGCCTGCCCACGTTGATGCCGTAAAGGGGGATATCCTTTCCCAGGACGTAACGGGCCGCGCGGAGGAAAGTTCCGTCTCCTCCAAGCACGACGGCAAAGTCGACTTCATCCTTCCAGCTGTCGTCCGAGGTCCCCGGAATCCCGAGTACCGCCGCTTCGTGAGGGGGGGCAAGGAAAGTGATGCCTTTCTCGCTTCCCCACAGGAGGAGGCGTTTCCCCATCTCAAGCGCCTTGGGTTTTTGCGGGTTGATCAATAGCCCGATTTTTCCCTTCATGGCGAAATATCCCCCTCCGTTTTGAAGGATTCCCGTTTTTCTGACAGCGCGAGCGTCGCTTCAGAAACGATCTTGGCCACTTCCCGGGCAGGTTCGATTGCCAGGGGGGTGGAACCCCTTCTCCTCGACAGGTAGGCCAGGAACTCGATATTCCCGCTTGGGCCCTTGATCGGGGACCAAGTCAGGCCGGCCAGGCTAATCCCCTGGAGAGATGACGCAAAGGCACAAAATTCCTCCAGGACCAGGCGGTGGATTTCAGGCGAGCGGACAACGCCTCCCTTGCCCACCCTTTCCCTTCCTGCTTCGAACTGCGGCTTGACCAGGAGAACCATTTCACCTTCCCCGCCAAGCAGTTCAAGCAGCGGAGGAAGCAAGAGCCGTAGTGAAATGAAAGAGGCATCGACGACAACCAGGTCCATGGGGCCTGGAAATTGCCCGGGTGTCAAAAGGCGGGCGTTGGTTCTCTCCATGACCTCAACGCGAGGGTCCCTGCGGAGCTTCCAGGCCAGTTGCCCGTATCCTACATCCACGGCAAAGACCCTGGAAGCCCCCCTGGAAAGCAGGACTTCGGTGAAGCCCCCCGTGGAAGCGCCGATATCGAGGCAGACAAGGCCATCCGGATCGATCGAGAAAACGTCGAGTGCTTTCAGGAGCTTGTGCGCGCCGCGACTGACCCATTCTTCCGCCCTGCCTGAAACCTCGATCTGGGCATCCTCCCTGACCGGTTGACCTGCCTTCTCTGCCTTTGTTCCGTTGACCTTGACCCATCCCGCCATGATCATCGCGAGAGCTTTTGCCCTTGTCGGGGCAAGTCCTCTTTCGACCAGGACCTTGTCTAGTCTTTCACCGGATCGAGGCAAGGGATTCCTCCAAAATGGTCTCGGCATCGAGTCCGCAGGCTTTCCATTGTTCCTCCACGGTGGCGTGCGGAACGAAAGAATCCGGGATGCCAAACCGTAGAACCGCCGAACGTGCTCCTATCGAGTTGGCCCTTGCCGCGACTGCTTCGCCGAATCCTCCCCTTCTATACCCGTCCTCGATGACGCAGGTCAAGTCTGCGGACGCAAGCTTGGCTTCGATAAGGTCCCAGTCTGCGGGTTCGACAAAGCGGAGGTCCACGACATCGGGTTTTGGCAAGCCCCTGGACGAAGCAAGGCCGTGTATGTCCAAGGCGATGGAAACCGTCTTTCCATAAGCCATGATTGTCCAGTGGCCTTCCCCTTCCACGAGTGTTTCGGCTTTTCCCCAGCCCGCGGGCTGAAAGGGGCCCGCTGTCCTCCGCAGGGAGGGTGCGGCAGCACCCCTGGGGAAACGGATAAGGGCGGGTTTTCCCCGCTCGAGCGACTCGGCCAGCATGAAGCGGGCTTCTTCTATGTCCCTCGGAGCCATGACGGCTATCCCTGGGATCGCCCTTCCCCAGCATACGTCCAGCAGGCCGTGATGAGTTTCTCCATCCTCCCCCACCAGGCCGGCCCGGTCTGCCAATATGACAACGGGCAGTTCCTGCATGGCGATGTCGTGAACCATCTGGTCCATTGCTCTCTGGAGGAAAGTCGAGTAGACGAAGACGAAGGGCTTTAGCCCTCCGGCGGCCAACCCGGCCGCATAGGTCAGGAGGTGTTCTTCCGCGATCCCGACATCAAAGCACCGGTTGGGCCATCGCTTCGCGAAGCCGTTCAGCCTTGTCCCTTCCTTCATGGCCGCCGTAAGGCATACGATGCGATCGTTGCCCTCCGCGAGATCCATGACCGCTCCTGAAATGGCATCGCTCCAGCTTGTCCTTTCGGGAGTATGTGCCAACGAGCCGCATGCGGGCCTGGGCGACAGCCCGTGATAGCGTGTCGGGTCCGCTTCAGCTGGGGGGTATCCCTTGCCTTTCTTCGTGCGAAGGTGGATGAGCAAAGGGTTGCCGTAAAAACGGGAGAGGCCGAGGATCTCCGCCAGTTCATCGAGGTCGTGGCCATCAAAGGGTCCCCAGTAGCTGATCCCCAGCCCCTCGAAGATGTTGTTGGGCTGAAGCAGGGTCTTCACGCGTGTCTTGGAACGGGAGAGCAGTTCCTCGAGGGACTCTCCCCGCTGTCTTTTCCTGCACTGCTCCTTCAGGTATTCCTTGAAGCGCTTGTAGTAAGGGTTGACCGCCAGGCGTGCAAGGTAATCCGCAAGGCCGCCGACAGGGCGGCTGATGGACATCGAGTTGTCGTTGAAAATCACGGTGAGTCGCGTATTGGCCTCCTTCACGTTGTTCAGGGCCTCCAGCGCAACCCCGTTGTAAAGAGCTCCGTCACCGATGACCGCGACAACTTCGTGATCCTGCCCGAGGAGATCTCTTGCCTTCGCAAAACCAAGCGCAGCCGAGATGGACGTACTGCTGTGCCCGACGTCGAAATGATCGAAGGGGCTCTCTCTCCTTTTCGGGAAGCCCGATAGGCCCCCGGACTGCCGTAAGGTCGGGAAGCTGTCCAGCCTGTCGGTAAGCATCTTGTAGGCATAGGCCTGGTGCCCGACGTCAAAAATGATTCGATCCTTCCTTGGGTCGAAAACCCGAAGCAGCGAGACGATCAGCTCGACGGCTCCCAACGAAGACGCGAGGTGACCGCCGTTTCTCTCCACGACTTCAATCATCAGCTTCCGGATTTCCTCGCAAAGCTGTGGAAGTTTTTCCTTTGGAAGGGTTTTCAGCCCTTCATAGCCGTTCAGGTTCTCAAGTATTTTCATGGACAGGCTCGTTCCCCCGCTTTCAGCTTGACCGTCTCGAAAGGAACAGGGCAAGAGAACGCAAGCGATCCCCTTCCTTTCCGAAACAGGAAAGGGACTGAGCGGCCGCCCGGCTTTCCTTCAGGGCAATTTCCCGGGCATTCTCAAGCCCATAGGCCGAGAGAAAAGTCAGTTTCCCCTGCGCGTCGTCCTTCCCCGGGGTTTTCCCGAGTTTCTCTGCCGTTCCCGTCTTGTCCAGCAGGTCATCCACGACCTGGAAAGCGATTCCCAAATGTGTCCCATAATTATATAATGCCGTTTCCCTTTCTTCCGATAGGCCTCCGAGTATCCCTCCTGCGAGGAGCGAAGCCCGTATAAGTGTTCCTGTCTTCAGCAAGGCAATTTGCCTGACAAAATCAGGGTCGGATCCTTTGCTCAGGGGGTCGGTATCTAGAACCTGCCCCGCGCAGACTCCAGCAGGCCCCACTGCCTGCGCGAAAACGTGGAGCGCCCGGAGTATCCTTTCGGCTGGGAAAAACGGGGCAAGTCCCTCCAGCGCGAATTCAAACGCCCAGAGGAGAAGGGAGTCACCCGCCAGCATGGCCAATCCTTCCCCGAAAACAACGTGGTTTGAGGGCTTTCCCCTTCTCAACGAGTCGTTGTCCATGCAAGGCAGGTCATCGTGAATCAGTGAAGCGGTATGGAACATTTCCAGGGCCAGTGCCATGGGAAGGACGGTCCTCGGCTGACAACCGTTAAGCTCGGCCCCTGACATGCAGAGAAAAGGACGAAGCCTTTTCCCTCCGGCCTCGAGTGAATAGGCCATCGCCTCCTTCAAGCGGGGCGGAATCGCTGTTTCTTTACTGAGGGTTCTAGAGATTTCCTCGTCGACAACCTGTTTATAACGGTTTATTTCGATCTCGAGTCCCGTCCCGTTTCCCTCCATCTCAGGACTCCCCTCCCTCCAGCGGGTTCCAGGGATTGCCTGCCGTATCCTCCTCGGACCCGGAGAGAAGAATGACCTTCTGGCGGGCCTGCTCGAGAAAGGCCTTGCATTCGGACACTCTTTTAATCCCTTCCTCGTAAAGGCCCATTGCCTCCTCAAGCGGCATGGGTTCACTTTCCAGGCGCTTCACGATAGATTGGAGAGCTTCGATTTGGGTTGAAAAGCTCATTAGGTGTCCCTTCTTTCCGGAAAAATAGGCGGGCGAATTGCCAACAACCCTACCGTATGATACAATGCCCCTCGCTGCACGGTTTTCAATCTGGGAGGGATCGTCGATGTCCAAGGTCTGCCAGTGCTGTGGCCGAGGGCCCGTTACAGGCAATAACGTGAGTCACTCCAACCGCCACACGCGCCGTCGTTGGCAATTGAACCTTCAAACGGTTCGGGTCGATTTTGGTGACGGGGGACGTACCAAGCTTAAGGTTTGTACGCGCTGCCTTCGTTCCGGTCAGGTTAAGCGGGCTGTCTAAGGGCAGCCCGCCTTTCTTTACTTCCCTTACGAAAAACATTCCCTAACGCTCCCACCAGCTGACGTAGAGTCCCATTTCACCGCTTGACAGGCCCACCCTGGTGGGTTCCCCGCCTTGCGGCCGGTTGCTGATCGCGTAGGGGGAGTCCTTTTCGAGGAGGGTATTTTCCAGCGGCCAATGTACACCGGCGATCGTCACACCTTCGCACCTCTCTGAAAATGCAACCAATGAGATGGATGAAGGTTCCTTTCTGTGGCGCATTTCGATTTTTTCCATTCCCCTGAGGAAAAACAGCAACTCCCGGTGATCTGCCAGCACAGCGTGAAGGATTCCCTTCCTCAAGGCTCCAAGAACCGACAGGACGTTGCTCCATGCATGGTCGAACCGTCCTCCCCAACAACCCGTCACAAGCACGATAGACTGCCCGAACCTCTCTGAGACCGTTTTCAGGGCTTTTTGAAGGTCGGTATCGTCCTTTTCGCGTGAAAGGAGAAGAGTCTCGGCTCCCCTGCTGTGCGCCGCTTTCCAAAGCTTGGGAGAGGCACTGTCAGCGTCCCCGAGGATCAGTTCCGGGAGCAGCCCGGCTTCCATGCACGCGTTGACCCCCCTGTCGATCGCCCATACGGATCTTCCCTGGGCAGCTTCCAGGAGCCAGGACGACTTGGGCTTTCTTCCTCCCGCGACGAGCAGCACTTCCCTGGATTCGGGGGGCTTCGGGACAAGAATATCAACCTGGGGTAACCGGATGCCTTCCATCACGATCTCAAGCTCCTCCGCTAAAGGCTTGGCGCAGAATTTCCTCCGCGCGGTCCTCATCAACAAGGATTTCCCTTGGCCTTGACGCTTCCTGCGGCCCGACCATACCCAACTGCTCCATCGTGTCGACCAGGCGGGCAGCTCGAGTGAAACCGATCTTCAACTGTCTTTGGAGTCGGCTCGCTGAGGCGATACCCGTTTGAAGGATGATCGAAACCGCTTCCTCCAGGAGAGGATCCTCGAGGTTGGCCGCGATTTCCCCCCAGGAACCGTTGTCATCGCCGTCTATGTCGATATGCTGGGGGTCACCGAAAACCCGGACCAGGTGCTGGATGAAAGAGACGATGCGGCTTTCGTCAATCCAGGGTCCCTGGAGCCTGATCGGCTTGGGGTAACGGGAGGTCAGAAGGAGCATGTCCCCTTTCCCAAGCAGCTTTTCCGCTCCCGAAAGGTCGATGATCGTCCGGGAATCCGCCTGGGAAGGAAGCGTGAAGGCGACCCTCGCAGGGATATTGGCTTTGATCAGGCCGGTAACGACGTTGACGGAAGGTCTCTGGGTCGCGAGGATGAGGTGGATGCCCGTTGCCCTTGCCATTTGGGCCAGCCTGCAGATATAGTCTTCCGCTTCCTTTGGCGAAGTCATCATCAGATCGGCCAACTCATCCACGACGATGACGATGTGTGGCAAGCGGTCCTTGGGGAGGGTTTTCTTGTTATAGGCCTTTAAGTGCCTGACCCTGGCCCCCGCGAAAAGTTCGTAGCGGCGCTCCATTTCCCGGATGGCCCATCCCAAGGCATGGACGGCTTTCTTGGAATCGACGACGGGTGGAGTCAGGGTATGGGGAAGCTTTTCATAAAGCGTCATCTCGACCCTCTTGGGGTCGACGAGAAGCAGGCGCAGTTCGTCCGGCCTCCTTGCGCAGCAGAGCCCTATGATGCAGCTTGAGACCAGGACGCTTTTGCCCGAGCCGGTCGTCCCTGCAACGAGGAGGTGAGGCAGGTCTTCCAGTCCCATGACGAGTGGAACCCCGTCCACCGTCAGCCCGAAGGGCAGCGGCAGGTCGAAATCCCCTCTCTGGAAAGGGGTGGACTCCAGGAGGCTTCGGAGGGGAACGACCCACCTACGCGGATTGGGAGTCTCGATGCCAACGAAGGTTGTCCCCGGAATCGGGGCCTCGACCCTTAGAGCCGGCACCGCGAGTGCCACGGCAAGGTCATTGCTCAGGCCCGCAACCTTGCTGACCTTTATGCCGGGAGCCAACTGCAGCCGGAACTGGATGACCGTAGGTCCCGTGATTGTCTCCGCCAGTTCCGCTTCGACACCGAATTCTTCCAGCGTGGAAATGATTCGCTCTCCCTGGTTCCTGATCAGTTCGTCAGAGACGGGGTTTGCCGTGATTCCCTCCGTGCCGAAAAGCTCGAGAGGTGGGGGGAAAGCCGAAGGGTCAACTCCGGGAGGGACCGGGATCTCCTCTATCGTATCCGGATCTTCTTCCTCCCCTGCCAGCGGAAGCGGGGGCAAGTCCTCCATTTCACCCATTTCCTGGTTCGAACCGGGGCCGCCAGGATCGGGGACAAATGCAGGCGTTTCCTCCGCGAGCACGAAAGGATCCTTTTCCTCTGGAGAAGCCTTTTCTGCTTTTGGGCAGTCAGTGGAAGTCGCCGGAATGAAACGAAGGACAACTTTCCTGACGCTGGAGATTCCCATTGCAATGCGGGTCCGGAGCTCATTGATCCATCGGACCAGGTCAAGGGGTTCGATCAGGCCGTAAAGCGTTGCGGAAAGGAATGCGCCGAAAAGCCCCGCCAGCAATGTGCCCAGGATTCCGGTGTGCCCCAGCAGGAAACCTCCAAGGGAGCGGCCGAAAAGGCCAGGGTTCAGCCATCCCTGGGCAGCTTCAGGCCAGGATCCTTGCCCGATGAACAGCACAAGCTCGAGACAGGCAAAAAGGACGATGGTCCCACCCGCTTGACGTCCCAGTTCATTGACGGGTTTCCTCAGGAGATGGAAGATCGCGCAGTAAAAGATAAACAGGACGAGAAGGGAAACACCCCCGCCCGCAGTGTCGAGGAGGGTTGCCCGCACGACTTGGCCCCATGATCCCGTTACTTCCGTGTAAAGGGAAGCAAAAATGTAGACCGAAAGGAAAAGGATGAAGACGACGATGCCGTCAACCCAGGGCGGAGTGTCAGCGGAGCCGATAAACCCCTGTTCTTTCGCTTTTTCGGGTTTTTCGCGAAGTTCCGGGTAGCGTTTCCTATCCTTCGCCATGTCCGATTTCGCACCCCCCGACAAGGAGACTCCCTACTAGAAGGCTGGGCTGCCCGTCTGTGACAGGGACACTTTGTCCATCTTTCCCGCACATCCCGGGTTCAAAATGAAGGTCGTTCCCAACTGCCTCTATCTGCCGCAGGACTTCCGGCCCATTGCCAATCAGCGTAGCGCCCCTCACAGGATTTCCGACCTTTCCCTTCTCGAGGAGAAAGGCTTCGGTCACCTGGAAGACGAAATCGCCGGACGTGGGGTTGACCTGCCCTCCGCCCATCTTCGTAACGAGAAGTCCCTTCTCCACTCTCGCGAGGAGGGCATCAGGGCTATCCTCGCCGGGAAGGAGGAAGGTATTGCTCATGCGCGGGATCGGCAAGTTCCGGTAGGAGCCTCGCCGCCCGTTTCCCGTAAGGGGAATCCCGCCTTTGCGGGCTGATTGCACATCGGTCAGGTAAAGGGACAGGATGCCTTTGTCTATCAGGATGTTTCTTTTCGCGGGTGTTCCCTCGTCGTCGATCGTGTAACTCCCGTAAGCACCTGGGAGTGTCGCGTCATCCACGAGGGTGACAAGCGGGCTTGCCACTTCTTCTCCCAGGCGATCCCGGTAGACAGAGAAATCCTTCTGTACGATGTCCGCTTCGAGTCCGTGCCCGCAGGCCTCGTGAACCATTGTACCTCCTGCCTGCCCGGAAAGGACGACGGGCATCCTTCCGGCAGGGCAAGGGGACGCCTTCAACATGAGAAGCGCTCTCTGCAGGGCCTGGTTCCCGACCTCCAGGGCGGGCACCAGGCTCCAGAAATCCCCCGGCTCAGCCTGGAAGGCCCTGACCTCATAGCCTGTTTGTATCGTTCCGTCACTTTCCACTGTCACCTGTACCGCGAAAAGTGCATGAAACCGTTCATCTGTCACGACGTTTCCGTCCCCCCGAACGACAAGCGTTCGTTTGCCCGAAACGCGGCATCTCAAGGTCACCTGGCGGACAAGGGGGGAGGATTTCCTTATCGCGCTGTCCACTTCCCGAAGAATCTCGGTATCCGGAGCCCTCAGCCTGGCCAGGTCAAAAGTCAAGGGAGAATCGCTGCCGGGCTGTTTCCCGGATACGGAACGGCCGCTCCTGGAAAGTGCGTTTCCAAGACATTCCCAGGCACCGGAAGGGGATGACACGGGAGAGTGGGAAAAAAGGGAATGATCGTCGAGGAGGACCCTCGCTCCGACTCCCGCGGAGGCCGCGGATGCGACTTCCTCTACCCTTCCCTTCTCGAAACTGATGCTGTGCCCCGCCCCCGATTGGACAAAGATGTCGGCGTAATCGACCGATTTCCCCGAGATCCCGGCCAGCCTTTCACCAATTGATTGCCAATCCCGGCCAGGAAACTCAACATTCATGAACGTCATCTCCTCCAATCAGCGCAGGTCTAGTGCGCGGGCCGAAAAAATCTGGGGCATTGACCCTGAAAAGGGCTTCTCCTTGCCAGGTTGTCAACCAGCCGCATCCCGGCAGGACAAGATCAAGTCCTTTCCCAAGGCGGTACTCGGTTCGAGCCGTTGGGTACTT
This sequence comes from Synergistales bacterium, assembly GCA_036722335.1. Lineage (GTDB taxonomy): Bacteria > Synergistota > Synergistia > Synergistales > 79-D21 > 79-D21. The sequence goes on along the minus strand of DAIMJI010000001.1, from coordinate 41,019 downwards.
TTCGAGGGTTTTCCTGCATCCAGGGCAAGGGACTTTGAACAGTCCTCCCAGGTGCCTTGTCAGCAGTTCTTCCGCCCTATCGGCCCGGGTTCGGTGAAGGATGAGCCCGTCAGGGGAAAATGCCGCGATTCCCACCCGTTCAGTTCGGAAACATTCCACGACTTCGACGCCGACCAGGCCTCCAAAAAGAAGCATGTCTCCAGGCTTCAGGGAAGTGGTCAACCTGTTTGGCTTTTTGCCGGGCTGCAGGCTGATCAGGCAATCGGGACACAATATCGGAATCCAGGGGTCCTCGGACCTGAAGCCGGGAATATCGACAAAAGTCAATCCCAGTATCGAACTACAGGCGACTATCGGCCCGAGCGTGGTGCCGGGTATGGGACTCCGCGAAACGAGCCCCGCCTCCTGGCACGCGCTGCGGAGGAAAGTGGTTTTCCCAGAGTTCACAGGGCCTAGCAGCAGGATCCTGGAGTTGCGGTTGAATTTCCTGACAATCTGGGAGGTGACCTTCTTGACGCTTGCGAAGTCGAGAGAATTCATCGTGGTCAAACTCTCCGAAGGGGCTCCCAGTATTTCCGCAAACCTTCTCTTGCCTCTTCGGGAACGGAACCATCCTGACAGCATATCATATTTGTTGATTACTGTCAGAATGGGCTTGCCCCATTCCTCCAGCAAGGATCCGAGCAAAGGGTTTATCGAGGGCTGGAAAGCGTCCACGAAAAGGATGGCTCCGTCGGCTTTTCCCATTTCCCGTTTTGCCATCCTGAAAACATGATCATCGGATAGCGGAGCCTTCGTGAATTGTCTGTAATGGGTCATCCTGAAGCATCTGCGGCAAATGGTCCGGTCGTTGATTTCCAGTCCGGGAGGGGTGAATCCGGGCGATTCCGGATCATCCTGCTGGAACGGGGCCCCGCAACCCGGGCATACGATCCCTTTTTCTTTCTGGTTAGGGTCGGTCATGGTCCTTCTTCGGGCTCCCTTCTTGTGTTTGAACCTGTCCGGTTTTCCTTTTCTGCGTTTTTCTGGGCGGCAAGATGTTCTTCGTAGGTCTTGGAGAACAAGTGTTTACCGGAAGCGGACAGGACAAAGAAAAGGAAATCGTGATGTTCCGGAAAAAGCGCGGCTTCCCAGGCAGGAAGAGAGGGGATGCCGATAGGTCCGGGAGGCAGGCCTTTGTTCCTGTAAGTATTATAGGGCGAATCGATCTGGAGGTCGGTATAGGAAAGGCCATGGAGGACTTTGCCCCTTTGCCTCCAGGCAAAAACGACGGTCGCGCATGATTGGAGCGGCATACCCAGGCGTAAGCGATTTTCAAAAACACCCGCTACGCGGGCCCTTTCCGAGTCGTCGCTTGACTCCCGTTCGTTGATCGAAGCCAGGATAGCCCGTTCTTCCACCCACTTCGAGTCAAAACCATCCGGAAGCATGGCCCCGACCTTCCCCCACCAGTTATTTGCCGCGAGCCTTACGAGCTCCCTGACCGCCACTTCCGAAGGGGTTACCCTGTAAGTGTCAGGCAAAAGGAAAGCCAGCCGGAAATCAGGATTCGAGGGTAAAAAGGGCTGTATTTGGTCCGGAAAGTTGGTCGTGGCAGACAGTTCACGGCGAAGGGCCGATTCTCCCCCCCACTGTGAAAGGAGGCCTCCGATTTCCGTCAGCGTGGTCCCCGGCAGGAGCCGGATTCCTGCGGAATCCGGCTCCTGGGCCTGGATCTGCTTTGCCACTTCCCAGGGTGTACCGGGGCGAATCTTGTAAAGACCGGGTTTAAGTCTCTTGTCCACTCCAAGAAGGGAAAACCAGCGAGCCAGTGCCCGCGCTTCGCCTTCTGTCAGTCCCTGCGCGACAAGTGAACGGGCAACCGCCAACGCGCTCTGGCCAGGTTCGATAACCGCTTCCACGGGGTTGCCTCTTCCAGGTGGAACCATTCTCGTCCACCAGGCATTTCCCCTTGAAACGATTGTGACGAAAAGCAGGATCGCCAGGAAAGCGATCCCCTTCGCGCCAAGGCCAGTCGACAGCCTGGTCTTCTCCCCTTGAGTCACGGCTCAGGAAAGCTGCTTCATGAGTTCCGTCTCGGCCAGGAGAGCCGAGGCTTCCACTTGGGCAAGCTCGAAGCCGAGCTTTTTCCGCGTTTCTTCGACGAATGCGGTGTCTTTTATGCTCTTGAGGTTCACCTTGACATTGTATGCTGCCGCATGGGCGGCAGCCCATGCCAGCCTTCCGGCGGAACCGGCATCCGTTATGGCGTTCGGGTTTCCCCTGAAGAGAACCGATTCCATCAATTGTCCAACCTTTGCAACGGTCTCGACGGTTTCCAGAGGGACCTTGCAGGCATTCTTGAGGGCTTCCTGGAGGCGTATTTCCCTTGCGGCCTTTTCCTCGGCTGTTTCCTTCGGCATCTTGATCGCCGCCATCACCGAGTCGTAGGCTTCCGCGTCACGATCCATGAGCCGGACCAAATCCTCGGTCAGGGACCTTCCTGTTTCCGCCACTGTTTCCATTTCAGCCCAGTTTTCCCTGAACCGCTCCCTGCCTAGCGTCAACGAAGCAACCATGGTGCAGAGGCTGCTCGCAAGGGCACCAGCGAGAGCGGCAGCGGAGCCGCCCCCGGGGGTCGGTTCGGATGACCCGAGTTCTTCCAGAAAACCTTTAAGCGTTTCATTGCTGAACATCACCTAAGATGCTCCTTTCTTCAAACACGCATTCAGAAGCTTTATAAACGGCCTTTACGGGTGATACACCCGCATGGTACGCGAGAATTGCCGGAGTTTCACCGTCCAGCAGGAGAAAGTCCGCCTTTTTCCCCGGCTCGAGGCTTCCACAGGTCCGTGCCATGCCGATCGCATAGGCGGCGTTGAGAGTCGCGGCGACAAGGGCCTCCTCTGGGGAAAGGCGCATGCCCATGACCGCGAGGCTAAAGACGAACGGCATCGACTCGCAGAAACACGAACCGGGGTTGCAATCCGTGGCCAGGGCGACAGGAACGTTCATGCCGATCATATCCCTTCCGCGAGCGAAAGGTTTTCCAAGGCTGTAGGCAGTCGCGGGCAATAAAATGGCCACTGTTCCTGCCGAGGCCATCGCATGGAGCCCTTCATCGGAAGCGGCAAGAAGGTGCTCCGCGGAGATGGCACCCAGAGAAGCGGCCAAGGCCGCTCCTCCCAGGTCGTGAACCTCGTCCGCATGTATCTTGATCCCCAACCCCAGATTCTTCGCGGCTTCGAGGATACGCCTGCTTTGGGCTATTGAAAAGACCCCGTCTTCACAAAAAACGTCGCAATAGCGGGCGATTCCCTGTTTTGCCACTGCCGGAAGCATTTCGCTTAGGATAATCTCGACGAACTCCTCGGGCCGGTTCCTGTACTCCTCCGCCACCGCATGGGCTCCCATGAAGGTCGGCACCACGTCCAGGAAAGAGTGCTTTCCCACCCTTTCGATGACCCTGAGCATCTTGAGCTCGGAATCCGTCTGAAGGCCGTAGCCGCTCTTGACCTCTATCGTGGTGGTCCCATGCGCCAATGCGGACCGGGCAAGGTTCATCGTTGAGGAATAGAGATCTTCTTCGCTGGCCGACCGGACCCGCCTCACCGAGGAAAGGATACCACCCCCACGCCTGAGAATCTCCAGGTAGGGGATCCCCTCCAGGCGCATTGCGAACTCGGCTTCCCTGAGCCCGCGAAAGCAAAGGTGGGTGTGTGGATCGACAAACCCCGGTATCAGGCATTTCCCGCCGCAATCGATTTCCATGTCCGGGGCAAGAAAACGGGCGGATTCCAGGACTTCATTCTCCGGGCCGATTTCCCGGATGAGCCCATTTTCAGTCAGGATTGTGCAGTTTGCAATTGCCCGGATTTTCCCCTGTTGAGTCCCGGACAGGGGGTGTCCCGGATCCACGGGCGTGTAACATCGTGCGTTGGTAAAAAACTTGACGGTCATTCCTTTTCCTCCGTCCCCATCCGCTCCAGGAGTTTGAGTTCCAGGACCTGGAGGGGGTCGAAGCCGGCGACCTGCAGGTAGTAGGCCGCGCTTTCGAGCAGGGCCCGGGCAGGTATCATGCCGTAGATCTCCGTCTCGGCAACCTCGATTCCCCATCGGCGGGCTTCAAAGCGGATCATTTCGAGAACCCTGTATAGGGCGTTCTTTTCGTAATCCACAATGTTCATGCTGACCTGGACCATGCCCTTGTCCTCAAGGGCGACCCCGATTCCCTTGACGGCGCATAGGCCTCCGCTCGAGGCGCGAACCGCCTGGGCGATTTGCTTGGCCACAGAAAGGTCACGCGTTCTCAAGTTCACGTTGAATGCGACCAGGAACTTGCGAGCCCCGATAACCGTCGCGCCTGCGGTCGGATGCAGCGCCGGGCCGCCTACGTCGGGCAACCTTTCGGGCCTGGTCGATTCTTCCTTCAGCGCCTCGTACTGTCCCTTGCGGATGACCTCAAGCCGCGATCTTTCAGGCCTTAGCGCCGAGTCCTCGTAATAGTAGACCGGTATGCCGGTTCTCTCGTTGTAGAGTTTGCCGAAATCCCGTGAGAAACGGACACATTCCTCCATTGAAATTCCGTGGACGGGCGTGAAGGGGATGACGTCGACCGCCCCGATCCTCGGATGCGCTCCTTCGTGGTGGTTCATGTCGATATGCCTGACGGCCCTTTCCGCGGCTTTGAGCAAGGCTTCCGCAAGCGCGTCGGGTTCTCCCGCGAGACTCACGACAAGGCGGTTGTGATCAGGGTCTGCACGATAATCGAAAAGGGTGCACCCTGGCCTGTTCCTGAAAGCTTCCACGATCGACTCGATGACGTCGGTTCTCCTGCCCTCGCTGAAATTCGGTACGCATTCGACGAGTTTCCCGCCCATAATGACTATTCCTCCCCTAGCGCGCTGTCCACAGTCTTGCGGACAAGGCTATCGTCGGGAATGAAAGGCAGCGTGATGTGATCCGTTCCCGCGCGGTTCATGTTGTACTCCATGCTTGTGGACAGGGCGTTCCCGTTCCTCGCCCAGGCCCGTCTCGCCACTCCTCCCATGACATCCCACGCCAGGGAGAGATCAATGGCCTGGTCTGCCTTGTCGCTTCCGTCGAGGACCAGCCCGAAGCCGCCGTTGACGGCCTTCCCGATTCCCACTCCCCCGCCGTTGTGCAGGGCCACAAGGCTCATGCCCCTGGCGGCGTTGCCCGCGAAGCAGTGAGTGGACATGTCGGCCATGATCGAACTCCCGTCCTTGATGTTGGCCGTTTCGCGGAAAGGAGAATCCGTGCCCGAAACGTCGTGGTGGTCCCGTCCCATCATCACGGGGCCGATTTCCCGCTGTCTCACCATTTCGTTGAAGCGGTGGGCGATCCGCATCCGCCCCTCGGCATCCTGGTAGAGGATGCGGGCCTGGGTCCCGACCACCAGGGCGTTCTTCTCGGCATCCCGGATCCAGATCCAGTTGTCGCGGTCCTGTCCCCTCCGGGTGGGGTCGATGCAATCCATCGCGGCCCGGTCGGTCTTCACGAGGTCCTCGTGCCTTCCGCTGAGGCAGACCCACCTGAAGGGGCCGTACCCGTAGTCGAAGAGCATGGGGCCCATGATGTCCTCCACGTAGGAGGGGAAGATGAACCCGTCGAGCTCGTCATGCCCGTTCCTGGCGATTTCCTTCACCCCGGCGTCGAAAACCGCCTTCATGAACGAGTTCCCGTAGTCGAAGAAGTAGGTTCCCCTTTCCACGAGCGCCTTCACCAGGGAAAAATGCTTCCTGAGACTTTCATCCACCCGTCGTCGGTACTCCGCCCGATCCGTGGCAAGCAGGGCTGTCCGTTGCTCGAACGAAAGCCCCTGCGGGCAGTAGCCCCCGTCGTAGGGGGCGTGGCAGGAGGTCTGGTCCGAAAGGAGTTCGACCTTCTTGCCGTTTTTCACCGCGTATTCCAGGAGGTCGACGATGTTTCCATGGTAGGCGATGGAAAGCGGCTTTCCTTCCTTGATGGCTCTTTCCGCCATGGAAAAAGCCTCGTCGAGGCTGGAAGTGACACGGGAGACCCATCCCTGGCTGTGCCTCGTCTCGATCCTCGAGGCGTCCACCTCAGCGAAAATCCCTGCCGCTCCCGCGATTTCCGCCGCTTTTGGCTGGGCGCCGCTCATTCCCCCGAGGCCCGACGAAATGAAAAGGCGCCCGGCCAGGTCCTCTTCCGGGCCAAGCCCAAGCTTGAGCCTCCCCGCGTTCAGGAGTGTGTTGAACGTTCCGTGGACGATGCCCTGGGGACCGATGTACATCCATCCCCCAGCTGTCATTTGCCCGTAATTGGAAACGCCGAGCTGCATCGCCCTGTGCCATTCGTCCTGGGTGTCGAACATGCCCACCATGAGGCCGTTCGTGATGATGACCCTGGGCGAATCCGGCTTCGACCGGAAGAGCCCGAGTGGATGCCCGGATTGCACCACCAGCGTCTGTTCTTCGGTCATGACTTCGAGGTACTTCATGATCAGCCTGTACTGCATCCAGTTCTGGCAAACCTGTCCCGTTTCACCGTAGGTCACGAGTTCGTAGGGATAGAGGGCCACGTCGAAATCAAGGTTGTTGTCGATCATCACCTGGAAGGCCCGGCCCTCGACGGTCCTGCCCTTGTAATCGTCGATGGGGCGACCCCAGATGCGCCCTTGCGGACGGAAACGGTAACCGTAGATGCGCCCCCTTGTCAGCAGTTCTTCCATGAACTCGGGGGCGAGTTGTTCGTGCCACTCCTCGGGAACGTACCGGAGCGCGTTTTTCAGGGCCAGTTCCGTTTCCTGGCGGCTAAGGGTGTATCCCCTGTCCGGTGCCCTGCGTATTCCCGGGACAAAGCCCGGTGCCGAGGGCAGGGGGCCATCAAGCTTGATCGTCATCGCTTTCGAGATTTCCAGGTTGGTCTTCATGTTTCCTTGCACCTCCATGGGGAACCCTGGACGGGTTCCTGAAGTAAAAAGGGGTGTGCCGTTTCGAGCACACCCCTAAGAGAATCTCCCGTTAGGGACGGATGAGCTCCGGATCGTCCACGATGCCGAACCTCCTGAAAAGGCCGTTCTTGACGATCTGGACCTGGACGGGCTTGACCACTTCGCCGATGTGCGTGAAGCCCTTGATGATTCCCGTGAGCCCGTCGTAGTTGGTCGTCTTGGAGATAGCCATGCGGATCGCTGTAGGATTGGAAACCGTCTTGGTCTTCTGCATGGCGTCGACGATGATCATGAAAGCGTCGTAGGCGGAGGCTCCGACCATGTCGGGCTCGATCTTGAAACGCTTGCGGTACTCCTTCAGGAAATTCTGCACGACAGGCCTGGGGTCGTCACGGTCAAAGTTGGTGACAATGTAGAACCCCTCTGCTGCCTCGCCGGCAATCTCGGCGAGCTTCGGGGAATCGGCGCCTTCCTCACCGAGGATCCTTGACTTGATCCCAAGCTCACGGGCCTGTTTCAGGAGCGGACCGGTCTGGAAATAGTAGCCGCTCGCAAAGATAACGTCCGGGTTGGCTTCCTTGATCTTCGAGAGATAGGGCTTGAAGTCCTTCTCGCTGAAGGGATAGGCCTGTTCGTAAACGATTTTCATGTCCTTGCCGAATTTAGCCTGGTACATCTTGAATCCCTCGACGAGGGTCCTCCCGAAATCGTTGTCGCTGGTCAAAAGGGCGACGGTCTTCGCGTTGAGGAGTTTATGAGCGGTGTAGGCGGCGGCCTTTCCCTCAACCGTTCCGAGGAAACCGTTCCGGAAACAGTATTCGCCGGCTTTCGTCACGTCCGGGTGAATTGCGTAGGCTGCGACGAGGGGGATTTTTTCCTCCTGGAAGATGGGGGCCACGGCCCTCGAGGGAAGGCTGTAGGATCCGGCGACGAAGGCGGAAATCTTGTCCTGCTCGATCAGCTTGTAGGCAAGTGCGACGGCTTCCTTCGCATCAGCCCTGTCATCGTAGACGACGAGCTGGACTTTCTTCCCAAGAATCCCTCCCTTTGAGTTGACCTGGTCGACAGCGATCCTGACGGAGTTCAATGCACTTGTCCCGTCCGCTGCGGCAAAACCGGTCAGGGGCGCAAGCATCCCGATCTTCACGGTGTCCGCCGCAAGGGCACCGCCGGCGAAAAGGGAAATAAGGAGAAGGGCAACCACCGAAATCCTGAAACCACGCATTACGAACACCTCCCGGATTAAGATTATGTGCTTTCCGTGTCGCAGGGAGGACCCTACAGGCCCAGGTAAGCTTCCCGCACCCTTGGGTCATCCCTTATTGCCATCGAAGGCCCCTCGAACTGTATCTTTCCCGTTTCAAGAACGTAGGACCGCTTGGATATCTCGAGAGACGCAAGGGCATTTTGCTCGACAAGCAGGATCGTCAACCCCTTCTCCCGGTTTAAATGCTGCAGAACCTCGAACACCTGGTTGACGAGCTTCGGCATGAGTCCCATCGAAACCTCGTCCACCAGCAGGAGCTGTGGGTCCGAGACAAGGGCTCTCGCGATCGCCAACTGTTGCTGTTCACCCCCGGAAAGAGTCACGGCGTCCTGGTTGCTTCTTTCCTCGAGTATCGGGAAAAGTTCGAAAAGCCATTCAAGCCGTTCCTTTTCCTTCCGCGCATCGTGGATCCCGTACAGGCCCGTCTTGAGATTTTCCCGGACGGTCAACCTGGGGAAGACACGTGCCCTTTCAGGGACGATCCGTATGCCCTTCCGGGCTCGAACATGAGCGGGCAACCCTGAAATTTCCTCTTCCCTATAGCGGATGGAGCCAGCCTTGACCGGCACGATACCCATCAGGGCGTTCAGGATGGAACTCTTCCCGGCTCCATTGGCCCCGATGATCGAGACGAGTTCCCCCTCTTCGACGCAAAAAGAAACATCGTGGACCGCCTCAATGTCACGGTAGGCGATCCGAAGGTCGCGGACATCAAGCAGCATCCTGTTCATCCCCCTTGCCCAGGTAGGCCCGGATGACGTCGGGGTTCTTGCGTATGCTCTCGGGTTTCCCTTCGGCGAGCTTCAGCCCATGGTCCAAAACGACCAGCCTGTCTGAAAGACCCATTGCCACACGCATGTTGTGCTCGATAAGGAGGACCGAGATGCCGCTTGCACGAGTCTGTCGAACGAGTTGTTCCTGCATGGATATTTCCTCGTGGCGCAAGCCGGAAAAGGATTCGTCCAGGAGCAGGAGCCTGGGGTTCAGCGCAAGAGCACGTGCAAGTTCAAGCCTGCGCAGGTTCCCCAAGGGAAGCAGTCCCGCCTTTTGCGTTGCGGCGTCCTTCAGGCCGACTTTCGAAAGGAGTTCCATCGCCTTTTCCCGGGTCACTTTACCTCTCCAGGAACTGCACGAAGGGATGATTCCCCGGTAGCAGCCCAGCCCGAGGGCAACGATGACGTTTTCCAGGACAGTAAGGTTGGGGAAAGGCCGTACGATCTGGAAGGTTCGCCCGATGCCCAGGGCGGCCATTCTTTGTGGAGGCAGTCCGTCGGTCCTTACCCCCCCGAAGAGGATCATTCCTGCCGTTGGCCGGTAGACTCCCGAAATGGTGTTGAAACAGGTCGTCTTTCCTGCCCCGTTTGGGCCGATCAAGCCCAGGATTTCCCCTTCGTGAAGCTCAAAAGAAATGCGGTCCAGGGCCTTCAGCCCACCAAAATGCATAGAGACTTCCTTTAGGCTGAGAAGAGGCTCGCTCATTCCACTTTTCCCCCCCTAACCCGGGAAAAGACTTGTTTCGCAAGGCTGCTTTCTCCCAGGAGCCCTCCTGGTTGGAACCGGATCATCAGGAGAAGGAGAGCTGCGTAAAGGAACATGCGGTAATCGGTCAAGGGCCGGAAAATCTCCGGAAGCATTCCCAGCACGATGGCACCAAGGACCGGGCCCCACAGGGTACCCATTCCCCCGAGGACGACCATCGAGAGGATCATGACAGACATGGGGAAGCCGAAGTCGGTCGCGCTGATGAACCGCATGAAATGGGCGTAGAGAGCCCCCCCAAGTCCCGCCATGGCGGTCCCGAGAATGAAGGCCGCGAGCTTGAAGCGGACGGGGGATACTCCCATGCTGGCTGCCGCTGCTTCGTCCTCCCGGAGGGCGAAGCAGGCCAACCCTGACCAGCTTTGCGTGAAAAGCCAGCTGACGACCTGCACGATTCCCAGGAAGGCCAGGCAAAGGAAAAAGAATGGAGCGCCTCGAAGCCTTTGCCCCAGAAGGATAATCCTAGGGATTCCACCAATTCCAAGGGCTCCCCCGAAAAAGGGGACGTAAAGGAAAACCGACACCACGATAAAATTGATCCCGATCGTGGTGATCGCCAGGAAATCCTCCTTTAGCCGAAGGCTGGGCAAGCCCAGTACCAGGCCGATGAATCCCGTAATGAGCAGGACAAACGGAAGGGCCGACCAGAAGGAAAGCCCGGCCGACGTGGTCAGAAGTGCCGAAGAATAGGCACCGATACCGAAAAACGCGGCGTGTCCCAGGGAAATCTGGCCCGCATAGCCGACGATCACGTTCAAGCCGCATGCGACGATGGCCTGGATCGTGATGAGCGTGCCTATCGTGATGGAATAATCGCTCATGGTCGTCCTCCTCCCCTTACCGGCGCCCGCCAAGGAGTCCCTGGGGACGCCAGAGAAGGACCGCGATCATTGCGATGAAGGCCAGTGCGTCACGGGGAAGGGGGATGCCTGCATAACCGATTAACAGGGTTTCTGAAATACCTAGCAATAGGGCTGCCAGGACCGCGCCTGGAACGGACCCCAGTCCCCCGACAACGATCAGCGCGAGAGTCTTGTATGCCGGAACGGCCCCCATTGAGGGGTAAACCTGGTTATAGTAGATGCCGACCAGGATACCTGCTATGGCCGCCACGGCCGAACCGATCATGAATGTCACCGAAATGATCCAGTGGCTGTTAATTCCCACGGAACTCGCGATCGCCATATCCTGTGAAGTCGCGCGCATGGCCAGGCCCAGTTCGGTTTTCGTCGTCAGGATCCAGAGCAGGATCAGGACCCCGGCACTAATACCGTAAACTGCCGAAAGCGTCGAGGAAATGTAGATCCCGCCCACAGAAAAGCTGGGGAACGGCAGTTCCGCGGGGAAAGAGAGGATGTAGGGGCCCGCTACCAGGCGGCAGAGTTCCTCGATGCCCAAAAGGCAGGCGATGCTCCCGATAAGGGGGACGTACGGCGGGTATTTCAGCAGCGGGAAATAGACGAACCGCTCGATCAGGACTCCCAGCACCGCGCAAAACGCCATCGAGCCTGCCACGGCAAGGGCGAGGCTGTGCGTGGCCGAGAAAATCGCCAACCCGACATACGCGCCAACCGTGTACACCGCGGCATGCGCGACGTGGAGTATCCGAAGGATTCCATAGACAAGGGCCAAGCCAAGCGTAATCAGGGCGTAGATTGCCCCTATCGCCAGACCGTTGAGCATCTGTTCCAGGAAAAGCTGCATGAGGATCCCTTCTTTTCCCTGTTCAGTTGATCGTCCCTATGGCGTTTTCCACATCGGACACCAGCTTGCCGGTTGTCGTGACCTCCCTGACAGACCGGATCAGGGGCTCCATGAGGCAGTCCTTTTCGTAGAACGGGACCACCTTGCGGACCGTTTCGTGTGCGGCGAGGGTTCCAATCCCAGGCTTGAGAGGGCGGCTGAAATCGATACCCTGGGCCGCGCAGAGGATTTCAATGGAAAGCACGTTGAAAGCGTTTTCCAGGATCTGGCTAGCTTTCCTCGTAGCATGGGCGCCCATCGAAACATGGTCTTCCTGGCTGGCGGAGGTAGGAATGGAATCAACCGAGGCGGGATGGGCCAGCACCTTGTTCTCTGAAACAAGCGCGGCGCAGGTGTATTGCGGGATCATGAACCCGCTGTTAAGGCCGCTTTCTTTAACGAGGAACGGGGGAAGCCCGGAAAGCTTATGGTCAACGAGACGGGCAACCCGCCGTTCGGAGATGTCCGCAAGCTCAGCGGCGGCGATTCCGAAGAAGTCCATGGCCAGGGCGATGGGTTGACCATGGAAATTGCCTCCGCTGATCGCCACTCCGTCAGCCGGGAAGATGAGGGGGTTGTCCGTAACGGAGTTGATTTCAAGGTCGATCTTGCTCCGGACATATTCGAGCGCGTCCCTGCTCGCGCCATGGACCTGCGGCACGCAGCGCAGGGAATAGGCGTCCTGTACCCGGTTCCCCTTGAAATGCTCGATGATTTCGCTTTCCCGGATCAAGGAGAGAACGTTTTCGGCAACCAGCTTCTGTCCTGTATGGGGACGCAGCGCGTGAGTTCTCGGGTCAAAGGCGTAAGGGACCCCGTGAAGGGCTTCCAGTGACAGTGCGGCCGCGATGTCCGCAACCTTTGCAAGGATGGAAGCGTCGTGAACCGCCAGGGCGGCGAGGCCGGTCATGAACGCGGTGCCATTGTTCAAGGCGAGCCCTTCCTTGGGTTTAAGGGAAACCGGCCTTAGCCCCGCTTCCTTCAGGGCCATGGCTGTGGGCATCCTTCGGCCTCCGAAGAAGACTTCTCCCTCACCGAGAAGGGTCACGGCAAGGTGGGAAAGCGGGCAGAGATCCCCGCTTGCCCCTACGGAGCCCTGGCTTGGGATGACAGGGTGGATTCCCAGGTTCAGGAAGTTGACAAGCTGGGTCAGGGTTTCAAGGCTTATTCCCGAAAAGCCCCGGGTCAGGGTGTTGATCCGGAGCAGCATGATGGCTCGAACGGCGTCTTCCGCCAGGGGCTCTCCCACGCCCGAGGCATGGCTCAGGAGGAGGTTTTTCTGCAGGAGTTCGCTTTGCTCTGGAGGAATAGAGATTGAGGCCAGGTCTCCGAAGCCGGTCGTAATCCCATAGATGACCTTTCCGCTTCGGGCCCATTCCCTGACGATGCGTCCTCCCCTTTCCACGAAGGTGACGGCTGCCGGGTCCAGAGCGACTCCGTATCCTCCCCTGGCGACGTTAACCACGTCCTCCAGGGAAAGGGAATGCCCGTTCAAAGCGATGACTTTTCCGTCCAAGATGTCCCCTCCTTCCGCAACTTCCCGCGCGGGATTCCTAGTGCTTCATGACGATGCCGTTATCCTGACCGCAATAACGGCACTTTCCGTCTGGAGCTAATTCAATATGCACAACATTATATCCTTCACGTACGACAATGTCACGCCCGCATCCACGACATCGTGTTACCCCCTTTTCGGGGATATTTCCCATGTAAACGAAGGCGAGCTTTCGAGAGGCGATTTCACGAAAAGTCTCCATGGCCGCCAGCGGAGTTGCTGCCTCAACCCATTTCCAGGCCGGGAAATAGCGGGACAGGTGAAGGGGCATGTTCTCGTCGACCTGTGATATCCAGTCGACCATCTCTTCAAAGGCCCTCGTGTCGATATTGATGCCAGGAACCACCAGATGGGTCAATTCGACATGAATTCCCGCATCCTTCATTGCCTTGATCGTTTGGAGCACTGTCCCGAGTTCTCCTCCGAGCATCCTGTATCCTTCCTCGGTGAATACTTTCAGGTCCACGTTCGCAGCCGAGATGAAGGGGAGGATTTCCCGCAGGGGGGCGGGATTGATTGTGCCGTTCGTGACGAGAACGACCCCCAAACCTTCCCGTTTGAGGAGCGGGCCCGCTTCGTGAAGGAATTCGTACCAGACAAGCGGCTCATTGTAGGTGAAGGCAACGGCATCACTTTTGTGTTGCCTTGCGGTTTCAACCAGGGTGCATGGATCGATGGCCTCCAGGGAAATCGATGAGTCCCAGCGGGCCAGTTCCCAGTTCTGGCAGAACGGGCACCTGAGGTTGCAGCCGACAGTGCCCACCGAAAGGATTTTCGAGCCCGGCCTCCAATGGAAAAGAGGTTTCTTTTCCACCGGATCGAGATGAAGGCTTGCCGCCAAGCGGAAATTCAGTGACAAAAGGGTGTCCCCGGAGGCGTTCGCGCGGCGGACTCCGCAAAGGCCGGTCTGTCCCGGTTTGAGGCTGCACTCGTGAGGACAGAGGTCGCATTTGACACGGCCGTTCTCCGTGTGCCACCAGAGGGCCGTGGAGAGTCCCGCGCCGTCCCCGTTCATTTCCCCTCTCCTTCAGTGTGGCGATGGACAGTGAAACGGCGCAAGGTGGCCTCTTCGGGGCCCCGTAGCCCCGCTTTCCTGCTCGCGATGTTAAGCTGCTGCTCCACTGTTTCGACGCCTTCCAGGTCGGGCAGCAGGACCCCTCTCCTGTCCCCTTTTTCGACGATAACCCCGTATTTTCGGGGGTCAAGGTATTCGGGTCCGGGAATGGCCTCCGGTTCGCTGAGCACGTCCACTGAAATTGCGACGCCGGGCAACTCCCGGAGCGTGAGCGGCTCAAACCGGGGATCCCTTGTGGCGCTTGAAACCGCATTCTGCAGAACTTCTTCCCCGAGGGATGGACAGGTCGGCTCTAGCGTTCCTATGCAACCCCTGAGGGATCCATCCCTCCGGTTCTTCAGGGACACGAAACAAGCCCTTTTTTCCTGCCACACGTCGCCGCCCGGAAACAACTCCTTTGCTTCCGGGGCTGACAGGCGATTGCCTTTCTTGAGGAATCGCGTGATCGCCTCCCTGGCTAACGCCGGTAGCCCGATTTGGGGTTCGTGACCTTCCCGTGTCTTGTTTTCCCACAGGGCCGTTCCGTACCCGACGCCGAACGGAGCTTCGTAGGAAAACACTTCGATCGGGTCATCACCGGCCAGCCCCAACAGCGCAAGGACGGACCTCAAGCCGCATTCCCCTGCCCGGTCAATGAAATCGGGATCGAGTTCCAGTAATGAGCTGGCATCGTTTTTTGCGATCGCATTCATGACGATGGCGTCAAAACGGGCCCCGTCAGGGTGGTAGCCGGCAGGAGCGCCCGGGGTGACGCGGTGTGAAAGGTCTCCGCTAGCCAGAAGGGCCCATTTGCGTGAATCTTCGAACCCTGGGAGTTTTTTCCCGAGCTCATGTGACCGTTGCAAGCTCAGGCCGATAGGGTTGGCGAGGATGAGCGGAGGCAACATTCCCCATGCGGAGGAAAGCCATGTCAAAGGGACGACGGATGCATGGTCGAGGGGGAATGTATCAGTGGCCCAGGAATAGGAAGGAATGGAGGGGGCCAGGTAATCCGCAAGGATACGGGTAAGTCCCGGTTTTCCCTGCGCCTCCAGCAGTTTTTCCCTGACACCGAATTGCTGGAGGCCCCCTTCGAATTTTTTCGCATCGACAAACATTAACCCGTCGCCAAAGGGCGCGTGCGGGCTAAGGATGAACAGAACGTCCGGACGGTTTTCCTTCAGCCTCCCGGCCAGTCGTTCCATTCCGCGAAGGGTTCCCGAGGCTTCATTTTCCCGGCCCCTTCCCACTGCCGGGACAATGATTGGCGGATGAGGAGCCAGACAACCCCAAAGCCACATTTTTTCAGCCCCCCTTCTCTCATGACAAATATACCCCAACCCTGACATTTTGTTGAGAATATTTGGCAGGTTACACCCGGAGGGAAGCGCGGATCAAGCGATCAGCATTGCGTCGCCGAACGAGAAAAAGCGATACCCCTCCTTGACGGCAGTACGGTAGGCCTGCATCGTCTGCCCGTATCCCGCGAATGCGCTGACGAGCATCAAGAGGCTGCTTTGAGGGAGATGGAAGTTCGTGACCATGGCATCGATTGCCTTGAAGCGGTAGCCCGGGTAAATGAAAAGACGAGTCTGGTCTATTCCAGCCCTGCAGCGGGGACCCTCCCCGCAAGCGGCTTCCAATGCCCTGACCACGGTTGTGCCGACGGCAACGACACGCCTCTTTTCGCTTCTGGCAGCGTTCACCCGTTCAGCCGTTTCCGCGGGGATTTCGAAGAACTCCTCGTGCATCGGGTGTTTTCGTATGTCGGCTTCCTTGACGGGCCTGAAAGTTCCTATGCCGACGTGCAGGGTTAGTTTCGCTGTTTCAACCCCTATCGAGGAGAGATCCTGAAGGAGGCCTTCCGTGAAATGGAGGCCGGCGGTCGGGGCTGCCACTGCGCCTTCCTTTCTCGCGTAGACGGTCTGGTACCTGTCCGGCCGGATATCCTTGTTCTGGATGTAAGGCGGGAGAGGTACCTGTCCGGACTTCTCAAGGAAATCATGGACGTCTGTCATTTCAGGGAATTCAACGATCCTGAGGCCGCCCGGCAGGCTTTCGCGGATCGAAACGGGCACCCCTCCGTCAAGCAGGACCTCGGTGCCGGGCTGGAGACGCCTTCCAGGCCGGACCATCGCTTCCCACTTCTTCCAGCCGGGGTCGATGGCCCTCAGAAGGAAAACTTCGACTCGTGCGGTTCCGCTAGCCTTCTTTCCGAAAAGGCGTGCTGGAATGACCCTTGCGTCGTTCAGGATGAGCAGGTCCCCGGGTACCAGGTATTCGAGGATGTCCCTGAAAGAACGATGCTCGATTTCGCCGTCCCCGCGCTTCAGGACAAGCAGCCTCGAGGAATCCCGTGGTTCCGCCGGAACCTGGGCGATCAATTCCTCGGGGAGGTCGAAATGATAGGATTGGGTCCTCAACAATTCTGGAGGGACCGAAGGATAAAAGTCCAGGTTTCCTTCTTTCACGTTCGTCACCCTGGTATTTCCTTTAATAAATGGCCTTGGCGGTTGTTCCGGTGAAATAGTGATTCAGGATGGCCACATAATTCCAGCCATTCTCCGAAAGGGCCTTGGCCCCCCACTGGGACAGTCCCACTCCATGCCCCCATCCCCTGCCCTGGAAAGTGAAATTGGCTGGTGCCATTGACGAAGGGCGTACGGTTGGGACAGGGTTTGCCGGAACGGGCTGGAGCGGTGCCGATAGGTTGCCGCCCCTGGACAGGGCCATTTTGATGTAATCCTCCCTCTTTTCCGGGTGAAGGAGCATGTCCATCAATTCGGTGCTGGAAAAGGCTCCCTGGCGGGTTAGCGTAATGAGGACGTCCTCGCTGCCTCTAGTTGTAGCCGGCACGGGAGGCTGTGTGGGCGTGAAGGAAGATACGTCTTGAATTCCCGCTTCGCCGGCGGCGATTTCGAAAAGCGTGCTTCGTATGAGGTTGCTTCCGGCCGCCATCCTGAAGGAATGTCCTTTCACCCTTGCGGTGCCAGATGTCCCCCTGATTTCAAGCATCGTCACCCGGCTTCCGCCGTCACGCTGCAATGCCCTTACCGAAAGGACCGTTCCAATCGGGGACTTGAGGGTGTTCATGATTTTCTGCATGGATTCCTGTGTTATGACCGCTTTCCAGGTCGTATGGGGCGTATTGTATTGGACCGGTTCAGGTTTGCATGAGAGGTAGGGCACCCCTCCGCCCCAAACGGTTGAGACATCCGCTGTCCATCCCGCTCCGTCGGCAAAGTAATAGGTTTGGGCAAGCTGTCCACCATAAAGAACGACGATTCCCCGGGTTTCCGAGATTGCCCGGTCAAGCCTGGCGTCTTCTGCCGCCATACCCCGGTAGGCCTGGCAATGGGTTGTCGAGCAAAGGTCGAAACCGTCTTTCCCATGGCGGCCCAACTGGCGCAAGGCGTATGTGCGGGCAATGATGGCCTGGGCTTTAAGGGCCTCCATAGGCCAGGCCGGGTTCACTTCGATCTTCAAGACGCCGCGCAGGTAGGACTCCACGTCAAGTGTGTTGACCACATTGAAGCCGCCGCCTTTCGTGACCAGGCTGATGTTGCCCCGGTAAGGTTTGCCGTTCCACCTGATCGGGCTTCGGCTTTCGAAAGTCATGGCGAGTGTCCCGGGCTGCCCATTGACAAGCAGGCTGCCGGCGGCATATTCCACGTCAGCATGCCGGCCTGTGAACAGGACCCTGCCAGAGGCATCCCGGCATTGCATCGTCCCGTCCGAGTCAAGTGCGCCTGACTGGGCCCCAGCCTGGATGCCGATTCTGACCTGCCGGGATTCCGCATGACCCTGTCCCGGCAAGAGACAGGCCAGGGAGAGCAGGAGAATCAAGCCGGCAAACTTGATCTTGTTTGTTTTCACTTGAACCACCTCAGCAATAGGTTCATGACGACAGTAAGGATGATGCTGACGAGGATCATCGTTCCAAATGGGGCAAAGACCTGGAAATGTTTTCCCCGGAAGGAAAAATCTCCAGGAAGTCTGCCAAGAGGAAGTCCGATCCTGCTTGCGATGACAAGTAACCCGCCGGTAAAAACAAGGAAGATCCCGATGTAGATGAGGAGTTTGCCCAGAGGCAGGAGCGTTTTCATTCGAGTCCTTCGAGAAGGCCGATCTGCCTGCCGTATCCTGCGGGAGCGGCGAGGCCGAGGTATTCGAAGGCGGATGGGGTGGCCCTTCTCCCCCTGGGTGTCCTTTCGATTAGCCCCTTCCTGATCAGGAAAGGTTCGTAGATGTCTTCGACTGTTTGCTGTTCCTCGTTCAGCGCCGCCGCAAGGGTGGCGAGCCCGACAGGTCCTCCCGAGAACAGTTCGATGAGCGCCCGAAGGAGCTTCCTGTCTCCCTCGTCAAGCCCGGAATGATCGATGGAAAGCATTTCAAGGGCGCTCTTGGCCAGGCCAGCGTCAATTGAGGAACGATTGCCGACTGCGGCAACATCCCTTACGCGCTTGAGCAGCCTTATGGCAACCCGAGGCGTTCCCCTGGATCTCAGGGCGATTTCCATCGCAGCGGCAGGCTGGACGTCGATATTCAAGACACCGGCCCCTCGCAGGACGATCTCGGCAAGTTCATCCGGGCAGTAAAGGTCGAGTTGCTCGACGATCCCAAAGCGGGCCCTCAAGGGCGAGGTCAAAAGTCCAAGTCGTGTTGTCGCGCCGATCAGCGTAAAGGGAGGAAGGCTGAGCCGTATGCTCCTCGCGAAAGGTCCCTTTCCGACGACGATATCGAGGGAGAAATCCTCCATGGACGGGTAAAGGATCTCTTCTACGTTTGGGGAAAGGCGATGGATCTCATCGATAAAAAGGACGTCTCCGGGCTGCAGGTTCGAAAGGAGTGCCGCCAGGTCTCCCGCTCTTTCCAGCGCGGGGCCGGTCGTCACTTTAAGGTTCCCGGACATTTCGTTTGCGATGATCCCGGCGAGCGTTGTCTTGCCAAGGCCCGGAGGACCAAAAAAAAGCAGGTGGTCAAGGGGCTCCTTCCTCATGCGGGCTGCGTCGATATAGATCCTCAACTTCTCCCTGAGGGACCTCTGGCCGATGAACTCGCCAAGCCTTTGCGGCCGAAGGGACTGATTGTCGGTTTCGCCCGGTATCCTGGGGGGTTCGACAAGGCGTTCCTTTTCGGGGTTCATCTGCGTTCACCCCTGATCCTGTTCAGGAGGCGCAAGGCGGACTCCAGTATCTCTTCCTCCCTCGAACCTTCCCCTGACTGTGCCATGGCGGTTCTAACCGCCCCCGATGCTTCGGGACGCGAAAAACCGAGCCCGACCAGTGCCTCGACGACCTCGTTGCCGGCCGGTGAGCGCATTGGTTCTGCACTCCCCCCTGAAAGGGCCGGGAAATCCTTTGAGAGCCTTTCCCGGAGCTCGAAGCATAGCCTTTCCGCGGTCTTCCTGCCGATGCCCGGTATGTGGGTAAGGATCCCCAGGTCCGAGGAAACGATGGCCTTTACCAGCACCTGGGGTATTTCAGCCCTCAGGAGGGTCATCGCCATGCGGCCGCCGACTCCCTTGACGGCGAGCAATTCCAGGAAAAGCCTCCGTTCCTCGTCGTCGGCGAAGCCAAAAAGGGATGGGCCTGATTCGCTTACGAGAAGGTACGTCTGGATCCTGGCCATTTCTCCCTCCACGCAGGCTTCAGCCGCTCGCCTGCTGCAGTGGGCTTCAAAACCCAGCCCGTTGACATCCAGAACGACTATTCCATCCCGTACCTGGAGAACCTGTCCGTAAAGATTTCTCAGCATGGGCGTCTTCCCTCGAAGGCAAGGATTCTGTACTCGGTTGCATACATGGCCAGCCCGGTCAGGGAGATGGCCAGGGCATCCGCGACATCGTCCGGTCTCGGTGCGGATGTGAGGCGCAATATCTCCGAGACCATCCGCTGGACTTGCGCCTTGCTCGCTGTTCCGGTACCCGCCACCGCCATTTTGACCTCCGCGGGCTTAGGCTGAAAAAGAGGAAGGTCACTCTGCGCCGCGAGCAGGAGCACGACGCCTCGTGCCTGCCATACAGCCTCTGCCGTTGTGGTGTTCCTGCCGAAAAAGAGGCGCTCGACCGAAATGATATCGGGCTTAAGGCGGGTGACCACTTCCTGTAGGGAGGAATACACCGCCATGAGGCGTTTGGGCAATTCCTCCCCGGGACGCGTTTCCACGCAACCGAAATCGACTGCACTCAAGGTGTTGCCCGACTGGCAGACCAGGCCATATCCCAGCCTCCCTATGCCGGGGTCGATGCCAAGGCAGCGGATTTTTCCGCTATCAGCCGGCAATTGCTTCCATCACCTCGTCCGGAATGTCAAAATTGCCGTACACGTTCTGAACGTCATCGTGGTCTTCCAGGATTTCGACCAGCCGGAGCACCTTGGCGGCGTCTTCCTTCCTGGAAACCTCCACCAGGTTTTTCGGGACAAGGCTCACTTCTGCGGTTCCAACCTCATACCCCTGGCTTTTGAGGGCTTCTTTCACTTCAGATAGGGCCGAGGGGTCGCAATAAACCGTATACCCCTCTTCACCATCCGGCACGAGGTCATCCGCGCCGCCTTCGATGGCGGCTTCCATGAGTTTTTCCTCGTCAAGGCTCTTGCCGGCGACATTGAGTACGCCTCGCCTCTCGAACATCCACCCGACGGATCCCGCTTCACCCATGTTTCCTCCATTCCTGGAGAAAAGGGATCTCATGTCCGCGCTTGTCCGGTTCCGGTTGTCGGTGAGCGTTTCCACCAGTATGGCGACTCCGGCCGGGCCAAAGCCTTCGTAGGTGATTTCCTCGTAGGTGGCTCCCTCTATCTCTCCGGTTCCACGCTTGATCGCGCGATCGATGTTATCCATGGGCATGTTGTATTCCCTGGCCTTGTCGATCGCCGTTTTCAGGCGGAAGTTACCGTTGGGGTCCCCTCCCCCTTCCCTAGCGGCGACAATGATGAACTTGGCAAGCTTCTGGAAGACCGCGCCCTTTTTCGCGTCCTGTGCTCCCTTACGGTGCTTGATATTTGCCCACTTTGAATGTCCTGACATTTTCCAATCACCTCTTCGTCATGCTTGTTTCGTTAAGCCTATACGGCAGATCGGCGGAGTGCTTCGCTTGTGCTCGGAACGGGCCCGGGAGGATTCCACGAACTCCCTGACTTTTTCGTGGCCTTCACCGCGCGCGATATAGCGGTCCAGCTCCTCGTAAGTCACTCCCATTTCCCCTTCATCGGTCTGGCCTTGCCAAAGGCCGGCGGAGGGAGGCTTATCGATGACAGGAGCTGGAATCTCGAGAAGACTGGCCAGCGACCTGACTTCTCCCTTGAGCAGGTCCCCGAGCGGGAGGAGGTCAACGCCCGAATCCCCGTATTTCGTGAAATAACCTACGGTCAACTCGACCCGGTTACCCGTGCCGCAAACCAGGAAGCCCC
This sequence comes from Synergistales bacterium, assembly GCA_036722335.1. Lineage (GTDB taxonomy): Bacteria > Synergistota > Synergistia > Synergistales > 79-D21 > 79-D21. The sequence goes on along the minus strand of DAIMJI010000001.1, from coordinate 19,533 downwards.
CTTGCTGGGCAAGAAAGTACAGGGTGTTCATCCTAAGGCGGGGCTTTAAGTTGGCCCTGGCCATCTGGCCTGCGGTTCCCTCGGGCGGGGGGAGCGCCTTCAGCATGGAATCATAAGCTTCCGTGAGGTCGACAACAACGCTGGGAAGCCCGAAACGCCGCACGACCAGTTCAGCGTCCAGACGATCCTGGGGATTGCTATGGCAGGGCATGATGACCGTCATCATCCTTTTCCCGCATACCCGGTTCAGGATCGCAGCAACGACAGCCGAATCGATTCCTCCACTAAGGCCGACAATGCCGCCCTTGTTGCCCGAGGAGCGAAGTTTTGCTTCAAGCCAGTTTTCGATGGATTCGAGCAGGATCGAGGGATTGCGGTAAATACTTGGCATGGGTCACTTCTCCTGGCACAAAAGGTTAAAACCAGGAATATTCTAGCATATCGTCCATTCGCGACGGCCTCTCAAGCCAAGGGTCCCTGGCCTTTAAATCGCGGAAACAAGGGAATAGAGGGAACGACGGCGGCTTTCAAGGACCGGGAATTCCTTGCGAACGCAGTCAACCCTCGTGGGGTCGATTTCCACGATGAGAGTCTCGTCTCCTGTCCCCGCTTCCGAAAGGATGGTCCCATCGGGGGCAATGGCCATCGAGTGTCCGCCAAATGCCGTTCCTCCCGAGGTCCCGCTGCGGTTGCAGGCAAGGAGGAAGACCTGGTTCTCGATTGCCCTGGCCTGCAGAAGGATTCTCCAGTGCTTAAGCCTGCTTTCCGGCCATGCCGCCGGGATTAGCAGGATGTGGGCTCCCGCGAGGGCAATTCCGCGGATGTACTCGGGGAAACGGATGTCGTAACAGGTCGCGTTTCCGCAAACAATTCCCCTCCACAGGAAAAGGGAGGGTCCTTCCCCGGCCTTGAAAAAACAGGTTTCGTTCATCATGGGAATCAAGTGGGCCTTATCGTAGGTTGAAAGAGTCGTCCCGGTCTCCCCAACGAAAAACGTCCGGTTGTAAAGTCTGCCGTTTTCCTTCCACGGCAAGCTGCCGCAATGGACAGCGCAAAGGCGTGTCCTTGCCCATTCCGAAAGTTTCCGAAGAATTTCGGGGCTGCAGGAGGCTTTTCCGGGGAGAGTTTCGTCAAATCCGGAAACTGTCCAAAGTTCTGGTAAGATGACAAGGGACAAGCCGTCGGGCAAGCCGGCAAGCCGGTTTTCAAGCTGGGACACGATCTCCGCCGGTGAGTCCGGCGTGCTGTTCATCTGGATGATCGCAGCATTGAAGCTCGGCATGGAATTCCTCTCCTTTCCTGGATACGGAGGTGCAACCGCGATGGAGGAAATGGTCCGTTTCAGCGTCTCGATGCCCGAATCACTGGTCAGGGAATTTGACCGGTGGATCGAGGAAAAAAATTTGAAAAACCGTTCCGATGCGCTTAGGCAGATCATCAGGGACTATATCGGGCAGGCAATGTGGGAAGGCCAGGAAGGCGAGACCTATGGAACCTTCACTTTTTCCTATGATCACCACAGCAGGGATTCAAGTCGTGAGATCACTCGCCTGCAGCACGATTTCGGTGAATCGATCGTCTGTACGACCCATGTCCATATCGACCATCATACCTGCATGGAAGTGGTCTTGCTGAAGGGGTCGACCCGGGATATCCATCGCTTCGTGGAAGCGGCCTCTTCCCTCGGGTGCATCAAGGTGGGGCTTCCGAGCCTCCTGCCTCCTATCTGAACCAGTCCCGTCCGTAGGTGCCCGAAAGGAAAGGGACCGCCCGCGGGCGGTCCCTTTCCTCGCTTTTGAGGGTCAGTTCCCCAGGGTGGCGACCATTACGGCCTTGATTGTGTGCAGGCGGTTCTCCGCCTCGTCAAAGACTTTTGAATTCCTCGACTCGAAAACGTCTTCGGTGACTTCCTTTCCCTTCACCGCGGGCAGGCAATGCAGGAAGATCGATTCCTCCTTGCCGGTTGCCGCCATGAGGCCGGCATTGACCTGGTAGGGAGAAAGGAGGGCTACCCGTTCGGCCATCTTGTCCTCTTCCCCCATTGAAGCCCAGACATCGGTATAGATTGCGTCGGCGCCCTTTACTGCAGCCATGGCATCTTCCGTAAACTCGATGGTGGCTCCGGTTTCGGCCGCGATGGCCTTGCAGGTCGCGACGAGCTCGGATTCCGGCCAAAGGGACTTGGGAGCGGCGATGGCGAAATGGAGTCCCATTTTGGCAGATCCGATCATAAGGGAGTTGGCCATGTTGTTTCGGCCATCCCCGCAGTAGACCAGGCGAATACCCTTAAGGCGTCCGAAGTTTTCCTGTATCGTCAGGAAGTCGGCGAGAATCTGGGTCGGGTGGTAGGCATCGGTCAACCCGTTCCATACCGGGACGCCGCTGTAGCAGGCCAACTCTTCCACGACGCTCTGCTTGAAGCCCCGGAATTCGATTCCGTCGAACATGCGGCCTAGGACCCGGGCCGTGTCCTTGACGTCTTCCTTGTGGCCGAGCTGGATGTCGTTCTTGCCGAGGTACTCGGGGTGTGCTCCCTCGTCGACGCAAGCCACGGTAAAGGCGCATCGCGTCCGGGTGGACGGTTTTTCGAAGATAAGGGCGATATTCTTGCCTGCAAGGGAATTCCCCTTTATTCCCATGCGCTTCTTGGTTTTCAGGTCCATGGAAAGCTGCAGGAGAAATCCGATCTCCTCCGGGGTGAAATCCTTCAACGTAAGAAAACTGCGTCCTTTCAGGTTCACGGGCATTTTTCTTCCTCCTCTGCTATTTTGAATTATGGCTTACGCGCGTGGTTCCCTCTCGAGCGGCATGCTCATGCATCTTGGGCCGCCACGCCCTCTTCCCAGCTCCGCACCTCGGATTTCGTAAACCTTGATCCCGTTTTCCCGCAACACGGTGTTGGAAACGACATTGCGGCGGTATGTGACAACAACCCCGGGAGCGATCGAGAACGTGTTCGTGCCGTCATTCCACTGGTCACGTGCAGCCAGGACGGGATCTCCTCCCCCGGTCTCGATGAGGCGAACCTGGTCGAGGTGGAGAGACCTCTTGAGGGTATCCACCAGGTTCCGGCTTTCATCGATGCGGACGAGGTTCCCATCTTCGTCGTAGCCGAGTTCCCAGACCCGGATCCTGTCCTCCACGCCTGGGAAGATGGTGAAGGCGTCCCAGTCGACCATGGTAAAAACCGTGTCCAGGTGCATGTAGGATCGATGCTTCGGGATATCGACCGCCAGTACGGTCCTGATCCCGGCTTCCTTGGCGAGCCTTCGGCCAACGATCTGGACGGCACCGGCGTTTGTGCGCTGGCTGATTCCTATGGCAACCGTGTCCTCGGAAAAGACATGGAAATCACCGCCCTCGATGCAGTAGGGAATGCTGTCGAGCCGGTCCTCGCCGAAGTAGATCTTCACGTCCTTGAAATAGGGATGGTACTTGAAGATGTAGCGGGCATATATGGGTTCCCTCTGCCTGGCGTCGAAGCTCATCACGCTGATGATGACCCCGTTCTTGACAAAGGAATAGGGATCTCTCTGGAAGTAGAGGTTGGGAAGGGGGCGTATCAGCAGTTCATGGCTCGCGAGCGTGTTCAGTACCAGGCTTTGGCAGTTGCCCAGGAGTTTTTGGGCTTCCCCCTTGGTGATTCCCCCGGTGAGGATTTCCGCCAGTTCGGGAGAAGGCACTTCCATCATCTCGGCCTTGAGGGCGCACGAAAGAGGGTAATCCAGGGCTTCCCAGGCCAGAACCTCATCGAGCAGCATGGAACGGATTTCCTCTTCCCTCAGGACATGAGCCAGGCAATTCCGGAAATAAACAACCTCCACGCCATTGTCCCGGAGGAGGTCCGCGTACGCGTCGTGTTCCTTCTGCGCTTCCTCGACCCAAAGGATATCGTCGAACAGGAGCTCGTCCTTGTTGTCGATCGTGAGCCTTTCCAATTCCTTACCAGGCCGATGGAGCATCACGCGCTTCAGTCGCCCGACTTCCGAAGACACAAAAAAACCGCTGGTCCCGTTGCCCATGGTCTCCTCCTTTAAAATGAACCAGAGAGAGCTTGCGGTTCAGGATAAGACATTTATAGCACAAAGGGATCAAACAAGAAACGGGCTAGTTCAGCTGGATCAGGAGTTCCCTCACGCATTTCGCGGCCAGGGCTGACGTGATATTGTTCACGTCGAGGTCCGGGGCAACCTCGACCACGTCGAACCCGACAATGTCGAGTCCTTTAAGGCTGTGAAGGGCTTCAAGGAGTTCCCTCGAGGAAATTCCCCCGGCTTCGGGGGTTCCGGTTCCAGGGGCTCCCGAGGGATCGACGACATCGATGTCGATTGAAAGGTAGACCGGATAGCTCCTGATTTCTTCGAGGCAACGGTTTAGGGGTTCGAGTACATCGAAGGGGAAGAGGTTCGTGTTTTGCCTGCCCCACTCCATTTCCTCCGCGCAGCCGGATCTGATCCCGAATTGGTAAAGCCTTCCTGTTTCGCCAAGGCAGGAGGTCGCGACATGGCGCATGACGGACGAATGGCTCAGGGTCCCCCCGCGAAGGCATGTGCGAAGGTCCGCGTGAGCGTCGAAATGGATGACCCTAAGGTCCGGCCAGACGGAAGAAGCGGACTTGATCAGTGGCAAGGATACCAGGTGCTCTCCACCCAGGCTGCAGAGACGCCTTCCGCGCGTGAAAAAGCGCTTCGAAACGAGTTCGATCGTCTCGAGGGCTGACCGGACATCCCCGTAAGGGAAACTGATGTCCTCGAGGTCGTAGAAGGAGACTTCTGAAAGGTCAAGGCCAAGCGAGGGGCTATAGGTTTCCAGGTTATGGGATTCGGCCCGGATAGATTCCGGGCCGAATCTGCTTCCTGCTTTCCGGGAGACGGTGAAATCCATTGGAATCCCAAGGAGGACCCACTTCGATTCTTCCAGTCTCGGGGAACTGCAGATAAAGCGGGTCACGCCTATTCTTGTCCTTCCTGGAGGATTCCTTCGAGGAATGGGGGCAGGACGAAGCACGCCTCGTGGATCCTTGAAGAATAGTAACGGGTCCCCTTTGGCGCCTGTCGCAAGGGCTTTCGGGGATCGTGGAGTTTCGAGGCGATCGTGTATGTCCAGGAGCCGGTCGGGTAGGTCGGCATGATTCCCCAGCAAAGTTCGACGACGGGGAAGACTTTTTTCATTTCCCGGTACGCTGTCCTTAGGATATCGGGGTGTCCCATCGGGGACTCCGTTTGTGAAACCACCATTCCGTCCTTGCGCAAAGCCTTGTGGACATCCCGGAAAAAGGCTTCTTCAAAAAGCCCTGCGGCGAAATCGACCGGATCCGTGCTGTCCACGATGATGACGTCAAACTCGTCCTGGTGGTCCTTGATGTAGACAAGGGCGTCCATCGGACGGACCTCGACTTTCGGGTGATCCAGGGCGCTGCTGATCGAAGGGAAAAACCTTCGGGAAGCTTCGATAACCTGTTCGTCGATGTCGACGAGTGTCGCCTTCTCGAGGATTTCGTACCTGACAAGTTCCCTGACGATGCCGCCGTCTCCCCCGCCGACGACTAGAACCCGGCGTGGTGCGGGATGGGAGCACATCGCGATATGGCTCATCATCTCGTGATAGGTGAATTCGTCCTTCTCAGTGACCATGATGGCCCCGTCAAGAGCCATGAGATTACCGTACTGCTCCGTTTCCACGACCAGCAAATGCTGGAAGGGGGTCTGGACGTTGAGCAGGATGTCGCTGATCCTGAGCCCCAGCCTCATATCCGGGGTTTGGTACTCCGTAAACCACAGGTCCGTTTCACGCCGTGCCATCGGTTCCATGAAAGAGGTTATTCTCCTTCCTGCCGGTAGAAAAGCGGGCAGCCCGCAAAAACGCTGCCGCACTGCTCCACAACGTGGTCAACAGCCTTCACCTTGACTTCCTTGAGGGAAAGCTTCCTCATCTCGAAGGCTTCGCGAACCATTTCCTCCACCTTGCGGGCGGCTTCATCGGCGGAACAGAAACCGGAATATTCCATGATCATTCCAAAACTTGCCGGATCTTCCGGGACTCCCACTCCTATCGCGGCGGCTATCCTCTCACCTGGGACGTCACTGGAGATGGACCCGTAAGCAATCGGCAAAAGGCTGCCGAAAGGCATATCCATTCTTGGAACGAACTGGCATCGCGGCGGCAGCACGCTTGATACCCTCAGGAGATTCATGTTGCCTACACCGGCCTCCAGGAGCGCCGCATCGAAAGCGGTCAGCTTTTTTTCTCCTTCTCCTTTTCCCACGACCAGGGTGTACAGTTCTGGTGTTTCAATCATCATGGGGGTCCTCCTTCACAGGCATTTGATCCCGTTTTGGCCTCGGGACAGGGGCGAAACTCATTATAACGGTCCCCCCCCCTCTGTCAATCAATAGGCGGAAGAAAAAAAGGTTGTATTCCCTTAGCAAGGTTTATGTTAAGGGGAGAAGTCGTGGCAAAACCTTAAGATTGGTTATTCCAGAATTTCGCGCAGGGCGGATTTCATGACTTCCTCAAGGTCTTCAGTCCGGGCCTTGGCGACAACCCTGCCCTTGGAGAAAAGGACGAACCCGCCAGGGGCGCCGGAAATCCCGAGGTCTGCATGGGCGGCTTCCCTGGGGCCGTTCACTTCGCATCCCATGACCGCGACCGTGAAACCGTCGGGAAGGGGGGAAAAACTCGGCAGGAGCCTATTGACCAGCATTTCCACGTCGATTCTCTTCCGGCCGCATGTCGGGCAGGAGATGAGGTTATACCCTTTTCTGCGGATTTCCAGGGCATTGAGTATGGAATAGCCCGCCTCGACCTCGCTGATCGAAGGCCCGGTCAGGCTGACGCGGATCGTGTCGCCTATACCCTGGTTGAGGAGGATGCCTATTCCCGCAGCGTTTTTTACCAACCCCCTCACTCCAGGCCCCGCTTCCGTGATGCCTATGTGCAGGGGATAAGGATACCGTTCGGAAAGAAGGAAGTTGGCCCGGACTGTTTCACGGATCGAGGTGGATTTCGCCGAGAGGATGATGTTGTCGAAACCGCTTTTTTTGAGGAAAACAAGCTGTTCCTCGACGGCGCCGACCAGGGCGAGAGCCCTGTCTCCGTTTGCCTTTGCCACTTGACTCCCCGAAAGGGATCCGCAGTTTGCGCCAATTCGGACAACCGCTTTCCTCTCGGAAGCCGTTTCCAAAATTTGGGAAAGGCGCTCCGGGCTTCCCATGTTGCCGGGATTGATGCGGATTGCGTGCGCTCCTGCCTTGAGGCTCAGCAAGGCGAGATCGGGGTCGAAATGGATGTCCGCCATGATGGGGATTTCCGCGTCTGAGATGAGGGCCGCGAGGTCCTCGAAATTTGAAGGCGACGGAAAGGCGACGCGAACCAATTCACACCCTGCCTGGGCAAGTCCTTGCAACTCCCTGGAGCATCCCTGCCGATCATCAAGCGGGGTCTTGAGCATGCTTTCGACCCGGACCGGGCTGCCCCCGCCAATCTCGAGACCTCTTACAGTAACGGATCTGGCCGACATGGCTGTGTTCTCCCTTGGCCCTAGGGGCGAACGAGGCGAAGGATATCCTTCCAGGTCACGAAAAGGATAAGGGCGATCAACAGGGCGAAGCCGGCAAGGTGTATAAGGTTTTCCCACTTCGCGGGGAGACGGCGTCCCGTCAGCATTTCACCGACCAGGAACGAGAGTCGGCCCCCGTCCAGCGCGGGGAATGGAAAGAGGTTGAGGATCCCGAGGTTCAGGTTGATTACGGCAAGGAATGATATGAAGGACCACCATCCCTGCCTGGCCGCATCTCCCGCCATCGAAGCGATGCCCACAGGGCCTGCGAATTCGACATCCTGCCTTCCGAAGGCCCAGGTCCACAGCCCCTTCAGGATAGAGACCGTCATTTCCCAGGCTGTTCCCACCGACCTGAACAGGGCCTCGGGAAGCGAATACCTGAGGTTGCGCGGCCTGATGCCTAGCAGGGGGACCCCGTAGCGGCTGTCCTTTTCGACCAGGACGGAAAAGGTCTTCTTTTCGCCGTTTCGGTCCACCACAAGCTCGATAGGGCCGGCCGGGGCTGCCTGCCTCAGCGTTGAGGACATTGAATCCCAGGTCGTCACGGTCTTGCCGTTTATCGAAACGATGCGGTCTCCCGTCATGAGGCCGATTCGTTCCGCCGGGTAGCCTGACATGGTCGAACCGACCGTGGCGCTTTGGAGGTCCAGGATGCCGTTGAAGGTCAAAAGCGCCGTTGTCAGGACGATCGCCAGGAGGATGTTGAAAAGGGGACCTCCGGCAAGGATGGCGAAACGTTGTGAAGGAGTCTTGAAGGGGTATGTCCTTTCAGGGGGCGCGCTCTCCCCTTCCTGCTCCTCCTCCATGCCCGCAAGGCGGACGAATCCGCCTATGGGGAAAGCCCGCAGGGAGTAGACGGTTTCCCCTCGCCTTTTCTGCAGCAAGGCTGGGCCCATCCCGAAGGCGAACTCGTAGACCTTCACGCCGAACCGGATGGAAAACAGGAAATGGCCCAGTTCGTGGATGATGACGCTGATTCCGATGACGAGCAGGAATGAAAGAAGGCTTACGACCAAGGGTGTGACCTCCTTGAGAATTATTGTCGTGGCAAAAGTTCCAGGGCTTTGCGCCTGGCCCAGTCCATTAAAGCGATAGCTTCTTCCGGGGAATCCGGTCGCGGGCCGGAGAGAGACTCGAGGACGCTTCTTATGAGCCTCGGGATTCCGTTGAAAGAGATACGCTCTTCGAGGAAAGCCTTCACGGCGACTTCGTCCGCTCCGACAAGCGCCGCGGGAGCTCCTCCTCCCTCCCGGGCCGCGTCAAGGGCGAGGGCAAGGCACTCGAAACGGAGAAGATCCGGTTGCTCGAATGACAGCGAAAGGCCCTCAACGGGGGGGAATTCCAGTGTCCTGTCCTGTATCTCGAGCCTATCGGGGTATGCCAGGGCCACAGCTGCCGGAATTCTCATGTCGGGGCGGGAAAGAAGCCATTTCATCGTGCAGTCCGAAAAAAGGACCATCCCATGCACGATCGATTGGGGATGGACGAGAGCCTTGACCTTTTCGGCAGGGAGATTGAACAATTGCATGGCTTCCAGGATTTCCAGGCCCTTGTTCATGAGCGTGGCACTGTCTATCGTGATCTTTGATCCCATTGCCCATACCGGATGCCTGAGTGCCATTCCCGGCGTCACCTTCTCGAGTGCCAGGGGTTCCATCGACCTGAAAGGGCCGCCCGAGGCGGTCAAAACGATCTCCCTGATGCCCTTTTCCGGTTCTCCGGCGATGCATTGCCATATTGCGTTATGTTCGCTGTCGAGCGGCCGCAGCTGCTCTTTCCCAGAAACGAGGGGCATGACCCAGGGGCCCGCAATGACTAGGCTTTCCTTGTTGGCCAGGGAAACGGTTTTTCCTGCGGAGAGCGCAGACATCAAGGAGGGAATGGCATCAGTTCCTGAAGAAGCGAAAACGAGATGACCTGAATCGGGATGAAGCGCGATTTCTTCCAGCGAACCTTTGCCGGAGAGGACGAGAGTGTTTCCGGGAACAAGCGTTTCCAGCCTGCGGGCGGCAGCAGGATCAACCATCGCCACCAGCCTTGGGTTAAACTCGGCAGCCAGGGCAGCCATCCTGGAAACGTTTTCGTGGCCGGCCAGGGCGGTGACGCTGAACCGGTCCGGATGTTTCCTGCAAATGTCGAGCGCTGCCCCGCCAACACTTCCGGTTGCACCGATGACGGCGATTTCCCTGGGTGTAAAGGGGCCAAGCGCGGTCAATGCCAGATCACCTCGAAGATCAGGAAAGCGAGCGTGGCGTTGACAAGGATGCTGTCGAAGCGGTCCAGCATTCCTCCGTGCCCGGGGATTAACTTCCCGGCGTCCTTGACCCCGGCTTCGCGTTTCAGGAGAGATTCGCCGAGATCCCCTATCTGTCCGGCAAGTCCGCAGAGAAGGCCGAGAAGGAGAAGCGGAAAGGGCGGGAACTGCCAGGCAAAAGCCAGCAGCCCGGCGCAGAAAAGGCTGCCCGCGACACCGCCGGCGAAACCTTCCCAGGTTTTCTTGGGGCTGACATTTTCGCAAAGATAGTTCCTTCCCCAGCGAACTCCCACCAGGTAGGCGGTTACATCGCAGCTCCAGGTGCACGCAAACAGGGTGATCAGGAGCATGGTCCCCCAAGGCTCTTCTCTCAGGAGGACGAGGAAGGTCCAGGGAAGGGCGATGAAGATCAGTCCCACGAGCGTCCCCCCCATGTTGAAGATGGCGTGGCTGCTCATGAACATCTGGCGTCGGACGATTTCTATGCAGAGTACAAGGAAGGGGATAAGGGCTGTGATCGCAAGGATTGCGGCAGAGCTGAAATTAAGGGTTGCCGCTGCGATAAGAAGCAGGGCCGAAATAAAGCCGAGTCCGCGGGTAACCTTGACCTTCACCGACAAAAGGTTGTAGAACTCCCAAAGCGAGATCAGGGTAATCAGTGTTACGATAAACGACCAGTAAACCCCCCCGAGGATGATTCCCCCCAGGATGGCAAGAACGACGAACGCTCCGCTCAGCGCCCGTATGACGATTTCGCTGCCGAAGGCACGGCTAGATGGATCCATAGCGTCTCTCCCTCCCCTGGTAAACCCGCAGGGCCGTTTCAAGGTCTTCAGGGCCGAAATCCGGCCAAAGCTTGTCGCAAAAATAGAATTCACTATATGCGCTTTCCCAGAGCCAGAAATTGCTGAGGCGGATTTCACCGCTTGTCCTGATGATCAGGTCCGGGTCAGGGACATCCGGAAGATAAAGGTACTTCCTGAATGAATTTTCGTCCAGTAGGCGCGTTTCTCCCGAGCGCAGGATCTCGTTGATGGCGTCGATGATTTCCTGCCTCCCGCCGTAATTGAGGCATATGACAAGCTGCAGCCCCGTTTGCTGGGAAGTCTTCCGTTCGGCTTCCTTTATGATTTCGAGAATGTCGGGGGGAAGGTCATCCATCCTTCCGCAGAAGCGGATCCTGGCACCTTCATCAAGGAGCGGCTTGAGCCGGCTCCTGATGTAAAAACGGAAAAGTCCCATAAGGCCTTTGACCTCGGCTTCGGGTCTTTTCCAGTTCTCCGTGGAAAAGGCATAAAGGGAGAGCGTCTTGACCCCACTATCCCTTGCCGCTCGCACGATTCGCTCAACGGCTCGGACACCTGCGTGGTGCCCCATGAGCCGGGGGAGCCCCCTTTTCCGTGCCCAACGTCCGTTTCCATCCATGATGATCCCGACGTGCGAGGGCAATTCCCTTTCCCTGGTCACGTTCTCACTCATCCGCCGAGTCCTCTTCCTCCCTGACTTCATCCCAGCGTTTCTTGACTTCCCGGATATCCCTCCACGTCAGGTCCTTGGGGCTGCCCACGGCTCTGGACTGGTTCCTCAGGAGGTAGCTGGGGTGGTACATCGGGAAGACGTCGATCCCCCTCCACTTGAACCACCGTCCCCTCAATTCCCCTATGGGGGCGGTCGTCTTGAGTATCCACTTCGTCGGCGTGCTTCCGAGCAGCACAAGGATACGGGGGGCGACAAGGGCGATCTGGGTCTGGAGATAGGTGTCGCAGGCGATCATTTCTTCCACCGAGGGAACCCGGTTGCCCGGCGGCCTGCATTTGACGACGTTGCCGATGAAGACCTCCTCCCGGTTGATTCCCGCTGCGGAAAGGATTGTGGTCAATAACTGCCCCGCCTTTCCGACGAAGGGCAGGCCCTGTTCATCCTCGTCCGCGCCCGGTCCCTCGCCGATAAACATCAAGGATGTTCCCATCGGTCCGTCGCCGAAAACCGTGAGCTTCCGCGTTTCCGCCAGAGGGCAGAGACGGCACTTCGAAACCTCCTCCTGGAGGCGGGACCACTGTTGCTTCCGGATAGAGGACACTTCTTCCGGTGAAGGGCAGATGATCGGCTTAACCGTTTGTCCCATGGAGTTCCACCTCCGTTACGACCACATCAACTCCCCGGACGTCCAGGCCCATGAAATAACTGACACTGGACGAAATCCGCGCTTTCACTGTCCTTGCGATCTCGACGAGGTTGCGTTCTCCCAGCGTAACCCCGATTTTCAACTGAAGGGACACGCCTTCCGAGCCCGGCTTGATGCGAATTTCCTGGATGCTCTTCACTTGCGGCGTTCTTAGCGCGACGTGGCGGGCCAGGTCTTCTATGGCCTGCGGTTCTATGCGAAGTGCGCCTATGAAGCTGAAGGGGGGCCGGACGATCGTTTTCTCCCCTTCGTACTTGTTCTTCCCTTTCCAGAAGACCCGTAGCTTCCCGACGAGCTTCCCCGCGAAGTTCTTTCGTACCTGCACCTGGGAAACGGGAATCACGTGCTGTCCTTTGACCTTTCTCTCAAGCCTGGCCCTTTTGATCTCTTCCGGGGTGGCCACGTCCTCTATCCTGATGACGTTCCCTGGGGCCGGGAATCCCAGGCGGTGGGCAATCTGGGATGCCATGCCTTCCGAAGTGGCGATGATCATGACGGTGCATGGCTGCGCCTGCCGGAAGAACTCTTGGATCTCCCTGCGGTGGTCGGGGAATTCCATCATGGCACGCCTGATGGCGCGGACCTGGTTTCTCTCCGCCTTGGCACTTTTCCCGGAAACGATTTGCCCCCTTCGGATCACCAGGCCGTCGTCAAGGATGTAATCGATATCCAGGTTTCTCGCCAGGACTTGGGCCCTCTGGCTTTTGCCCGTTCCTGCCCTGCCCACGAAGGATATGACCTTCACGTCGGGCAGAAGGCCATTCTCACCTTCCGGCAAGCCGTTTCAACACCTTTCCAAGCGCTTGGAGGAACAGGTCGTTTTCCTCGGGCAGGCCGACCGTCACCCGGAGATGTCCCGGGTAGTCCAGGTCGTCTCCCAAGCGGACGATTATGCCTTCAAGAAGAAGTTTTTCGTAGATGGTTGCCGATTCCTGGAGTTCGAGGACAAGGAAGTTCGTCTGGGTGGGAAGCACCTTGACGCCCATGTCTCTCAGGGAGCCCGCAAGCCTTTCCCTCTCCGCCAAGGTCTTTTCGCGTACCTCCTGGACGTAGGAGGAATCCGAGAGTGCCGCCAGGGCTGCGTTCTGGGCGACGCTGTTGACCTCGAAAACCTTCCTGACCTTGAGGTACGTTTCGACTACGGGTTTGGGAGCGATGGCGTAACCGACCCGCAGGGCGGCAAGCCCGTAAATCTTTGAAAAAGTCCTTAGCATCACGATATTCCCAAGTTGGTCGAAAAGGTCTATCCCGGAGGTGTACTTTGGGTCCTCGACATAATCCGCGTAAGCTTCATCCAGGATGAGAAGGGTTTCCCTGCCGTTCAGGGAATTTGCCAGGGTTGTCAGGTCCGCCCGGTTCAGGATCGTTCCCGTAGGGTTGTTGGGGTTGCAGATCACCAGGGCCTTCGTCCTTGGCCCGCAGGCCTCGATGAGGCGGTCGATTCCTGCTTCTCCCTCCCCCGGTTCCGTGGGGATTTCCACCCGTCTCGCTCCGGAGGCTGCCGCCGCGAGGCGATAGAGTGGGTATGTCGGCGTGGCATAGGCCACTTCGTCCCCCTCGTCGATGATCGCCTGGAAAAGCGAGTACAGGATTCCTTCCACCCCGGCGCCAACGATGACCTCGGAGGGAGAGCGCCCCCATTTCATGGCAATCGCCCGCTTGAGACGATAAGAGGCAGGGTCGGGATAACGGCATGTTTCGGCCGAAGCGTTTCTTACGGCTTCCAGGACCCTTCCGGGCAGGGGCCAGGGGTTTTCGTTCGAACACAGGCGAATCGCGTTCTGGAGCCCGAGTTCCCTCTGCACTTCCGAGATCGGTTTACCCGGCTTGTAAGGCTCGATCCCGGCCAGGGACTTCCTTACAATATGGTTTTTCCAAGACATGGTCTTCCCTCCCTCTTCCTCTGCCCTAGAATTTTGGTCCTTCGTTTTCGTCGCAGGCGACGATCTCCACGTCTCCGCCCAGGGACCTCAGCTTTTCCACCATGTTCTCATACCCGCGCTGGATATGTCCCATCTGGTAGATGCAGGTGTAACCGTTGGCAGCGAGGCCGGCAAGCACCAGCGCCGCACCCGCACGCAGGTCGGTTGCCCGGACCTCCGCGCCTGTGAGATTCTCGACCCCAGTAATGATTGCCGTGTCTCCCTGAAGCTCGATATGGCTACCCATCCGCTTCAGCTCGCTCACATGAAGGAAACGTGATTCGAAAACGCGTTCCTGGATGACACTCGTTCCCCTTGCAAGGCAGAGGGCTGCCATGATCTGGGGCTGGAGATCCGTGGGGAAGCCCGGGTATGGAAGCGTCTTCAGCGAAACTGCAGACATCCGTCCATTCGGCAGCGTACGGACGCAGTTTCCCTCGATGGACAGGTGGACACCCGCCTCCTCCATTTTCGCCAGTAGCGCTTCCAGATGTTCAGGCTCCATCCCCTTGACGGTCACATCACCGCCTGTGACGGCACCCGCCAGGATATAGGTGGAGGCTTCTATCCGGTCGGGGATGATCTCGATATCGGTTCCCTGCAGGTCTTCAACTCCCTTGATGCGTATCGTGCCGGTACCGTCACCCTCAATCTGTGCTCCCATGCGGAGGAGCGCTTCCGCCAGGTTGGAAATCTCCGGCTCCCTTGCGGCGTTTTCGATGACGGTTTCTCCCTTCGCAAGGACCGCGGCCATCAACAGGTTTTCCGTTGCCCCAACGGACGGGAAATCCAGGTAGATCCGCGCGCCCCTCAGTTTTTTTGCTTCTGCGTGAACAGACCCGTGTTCAAGCCTGATTTCGGCTCCCATCTTCGTCAAGCCCTTCAGGTGAAGGTCTATGGGGCGGCTTCCTATCGCGCAGCCTCCGGGCAACGGGAGAATGGCTTGTCGGCATCGTGCGAGGAGCGGGCCCAGGACCAGGGAAGAAGCCCTCATTTTCCTTACAAGCGCTGGAGGCGTTGCCCAGTCCAGGCATTCGGGCGTCTTGATCTCCATCTTACCCCCGGAGAAAACCACGTCGGCACCCAGGTTCCTTAAAAGATCCGACATCGTTTGGACATCATGGAGGTCTGGAACATGGTCAAGGGCAAGAGTCCCGTTTTTCAGAAGAAGGGCCGACGCCATGACGGGAAGGGCCGCGTTCTTTGCGCCCTGTGCCGTGATGGAACCATTCAGGGGGCGATCTCCCCTAATCACAAGCTTGTGGTTCAAACTCCTCCACTCCTCTCGCTGAAAGACCGGCAACGGTCAGTCAGTTCCCTGTTCCCAGGAAGAATTCGATCTCTTGCACGATCCTGTCGGATGCGTGTCCGTCTCCAAAAGGGTTTGAACAATTGGAGAGAAATTCCTTGTATGCCGTTTCGTCTTCAAGGAGCGGGACAGCGGACTTCAGGATTTTCTCCTCGTCCGTTCCCACCAGGGAGGCCGAACCCGATTCGACCGCTTCGGGCCTCTCCGTCACATCACGAAGGACGAGCACCGGTTTTCTCAAGGCAGAGGCTTCTTCCTGCACTCCCCCGCTATCGCTGAGGATTAGCCGGGAGCGGTTCATCGCCCAGACGAAATCCGGGTAGTCCAGCGGGTCGCAAAGGATAACACGCTCGCGACCGGCAAAAGAGGCCTCGATCGTTTCCCTCACGGCAGGGTTCCTGTGCATGGGAATCAAGAGCCATAGGTTCGGGAAAGAGGCCCGCAACTTTTCCGCGGCCCGGCAAATTCGGTGCAAAGGATCTCCCCATGATTCCCTGCGGTGCGCCGTCAGCAGGACCAGGTCCGCCTCCTGCGGGATTTCCCTGAGAAAGTCCAGTGTCGGGATTGACCTGTTTTCGCGGGTCCAGAGCAACGCGTCGATAACGGTGTTTCCGGTTACGAACGCCCGCTCGGGAGGAATGCCCTCGAGAACCAGGTTCCGATGAGCCCCTTCGGTAGGAGCAAACCAAAGGGAAGAAATCCTGTCGGTCAGAAGCCGGTTCATTTCTTCAGGGAAAGGCAGGTAAAGATTCCTGCTTCTCAGTCCCGCCTCTACGTGGCCAACGGGAATTTTCCTGTAAAAAGCGGCCAGGGAGGCAGCGAAGGTCGTCGTCGTGTCTCCATGCACCAGGACGATATCCGGTCGGTTTGAATCCAGCGCTTGACCGACCCCTTCGAGAACGGCGGCGGTCAGGTAATCAAGAGTCTGCCGGTCCTTCATGACGTTCAGGTCGACATTGGCCCGCAGGCCGAAATGCTCCAGCGCCTGTTTCAGCATCTGCGTATGCTGCCCCGTGGCCAGGAGGAAGCACTCGAGTTCCGGACGCTGCCGGACCTGCAAGGCGACCGGCGCCATCTTGATGGCTTCAGGCCTCGTTCCAACCACGATGCAGACTTTCTTTCGAACTCGTTCCATCTTCATTTCTCCTCGTCGTTTCGATTACGGGGTTCCCCCCGACACAAGGCGGGATAGGATCATGCCCGCCATGACCAGGGCAAAGTGTATTGTCCCCATTGTGACAAGAACAGCGGTTAATGGGAAGGAGCGATCCAGCAGGCGATGATGGATGTGCCCCCTGTCCGGCAGGAAAGGGGAACGTCCCATGGCAAGCCTTCTGCCGACCGCAACGAGCGTATCCAGGACGGGGACGCCCCCGAGAAGTGCCAGGACCGGCACCATCCAGGCCAAGCCCAGAGAGGTCGTGGAAATTCCAGTCGCCATCAGCGAAGAACAAAGAAATCCAAGCAAGGTGCTTCCCCCGTCTCCCAGGAAGGTCCTGGCCCTGGGGAAAGGAAAATTCCAGACAAGGACCCCCGCACACAACCCCGCAAGGGGCAGCCAAAGAGGGCCCTGCCCGAAAGAGGACATGACCCAGGCCGTCACGATGGAAAGCGATAGGCAGAGCCCGTCCATGCCGTCGATAAGGTTGTAGGCGCTGGTGCATCCCGTAATCCAGAAAACCAGGAGAGTCCTCTCGAGTGCGCCCAAGGGCAGGAAGAATGTGGAAATAAGGGCTGAAATCCCGTGAAGTCCAAGTCGGATAAAAGGCGATGTCTGTTTCATGTCATCCACGTAACCCACGAGGAAGACAAGGGTTCCGCCAACGGCCGTCATGCGGGTCCCAGGAAGGGACGCCCCGAACAGCAGGACCCAGATGAGGTATCCAAGCCAGATCACGATACCCGCTCCCCGCGGGACGACGCCGGTGTGGATCTTGCGCTCTCCCGGCGCATCGAGAACTCTGAACCGGTGTGCCAGGGACATGGATAGAGGCGTCACGAGAACGCCCCAAGCGAACACTGCCAGAACCTGCAGGATCAACGGGTTCAAGACAGCTGTTTCCTTCCTTTTCCCCCGGGGAGGAACACCCGCCTATTTAGTGCCGAAGAGGCGGTCACCTGCGTCACCCAGCCCGGGAACAATGTAACCGTGATCGTTTAGATGGCTGTCGAGAGCAGCGGTGAATATCTGGACTTCAGGATGCTCCCTGTGGACTAGCGCGACTCCTTCCGGAGCGGCGATCAGGCAGACAAGCGTGATTTTCCTTCCGCCCCTCTTCTTGATCAGGTCGATGGCCGCGGAGGACGAACCCCCGGTTGCCAGCATCGGGTCCAGGATGAAGATGTCGCGTTCTTCGATATCTCCGGGAAGCTTGCAGTAATACTCTACCGGCATGAGGGTTTCAGGATCCCTGTAAAGCCCGATATGGCCAACCTTGGCATTAGGGATTAGCCGAATGATTCCCTCGACCATGCCGAGTCCCGCCCGGAGGATGGGCACAATCGCAAGTTTCTTGCCGGAAAGCGTCAGGACTTTTGTCCGGCTGATGGGTGTTTCAACTTCGGTTTCTTCCAGGGAAAGGGCGCGCGTGATCTCATATACCATCAGCCCCGCGATTTCCTGGACGAGTTCCCTGAATTCCTTCACGGAAGTGTCCTTGTCCCTGATAATCCCCACCTTGTGCTGGATCAGGGGGTGGTCGAGGATGATCAGGGGGTTTCCGTGGGAGCGCGCCGGGAAACACGGGCTCTGCGACTCGTATGATTCGATCTTCTTGAGGCGTGCCACGTGCCTTCCGCCGTCGAAGGGCGTCTCGAGCCAGACCTTGACGATTTCCCTGGCGACTTCTTCACCGAGTATCCTGCCTCCGAGAACGAGGACATTCGAGTTGTTGTGCAAACGGCTTAACCGGGCTGTCGTCGGGTCGTTGCAAAGTGCCCCGTAAACTCCCGGGATCTTGTTCGCCACAATTGACATGCCGATCCCGGACCCGCAAATCAGGATTCCCCTCTCGGAATGCCCTGAAGCGACGCTTTCACCAACCTTGAAGCCGTAATCCGGGTAATCGACGCTCAAATCAGCGGAGTTTGTGCCATAATCCTGGATTTCGCAGCCTAATTCCAGGAGAAAACCCTTAATCTTTTCCTTGAGGGCAAAACCGGCATGGTCGGACCCGATTGCCACGCGCATGCTGTACCAACCTCCTTGAATGACCTCATCAATGCCAGCTAATCATAACATCGGACGAAAGTGCCTGCCGACAGGGAGCCTTCCGTGAAGGCCCAACCGACGGCGTTACGTGTTCGAATCCGTAAGGATGTTTGACAGGACCTTTTCAGCCACCTCGTAGGGGTTTGTTTCACGGGCGGCCAGTGTCTCGAAAAGTTCCGGCGATTTGACCTTTTCCCACTCATGTTCCACCAGGTTGGCAATTTCCCTTCGCAGGACCTCTTCCACTTCCATTCCGAGCCTCTGCCACTTTCTCCTGCGCCCTTCCTCGCTCACTCGCAGAAAGCCTTCATGGCGTGACATCTCCGAAACGACTTCGCCGACCCCTTCTCCCCTTTCCGCCACGGTTTTGAGGACAGGGGGGCGCCAGGGTCTCATCCCGAGGAGGTCCAGCATCATGTTGACTTCTGTCGAAACCCTGTCCGCTCCGTCCCGGTCGGCCTTGTTCACGATAAAGATGTCGGCGATTTCCATGATGCCCGCCTTCATGATCTGGATGTCATCGCCCATTCCCGGGACGAGGATCAGGCCGACCGTGTCGGCAATCTTGACGATGTCGATTTCCGACTGCCCGACACCGACCGTTTCGATGATGACGACATCCTTTCCGCAGGCGTCCAGTATCAATGCCGCTTCCTGTGTGGAGCGGCTCAGTCCGCCGAGGGAGCCCCTGGTCCCCATGCTCCGTATGAAAACGTCCGGATCCACGGCATGCTGCTGCATCCGCAGGCGGTCACCCAGTATCGCCCCACCCGAGAAAGGGCTTGACGGGTCGACCGCGATAACGCCCACGGTCTTGCCCAGGGCCTTGAAGTGCGCGATTATTTTGTCCGCCAGCGTGCTTTTGCCCGCGCCAGGGCTCCCGGTCAGGCCGATGATGTGGGCCTTTCCGGAATGGGGGTAAATCTTTCGCATGATGTGCTCCGCCTGGGGAGATTCGCTTTCCACAAGGCTGATGAGCCTGGCAATGGAGCGATGATCCCCTTCAAGGGCTTTCGTAATCAGCTTTTCCACTTTCAGGCGGTCTCCCTGGCCCATTTTTCCCGGACTGCGGCGTTGAGCCAGTCGATGCA